>NZ_JBIAKG010000010.1:138369-256442 GCF_042872345.1 Micromonospora sp. NPDC005299
TAAAGCTCCACAAACCCACAATCCGCCACTATCCTGCCCCACACCGCCCCATATACTGGCCAACGGTGGTCCGCCCCGGGGGGGGGGGGGGGCCCCGGGGGGGGGGGGGCGGGCCCCCCCCGCGACGGAGTGGTCACCTCACCCCGCCGGGAAGTAGGTGCCGTAGTCGGCGTACGCCATGGCGACGTCGGCCTGGGCCCAGAACCGGTGGTAGTTGAAGACCGGCTCGGCGCCACCGTTGAGGTACGCCTGCACCTTCGGCCAGTCCGGGTCGTTCTTGTAGAACGAGCGGATGTCCAGGAAGCTCTTGCCGGCGGCGATGGCGTCGCCGTTGGGCATCTTCCCGGTCCAGCCGGCCGGCACGTAGAGGCCCTGGCCGTCGGCCGCGTTGTAGACGTCGTCGAAACGCTTGTAGTCGCCGCGCTTCTCCGGCATCGAGACGCCCTTGCTGTCGGCGGCGGCCGACAGCGCGTCCAGCAGCCCCTTGGCGGTGGTCTTGGCCGCGGCGTTGCCGGACTTGGCGGCGTACGCGATGAGGGTCCGGGCGTAGGCGGCGGCGACGCCGACGTCCTGGCCCTTCACCGTGACCTCGACGTGCAGGTTGGTGTTCGGCTGTGGGCTCGCCGGGTTCCAGTTGGCGGGCTGGCCGGTCCACTTCATGTCCGACGGGATCGACCAGTTGGTGCCCAGCGTGGTGTTGGCGATGGCCCACGGCACCCACTTGTCGAGCAGCGCCTTGGCCTTGGCGTTGCCGGTCTGCAGGTACAGCTCGGCGATCCGCTGCATCGACCAGGCCTGCATGCCGAACCACTGGTTGGACGGCGGGTCGTTGTAGACCGGGTCGACGTCGTAGTACATGCCGTAGAAGGTGGCGGTGCCGGCCGGCGGCTGGGCGTAGCTGCCGTCCCAGCAGTTGGTGGCGCCGCCGGCGATACCGCCCTCGGCGGACTGCAGCCAGGTGTAGAACTCCAGCTGCCGGTCGAAGCTCTTCTGCCAGTCCGCGGTCGCGGTCGACGACTTGGGCTTGAGCTCCGGCACGTTGGTCAGCGCCCAGGCCGCGAGCGGGTTCTGGTAGCCGAAGTGGTTGTGGCTGGAGCCGATCCGCCACGACCAGTTCTGCGACGTGTCGTACGCGCCGCCCCAGGCGTAGTACCAGGAGAGCAGGTAGTGCGCCGAGTCGCGGCCGCTGCCGGCTGGGCAGGTGGACGCGCCGACGCAGTTGCCGATCTTCTTGAAGTACTTGTCGAACAGCGCGTAGCGCAGGTAGTCACCCATCTTGGCGGCCTTCGCCACGGTGGCCGCGACGTCGGCTTCCCGACCCTGCGCCTTGGCCCAGGTCAGCGCCCAGTACGCGGCCTGCACGGCGCGGGCGTCGGCGTCCGGGGCGTTGGTGTACTTCCACTGTTTGGCCGGGGCGGCCGACTCCTTGACGAACAAGTCGAGGTAGCCGTACTGGCCGCCGTGCTTGAAGGTGTCGCAGGACGGCTGCGGCACGGTCTCCCAGACCGACTCCTGCGTGCCGCGCTGGAAGGTGTTGATGTAGGCCGGGCGGCTGGTGCCGTCGCCGCAGTGGCCGTAGCCGTAGGTGTTGTCGACGTCCAGCAGCCAGTGCATGCCGTAGATGTCGCCGGTGCCGTAGGTGGACTGGAGTTCGGAGCGGAGCGGGTCCTGGCCGACCGGGACGTTCGGCTCGAGCGCCGACGGGTACTGGCTGGGCAGGTTGTGCTCGGCGGCGTACTGGGGGGTGCCCGGGGCGCCGGCGGTGGGCTGGTCGGCGTGTGCCGGGATGATGTACTTCTCCATCACCGTCCAGGCGTTGTTGAACGGGGCCCAGTTCTGGGTGACCCGGCCGTACTGGGCCTCCAGCCAGAGCCAGAAGCTGAACGCCTCCGAGGTGGTTTCGTGGCCGTGGTCGGGCGCCTCGACGATGAGCGTCTCGACGGAGTGGTACGGCACACCCTCGGGGCTGAAGTAGCCCGAGTTCTTGATCTTGCCGTACTGGTCGAGGAACTTCTTGAGGTACGCGTTGTCCCCGCCGGGGGTGTCGTTGTCGACCTCGGTGGCGGTCACCGCGACGGGCGCGAAGCCGATGGCCGAGGCGGTGATCGTGGCGGTGCCGCCGGCGGTGTCGGTGTCCTCCGCGGCCGCGACCGTGGCGGTGACCCCGGTGTTCCAGTTGCTCGGGGTCAGGGTCAGCGTCGAGGGGGACACGGTCACCTCGCTGTCACCGGTGACGGCGAGGGTCACCGGGACGTTGGCGGTCGGTGCGGCGCTGAGGGTGAACTTCACCGGGGAGGTGCCGCCCTCGGTGACGCTCACGGCCGACGGGGTGGCCACCAGCACCGGGCCGGTGGCGGGGTTGACCGTGAAGGACTTCTCGGCGACGGCGGTCGCGTTCGCGTTGTCGTACGCCTTGGCCTGCACGGTGTAGCTGCCGGCGGGCAGGTCCTCCAGCGTGTACCCGTACGGCCCGGTGGTGTCGGTGTTGACGAGCAGGCCGTTGCGGTAGAACTCGACCTTGGCGATCGTGCCGTCCGGGTCGGCGGCGGTGGCGGTGAGCGGCACGTCGGCTGGCGCCTCGAACGGGCCGGTCGGCAGGCCGAGCGAGACCGTCGGCGACTGGTTGGTGGGCGCGCCGTTGCAGGCGACCCCGTTGAGGGTGAAGGCGCTGGGCTTCGGGTTGCTGCCGGTGTGCGCGCCGTTGAAGCCGATGGTGGTGGAGGCGCCGGTGGGCAGGCTGCCGTTCCACGACTCGTTGGTCGCGGTCACCTCGCTGCCGGACTGGCTCCATCTGGCCGACCAGCCCTGCGTGAGCTTCTGGCCGCTGGTGGGGAAGGCGAACTTCAGGGACCAGCCGTTGAGGGCGTCGCCCAGGTTCTTGATGGTGACGTTGGCGGTGAAGCCGTTGTTCCAGTCACTGGTCACATAGGTCACGTCGCAGGCCGGGGCGGCCTGCGCGGCGCCCGCCGGCAGGGCCACCCCGCCGATGGCGAGGGCGGTGGCGGCGACCATCGCCGTCCGGCGACGTCTGGCCATGAGTCTCATGTGCGCGGTGTCTCCTCGGACCGGGCCGGGACGCGGGGCCCCGGCGGGGCGCCTCCACGCGTCGACGTGGCGTACGCGGGGGGACGGAGGCGCCGGAAAGGTGGTCGACCCGGCCGTGCCGGGGGATTTCGGGGCGCCGCACCGGTGTTACCGGGTGCCCTCGGCGGCCCGCACTCGCGCGAGCTGGCTCCGCGTGGTGGTGGAGAGTGTGCCATGGAAGCGCTCCCACCACAACGGCCAGGGCAGACACCCGCATCGATGTTTCGATCTCGTTTTGGGGCTTTCACAAAGCCGTGACGGGCGTTACAGTCGCAAGCATCGTCGATGGGAGCGCTTCCATCGACGGAGATGCAAGTAAAAGATTGCCGGGGACTCTGAGTGCCCGGCGCGCCAGCCCCAGCGGCTGACGGCGGGCCAGCCCGGACGCCGCCGTCAGCCATCACCCACCGACATGGAGGGAGGTGGAACCAGAGCCACTCGCGTGGCCCGGCTCCCGCGCGACACGCACGACCGGACGCCAATTCCACTCGTGCGTGTGTGCATCACAGGTGGGGACGGGGGTTGCCCTCCCCCGTCCCCACACTAAACCCCCGTTGTCGACGGGAAAAGAGGCCGACGGGACAGGCGCGACGCGCCGCCCGGACGGCCTTCTTCGCGATCCGCCCCGCCGTTCGCCGTTCGCCGCTCGCCGGCGCCGCCCGAGCGACACCCCGCCCACCCATGCCTCCGGCCGCCCGGCGGCCGGGCCGCGCCCCTGCCGCGGTCCGCCCTCGGGACGCGGCCGGCCGCGCCTGGCCTATGCTGGGAGCGCTCCCGGCCCCCGAGGGCGGCCAGTCACTCCGAGGAGAACGCCCATGTCGCTACTCACCAGACGGCGCCTGCTCCGCCGTGCCGCCCTCTCCGCGACCGCCGTCGGCGCGGCCCGGACCGGGCTGGCCGGCGCCGCGGCCGCGGGCACCGTCGCCTCCGCGACCGCCGTCGCCGGCTGCGACGGCACGCCCGATCCCGACGGCGACGCGGACCCCGACGGGGCGCTGCGCTTCCCGCCCGGCTTCGGCTGGGGCGCGGCCACCTCGGCGTACCAGATCGAGGGGGCGGCCAAGGAGGACGGGCGGGGCGAGTCCGTCTGGGACACCTTCAGCCACACCCCGGGCCGCACCCGCAACGGCGACACCGGCGACGTCGCGGCCGACCACTACCACCGCTACGCCCAGGACCTCGACCTGATGCGCGACCTCGGGCTGCGCAGCTACCGGTTCTCCATCTCCTGGCCCCGGATCCAGGCCGACGGGTCCGGGCGGCCCAACCAGCGCGGCCTCGACTTCTACCGGCGGCTGGTGGACGGGCTGCACGAGCGGGGCATCGCCCCGATGGCCACCCTGTTCCACTGGGACCTCCCCCAGGCCCTCCAGGACCGCGGCGGCTGGGAGAACCGGGACACCGCCGAGCGCTTCGCCGACTACGCCGACGCGGTGTTCCGCGCCCTCGGCGACCGGGTGCCGGCCTGGCTGACCGTCAACGAGCCGAAGACCGTGGTGCAGAACGGTTACCTCTGGGGGCACCACGCGCCCGGCCGGCAGGACCCTGCAGCGGCGTACCTGGTCGCCCACCACCTCCAGCTCGCCCACGGCCTCGCCGTCCGCGCGCTGCGCGCCGCCGGCGTCGGAGGGCGCATCGGCCCGGCGCTCAACCTGCACCCCTGCTACCCCGCCGACGAGACCGCCGAGGCGGCCGCCGCGACCCGGCTGTACGACGGCTACGAGAACCGGCTCTACCTGGACTCGATATTCAAGGGCGCGTACCCGGAGGACGTGCTGGCCGACCTCGGCGCGGAGAGCCGGATGGTCCGCGGCGTGCGCGACGGCGACCTGACGATCATTTCCAGCCCGGTCGACCTGCTGGCGGTCCAGTACTACACGCCGATCTACGTCACCGGGCAGGGCGACACCGTCCGCCGGTGGCCGACGTCGGAGGCGGAGTGGCAGCAGATCTACCCCGAGGGGATGTACGACATCCTGACCCGGGTCACCCGCGACTACGGCCGGGTGCCGCTCACCATCACCGAGAACGGCCTGCCCTGCCCGGACACCCTCGCCGCGGACGGCACCGTCGACGACAGCGCCCGGATCGACTTCCTCCGCGACCACTTCGCGGCCGCCCACCGGGCGATCCGGGACGGGGTGCCGCTGGAGAGCTACCACGTCTGGTCGCTGCTGGACAACTTCGAGTGGGCCGAGGGGTACGAGCAGCGCTGGGGCCTGGTCTACGTCGACTACCCGACCCAGCGCCGGGTGCTCAAGCGCAGCGCCCACTGGTACCGCGATGTGATCCGCCGCAACGGGGTCTAAGAGTTGAGCCGCAACGGCTGTTGCGGCTCACGGCCCGGCCCAGCTGCACCCGAGGGCAGGTGCGGCTGCTTGGGTTGGGTGGTCCTGCGTGGCCGTGGCACCCGGCGTACCAGACGCTCGTTCTCATCAGGGGTGTCCCGTGGTCGGGTCTTTCGTCCGGCAGAGGCCACCAGGGTGGTGGCTGCCGCACCTGCCGTGCCACGGCCGTGGGGTCGGGGCAGGGTGGTCACGGTTGACCGGGCCAGGGCCTCTTGCTGCCCTTGTACCCGTGCCGCCAGCGCGGCCCGGAAGTCTTCATCGATGTAGGCGGTTGCCGGCTGGTCGGGGTGGGTCAGGCGGACGCAGGCGGCCATCGCCGCGGCGACCAAGTCCCTGTCCCCGGCCAGCCGGCAGGCCGGGCAGGTATGGGTGCGCTGGCCGAGGGACTTCTTCTCCCGGCGGCCACACGGGCACTGCTGCGACAGCGCCGTCTGCCGGGTTCCGGCCCGTAGCAGCCGGCCACCGGCCACCGCGCACTCGGCTTTAAGCGCGGTGGTAAGCATGCCCGGGGAGAACAGGGCGATGCCGCGGCCCCACAGCCGCGCCCAGGCGCGAATGTCAGTGTGCTCGACGACTAGGTGCGGGCCGTGCACGGCGACGATGCTGCGAGCGGTGTCGCGGGCCCGGGCGTGTTTCGCCTGCGACGCGGAGCGGCTGTCGGCGGCGTGCTGGCCGCGAGTGCGCCGGTAGGTGGTGGAAAGGGTGTCGCGGCGGTACGCCTGCTTCGGCCTACCGGCCGCGTCCGCTATACGCGCGCCGCCGGGAAGGTCGACGCTCCTCGCCGGCAGGCCGGCGCCTGCGCGCCGGGCGGCGCGCCTCTGCTGCCGTACGGACGGCAGGTACTGATGGGGGTTGCTGTTGCGGCGGGACCGGTCCAAGGCCCGCTGTCGACGGCGGGCGGTGACTGTAGCCTTTTCCGCCGCGGCGCGCTGGTTCGGGGTGACGGTCACGTGGCCAGCGGCGAGGCCGCCAGGGACTCCGGGGTCGGCAGGCATGGAGACGACCGACAGGTTGGACACGTTACCGTCCACCCCACCGACCCGGTCCCGCGGTGCGGCCGCCCGCCGGGTGGCGACCGCCGGACTGATCCAGCCCTGGTCGAGGATCATCAAGTGGGCGTAGACGCGCCACCCGCCGGGCGCTTTCGGGTCCTCGATTCGCACCAGATCGATCTTGTGCCACTGGTCGCGTCGGCCGAGAAAGTGGTCCAGACGGCTCTGCTGTCCGGCACCCTGCGGCAGCCGGACCGGCAGTACCAGGTTTTGACCGCACCCGGTGAGTATCACCGCCAGTGGCCCGTCGTACGCCCACCAGCCGGCGGAGCCGGCGGGTCGTTCCGGTGCTGGCAGGACGGTCGGCTGCGACAGCGCAGATTCCGGGTCATGGGGCGGGAACGCCGTACGGTGCCCATCGAGGGAGCCGACCAGCCGGAACGTCTCCCACGTGCGCGGCTTCGTGTGCGAACGCGCCCGGCCGGGGATCCGGGTCGAATCCCACCAGGTGCCGGCCCTCGGCCGGCCGTGCCGGTGGCCGGTGGTGTCGGCGAACAGGTGCCGGTCGACCGTCTCCCAGACCTCGTCGGCCAGGTGCATCGCCAGGGCTTTGGTCAAATGGTGGCGCAGCCACACCGACTCTTCGAGGTGCTGGTACGCGGCCTGCTCGAACGCGGTCCGGGACAGCCGGAACCGGCGGCGCGCTTCGGCCGGGCCGCACTCGGCGCGCACCCGGTGCGCGGCCCAGTACGCGTCCACCCGTGCCCGGGCCTGCCGCTGCAACGCCCGCCGCAATTGGAACTCAGCGGCGAAAATGCCGAACACCCGGCGCCGGGGCGGCCGGTCTCGGTCAGGTCCACCTCGAGCCGGATCACCGCGGTCGGGGCGTCCTTGTCCCGGCGCCAGTTCGTCGCTTTCGACTTGCCGCGCGTGCGCCGGGCGCCGGGCGTCTCTGCCGTCAACGTTCCCGTCACCTCCACCCGCGTACGCAGCACCGTGCCGGTAGACGGCAGCATACGACCATGATTCACATGTGCATCAATCGCCGCACCGACCAGATCGACCATGTGATCAGCGCCGTGGCGATCTACAACCACCGCGTCGACCAGTTGCGACTCGACTCTCCGGCGGGCTGGCCCGGCCGGCGCGACGCCGGCCGGGCCTGGCTTGCCCGCCCTCAGCGGGGCAGGGCCTGCTGGAGTTCCGCCCGCAGCGCGGGGGTGAGCATCTCGCCGGCCTGCTTGGCCAGCCGCGCCATCTCGTAGCCGACCACGCCGATGTCGGCGTCGGCCCCGGCCAGCGTGGCCAGGATCGAGCCGTCCCGGATCTGCATGACCAGGAAGTAGCCCCGGCCCATCTCGACCACGGTCTGCTTCACGACGTCGCCGTCGAACATCTGGGCCGCGCCGGCGGTGATGCTCATCAGGCCCGAGGTCACCGCCGCGAGCTTGTCCGCGTGGTCGCGGGGCAGGTGCGCGGAGATCGCCACGAGCAGCCCGTCGGTGGAGACCACCACCGCGTGCGCCACCCCCGGCACCCGCTCCGCGAACGCGTTCACCAGCCAGCTCAGGTCCCGTGCCTCCTGGCTCAACGTCGTCACTGTCGTACTCCCCCTTCATCGCGCGGCAGGTACATCTCGGTGGTCTCCTCGGCCTCCGCCCGCCGCACCCCGCTGTAGTAGCGCGAGAGCATGCCGCCGACCGCCTCCGGGTCCGGCTCGTCACGCGCGGACCGGTTCGGGGCCGTGGGCTGGGTGACCGCGGTGAGCTGGGCCATCGGTACGCGTACCGGCAGGCCTCGCTCGTTGGTGCCTCCGGTGACCGGCGTCGCGGCGGGCGGTGGTGTCACACCGAGCACGGCGGCCGTCGGGCCCTGGCGGCTGAACCAGCCACCGCCCGCCGAACCGGCCGCCGGGGCGAGCACGTCCTCGGCACGTCCCGGCACCGGGCGCGGTCTCGGCACGGCCGACCCGGGCGCGCCGGGCGCCGCGGCCGGACGGCGCGGCAGCGCCGCCTCCGTGCCGGGCGACGCCGCGCCGAGCGGAAGCCCCGTCAACGGCGACACCGGAAGCTCCGCCGGTGGCGCCGGCGGGCGGCGACCGGCCACCGGCAGCTCGGCGGTCGCCGTGCCGAGCCCGGCGGGGCCGGGTGCCAGGCGGGACGCGGCGGCCACCTGGCTGGTCAGCATCCGTGGCGCGGCCGGCTGGTCCAACCCGGGCGCGGGCGCCGCGGCCAGCAGCTCGGCCGGGATCCGGACCCGGGCGACCAGGCCGTCCTGGCCGCCCCGCAGCCGCACCTGCACGCCGTGCCGGGCGCCCAGGTGGCTCACCACGAACAGGCCCATCCGCTCGGAGGCGGCCACGTCGGCCGCCGGCGGCTCGGCCAGCACCGCGTTCGCCTCGGCCAGCGCGGCGGGGCTCATCCCGAGCCCCTGGTCGACGATCTCCACGAACGCACCCCTGCCGTCCGCCCCGGCGACGACCCGCACCACGGTGTCCGGCCGGGAGAATGCGGTGGCGTTCTCCAGCAGCTCGGCGAAGAGGTGCACCAGGTCGCCCACCGCGTGCCCGACGACGTGCAGGTCGGACCGGGAGTCGTGACGCACCCGCTGGTACTGCTCGATCTCGGCGCTGGCCGCGAGCAGCACCGCGCCGAGGCCGACCGGCCGGTTCCACCGCCGGCTGGACTCGGTGCCGGCGAGCACCAGCAGGCTCTCGTCGTTACGCCGCATCCGGGCGGCTAGGTGGTCGAGCTTGAACAGGTTCTCCAGCTGGTCCGGGTCGCTCTCCTCGCGTTCCAGCTCGTCGAGGAGTTCGAGCTGCCGCTCGACCAGCACCTGGCTGCGCCGGGCCAGGTTCACGAACATGGCGTTGACGTTGCGCCGCATCATCGCCTGCTCGACCGCGACGTCGACGGCGCTGCGGTGCACCGCCACGAACGCCTCGGCCAGCTCGCCGATCTCGTCCTGCGAGTCGACCACGGCCGGCGGCACGTCGATCGCGGCCACCGGCCGGTCCACCGCCCGCAGCCGGTCCAGGGTGTGCGGCAGGTCCACCTGCGCGATCCGCAGCGCCTGACCGCGCAGCTGCCGCATGGAGCGGGCCACCGACCGGCCGACCAGCAGCGAGATCAGCACGGCCACGAGGAGCACGCCGACGATGCCGCCGACCACCAGCAGGGTGTCCCGCAGCTGCCGGGCGCTGGCGTCGTCGGCCTGGCGCACGGCGTCGTCGAGGACGCCGGCCTCCAGCTGGCGGAGCAGCTCCTGCCGCTGCTCGCTGGCCGCCCACCACTGCGTCGCCGGCAGCACCGCCGGCTCGGCGGCCCCGCTGGGCAGGGTCTGCTCCTCCAGCCGGGCGGCCGAGACGAACGCCGGGTCCACCGAGGTCTCGTCGTAGCGGCGGATCTGGTCGGCGGTCGCGGCGACCCGGAACGCCCCCAGCGCGGTGAGCTGCTGGGCGCGCAGGTCGGTCAGGGAAACCTGGTCGTCCACCTCGTAGCGGCCGGCCCGGGCGGCGGCGTAGAGCTCGGCCCGGATCCGCGAGGACAGCTCCTTCACCCGGGAAAGCTGCACGTACCGCAGCACGGCGTTGGTCAGCGCCCGCTGGTCGTCGCCGGGCGACGGCTCGGCCAGCAGGTTGAGCAGGGCGGCGATGGCCCGGTGGTAGTTGCTCAGCACCGTGTCACTGGACAGCACCGCCGGCGGCACGGCGGCGCGGATGTAGACGACCTGGTCGTACGCCTCCAGCACCTCGGAGTAGGCCACCCGCCAGGCGGCGTCGGCGTCGGCGAGGGGCTCGGCCGCGGCGCGCAGGTCGGTCATCGCCCGGTCGGAGGCGTCCTGGAGCGGCTTGAGCGCGGCGACCGCGGCGTCCCGGTCGGCGCCGCCGCCGGCCTTGCGCAGCGCGGCCAGCTCCCCGGCGGAGCGGTCCCGCTCCTGCTGGAGCCGGTCCACCGCGGTGCTGATCTGCCGGCCGATGCCGACCTGCTGGGCGAAGTCGCTCAGCGCGGTGGTCTGCCCGACCAGCCCCCGGGTCTGCACCCCGGCGAGCACCAGGAACGCCACCGAGGGCAGCACCAGCACGGTGGCGAGCTTCGTGCCCATCCGCCAGTCCCGCAACCGGAAGCGCGAGCGCCGCCGCCGGTGCGGCGCCACCCGGTCGTCGGACGGGCTCCGGCGCGGCTGCGACGCCGCGCCGCGAGCCGGGTCGGGACCTGCGCCCACACTCTCCTCCTCGGTCCCACTCGGCTCCACCGGGACGGGGAGCGGAAGTCCATCCAACCAGGCCGGCGGGCGGTGTCAAACGCTGCGCCGGCCGCACGAGCAGGAAGGTCAGCGCGGTGGGCCGGCGGCTACGGTGTTCGGCGCGTCCCGGTCGTCCGTCCGGCCGATGCCGCCCACGTGCGCCGCCTCCGCGATCCGGCCGAGCGCCACCAGCGCGGCCCCGGTCGCCCCGATCTCCGGGTTGTGCTGGTGGCGCACCGTACGCGGGGCCAGCGCGGCGACGAACGCCGCCCGCCACCAGGCCGAGGCGGCCATCGCGCCGCCGCCGAGCACCACCTCGGCCGGTTCGCCCACCCCGGCCTCCACGAGGGCCAGGTCGTCGGCGATCAGCCGGCACAGCTCGGTCATCAGGACGGCGAGGATGTCGACCGCGGTGGTGCCGAAGCTCAGGCCAAGCAGCTCCCCGGAGCCAGCCGGGGCGACGCCGGGCGGCCGGTCCCCGCCCAACCGCGGGTTGGCCCGCAGGCTCAGGTTCCCGCCGGTCCGGGCCAGTGCGGCCTCCAGCTCGGCGCCGGACGGCAGCCGCAGCTCGCGGGCCGCCCAGGCGAACAGGTTCCCCCCGCTGGAGTACGCCGCCCCGGTCACCACGTGCTCGTGGTCGACCCGGTAGCGCCAGAGCTGCTCCGGCAGGGGCGGCAGCTGCGCCCCGGCCGGCACGGCCTGGACGAGGCGTACGGCGGCGGAGGTGCCGACGGTGACCGCGGCCCGCGACGAGTCGACGCAGCCGGAGCCCACGTTGGACGCCGCGCCGTCGCCGACCGGGGCGGCCCAGCGGGCGTCGGCGAGCTGCGGCCAGCGCTGGGCGTGCTCGACGCGGAGCCGGCCGCGCCACCGCTGCGGGGCCAGCGCGGGAAGCTCCTCGGGGCGTACGCCGGCCAGCTCGCAGGCCTCGGCGTCCCACTCCAGCCGGTGCAGGTCGAGCAACCCGGTGCCGGAGGCCATCGACACGGACATCGGGGCCTCGTCGAGCAGCACGCCGAGGACGTACTCGACCAGCCCGCCGAAGCGGGCGACCGGGGAGCCGCAGTGCTCCCGCACCCAGGGCAGCCGCACGGTCCAGTAGCAGCGGTGCCACCAGGCGCCGGTGCGCTGGTGGAAGGCGTCCGGATCGGCCGGGCCGGTGGCGCCGGCGAGGGGCTCCGGCCGGGTGTCCATCCAGGTGAGCACCGGGCCGAGCGGCGCGCCGTCGGCGCCCAGCGGCAGCACCGAGTGCCACTGCGCCGAGGTGGCGACCAGCTCCACGTCGCGCAGGTGCCCGCCGGCGGCCAACTCGTCCAGGCACTCCGCGAGGCAGGCCAGATAGCGGGGGCCGTCCAGGGTGCCGCTGCCGTCGTCCCCGGTCGCCAAGCGCACCTTCCGGCGGGCCAGCGCGCCGGGGCGCGGCACGGCGTCCGCGTCCAGCACGAGGCCGCGCACCGAGGAGGTGCCCAGGTCCAGAGCGAGAATGTCCATCGCGGGTCAACCTACCCGCCGGGAGCGGCGGCGAAGCCAAGATCGGCCGGGCCGGCGCGACGATCGGGTTCCCGGGCAGTCCCCGGTCGCGTACAGTGATCGCCATGCCCGCGCACCTGACCTGCTGGTGGCCCGCCGACCCGGCGGCCCACCCCCGCGCGTAGCTTTCCCACGCGGCCGCCCGACGAGGCGGCCGCCGGTTTCTCCCCGGCACCCCGGGTCGCCCCGCCGGCGGCCTCCGGCCACCGAGGAGACCCGATGACCCGCCCGCACGACCCGCTCGCCGCCGTCGCGGCCGGCCGTGACCCCGGCCCGTTCGCGCTCGTCCGCCGCGAGGGCGCCGACCACGTCGACCTGTTCGCCGGTCCGGTACGCACGGCCGACCGGCTCGCCGACCTTCCGCTGCCCGAGGGCGCGGCCGGGCCGCGCACGCTGGCCCTGGTCCCCTACCGGCAGATCGCCGAGCGCGGCTTCGCCTGCGTGGACGACGGCCTGCCGCTGGAGTGCCTGCTGGTCTCCGAGCACCGGCGGCTCCCGCTCGACGAGGTGCTGGCGGCCCTGCCCGACGCGCCGGTGGTGACCCGGGACGCCGCCTTCGACATCTCCGACGCCGAGTACGCGGACACGGTGGGCCGGGTGCTGAGCGACGAGATCGGCCGGGGCGAGGGCGCCAACTTCGTCATCCACCGCACCCTGCGGGCCACCGTCGAGGGCGCGCCGCTGGTGGCCGCCCTGGCGGCGCTGCGCCGGCTGCTGCTGCGCGAGCGGGGCGCGTACTGGACGTTCGTGGTGCACACCGGCACCCGGACCCTGGTCGGGGCGAGCCCGGAACGGCACGTCAGCGTGGACGACGGCCTGGTCATGATGAACCCGATCAGCGGCACCTTCCGGCACACCGGCGCGGCGGCGGACCGGGCGGCGCTGCTGCGCTTCCTCGACGACCCCAAGGAGGTCGAGGAGCTGTACATGGTGCTCGACGAGGAGCTGAAGATGATGGCCACCGTCGCCGAGCACGGCGGCCAGGTCGTCGGGCCGTACCTGAAGGAGATGGCGCACCTCGCGCACACCGAGTACCTGCTGGCCGGGCGGGGTTCACTGGACGTCCGGGAGGTGCTGCGGGAGACCATGTTCGCGCCCACGGTCACCGGCAGCCCGATGGAGAACGCCTGCCGGGTGATCGCCCGGCACGAGCGGACCGGCCGGCGTTACTACGCCGGGGTGCTCGCCCTGCTCGGCCGGGACGAGCAGGGCCGGCAGACCCTCGACGCGCCGATCCTGATCCGCACCGCCGAGCTCTCCCCCGACGGCGAGCTGCGGGTGCCGGTCGGGGCGACCCTGGTCCGGCACTCCACGGCTGAGGGCGAGGTGGCCGAGACCCACGCCAAGGCAGCCGGGGTGCTGGCCGCGCTCGGCCTCGGCCCGGACGCCCCGGCCCGCGGCGCCGAGCCCGCGCTGCGGTACGCCGGCGACCCGGAGGTGCGCGCCGCGCTGGCCGCCCGGAACACCCCGCTGGCCCGGTTCTGGCTCGACCAGCGCGTCCCGGGGGCGACCGCGTTGCCGGGCCTGGCCGGCCGCCGCGCGTTGATCGTGGACGGTGAGGACACCTTCACCGGGATGCTCGCCCACCAGCTCGGCGCGCTCGGCCTGGCGGTGACCCGGCGGGACTGGCACGACGCCGGCCCGGTCGACGGGTACGACCTCGTGGTGGTGGGTCCCGGCCCGGGCGACCCGAACGACCTCGCCGCGCCGAAGATGGCGAGCATGCGGGCGCTGCTGGCCGAGCTGCTGGCGGCGGGCCGGCCGACCCTGGCGGTCTGCCTCGGTCACCAGTTGCTCGCCGGGCTGCTGGGGCTGCCGCTGCACCGCCGGGACGCCCCCTACCAGGGGCTGCCGCGGGACGTGCCGGTGTTCGGGGCGACCCGCCGCGTCGGCTTCTATTCCAGCTTCACGGCCCGGGCCGGCGCCGACCGGGTCGCCACCGCGTACGGGCCGGTGGAGCTGTCCCGGGACCGGGCGGACGGGGCGGTGCACGCGCTGCGCGGGCCGGGCTTCGCCGGGGTGCAGTTCCACCCGGAGTCGGTGCTCAGCCGGGACGGCATGGCGGTCCTGGCGGACCTGCTCGGGCACCTGCTGGCGCATCCGGCGCTGACCGGGCATGGACCGGCCGATCGCGGGTAGGGCGGTAGGTGACCGGTGGTGGGAGGAGTCGAGAGCCCTCGTCCCACCACCGGTCGCGTCACGTCGGGCCGAGGGGTCAGCCGGCCATGCCCTTCTTGACGGCGGCACCCATCTGCACGGCCCGCCTGGCGGTCAGCGCGGTGGCGGCGAGGGCCACGTGATCCGGCGGGATCTCGCCGTTGTTGCTGGTGTGCGAGGCGCCGTACGGGTTGCCGGCGACGAACTGGCTCGGATCGGTGTAGCCGGGGGTGACCACGATGCCGCCCCAGTGGTAGAAGACCGTGAACAGCGAGAGCAGGGTGGACTCCTGGCCGCCGTGTGAGGTGGCGGTCGAGGTGAAGCCGCTGTAGACCTTGTTGGCCAGTGCGCCCTGCGCCCAGAGCGGGCCGGTGGTGTCGATGAACTGCTTGAGCTGGGCGGCGATCATGCCGTAGCGGGTGGGCGCACCCATGATCACGACGTCGGCCCAGGCGAGGTCGTCCGGCTGCGCCTCCATCACGTTTTGGGTCTCCAGGCGGTGCGCCTGCCAGCCCGAGTTGGAGCGGATCGCCTCGTCCGGCGCCAGCTCACGTACCTTGCGCAGGCGTACCTCGGCTCCGGCCTCCCCGGCGGCCTCGACCGCCGCCTGCGCCATCTGGTAGGTGATGCCGGTCGCGCTGTAGTAGATCACCGCGACCTTGACCTGGCCATCCATCAGACGATTCCTCCTCGGTGTCGGGTCAGCTCCGGCGACTACCCGTTGCTTGCGACGTCAAACGGCGGGCGCGGGCGGCCGTGGCATGCTCGGCGGGTGGAGATCCGCGAGGCGACCGCCGCCGACTGGCCCCAGATCTGGCCGTTCCTGCGCGAGATCGTGGCGGCCGGCGAGACGTACACCTGGCCGCGCGACGTCACGGAGGCGCGGGCCCGCGAGCTGTGGCTGGTGGGCCCGCCGGGGCGGACGCTGGTCGCGGTGGACGGGGACGGCACGGTGCTCGGCTCGGCCAAGCTGATGCCCAACCAGGCCGGCCCCGGGGACCACGTGGCGAACGCGAGCTTCATGGTCGCCCCGGCCGCCGCCGGTCGCGGCGTGGGCCGGGCGCTGGCCGGGCACGTGCTGGCGCTGGCCCGCGCCGAGGGCTACCGGGCCATGCAGTTCAACGCCGTGGTGGCCAGCAACACGCGGGCCGTGGAGCTGTGGCGCTCGCTGGGCTTCGCGGTCGTCGGCCGGGTGCCGGAGGGCTTCCGGCACCCCCGCCAGGGATTCGTGGACCTGCTCGTGATGTACCGCCGACTGAGCTGAGTCGATATCTTGCCGTGGCTCAAGATTTGCGCAAGTTCCGATGGAAACCGCTTCCCCGGGTCGCGGCGCGCGGGGATCCTGTTCCCACCGGTGCCGGCGTACCGCCGCCGCCCCGCACCGGGAACCTGAACGGGGGATCGCGCTCCGCCGGCGACGTGGCTGGCGTAGCGCGATCAGGGGTGCTCCCGGGCTCAGTCGTTGAGCTTGTCCCGCAGGTCGGTCACCCGCTTCTCCAGCCGGTCCACCGCCTGCTCGTTGTTGATGAACGTGCTGATGCCGGCGGCGAGCGCCAGCCCGATCAGCACCGCCAGGGCGCTGAGCACCAGACCACCGATCGCCACCCCGCGCCCGGTCACGCCGGGACGCCGGCTCATCCGCAGCCCGAAGATGCCCAGGATGAGCCCGATGATCCCCAGCAGCAGCCCGACCGAGGCCAGGATCGCGGTGAGCACGCTGAGCAGGGCCGCCACGCCGAAGACCAGCGAGAAGGTGGCCGCGGCGCTGGTCTTCGCCCCGCCGGACGGGCCCGCCGGCCGGGCGGTGGCGGCCCGCCCGGCACCCCGGGCCGGTTCACTGGACGCTGTCATCACCCACACCTCGCATTCCTCGCATTGTTTTCCTGGCGCCGCATCCCCGCTCCGGCGGCGCTCATTCCTCGCGCGCCGGGTCGTTACGGGCACCGCCGCTACCCCTCCTCCTATTCGTCCCGGTTTCGGGGAATGCCGAGCGCGCCGCCGGGGACCCGGGTGGTGACCCACGAGAGGAAGGACGAACCATGCGACTCACGGAGCAGCAGGTCCGCTCGCTGTACGGGCAGGACGTCCAGGACCGCTCGGGCGCGAAGATCGGTAGCGTGGGCCAGGTCTGGGCCGATCCCGCCGGCGAGGCGACCTGGGTCAGCGTGAAGACCGGGGTGATGGCCCATCACGAGTCGATGACGCCGCTCCAGGCGGCCCGGATGCAGCCGGACGGCCGCCTCCAGGTGCCGTACGACAAGGCGACCGTGCGCAGTGCTCCCAGCGTGGAGACCGGCACCGAACAGCCGCTCGGCACCGACCAGCTCGCCCAGCTCTACCGGCACTACCAGTTCGGGGAGCAGGCCGGGCCGCCGCCGCAGCGGATGCCGGGCGCGCCGGAGGTGGTCCGGTCCGAGGAGCGGCTGCGGGTCGGCACCGAGAGTGAGCCGGCGGGCGCCGCGCGGCTGAGCAAGCGCGTGGTCACCGAGAACGTCCAGACGAACGTGCCGGTCGAGCACGACGAGGTGACCGTCGTCCACGAGCCGATCAGCGAGGCCGACCGGGACGCCGCCCGGGCCGGCATCGGCGAGGAGCAGCGCGAGATGGAGCTGCGCGCCGAGCACCCGGTGGTCGCCAAGGACCAGGTCCCGGTCGAGCGGGTCCGGCTGGCCAAGGACGAGGTCGTCGAGGAGCAGCCGGTCAACGCGCAGGTCCGCCGGGAGCTGGTGGACGCCGACGTGCCGGAGCGGGCACGCCGCAACCGCTGACGCGACGGCATCCCGTGCGGGTGGGCGACGGCCCGCCCGTCCGGTCGTCCGTCCGCCGGGAACGTCACACCGCCGACCTATGCTGACCGTCCACGTCGACGGGAGGCCACCTCGTGACCGTACGCCTCACCGGCGCCGAGGCGCTGGCGCTGCGGATGACCAGCCTGTTGCTGCGCCCGCACCCGACCGCGCGTCCGGACAGCGTGGCCGACGTGGTCGAGTGGTTCGGCGCCATGCAGGCCCAGGACGCGGCGAGCGGTCTCTGGTCCCTCGGCGTGCGCCTGCCCGGCCGGACCCAGGTCGACGTGCGCGCGGCGCTGGAGCGGCGCGAGGCGCTGCGCACCTGGCCGATGCGGGGCACGGTGCACCTGGTGCCGCCCCGGGACGCGCGGTGGATGCTGGCGGTGGCCGGCGTCCGGGCGCTGTCCGGCGTGGCCGCCCGCTGGGCGCAGCTCGGCCTGGCCGAGACCGACGCGGACCGCGCCGCCGAGGTGCTGGGTGCGGCCCTGGTGGGCGGGGGCCGGCTCAGCCGGGCCGAGTGCCTGACCACGCTGCGCGCCGCCGGGCTGGACACCACCGGCCAGCGCGGCTACCACATGCTCTGGTACGCCAGCCAGCGCGGCGTCACCTGCATCGCCCCGCACGTCGGCACCGAGCAGACGTTCGCACTGCTGGACGAGTGGGCGCCGGACCCGCACCGCCCCGAGCGGGACGAGGCACTGGGTCTGCTGGCCCACCGCTACGTCCGCGGCCACGGCCCGGTGACCCGGCACGAGCTGGCCCGGTGGACCGGCCTCACGGTCACCGACGCCACCCGGGGCATCGCGGCGGCCGGCGACGCGCTCGCCCCGGTCGAGGTGGACGGTGTGCCGGCCGTGGTCGACGCCGCCCTGCTCGACGCGCCTCGGGCGCCGGTCGACGACGTACACACCCTGCCCGGCTTCGACGAGTACCTGCTGGGCTACAAGGACCGCTCGCTGATGCTCGATCCGGCGCACGCGAACGCCGTCGTCCCCGGCAACAACGGCATCTTCCAGGCCACGGTGGTGCGCGGCGGCCGGACGGTCGGCATCTGGAAGCGGACCGCGGGCAAGCGGGCCGTCACGGTGACCGTGCGGCAGTTGACGCCGTTCGACGCCGCGCTGCGGGCCCGCGTCGAGTCGGCCCTCGCCGGCTACGCCACCTTCCTCGGGCTGCCGCTGCGGCACTCCTGGTGACGCCACCCCGGCACCGCCACGGGGGTCGCCTCAGGCCCCGATGTACTCGCTGATCTCGAAGGGGTCCGGAAAGGGGTCATGGTTCACGGTGAGCCGCCCACCCGACCGGGTCTTGAGCGCCTCCACCATGTCCTCCGTGACACCGGGAACGCCGCCCTCCATGCTGAGATATTCCAGTTCGGGCAGGTCCGCCAGGGCGCTCACGTCGGTGAGCCGCTGGCACCCGTTGAGGTAGACGCGACGAAGGCTGGCGCAGCCGGCCAGGAAATCCACGTCCGTGATCATCGAACCGCTGAGGTCCAGGACCTCCAGCGCCCCGAAGCCGTCGAGCGCCGCCCCGGACCACACCAGGTTCCGGCAGTGCGGCAGCAGCAGGTGCGTGAGGTGGCCGAACACGGGAACCGCTCGCAGGTCGAACAGGTCCCGCACCGCGTCGGCCCGGAGCCGGCGCAGCTCGGCGGCGGGCGCCAGAGCGGCCAGGTCCGCGACCGACACCGAGCCGGTGAGTTCCACGTCCCGCAGGCTCGGGCTCATGGTGGGCAGGGCCGGCCTCCGCCCCGCGGAGAGCCCGACCATCATGCGGCGCAGCTTCCCGCACGCCGCGAGTTGACGCGCGTCGTCCAGGCCCGACTCGGAGCGGATCCGGATCGTCCGCAGCTCCTTCAACGAGGAGCAGAAGTCGAGGTCGGAGACGTAGCACCCGTCGAGGGCAAGCGTGCGCAGACCGGTCAACGACGACAGCCACCCGAAGTCGTAGAGCTGCCGGCAATCGTCGAGAGTCAGGATTCGGAGCGAGGCCACGTCGCGGAGACCGGCGATCTCCTCCGGCGCCAGCGCGACGGCACCACGCAGGTGAAGCTCCTCGAGCTGCGGCAATCGGGTCAGGTCGCCGATGTCCAGGAGATGCGCCTTGTCGTTGAGGTTGATCCGGCGCAGGTGACGCAGGTCGCCGAGGCCCCGGGTGCTCCGCAGCCGAGGCAGCCCGCTGCAGTCGAGCTCGGTCAGGTCCGGCAGCGCGCTGATGCTCGTCAGGTCGGCCACGTCGTCGGTCACCCGGATGCACAGGGCCTGCACCCCGGGGACGTGGTGGACCGCGGCCAACTGCGCGGCCGTCCGCGCCGTCACCAGGTGGTCAACCAGCCCCAGGCCGGCCAGGACCTGCCGCGCGTAGGCCTCGGCGTCCTCGAACTCGTTCCACGCGCGGAGCAGCGCGTCGACCACCACCGGGTGGGCGTCCGGGTGACTGTACTGCGAGATCGTGTTGACCGCCGCCGGGCCACCTATCCGGGCGGCCGCGGCGATGCAGGCGCTCACGACCTCCGGTGACCGCTGGGAATGGCCGTCGAGCCAGGTCAGCAGCTCCTCACCGATTCCCGACAGTGAGCGGGCCTCCTCCGGCGTCCGGGGCGGAAGAACCTCCCCGATCAGCCTCTCGGCCCGTGCGGCGACCTCCGGTTCGACGTGTCCCGCCGCAGTGATGCACTCCGCGGCCAGCAGGAGGACGTCGCGCCGCTCGGGTCCGGCGGACTCCGCCTTGTCGAGTATCCCGGAAACCAGCAGCGAAGCGGCGCTCTCCTGCACCGGGGCGCCGGCGGCGAAGACGATGATGCGGCGCCAGTCCGGCTGCGTCACCCGTTCCAGGAGGGATTCGATCTCGTCGTACGCGTACGCCCAGCCGGCGAGGAACTCCTGGATGGATCGGTGGGTGAACTGCGCCTGGTTGTGGGCGACCTTGTAGAAGACGACGCTGCGGTCGAGGAGATGGACCAGCGCGTCCCGGGGCTCGATGTGGGTGTTGACCATCCCGCGAAGTTGGGCCGCCACGATCTCCTGCGCGGTGGGGGCCAGCACGTCCCGCCGGGCGTTGCTTCCCGGCCGGGACAGGTGGTGCTTCCGCAGTTCTCGCAACGGCTCGATCCGGATGGTCGTGGTCGAGCCGGCCGTCATCTTTTTCGCGATGGCCTGGAGCAGGAGAAGCTTCTGCTTGTAGGTGAGGCCCACCGTCGAGGTCTCGGCCACCTCCTTTCCGTGATCACGGAAATAGATGAGAGCGGCCACCACCCGTTCGTACAGCTCCGCCCTGCTCTCGGGCGCGGCATCCGACAGTTTGTGCGCGTAGAAGGCGCACAGCATCGCGCACAGCAGCGGTGTCTCGCTGAGGTCGCGGACGTTCGGACGGTTCTGGAAGTCGTACACGAGCTTCGCGTGCTGCCGGCGGAACTCGACTATCTTCTCGGCGTCGGACGTGCCGCTGATCAACGCGTCGAACCAGCGGTCGATGCACTCCTCCGCCTCCTCGTCGTTCATCGGAAGGAGCTGGAGGGTGACGAAGTCACGGCGCTGGAACCAACGGTTGTCCAGGACGTCCGGCCGGGACGTGACGAAGACGTGCGCCTTCGGATGCTCGGTCATCAGTTTGTCGATCCACGCCAGCGCACGATTCCTGTCGTGTTCGGACAGCTCGTCGAATCCGTCGAAGATCGCCACGGCGTCGCCCCGGTCCAGGCAGTCCACCACCCACGAGCCCGGCACCGTCGATCCGCGGTACATCGCGGCACGGATCATGTCCTGGTACTCGGGCTCGACATTCGCCTTGAAGGCATATCTGAGCTGGGTGACCAGAGGCACGCAGTCGGTCCAGGCGGCCATGGCCTCGGGGAGTTTGCGCTGGGCCATGGCGATGGCGAGCCATTGGCTGATGGTCGTCTTGCCCGACCCGGCCGAACCCGTGAGCAGGATCCGGGTGCTCTTCCGCTGGCCCTTACGGATGTTCGCCACCTCACCGATGGCCGAGTCGACCTTCGGGTTGACCTCCAGCGGGCCGGAGGTCGCGGTGCCCGCGAGACCGGCGGCCGGGTCGTCGGGGAGGGCCCGGAGCCGAATGTATGTCACGTCGACCGGGTGGCGCCGGAGTTCGACGGGCAGATTGAGCCCGAACAGGTCGGTGTATTTGTAGGTGTTGGTGATGTCGGAACGGTATCCGGCCTCGAAGCGGCTGACCTCCCGAGGCAGCCCCGGCCGGAACTTGGGCAGGACGACACCCGTGATGCCGCGTTCGAGTATCGCTTCCAGTTTCTTGGTGTTCACATACGTTTCCCACGCCACCCGGCTCTCGAAGCCCGGGAGGTCGTGCACGAGCGCCGAGATGTATGCGGCCGCTTCGGTGAGATAGACCCGACCGTAGGCCTGGGCATCCTCTCCCAATTGATCGGATCGCCAGCGGCGCACGGCCACGGGTTCGAGCGCGGCCCTCAACTGCTCCGTGGTGATGGCGTCCTTGATGACGTCTTCGGGGGAGAGTTCCATCTCCACCAACGCCTGCTCGACGCCCGTTATCGCCAGCGACCGTTCCGCATCGGCGAGCCCGACGAATTCTATCTCCTCGATGCGGCTCAGCCGCGCCGATATCCGGTCCGAGGCATCTTCGAGACGACGCGGCAGGGCGCGCCCTTCGAGGCTGTCGGCGTCCATGCCCTGGATTTCGGCGACGATGTCGTCGAAGGCCTGAATGCGCTCGGCCGCCGACGGAAAGAGGATCTTGAAGGTCGAAATGATGATGCGCCGCGCGACGCCGTCCCTCTGCCCTGCCGATGCCATCGCAGTTTCCCATCGATCGGCCCAGGTTCCGCTTTCCACAGTGTATGGACCCCGGCGCAATCCGCATGCCGGCGAAAGGTGCGGCGAACGCGGCCGATCCGCCGATGCGCGGGGCCGGAGGCGACTTCCGCCTCCGGCCCCGCAGCACCTACGAAGCTCAGTCGGCCAGCGCGCCCGACGCCCGCCCCTCGTGCAGGGTGAGGTTCCGTCCGGTGGACGGATCGAAGAGGTGGATCTTCTCCAGGTTGAACCAGACCTGCCGCGGCTCGCCCTCGCGGACCGGGGACTCGGCCGACAGCCGGGTGACCAGGCTCGACCCGGTCCCGGTGAAGTCCGCGGCGCCCGCGTCGGCGGCCAGTTCCTCCAGCTCCGCGGCGCTGGCCCGCTCCCCCTCGACCGTGAAGTAGACGTACTTGTCCGAGCCCATCGACTCGACGATGTCGACCGGCGCCTCGAACTCCAGGCCCCGACGGCGGGTCTCGTCGTCGATCAGCGCGGCGTCCTCGAAGTGCTCGGGACGGATGCCGAGGATCAGCTCGCGCGGGGCGTCGGCGCCGTCGAGCTGCCGGCGTACCCGGTCCCCGATCGGCACGTCGCCCAGCGCCGTGCGCAGGTGACCGTCCTCGACGGCGGCGTGCAGGAAGTTCATCGACGGCGAGCCGATGAACCCGGCCACGAAGAGGTTGCGGGGGTGGTCGTAGAGCTCCTGCGGCGGGCCGACCTGCTGCACCGCGCCACCTCGCATGATGACCACGCGGTCGCCGAGGGTCATCGCCTCGGTCTGGTCGTGGGTCACGTAGACGGTGGTGGTGCCGAGCTGCTTCTGCAGCCGGGACACCACGGTGCGCATCTGCACCCGCAGCTTCGCGTCCAGGTTGGACAGCGGCTCGTCCATGAGGAACGCCTTGGGCTGGCGGACGATCGCCCGCCCCATGGCCACCCGCTGCCGCTGCCCGCCGGAGAGGTTGGCCGGCTTGCGGTCCAGCAGCGGGGTCAGCTCCAGGACCTTCGCCGCCTCGTCCACCTTCTGGTGGATGGTCTCCTTGTCCAGCTTCGCCAGCCGGAGCGGGAAGGCCATGTTCTCCCGGACGGTCATGTTCGGGTAGAGGGCGTAGGACTGGAAGACCATGGCGATGTCCCGGTCCCGGGGGGCCTTGTCGTTGACCCGCTCCCCCGCGATACGCAGTTCCCCGGAGCTGATGTCCTCCAGCCCGGCGATCATGTTCAGGGTCGTGGACTTCCCGCAGCCGGAGGGGCCGACCAGGATCACGAACTCGCCGTCGGCGATCTCCAGGTCGACGTCCTGCACCGCGGGGGTCCCGTCCGGGAACCGCTTGCTCACCTTGTCCAGCACGATGTCGGCCATGACAACACCACCTATCCCTTGACTGCGCCGGAGGTCAGACCGGAGACGATGCGGCGCTGGAAGAAGAGCACGAACAGGATGATCGGAATGGTGATCACCACGGCGGCGGCGCAGATCGCCCCGGTGGGATCCTCGAACTGCGACTCGCCGGTGAAGAACGACAGCGCCACCGGGACCGTACGGGCCCGCTCGGTCGAGGTGAGCGTGATGGCGAACAGGAAGTCGTTCCAGCAGAAGATGAAGACCAGGATGGCCGTGGTGAACAGCCCCGGCGCGGCCAGCGGGGCGATCACCCGCCGGAACGCCTGGCCCTGGGTGGCGCCGTCCATCTTCGCCGCCTTCTCCAGGTCCCACGGGATCTGCTTGAAGAACGCCGAGAGCGTGTAGATCGCCAGCGGCAGGGCGAAGGTGATGTACGGCAGGACCAGCCCCGGCCAGGTGTCGAAGATGCCGAGCTGCCGCTCGATGTCGAACAGCGGCGACACCAGCGACACCTGCGGGAACATGGCGATCAGCAGGGACACCCCGACCAGCACCTTCTTGCCGGGGAAGTCCAGCCGGGAGATCGCGTACGCGGCCATCGCCCCCAGCACCACCGCGATCAGGGTGGCGATCAGCGCGATGCCGATCGAGTTGACCAGGGCCCGGACGAACTGGTCGGTGTCGAAGATCGTCCGGTAGTTGTCCAGGGTCCACTCCCGGGGCCAGAACTTCCCGTCGGTGAGGGTGGCCGGGGTCTTGAACGACAGCGAGGCGATCCAGAGCACCGGGACCAGCGCGAAGACGACGACGATGACGTCCAGCAGGCCCCAGCGCAGCTTCGCCCGGGAGGTGGTTTCGGTGGCCATCTCAGCGCCTCTCCCCGTCGTCGCTGCCGGGGGCAGCGGTGCCGAACAGCTTCACGAACACGAACGCGATGACCGCCACGGCGAGGAAGATCAGCACCGACATGGTGGAGCCGATGCCCAGGTTCAACCCCCGGATCAGGTTGTTGTAGGCGAGCATCGACACCGACGAGGTCTCGTTGCCGCCGGCGGTGAGCACGAAGATGTTGTCGAACACCCGGAACGCGTCCAGGGTGCGGAACAGCAGCGCGACCAGGATGGCCGGCTTCATCACCGGCAGCATCACCTTCGTGAACCGCTGCCAGGCCGTCGCGCCGTCGGTGGAGGCGGCCTTGAGCAGGTCCTCCGGCACCAGCGCCAGCCCGGCCATCAGCAGCAGCGCCATGAACGGCGTGGTCTTCCAGATCTCGGCCAGCATGATGATCGCCAGCGAGCTGGCCCGCTCGGTCAGCGGGGCGCTGCCGTCGAACAGGTTGGCCAGGTAGCCGGTGCCGGGCGTCCAGGCGTACCGCCAGGAGAAGGCGGCGACCACCGTGACGATCCCGTACGGGATCAGCGCCGCGGTGCGGACGATGCCCCGGCCGACCAGCGTCCGGTGCATGATCAGCGCCAGGCCCATGCCGAGCACCAGCTCGACCGCCACGGTGACCACGGTGATCAGCGCGGTCACGCCGAACGCCGTCCACCAGAACTGGTTGGTCAGCACGGTCACGTAGTTCTCCAGCCCGATGAACTCGCGCTGGTCGGGGAAGCGCAGGTCGAAGCGCTGCAGCGACAACCAGACCGAGTAGAGGATCGGGTACGCGGTGACCAGCACCATGACCAGCGCGGCCGGCGCGCAGAGCAGCCAGCCGAGGCGCCGCTCGGCGCGCTTGTTCTCGCTCAGCGGCGGCTTCGACCGGCGGCGGGCGCGTTGGGCGGGCACGGCGGCGTGCCGGCCGGCGGAACGCTCGGCGTCCGCCGCGACGTCCGCGCCGGCGGGCGTGGCGTTGACGCTCATGGCAGGACCCCCTTCGACTCGAGCGCGTCGGCGATGGCGTCGCGCAGCTCGTTCGCGGTCTGCTCGGGCCGGATCGCCGACGGCGGCGACAGGATCGCCGACATGACCGTGGAGATGCTCTGGTACGCCGGGGTCAGCGGCCGGACCGCCGGCTCCTTCAGCTCCTCCAGGATGGTCTCCTTCATCGGGTACGCCTTGTCCATCTCCGGGTCGGCGTAGACCGCCTCGATGGTGGGCGGCACCCCGTCGTTGACCGCGGAGAACTTCTGGTGCTGGGCGTCGCGGATGCACCGGGCGGCCGCGAAGGACTCCTCCGGGTGCCTGGAGTAGGAGCTGACCGCCATGTTCACCCCGCCGATGGTGACCTTGCTCGGGGTGTTCGCGTCGATGCCCGGCACCCGCGCCCACTTCACCTTCTGGGCAAGCTCCGGGTTGGCCTCCTGCATAGCCGGGTAGACGAACGGCCAGTTGACCTGGAAGGCGCCGGAGCCGGACTGGAACTCCAGCCGCACCGGGTCCTCGGTGGCGTTGGTGAACGACGGCGAGGTCACGCCCGAGGTGGCGAACTTCTTCAGCTGGTCGAGCGCCCGCACCGTGCCCGCGTCCATCACGGCCTGCTTGCCGTCGTCGCTGAGGACCTTCCCGCCCGCGCTCTCGGCCAGGGTGTTGTAGAGGACGACCAGGCCCTCGTACTGCGCCCCCATGGTGAGCACCTGGTAGGGCTTGCCCTGCTGCTTGAGCTGCTGGGCGGCGGAGATCATCTCGTCCCAGCTCTTCGGCGGCTCCGGCACCAGGTCGGTGCGGTACCAGAGCAGCTGCACGTTGGTGTTCTTCGGCGCGGCGTAGAGCTTGCCCTCGTACCGGGCGGTGTCCAGCGGCCCGGCGAGGGTGCCCTGCTCGACCTCGGCCTTGTCCTGGCCGGTCCACTCCCGGATCCACTTGGCGCTGGCGAACTCCTGGGTCCAGGTGACGTCGAGGCCGAGCACGTCCATCCCGCGGTCCTGCGCCGCGAGCCGCCGCACCATCTGCACCCGCTGTTCGTCGGCCTGCCGCGGCAGCACCCGGTAGGCGATCCGGTAGCGCCCCTGGGCCTGCGCGTTGCAGTCGTCGACGACCTTCTGGATGTTCTGCTCGGGCGGGTAGTACAGGTTGATGGTGGGTGTGCCGCCCTCGCCGCCCGATCCGCAGGCGGCCAGCGGGGCCACCAACGCGAGTGCGGCGGCTGCCGCCGCCGCACGCCGGGCCGGCCGCCGCCGCGCGGCCGTGTCGGGGTCTGTCGTCATCGCCCTCCCCCTTTCTTCGGCGAAGACCGGGGAGTCACCCGTGCCCCGGCGCACGGCGAGACGGTCCAGGCGCCGGTGTCGGGCGGGCGCCGCGGGACGTTTCGTGGGCCAGACAGTGCCCTGGCTGCGACGCTGCGAAACCTGACGGTCACGACACGGATACGACAGCGGGCGCTGTGGTGCGGATCACGGGCCTCGGCCCGGGCCACTCCCGACCGGCCGGGGCCGGTGGCTGTCCGACCCGGCCGGCATGATGGCCGGATGATCGCGCGCTTCAAGGACCTTTGCATGGACGCGGCGGATGCCCGGCGGCTCGGCGGCTTCTGGGCCGGCATCCTCGACGGGGAGCTGGTCGACACCGGCGACGGCGACGCCCGGATCGATGCCCGCGCCGCCGCCTCGGCGGCCGAGTCGATCTGGGTCAACACCGTGCCCGAGCCGCGGACCGGGAAGACCCGCGTTCACCTTGACCTGCGACTCGCCGACCCGGAGCCGGCCGCGCTGCTCGCCGCCGGCGCGCGCCTGGTCCGCGAGCCGGACTCCGAGATCAGCTGGTGGGTGCTGGCCGACCCCGAGGGCAACCAGTTCTGCGCGTTCGCGCCGCGCGAGGGTGCCCGGCCCGGCGTGTTCGAGCTGGTGGTGGACAGCGCCGACCCGGCCGCCCAGGCCGCCTGGTGGGCGCGGGTGACCGGCGGCCGGGTGGAGACCGCCGCCGAGGGTGCCGCCTCGGTGATCGGCGCGGCGGGCTTCCCCTGGGACCACTGGGTCTTCGACCCGGTGCCGGAGCGCGAGCGGGTGAAGAACCGGGTGCACTGGGACGTCGAGCTGACCGGCTCGGAGGTGACCGCGCTGATCACGGCCGGGGCCACCCTGCTGCGCGAGCCCACCCCGGCGACGTCCTGGTGGGTGCTGGCCGACCCGGAGGGGAACGAGTTCTGCGCCTTCCCGGCCCGTCCCACGCAGTGAACGGCGAGCTACCCAGCGTGCGCCCGGTGGACTAGCGTTTCCGTAGCTCCGTAGCTCCGCAGCCAGCGCGTCGCCGTCGAAGTCGATACGCCTCCGGCCGACCCCAGCCCGTCCGATCGGTTGGTTCTCGCGCGAACTCCCTTCTGCGGTCCCATCGGTTGGGCAGGATCCCCACGAGGAGGTGCCGTCGTGCAGGACACCCGCGCTCTCGCCCTGACGTTCGAGGTGAGCGGCCTGCCCCCGGTCAAAACCGAGGCCCTGTCCATCTTCGCCGCCGGGCACCGGCAGGCGACGAGGGTCCGCGCCCTGCTCCAGGCCGCCTGCACGGCGGCCCAGCGCACGGGGTGGACCCCGCTCACCGGTCCGGTCGAGGTGGACGTGACTCTGCGCTGCCCGCCCGGGCACCGCACCTCCGACGCCAGCACGCTGGTGGGCGGGGTCTGTGCGGTGCTCCAGGACAAGAAACGGGTGGCGAACATCGGCCTGGCCCACCTCGGGGTGCTGGTCGACGTCGCCCTCTGGTCCGACGACCGGCAGATCCGCCGGTTGTCCTACGTCGAGGAGCCCGCGGAGGACTTCTCGTACCAGGTCCGCGTGGCGGCCGTACCGAGGATGGTTTGACCGACGACGGCGGTGGGGTACCGCGGTCGCCGAAGAAGGGAGCGCCGATGTCGGAGCCACATGTCACGCTCGATCCGAGCGGGCTCGACCCTGTGCAGCAGAAGCTGCGCGGCCCGCTGGAGGATCAGCTGACCTCGGCCCTGCAGGCGGCCGCCGACCGGGTCCGCGCAGGCTACGCGGGTGAGCCCGTGGAGGAGGTCTGCCGTCGGCTGCTCGACGAGACCCGCGCCGGGCTGCACCCGGACATCGCCGCGGGGTTCAACCCGGACATGGACGAGTTCTGCCGGGTGGCGGTGGCCATCGTCCGCGGCGAGGTCGGCTGACCCACGTGCCCGACCGCGCCGGCCACCGGGCCGGCGCGGCCGGTCCGCGCGCGCGTCAGCCGCGTCGCACGTCGACCGCGACGACGTGGGTGCCGTCGGGGCGGGTGGACTCGCCGAGCCGCACCGGCAGCGTCCCGCCGGCCGGGGGCCGGAGCCCGATCCCGAAGCTGAGGTGGCCCTCGAAGTCGCCGGCCGCGGCCCAGCCAAGCAGGGTCGGATAGCCGATCCGGGCCGGCGGCAGGTCGGCCGTGCCGGCGCCGCGGGCGTCGTGCGCCTGCGCCGGGTCGAACCGCACCGACAGGTAGGCCGTGCCGGGCAGTTCGACGGGCGCTCCGCGACCCTCGGTCCACACCTGCGGCACGTAGCCGACCTGGTAGGACGGTGTCGGGCCGCGGAAGGCGAAGGTGATCCGGCTGAACCCCTCGGCCGGGTGGTCCCCGACCCGCACCTCGACCAGGACCGGCAGCGGCTCCCCCGGTGCCGGGGTGACCGGCACCCGGACCTGGTGTGGCACCCGGGCGGGTGTCGCGGGGACGGCCCAGCCGTAGGTCACCCGCCAGGCGCCCTCGACGGGCGCCCGGCTGGAGGGCGCGGCCGGGGTGGCGGCGGGCGTGGTCGCGGCGGCGGTGGTGCCGGCCACCGGCGCCGGCGCGGTCGTCGGGGCCGCGCCGTCGTGGTCGGTCGTCGTGCAGGCCGCCGCGAGCAGCACGACCAGGCTGGCGAGCAGTGGTACGCGCTGAGGTGCCATGGCTCAGTGTCGCGCCGGGCGGCCCCGTCCACCAGAGCCGTTCGTCCGCCCCGCCGGCGGGCGCTCGGCGACGGTCAGCCGGTGAGGGCGAGCGACTTCGCCACGACCAGCGCGACGAGCAGCACGGCGACCGCCGCGGTGACCGCCACCTGCACGGCGGTCCGCCGCCGGGCCGGGGCGTACGCGAACCCGAGGCCGACCAGGCCGCCGACCAGCAGGCCGCCGAGGTGCCCCTCCCAGGAGGTCCAGCCGGCGGAGAGCACCATCCAGATCACGAACGGGATGAGCACCCGCTGCGGGTCGATCGGGTGGTGGTGCAGCCGCCGGGCGAGCACCACGTAGCAGCCGGCCAGGCCGTAGACCGCGCCGGAGGCGCCGACCGCCGCCTCGTGCGGGGAGACCAGGAAGCCCAGGACGCCGCCGCCCAGCGCGGAGAGCAGATAGACGGCCAGGTACCGCGCGTGCCCCAGCCGGTCCTCGATCACCCGGCCGAGCTCCCACAGCCACCACAGGTTGAACGCGATGTGCAGGAAGCCGAGGGCACCCTGGGTGGGCAGCAGGTGCAGGAAGGACGAGGTGATGAGGCGGTACCACTCGCCGTGCGCAACCCCGACGAGCTCGTACCCGGGGCGGGCGACGCCGTCGTCGACGTAGCGCTCGCCGGCGTCGTCGACCAGCCCGGTGCCCAGGCTGTCGAACTGGCCGAGCACGGCCGGGTGGACCAGCTCGACCAGGTACGCCAGCAGAATGAGGGCGACCAGCGCGTACGTCACCAGCGGGCGGGCGACGAGCCGGCCGCCGAAGACCGTGCGGGCCTGGCGGACCGTCCGGTTGTCCGCCCGGACGCACTCGGGGCAGCGGTGGCCGACCGGCGCCTCGCGCATGCAGTCGGGGCAGATGGGGCGGTCGCAGCGGGTGCAGCGCAGCAGCGTCTCCCGCTTCGGGTGCCGGTAACAGGTGCTGGCGGCGTTCTCGGCGGGCGGCTGGCCGGTGCTGATCGTGTCCATCGGAATGCGGTCCTGGCGGGCTCGTGGGGGCGGCTGGCGGGTCAGTAGCGGTCGAGCCGCTCGGCGGGGCTGAGCACGACGTGCGGCGCCGCCTCGGGGTCGAGCCAGGTGAGCACCGCGACCAGGTGCTCGCGGGACAGGCTCACGCAGCCGGCCGTGGGACTGCCCTCGGCACGGCCGAACTGGTGCAGGAAGATGCCGCTGCCGGCGTGCGGCACCGGGGCCGGCACGGTCGGCGGCATGTTGTAGGTGATCACCGCGAAGTGGGTGTACGCCGGGTCCTCCCGCCACAGCGCCTCGCTCTGGCCGCCCAACTGCTCGGCGGAGCGCTGGAAGCTGTTGTAGTGCGGGGAGTCCGGCTCGGCGTTCCACCAGTCGTCGACGGCCACCCGGTGGTAGGGGTAGCGCACGCCCGGGTCGGCGGCGATGCCGTACATGGTGGGGCCGATGGCGTAGACGCCGGTCGGGGTGGTGGGCACGCCCTCGACGTGCCGGTCGCTGAACCCGTCGGCGCCGATCCGGGCGGGCAGCGGGGGCAGGGCCGGCCGCCAGTCGTCGCCGGCGCGGTCGTACGTCTCCAGGGTGGCGTGGGTGGTGCGCCAGCCCTCGCCGGTGACGATGACGACCTGCCGCGCGTGCGGTGGCAGGGAGGTCAGCCGGGCGGCCCTCGTCGGCTTCACGCGGAGGATCCTCGCACGGCGCCGGTCCGCGCACCGCCCCGGTCCGGTCGATCGTCGCGGGGTGGCGGAGGTGGCCGGACGGGTCAGGACCGGGTCCGCAACTCCCCGGTCCTGACCCCAGCCGTCCGGCGTGGTAGCGGTCTTCGCCGTTCGCGAGCACGACGTTGCGTGGCACGCCGCCAACGCCGGGCTCAACACGGCGAGCCGGCCCGCATGCACTCAGCTCCACGGTGCCCAACTACCGGACTTCGGCGCGCCCCCGACTCACCCCGAAGAGTCGTGGGCGCGGGCTCAGGTTAGGCAGGTTCTCGCAGGTCGGACAAGCTTCCGCGGGCCCGGGGGAATGTGATTGATACCAACGTTGAAATACGGCATGTCGGCGTAACAGGGTCAGCCGGACCAACGCTGTTGGTGTTCGAGGCGAGGGCTGCGCCCGGCGCCGCGCGGGGGCCCGGTCAGGGCCCCGGCCGCGGCCGCCCCGGCGATCAGCGCGACCGCCGCGAGGTGCAGCAGGCGCACCCCGGCCGGCGCCGCGACGGTGGCCGCCGGCAGACCCGGCAGCAGCAGCGTCCCGAGTCCGGTGACCGCCAGGGCGACCCCCCAGAACATCCCCGGCCGAGCCGGCGGCGCCGGCGGCCGGGCGCCGTCGAAGATCTCACGCCGATGGGCGGCGCGCACCGCCAGGACGGCGACCAGCAGCCCGCCGCCGAGGCTGCCCACCACGTCCGCCACCTGCCACCAGTAGAGCCCGGTCAGGGCGTGGAAGTCGGCGATGCCGAGCAGGCGCGGCCACCGGTCGCTGTGGGTGACCCGGTCCCAGGCTACGTGGCTGAACGCGCCGATCAGCGCCGAGCAGACGGTGACCTGCCAGGGATGCCGGACGCCGGCCAGCGCGGCGTGGTCGGGCCAGCCGAACAGCCGCTGGCCGGGCAGGTGCACGGCGATCCCGGCGATCACCCGGCGGACGATCCAGGCGTAGCCGAGGGCGACGGGCAGGCACCACCAGAGCAGCCCGCCGAGGGTGTGCGTGCGCAGCCCGAGATCGAGCCCGGTGCCGGTGAACAGGTAGGCCGCATCCGGCGCGACCGCGCCGGTGGCCAGCGCCACCCCGTCGAACCAGTGCGGCCGCCAGAGCTTCAGCGGCAGCACCGGCGCCAGGTGCGACGGGAAGGTCAGCGGCACGCCAGGGACGTTACCCGCCGGATCAGAAGTGCCGGACCAGGTCGGGGAAGGCGGCCAGCCGGATCACCCCGCGGTCGGAGGGGTCCAGCTCGTCGTGCTCCAGCACCCAGGTGTTCTCGTTGGGGATGAAGACCGCGTTCAGGCCGGCGGCCCGGGCGGGCAGGATGTCCGAGCGCGGGGAGTTGCCGACCATCCAGGCGCTGGCCGGGTCGAAGGCGTGTTCCCGGGCCAGCCAGCGGTAGGTGTCGACGTCCTTCTCCGGCACGATGTGCGCGGCACGGAAGTGGTGCAGCAGGCCGCAGGCGTCGAGCTTGCGCTGCTGCTCCTCGCGCTCCCCCTTGGTGAGCAGCAGCAGCTCGTGCCGGGTGGCCAGATCGTCCAGGGTCTCCGCCACGCCGGGCATCAGCTCGACCTGGTGGCCGACCAGCGCCGCCGCCAGGTCGTCGATCTCGGCGCGCTCCCGGTCGGTCGCCGGCCGCGCGCGCAGCTTCTCCAGGCACTCCCCCAGGCTGCGCAGGAAGACCTTGCTGCCGTAGCCGTGCGCGACGGCGTTGGCCCGCTCGATGTCGTCGAGCACCGTCCGGATCTCCGTCCGGTCCAGCGTCGGATGGTCCAGCCAGGTGAGGAAGTCGTCGATCACCCGCTCGAAGAGGACGTTGTTCTCCCAGAGCGTGTCGTCGGCGTCGAAGACCAGCACCGCGGCCTCCCGGCGCTGTGGCATCGCGAACTCCTCCCGTGTGCCGGACCGGGACACGGTACTGCCTCCGGGTCGCCCCGGCAGCCGGGTTTCCGGCCCGCCGGGCGCGCCCGCATCGGCCGACAAGATCATCCCGCACCGGACGGACGGACCGTCCGGATTGGCCGAACGCCGTGCGACCAGCGGCGGGAACCCGACTGCGCCGACCCGGGTCCGGGCGGCATGCTTCGGCGATGACGACCTCACGCGATCAGCCCCGCGCGACCCCGGCCCGGCGCCGGCGTCGCCGGAGGGCGGCCACCGCCGTCGTGGCCGCGCTCGCCGCCGCGGGCGGCGCGCTCCCCCCGTCCCCGGCCCTCGCGGTCAACGCCACACACTCCACGGTGGTCGGCGCCAATCCGGTGGACTGGACACCGCACGCGCTCGACGGGACCGTGTACCGGATCCTCCAGATCGGCAACCGGGTGTACCTGGCCGGCTCGTTCACCAAGGTCCGCAACGCCGGGCAGACCGCCCAGCTGGCGATGCCGCGGCTCGTGGCCATCGACGCCACCACCGGCCGGATCGACACCACGTTCCGGCCCGTGGTCAACGGCACGGTGAAGGCGCTCGCCGCCGCGCCGGACGGCCGCTCGCTCTACCTCGGTGGCGCGTTCACGACGGTCAACGGCGTGGCCGCGCCACGGGTGGCCCGGGTCGACGCGGCCACCGGCGCCCGGGTCGCCGGGTTCGCCCCCGCCGCGCTCAACAACCAGGTCAACGACATGCGGCTGGTCGGCAACCGGCTGATCGTCGGCGGCGCGTTCCAGACCGTGGGCGGGGTGACGCGACGGGCCCTGGCCGCGTTGAACCCGACCACCGGGGCCGCCGACGCGTCGGTCAACCTGCGGGTCGAGGGCCCCCGAAAGACCACCTCCGGGGCCACCGCACCGGTCAAGATCGAGGCGCTGGACGTCTCCGCGGACGGCCGGCGGCTCGTCTTCGTGGGCAACTTCAGCTCGGTCGCCGGCGCGACGCGGCACCAGCTCGCGGTCGCGAACCTGACCGCCACCGGCGCCACCCTCTCGGCCTGGTCGACCGACCGCTACCAGCCGCAGTGCGCCAAGACCATGCCCACCTACCTGCGCGGGGTCGACATCTCCCCGGACGGCACCTGGTTCGTGGCGGTCACCACCGGCGCCGCGTTCCCGGGCACGCTCTGCGACACGGCGTCCCGCTTCGAGTTCGGCGCCGAGACCGGCGGCAAGCAGCCGACCTGGGCGAACTACACCGGCGGCGACACGCTGCTCTCGGTGGCGATCACCGGCGCGGCGATCTACGTGGGCGGCCACCAGCGCTGGCTGGACAACCCGCTCGGGCGCGACTCGGCCGGCCCGGGCGCGGTGTCCCGGCCGGGGATCGGGGCGATCCACCCGACCACCGGCAAGGCCCTGCCCTGGAACCCGACCAAGGACCGGGGCGTCGGCACCCAGGAGCTGTACGCCACCGATCGAGGTCTCTGGGTCGGCAGCGACACCGTCACGGTGGCCGGCGAGTACCACGCCCGGGTGGCGTTCCTCCCGCTGCCCTGAGCGCGAGGAGCGAGCCGGGTTCGCGAGCCTCGCAGTCGCGAACACGGACGGCACTCTGAGGTGGTGGGGCGCGGCGCTCGGCGTCGCGCCCCACCCTCAGCGGCGCAGGGTGAGGACCAGGTCGGCGACCAGGGCGGTCCACCCGGTCTGGTGCCACGCGCCGAGGCCGGCGCCGTTGTCGCCGTGGAAGTACTCGGGGAAGCAGATCAGGTCCCGCCAGTCCGGGTGGGTCTGGAAGAGCTGGGCCGCGCCGTAGATCGGCCGCCGGCCCCAGCCGTCGCGGGTGAACAGCGAGATCAGCCGCGCCGACAGGTCGTCGGCGATCTCGTCGAGGGTCCGCTTCACCCCGGACCGGGTCGGATATTCCACCTGCAGGTCGTCGCCGAAGAAGGCGGCGTAGTCGCGCAGCGCGCTGATCAGCAGGAAGTTGGTCGGCATCCAGATCGGGCCGCGCCAGTTGGAGTTGCCGCCGAACAGGCCGCTCGTCGACTCGGCCGGCTCGTAGCCGACACTGAACTCCTGACCGCCGAGGGTGACCGTGAACGGCTTGTCCAGGTGGGCGCGGGACAGCGTACGCAGCCCGTACTCGGAGAGGAACTCGTCGGTGTCGAGCATCCGGGCGAGCAGGCGTACCACCTGGTCGGGGCCGACCATGGAGAGCAGCCGCTGCTGCCGGCCGTCCGGGCCGAGCCGACGGGCGCCGATCACCTCGGCGTACTCGGGGCGGTTGGTGAGGAACCAGCGCAGGCGGGCGCCCAGCTCGGGCAGCCGGTGCAGGGTGCGCGCGGTGAGCCGGGTGACCGCGGCCAGCGGCAGCAGCCCGACGACCGAGCGGACCTTCAGCGGCACCTTCGTGCCGTCGGCCTGCCGCAGCACGTCGTAGAAGAACGCGTCCTCGTCGTCCCAGAGCCCCTGGTCGTACGCGGCCGCGGCGATGTACGCGAAGTGCTCGAAGAACTTCGTCGCGGTGTCCACGTACGCCCGGTCGTGCTCGGCCAGCACGACGGCCATGTCGAGCAGGTTGAGCGCGTACATGGCCATCCAGGCGGTGCCGTCGGACTGCTCCAGCACCCCGGCCACCGGCAGCGCCGCGGAGCGGTCGAACGGGCCGACGTTGTCCAGCCCGAGGAAGCCGCCCTCGAAGACGTTGTTGCCGCCGGTGTCCTTCCGGTTGACCCACCAGGTGAAGTTGAGCAGCAGCTTGTGCATCACCCGGGCGAGGAACTCGTGGTCCCGGCAGCCGTCGATCTCGAACACCTTGAGCGCCGCCCAGGCGTGCACCGGCGGGTTCACGTCGCCGAACGCCCACTCGTACGCCGGGATCTGCCCGTTGGGGTGCAGGTACCACTCGCGGAGCAGGAGCAGCAGCTGCTCCTTGGCGAAGCCGGGGTCGACCCGGGCGATCGTGACGCAGTGGAAGGCCAGGTCCCAGGCGGCGTACCAGGGATATTCCCAGGGGTCCGGCATGGAGATCACGTCGAAGCTGTTCATGTGCCACCAAGCGCTGTTGCGCCCGTGCCGGCGGCCGGCCGGCGGCGTCGAGCCCGCGTCGCCGTCCAGCCAGCGCTTGACGTCGAAGTGGTAGAACTGCTTGCCCCACATCAGCCCGGCGATGGCCTGGCGGGCGACCAGCGCCTCGTCGGCGCTCGCGGCGGCCGGGATGACGCTGTCGAAGAACCGGTTCGCCTCGGCGCGCCGCGCCCAGAGCACCGTGTCGAAGCCGTCGCCGAGGTCGGCCGGGGGCGGCGGGTCGCTCGCCGGGGGCGGGGCGGTGCGGGTCAGCCGCAGCCGGATCTGCCGCTGCCCGCCGGCCGGCACGTCCAGCACGTAGTGCAGGGCGCCCCTGGTCCCCTCCCGCTCCGGGTTGACGGTGTCCGCGCCGGCCACCACGTGGTCGTTGATCCCGTCCTTCGGGTACGCCGACCGCCCGGGCAGCCCCCACAGCCGCTCGGCGTTGGTGTCGTTGTCACAGAGCAGCGGCGTGGGCGCGCCGTCACCCTCCAGCAGGAGCTGGCCGAGCACCCAGTGCTCACCGACCAGCCGGGACCCCGCCCCGGTCAGCCTCGGCACCCGGTCGCCGCCGGGCAGTCCCCACGCCCAGGTGTTGCGGAACCAGAGGGTGGGCAGCACGTGCAGGGTCTCGTCGGTGTCCCCCCGGTTGGCCACCGTGATCAGCACGCACAGGTCGGTCGGGGACGCCTTGGCGTAGTCGACGGTGACCGCCCAGTACCGGTCGTCGTCGAAGATCCCCGTGTCGACCAGCTCGTACTCGGTGTCGTCCCGGCCGCGCAGCGCGTTCACGGCGACCAGCTCGTCGTAGGGGAAGGCGGCCTGCGGGTAGTGGTAGCGCCAGCGCATCCAGGAGTGGGTGGGCGTGGAATCCTCGTACCACCAGTATTCCTTCACGTCCTCCCCGTGGTTGCCGCCGTCGCCGCCGAGGCCGAACATCCGCTCCTTGAGGATCGGGTCCCGCCCGTTCCACAGGGCGAGCGCGAAGCAGAAGGTCTGCCGGTCGTCGCAGACGCCCGCCATGCCGTCCTCGTTCCACCGGTAGGCTCGGGACCGCGCATGGTCGTGGGGGAAGTAGTCCCACGCCGTGCCGTGTTCGCTGTAGTCCTCCCGTACCGTCCCCCACGCCCGCTCGGACAGATAGGGACCCCATGCGCGCCAGTCCTGCTCCCCGGCGTCGGCCTGGGCGAGCCGGTGCCGCTCGGGGTCGGGGGTCGCGGAGTTCGGGCGGTCGGTGATCACCTGCACATCTTCGACGCCGCCGGGGTACTTGACCACAGGGGCCATTGTCGTCGTGGCGGGTGACACCCCGCCGGTGGTGGAGGAAAGTTGATCGAGATTCGCTTCGGTCCGCAGGTCTGCGGGGAGCTGTCCGCCTCGTCGACGCGGGAGTGGCTGGTCACCGACGGGCGGGGCGGCTACGCCATGGGCACGGTCGCCGGGCTGCGCACCCGGCGCTACCACGGGCTGCTGGTCGTGGCCGGGGAGACGCCGGCCGCCCGCAAGGTGGGCCTGGTCAGCCTCGACCCGGCGGTGACCCTGCCGTCCGGGCAGCAGGTGCGGCTCGGCGCGCACGAGTGGTCCTCCGGGGTGGTCGACCCGCGCGGGTTCGAGCTGCTGGAGCGCTTCGACCTCACCGAGGGGGTGCCCCGCTGGCGCTGGCGGGTCGGCGACGTGGTGATCGAGCGGGAGATCGCCATGGCGTACGGCCGCTCCTGCGTGGCGGTGGTGCACCGGCTGGTCTCCGGCGGCCCGGTCCGGCTGGACCTGGCGGCAGCCTGCACCTGGCGCGACGCGCACGGCGAGCGGCGGGCGGACGGCCCCACCCCGCGGCTGGAGGAGGTGGCCGGCGGCGCGGTGGTGGAGGGCGCCTTCCGGCTGGCCGGGCCGGGCTGGACCCCCGAGGGCCAGTGGTGGCTGGGCGTGCGCCACCGCGAGGAGGCGGCGCGCGGGCTGCACCCCGACGAGGACCTCTGGTACGCGGGCCGGTTCTCCGCCGCCCTCGACGAGCCGGGCGCCGAGGTGTCCGTGCTGGCCTGGGCGGACGACCTGGCCGAGGAGCCCCCGCCGGCCACCGCGCTGGTCGAGGCGGCCCGGCGGCGTCACCGGGCGGTGGTGGCCGCGGCGAAGCCGGACGACGACGTCGACGCGACCCTCGCCCTGGCCGCCGACGCGTTCGTGGTGCACACCGCCACCGGGCCGGACGTGGTGGCCGGCTATCCCTGGTTCGGGGCCTGGTCGCGGGACACCATGACCTCCTACGAGGGGCTCTTCCTCCGCACCAACCGGGGCGACGAGGGCCGGGAGCTGCTGCGGGCGTACGCGGCCACGCTGTCGGAGGGGATGCTCGCCAACACCGCCGACACCGGGCGGGTGGAGCACAACACCGTCGACGCGACGCTGTGGTTCCTGCACGCGGTGAACCGGCACGTCACCGTCACCGGGGACACCGACCTCGGCGCGGAGCTGCTGCCCGCGCTGGAGGCCGTGGTGGCCGCGCACGTGGCGGGCACGCGCTACGGCATCGGCGTCGACCCGGCAGACGGGCTGCTCACCCAGGGCGGGCCGCCGGACGTCGCGCTCACCTGGATGGACGCCCGCGTTTACGGGGTGCCGGTCACCCCGCGCACCGGCAAGCCGGTCGAGGTCAACGCGCTCTGGGTGAACGGGCTGGCCGGGCTCGCCGAGCTGACCGAGCTGGCCGGCCGGGACGCCGGCGCGCTCCGGGCACGGCACGCACGGGCCGCCGCCGCGTTCCGGGAGCGCTTCCCCACGCCGGCCGGCTGGCTGCACGACGTGGTGGACGCGCCGGCGCCCGCGTACCCGCTGGGCGGGGCGCCGCACCACGACGACGACCTGCTCCGCCCCAACCAGCTGCTCGCCTGGTCCCTGCCGTACGCGCCCCTCGAACCGGACGAGGCCACCCTGCGCCGGGTCACCGAGGCGCTGTTCACCCCGCTCGGGCCGCGCAGCCTCGCCCCCGACTCCCCCGGCTTCGTCGGCCGGCACCGGGGCGGCCCGGCCGAGCGGGACTCCGGCTACCACCAGGGCACCGTCTGGCCCTGGCTGATCGGGCCGTTCGTCGACGCGTACCGCCGGGCCGGCCTGCCCACCGACGACCTGCTGGTGGGGCTGGAGGGGCACCTGACCGAGTACGGCCTGGGCTCGGTGAGCGAGACCGCCGACGGGCTCGCCCCGCACGCCGCCACCGGCTGCCCGTTCCAGGCGTGGTCGGTGGCCGAGCTGCTGCGCGTCCGGCGGCTCCGCGGGTAACGCGTTACAGACCGGCAACCGGCGCGTCTCCGCTGGTTATCGACCGCTGGGCAGGATGGGCTGCGACCCCACGACGCGCCCGACGCGGTGCGCTCGGGCGGTGCGGGAACCACAACTCCAAGGGGGCCGCATGTCCACAGACGCCGACGTGATCGACATCCAGCCCGCCCGGCGCCAGCGGGTGCTGATCCTCTCCTGGGAGTACCCACCCGTGCTCGTCGGTGGCCTCGGCCGCCACGTGCACGCGCTGTCCGTGGCGCTGGCCGCCGCCGGTCACGAGGTCACCGTCGTCACCCGACACGCCGAGGGCGTCCCCTTGGAGGAGTACGCCGAGGGCGTGCGCGTCCTGCGTGCCGCCGAGGACCCGGTCCGGTTCCCGCTCGCCACCGACTCGCTGCTGGCCTGGACCATGGCGTTCAACCACACCCTCACCCGGGTGGCGCTGCGCGCCGCCGAGTCCGGCGGGTACGACGTCATCCACGCCCACGACTGGCTGGTCGCGCACACCGCGGTCACCCTGGCCGAGCACCTGGACCTGCCGCTGGTCACCACCATCCACGCCACCGAGGCGGGCCGGCACCAGGGCTGGCTGCCCGAGGAGATGAACCGCACCATCCACGGCGTCGAGCATTGGCTGAGCACCGCCTCGACCCGGGTGATCGCGTGCTCCGGCTACATGCGCGACCAGGTGGGGCGCCTGTTCGACGTGCCGGCCGGGCGGATCGACGTGGTCCCCAACGGGGTGGACGACCGGGCCTGGCGGGCCCGCCCCCGCGCGGTCTCCGCCGCCCGGGCCCGGTTCGCCGCCGACGGCCCGCTGGTCGGGTACGCCGGCCGGCTGGTGTACGAGAAGGGCGTGCAGCACCTGGTGCACGCCGTGCCGTACCTGCGGGACCGGCACCCCGGCCTGCGGGTGGTGATCGCCGGCGACGGCCCGTACCGCGACGAGCTGGTCGACCAGGCGCACCGGCTGCACCTCACCGACACCGTCCGGTTCGCCGGCTTCCTGGACGCCACCCAGCTCCCGGCCGTCCTCGGCGCCACCGACGCGACGGTGGTCCCCAGCCTCTACGAGCCGTTCGGCATGATCGCCCTGGAGGCGGCCGCCGCGGGCGCGCCCCTCGCGGTGGCGGACACCGGCGGCCTGGCCGAGATCGTCGAACCGGGCGTGACCGGGGTGACCTTCCCGCACAGCGACCCCGACGCGCTGGCCGGTGCGGTCGACCGGCTGCTCGGCGACGAGGTCTTCGCCCGCCGGGTGGCCCGCCGGGCGCGCACCGTGGTCGCCGAGCGCTACGCCTGGTCCGCCATCGCCGCCCGGACCGCCGGCAGCTACGCCACCGCCCGCCGGGAGCACGGCCCCTTCCAGGCCCGTCGGGCGACGGCGCTGCTGGCCGGTGGCCGCTCCGCCATCGCCATCCCGGAGGGAAATCTGCTGGCCGGGGCCGCGAGCTGAGCGCGCCGCCCGACGGGCGATAGGTGTTGTCCGATCCGTTGGCTATTGTGGACATCCACCAGCGGTGAGGAGTGCGGTGCAGCAGGTAACGATCGCCGGCCGGTACCGCCTGCTCGACCTGGTCGGACGCGGCGGGATGGGCCGGGTCTGGCGCGCCCGGGACGAGATGCTGCACCGCGAGGTGGCGGTGAAGCAGGTGGTGCCACCGGGCTGGCTCGCCGCGGACGAACGCGACGAGTTGCGCGGCCGGACCCTCCGCGAGGCGCGCGCGGCCGCCCGCCTCAGCCACCCCAACGTGGTCCGGGTCTACGACGTGGTCCGGGTCGACGGCGACCCGTGGCTGGTGATGGAGTACGTCCCGTCGCGGTCGTTGCAGGAGATCATCGAGACGGACGGGCCGGTGGACCCGCGCCGGGCGGCCGGGATCGGGCTGGCGGTGTTGGCCGCGCTGCGCGCGGCGCACGAGGCGGGCGTGCTGCACCGGGACGTGAAGCCGGCCAACGTGCTGCTGGCCCGGGACGGTCGGGTGCTGCTCACCGACTTCGGGCTGGCCGTCTTCGACGGCGGCGACGGGATGATGACCCGCCCCGGCCTGGTCCTCGGCTCCCCGCAGTACGTGGCCCCGGAGCGGGCCGCGGAGGGAGTGTCCAGCGTCGAGGCCGACCTCTGGTCGCTGGGCGCCACCCTGCACGCGGCCGTGGAGGGCCGCTCCCCGTACGCCCGCAGCACCGCGATGGCCACGCTGGCCGCGCTGGCCAGCCGGCCGCCGGACCCGGCGCCGCACGCCGGCCCGCTGGCGCCGGTGCTGGTCGGGCTGCTGCGCCGCGACCCGCGGCACCGGCTCGGCCACGACGACGCGGCCCGGCTGCTGGCCGCCGCCACCGCGCCGACGGTCGACGTGCCCGGCTGGCCGGTGACCGGCGCCGCACCCGCGCCACCCGCCGGCGGGCCGGGCCGGGACAGCGGCGGCACGGGACGCGCAGCCGGCGGGCCGGGCCGGGACAGCGGCGGCACGGCACGCGCAACCGGCGAACCGGGCTGGGACAGCACCGGCGCCACCGCCGTGCCGCCAGCGGAGCGCGCCTACCCGGACGTGATGCCCCCGGCCGCCGCCGCCCGCGAGTGGAGCCGGGCCGCGCGCCGGAGCGAGTGGGCGGCGCCGCCGGCCGGATCGGACGGCGACGCCACCCTGCCGCTGGCCGCGGGCCACCCCGGAGCCGCGGACAGCCGGCCCGGCGGGGGCGGGCCCGACGAGCCCGCGCGCACCGTCGGGGCCGGCGCCTCCGCTGCCACCAGCGGGCCGGCCGGCACCCCCATCGCCGACGGCGACGCGGTGGACGGCCCACCAGCCCTGGGCGGGCCCGCGGGCGGGAGCGGCGAGCGGCGCCGGGCCGCGATGCGGCGCTGGGCGCTCGCGGCGGCCGCCGCCGTGCTCGCCGTGGCGGCGGGGATCGGCACCGCCCTGGCGGTCACCGACGACCACGACGGGCGGCCGGACGGCGACCCGCACGGCGAGGGGCTGGGCGAACCCTGGGAACACCCTCCCGGCCCGCCCGGCGGCCCGCCGCCCGGCGCCCCGCCGCCCCCGTTCCCGTGCGTGCGGCCCGACGCGGCGGGCAACCCGGTGCGGGCCGGCTCGCCGCCCGCCGACGCGGCGCTCACCCTCCCGGCAGGCTGGATCTGGTACGCCGACTCCGCGGGCTTCCGGGTCGCGGTGCCGGCCGGCTGGCTGCACCTGCGGTCCGGCAGCACCACCTGCTTCCAGGACCCCACCACGCGGCGGATCCTCGGAGTCGAGCCCTACCCGGCCGGCGGCGGCCCGGTGGACCAGTTGCGGGCGGCCGAACGGGAGCTGACCACCGATGGCCGGCTGCCCGGCTACCAGCAGGTGCGGCTGACCGCCGTCGGCGGCGGCGCGGAGTGGGAGTGCCGCTGGACCGCCCCGTACGGGGAGCGGATGCACGCGCTGCGGGTGCTGCCCGGCGACGCCGGCGGCTGGACCCTCGGGTGGACCACCTCCGACGCCGACTGGCCCGCCGCGGCCACGCAGCTGGCGCTGATCCGGGACAGCTTCCGGCCGGGCCGCTCCACCCACGCGGCCGGCTGACAACCCCGTCGTCTCATCACCGACAGATGCCCCGGCACCGGGCGGCCGGAACGACATACTTCCTGGTGATCCGGCGGCGCCCGCCGGCCCGTCCACGGACCCCTTCCCCAGTGGACCGTCCGGGTGATGCCCCGCGACCCGATGCCTAACTACAGTGGCGTAGTTTTGTCGATCAAGATCTCTGGGGAGGGCGAGCCGAGATGATGGGACCATCCCACGCGCTGTCCGGCGCGGCGGTGTGGCTGACCGGCTCCTGGGCGCTGGACCAGTTCGCCGACTACCACCAGACGCCGCTCGCGCTGGCGGTCGGCACCGCGGTCTGCGCGGGCGGGGCGCTCTTCCCCGACCTCGACCTGTCCGGCAAGGTGACCCGCAACCAGGGCGGCGCCACCGTGGCCCGGACCTTCGGTGTGTTCAGCCTCTTCATCGCCGAGGTGATGGAGAAGATCTCGCTGGGCGTCTACTACGCGACCAAGCTGAGCAAGGACCCGCGCCGCAACAACGGGCACCGGACGCTGACCCACACCATCCCGTTCACCCTGCTGGTCGGCTGGGGCACCACCGCGCTCTGCGCCGCGTACGGCAAGTGGGCGGTGGTCAGCATCCTCTTCTTCATGATCGGCCTGGCGCTGCGCGGGCTCTTCGACGAGTGGGCCGAGCGGGCCGGCTGGGTGGTCGTCACCCTGGTCTCGGCGGCCGCGGCCTGGTTCACCTTCGCCAACCTGCCCGGTGACCGTGGCTATCCCCTCATCGGCACCGCCGTCGGGGTGGGCTGCTTCGTGCACATCCTCGGGGACATGATCACCCGGGCCGGGGTGCCGATCCTCTGGCCCATCCCGATCAAGCGGCGGATGTGGACGATGATCGGGCTGCCCAACGGCATCGCGCTGCGCACCGGGAGCAAGGCCGAGACGATCGTGCTGCGCGCGGCGCTGACCGTGCTCGCCGTGCTGGCCGCGGTGGGGCTGGTAGCGCCCTCGGTGCTGCAGCGGTTCGACATTCAGGTATGACGGACCCGGGCGACGGCGGCGAGGAACCGGCGGACCACACCCGGCCACCGGCCGAGGACGCGGCCGTGCCGGAGTTCTGGCGACGGCTCGGGTTGCCCGGGCTCGCCGACGTGCACACCCACTTCCTGCCGCCCCGGATGCTGCGCAAGGTGTGGGCGTACTTTGACGCGGCCGGGCCGCTGGTCGGCACCGAGTGGCCGATCCGGTACCGGTGGGACGACGAGGCGCGGGTGGCGCACCTGCGCCGGCTCGGCGTGCGGGCGTTCAGCGCGCTGGCGTACCCGCACCGGCCCGGCATGGCGGAGGCGCTGAACGGGTGGACGCTGGACTTCGCGGCGCGTACCCCGGGTTGCCTGCCCTCGGCGACCTTCTTCCCGGAGCCGGCGGCCGCGCGCTACGTGGCGGACGCCCTCGCGGCCGGCGCCCGGGTGTTCAAGGTGCACGTCCAGGTGGGCGGCTTCGCGCCGACCGACCCGGAGTTGGACGCCGTGTGGGGGCTGCTGGCCGAGGCGGGCGTGCCGGTGGTGGTGCACGCCGGGCACGCGCCGGTCGGCACGGTGCACACCGGACCGGCGTCGTTCGCCGCGCTGCTCACCCGGCACCCCGGGCTGACCGCGATCGTGGCGCACCTGGGCGCGCCCGACTACGCGGCCTTCCTGGACCTGGCGGAGCGGTACCGGCACGTGCGGCTGGACACGACGATGGCGTTCACCTCGTTCTTCGACCGGTTCATGCCGTTCCCGGCGGCGGAGCTGCCGCGGCTGCGCGAGCTGGGGCTGGCCGGCAAGGTGCTGCTCGGCAGCGACTTCCCGAACATCCCCTACCCGTATGCCGAGCAGCTCGACGGGCTGGCCCGGCTCGACCTGGGTGACGACTGGCTGCGGGCGGTCTGCTGGGGCAACGCGGCCGCGCTGTTCGACCTGGCGTGAGCGGGCGGGTCAGCCGACCGAGGTGGCCGCCCACCGGGCGAGGAGTTCCAGGACCGGGCGCCGGCCGGCGAACATGGCCGCCTCGTCCCGCCGGTCGTAGGTCTGGCCGGTGGCGCCGCCGGCCCGGTTGAGCATCACGGGTGCCAGCCAGAAGTACTTGGCCGCGCCGCTGAGCCGCACCGCACGGGCGACCAGCGCCGGATCGACAGCGCCGCGCAGCCCATCGACGTAGCCGTCCAGCACCGCGTCCGCCACGTCGGCCAGCAGCGCCACGTCCACCAGGCCGTCGAAGAAGGTGTCCAGGACCAGGTTGGCCGCATCCTCGCCGATGGGCCCCGGGCCGACGAAGGACCAGTCCAGCAGGACCGGGCCGCCGTCGGCGAACACCAGGTTCGTCGGCCAGACGTCGTGGTGGCAGAGGGTACGGGGCAGCCGGTCGGTGGCCGCCAGCACGGCCTGCCGCTGCTCCCACAGTCGGCGAAGGTCGTCCCGCAGCGACACCGGCCAGGTGGCGACGGCGACCGGATGGCCCCAGGGCACCGGCTCGGTGACCGGCCGGCTCAGCGTGTAGTCGCGCAACCAGTCCCGGGCCAGCCAGTCGTACCGCGGCACGTTTCCGCCGCGGCGGGTGACCGGGGCGGAGCCGGGGCCGGCGAGCCAGGAGGCCTGGGCGGCGCCGAGCCGACGAGCCAGGTCGGCGAGGTCCCGTACGGTGCAGGCGGTGCCCGGGCGGCCCACCGCCTCGGTCAGCCAGAGCGCGACCGTCCCGTCCGGACGATCGTCGATCGCCAGCGGGTCCGGAGCGACGAGACCGGCGTCCGCGTAGCAGGTCACGGCCAACCCGCTCCGGTACGCCTCCACCTCGCGCCGCCAGTAGTTCCAGTGCCCGGCGTCGTCACTCGCCGCCCAGTGCGCCGGGCCGACGCCGGCTCCCGGCGGCGCGATCAGTTTGAGCACCGCCAGCCGCCCGGCGCGACGCGTCCGCCAGATTCCGCCGGTGACCCCGTTGAGCGGGTTGTGCGCCAGCGGATGTGCCGGGACCTCAGCGGGAACGAGGTCGGCCGGAGGGCGGGTCACCGGGCGAGCCTAACGCCGTGGGACGGGACGCACTGTCCCGTACGACTGCCGCGAGGCGCGGCCGGTCAGGCTGCCACCCGGTCCCGGACCGGCCGATCGGGCGGCGGGGCCGCCGCCCGGATCCCCTTCGGCGGCGGGAGCAGCCAGGGCCCGGCGAGGAGCCCGACGGCGACCTGGGCGGCGCCCGCGACGACCAGCGTCGGACCGGCGCCGGCCAGGCCGATCACCGCCCCACCGCCGAGCAGGCCGATCGAGACGGCACCCTCGTGCACCAGGCTCTCCACGGCGAAGGCGGCCCGCCGTTCCGCGCCCTCGGTTCGGGTGGTGATCAGGCGGTTGACCGCGCCGATGCCCAGCGGCATGGCGAGGCCGCCCACCGCGGCCACGACCGCGATCAGCGGGAGCGACCCGGTGACCGCGGGCAGCGCCGCGAAGGTCGCGCCCAGCAGGATCCAGCCGGCCGCCATGGTGCCCAGCGGCGGCAGCCGGGGTACGAGCGCGGGCGCGACCAGCGCGCCGGCGAGCGAGCCGGCGCCGTAGCCGGTCATGCCGGCCGAGACGAGCAGCCCGGGTCGGCCCGTCTCGGCGCCGAGGATGGCGAGCCCGAGGGTGAAGGCGAACCAGGTGAGGCCGCCGACGCCGGCCATGGTCACGGCGCGGCGTACCTCGGGGTGCCGGGCGAGCACGTGCCGGAGCGCGGGAGCGCCGGTGGCGCCCTCGGCGGCGGCGGGCGCGGCGGCGCCCCGGACGGCCAGCAGCAGGGCCGCGCCGAGGGCGACGCCGGCCGCCTCCGCCCAGAGCAGCCGCAGCGGCCCGCTGACGGTGACCGCCCAGCCGGCCAGCGGCGGCGCGAGAATCATGGTGCTGCGGTGCGCGAAGTCCTGCCAGGCCAGCATCCGGGCGGCGACGCCGGCGCCTGCGCCGTCGCAGAGGTCGGCGAGCAGCGCCCGCTGGCCCGGCCCGCTGAGCGTGGTGGCGGCCCCGGTGACCAGCCCGGCGGCGGCCAGGTGCAGCGGGCCGACGGTGCCGACCGCCGCGCCGACCGGGATGACGAGCAGGCCCAGCACCTGGATCGCGAGCACCCCGGCCAGGGACCGTCCGGTGGTCAGCCGCTGCCGGAGGCCGCGCGCCCACCAGGCCGAGGTGAGCATGGGCAGCCCGACCGCGCCGCCGACCAGGCCGGTGGTCCAGGCCGAGCCGGTCTCGGCGAGCGCGACCAGGGGCAGCGCCACGGCGGTGGTGCGCTGCCCCAGCCAGGTGACGAAGGTGGTGGTGAGCATGGCGGCGATGTCGCGGCGGGTGTCCACGGTTCGATGATGTGGTCCCGCCGGAGCAGCCGGTAGCTGGTGGATCGGCCGGCTGACTCATAACCTGGACCTATGAGCTCCCTACCCACGGTCGAGGACCTGCGGCTCGTGGCGGCGCTGGCCCGGCACGGCTCGCTCGGCGCGGCGGGCCGCGAGATGCGGATCAGCCAGCCGGCCGCGAGCAACCGGCTGGCCGCGCTGGAGCGGCGGATCGGCGAGCGGCTCTTCGACCGGGACACCACGGGGGCGCGACCGACCCCGGCCGGCCGGGCGCTGGCCGCGGAGGCGGTCCACATCCTCGGCCACCTGGAGGCGATCTTCGACCGGACCCGCGCGGCGGCGCGCGGGGAGGTGTGGAGCGTCGGCACCTTTCCGAGCCTGGCCGCGTGGCTGTTCCCCGCCCTGGTGGACCTGCTCCGGGACGCGACGGTGCACCAGGTCACCGACCACGGTGACCGCCTCGTCGAGTGGGTCGGCGAGGGCTCGCTCGACGCCGCCTTCGTCACGGTCGCCAACCAGATGCGGCTGCCCGCCACGGCCACCGCGTCACCCGTGGCCGGCGACCGGCTGGCCCTGCTCACCCCGCCCGGGGTACGGCTCGGGCCCGGGCGCCGGCCGTTCGCCGGGCTCGACGTGGTGGCGCACAGCTACGACCCGTCCGCGGACGCACTGCACCGGCGGCTCTCCGCGCTGGGCGCCCGGCCGAAGCCGGCGGCCACGGGCGAGACGGCGGTCCGGATGGGCCGGCTGCTCGGCTGCCCGGTCGTCCTGCCGCGCGGGCTCGCGCTCGCGTACGCGGCCCCGGACGAGCAGGTGGCGCCGGCACCGGTGCCGGGCCGCTTCACCCTCTTCCTTGTCACCCGGCGACCGACGCCCGTCGCGCTGGCGGCGGCGGTGGAGGGGCTGGCCGATCGGCTCGGCCTGGAGCGGCCCTAGGCGGGGACCCCGATCAGGGCTTGGGCAGGTCGGCGCAGAGCTTCCTCGGGAAGGCCGGCTCGGTGGTGAGGACACGTCCGCAGCCGGCCTCCGTCGAGCTGGCGATCGGGGCCCAGCCCCGCTGGCCGGCCCAGCGGAGAAAGTGGCGGCGCACGTTGACCGACGCGTCGCAACCCGGCCTCGCCTCGGCACCGCACGGCACCGGATCGAACGGCACCGTCATGACCAGCCATCTGCCGTCGCAGCCCTCGGTCGACCCGGTGGAGTGCCGGGACACGTCCATGCCCCGGACCGCGACGCTGATCCAGGCGGGGTCACAGTGGTCCGTCGGCATCGGATCGCAGCCGAACGCCGCATCGCAGCGGCGGTACTCCGCACCGTCGCGTTTCCACGGCTCCTGGTTCAGCACGACGATCCGGCCGGCAATCGGCCCCGGCGCTGTCAACGTCACCTCGCCAGGCGTGTGGGTGGAGCAGGCCCCGACCGTCCCCGACAGGCGCGAATCCTGCACCACGTTGGCGTAGATCCGGTTGTTCTCCTCGGTGAAGTAGGTGATCCGCGGATGTCGGGAGCAACCGTCGGCGTCACCGAGCAGGGCCACGGTCAGCGAGAGTGAGCGCGGGTCGGCGCTGACCCGAACGGCGGTGACATCAGCCTGGTAGGTGGCCCAGCTGGTGCCCGTGGCGGAGCCGGCCGACGAGGGCACGTCGCCCGGCTCGGCGCAGCTGACGAGCGCGGCCAGGCACAGCAGGGCGGCGGCGAGTCGGCGCATGGCACGAGTGTGGCCGCTGTGCGCCCCGGCACATCCGTACGGATACTCAGCCCACCTCGGACGCGACCCGCTGTTCGGGGATGTTCAGGCCGTAGAGGGCCATCAGTTCCGGGCTGTCGATCCGGCTGCCGTCGGCCACCGAGTCGCAGGCGATGTCGACGATCTGGTCCTTGTGCGCCAGCAGGTACGGCCGGGCGCCCACGTCGGCGCTGGCCAGGGTGGCGATGCCGGACCAGTGCCGGCGGCCGAAGAGCATCGGGTAGCCGCGCAGCCCGTCGTAGGTGGCGCAGACCAGCACGTCCGGGTACGGCAGGGCGGCGACCCGGCGGACCGCCGCGGCGGTGAGCCCGGGCATGTCCACCGGCACCACGACCACGGCCTCGATGGTCTCGTCGGTCAGCGCGGCGAGCCCGGCGCGGATCGAGGAGCCGACCCCGGTCCCCCAGGCCCGGTTGACCACCACGGTGGCCGCGGTCAGGTCGGTGGTCTGCCGCACCTGGTCCGCCGCGGCGCCCAGCACGACGACGACCTCCACGCAGCCCGCCTCGGCCATCGTGTCGATCATCCGGCTGACCAGAGGCTTCTCCCCCTGGTGCAGCAGCGCCTCGGGTCCGCCGATCCGGCGGCCTCCACCAGCGGCGATGATCATTCCTGCGATCCGGTTCAGCGGTGCCCCCTCGACCTGGGGGACGGACCGGACGCAGCCGCGCCCGGTCCGTCCCGTCGTACGCACACCGGGCCCAACGAGCGCGCCGGGGAGCGGGTAGCGGGGCAAAACGGAAAATTGCGTGGCTATGCCGCGTCGGCGTAGCAGTCCACCACGGAGAGGTCGAGCGGGAAGCGGACCGGGGTGTCCCCGAAAAGCAGCCGGGTGGCCCGCTCGCCGGCCTCGGTGACCGCCGCGACGACCGCCTCGGCCGTCTCGGCCGGGCAGTGCACGATCACCTCGTCGTGCTGGAAGAAGACCAGCTCGGACCGGGTGCCGGCCAGCTCGGTGCGGAGCGTGGCCAGCAGCGTGGACGCCCACTCGGCGGCGGTCGCCTGGATGACGAAGTTGCGGGTGAACCGCCCGCGCGAGCGGGCCGCCCGAGCGCGCGGGCTCTGCGGATCCACCCCGCCGTCCACCACCGCCTCATCGCCGTCACCGAAACCGACCGACCCCGGCGGGCAGGTACGCCCCAGCCACGACCGGACCAGCCCGCCCGCCTCGCCGGTGCGGGCCGCCGCCTCGACGTGGCCGAACGCCGTCGGGTAGCTCTTCCTCAGCACCGCCAGGGCGGGCACCGCGGCGCCGCCGGTCTGCCCGTACATGGCGCCGAGCAGAGCCACCTTGGCGCGGGCCCGGTCACCGGCGAAGGCGTCCCGGGCCAGCGCCGCGTAGAGGTCACCGGCGCCGCCGGCGGCCGCCAGCCGCTCGTCGCCGGAGACCGCGGCGAGCACCCGCGGTTCGAGCTGGCCCGCGTCGGCCACCACGAACGTCCAGCCCGGGTCGGCCACCACGGCGCGGCGGATCACCTTCGGGATCTGCAACGCCCCGCCGCCCCGGGTGGCCCAGCGGCCGGAGACCACGCCGGCGGGCACGTACTCCGGGTGGAAGCGGCCGCCGGAGACCCAGGCGTCGCGCCAGGCCCAGCCGTGCGCCGTCCAGATGCGGTAGAGCTCCTTGTATTCCAGGACCAGCGGCACCGCCGGGTGCTCCACCCCGCGCAGCACCCAGGCCCGGGTGTTCGGCAGCTCCACGCCGGCCCGCGCGAACGCCTTCAGCAGCTCGGCCGGGGAATCGGCGTGCAGCTGGCGGACGCCGAACGCCTCGGCGATCCGCGCGGCCAACTCGGCCAGCCGGCGGGGCGGCCCGCCGACCGGGGACGCCTCGCCGAGCAGGTCGGCCAGGATCGCGTCGTGCACGTCGGCACGCCAGGGCAAGCCGGCCGCGCCCATCTCGGCGGCGATCAGCGCGCCCGCCGACTCGGCGGCCACCAGCAGCCGGAACCGGCCGGGGTGTTCGGTCCGGGCGATCCGGGCGAGCTGGTCCGCGTACACCCGGGTCGACGCCGCGATGCCCGGACCGGGCGGGCCGGACGGCGCGTCGAAGAGCGCACCCTGGCCGTGGCCGGGCGGCTCCGGCTGGCGTGGGGCCGGGTCCGGCGGGACCGGCGCCCCGGTGAGCCGGGCCCAGGCGGCGGCGAGCGCGCGCGGCTCGCCCCAGCGGCCGGCGTGGCCGAGCAGCAGCGCCTCGGTCAGCTCGACGTCGTGGCACCGGTCGAGCCGGACGCCGGCGCGCAGCAACGCCGGGTAGAGGGTGGCGCCGGTGGCCCACACCCAGCGGGGCCGGTCGGCGGCCTCCCGGGCGGCCACCGCGGCGGCCAGGTCGGCCACCGGCTCCGCCGGGCCGGCCGGGCCCCCACCGTCGTCGAGCGGTTGCAGCACACCGCCGCCCCGCTCGTCCGCCACCACCGCCACCAGCACGGACGCGATTCTGCCCGGCCCCTCCGACAGACGGCGGAGGGACCGGGCAGGGGGTCGCGGGAGCTACTTGCTGACGCCGGCCGTGAGGCCGGACTGCACCTGACGCTGGAACACGATGTACACGATCAGCACCGGCAGCATCGCCATGGTGACTCCGGCGAAGAGGCCGGACCAGTCGGACTTGTAGCCCTGGTTGACCGACAGCTCGATCAGCCCCTGGGCGATCACCTGGTGCTTCGGCTCACCGGAGACCGACTGCATGAGCAGGGTCGGCAGGTACCACTGGTTCCACTGGCCGAGCACGTTGAAGATGCCGATGCTGATCAGGCCGGGCTTGGCCATCGGCAGCATGACGCTGAAGAAGGTCCGGGTGTGCGAGGCGCCGTCGACCTGGGCCGCCTCGGCGATCGTGTCGGGCAGCGTCCGGAAGAACGAGTGCATGAAGAAGACGGTGAACGACAGCGACCAGGCCACATAGACCAGAATCAGCGTGAGGTGCTTGTTCGGGCCGAGCAGCGGAAACACCACGTTCATGTTGTAGACGCCCTTGAACAGTGGCACCGCGGCGAGGTAGACCGGCAGGGTCAGCCCCGACAGGAACATCCAGTAGATCAGCCGGTTGCCCCGGAACTCGTAGCGGGCCAGCGCGTACGCCGCCATCGAGCCCAGCAGCATCGTCAGGGTCACGCTGAAGACGAGCACGAGCAGCGTGTTCAGGAAGAAGCTGTCGATCCCGGCCGTCCAGGCCCGGGCGAAGTTGTCCCACTGCAGCGACTTGGGGAGCAGCGACAGGGGCTCGCGGATCACCTCCGAGTCGGTCTTGAGTGCGGACATCACCACCCACAGCAGCGGGTAGATCACCATCACGGCCCACACCACCAGGAACAGGTGCGAGAAGCCGTTGAATATCCGACCGCCGATGCTGGCGGCGGCTCCCGCCCGTCGGCCCGCTGCCGGACCGGCCGGCGGCACCGCGTCGGGTCGCCTCTGGTCGGAGGTGTGGGTCACCGTGCTCATCGTCCAGGCCTCCTCAGAACTCGATCCGGTCACGACGGGTAATCCTCAGCTGGACGGCGGCCAGCAGGATGGTGAAGATGGCCAGCGCCACGGCGATCGCACAGGCGTAGCCGAACTGGCCCTTCTGGAACGCGTTGAACTGGATCACCGAGGCGAAGATCTCGCTGGCGTGGTTCGGGCCGCCCTGGCTCGGCGTCATGACGAAGACCAGGGCGTACATGTCCAGGGCGATGAAGCCCAGATAGACCCAGGCGACCGAGATGGTGTCCCGGAGCAGCGGCAGGGTGACCCGGAAGAACGTGTCGAACCGGCCGGCCCCGTCGAGGATCGCCGCCTCGTAGATGTCCTTCGGGATCGACTGCATGGCCGCGGAGAAGAGGACCATGTAGAAGCCGGCGCCGCTCCAGACCGCGATGAGCAGCAGCCACCAGAGCACCGCGGGGATGCCGAGGAACGGCTCCGGGTCGGCGGTGAAGGCGATCGGGTTCTCCGCGTCGACCAGCCCGATCTTGATGAGCAGGCCGTTGATCAGGCCCTGGTTGTCGGTCCGATAGATCTGCTGCCACATGACGGCGATGACCACCAGCGACAGCACCTGCGGGAAGAAGAAGATGACCTTGTAGAGGGCGGAGCCGAACACCCCGCGGATGCCGGCCCTGTCCTCGCGTCCGCCCACGTTGAGCAGGAACGCGAGGAACAGGGCCAGCGCGATGGTGAACAGCGGCACGGTGACCAGGAAGAAAACGTTGTGCCAGAACGCCTTCCGGATCAGCTCGTCGGAGAGCAGCCGGACGTAGTTGTCCAGCCCGACGAAGCGCTGGGAGTCCGAGTACCCACCCCAGTCGGTCAGCGAATATCCCGCCGCCTGCACGAACGGCCACACCACGTAGAACAGGTACAGCGCGACGGGCAGGGCCAGGAAGCCCGTGACGAAACGCGCGACTCCGTGCCGCATAGGACTCACTCTCTCCGTCGGATCAGGCGGTGCGGGTCTGCTTCTTGATCGACGAGTCCTTGGCGACCTTGTCGGCGGCCGCCTGCATCTTGTCGACGAACTGCTGCGCGGTGAGGCGACCGGCCATCAGCTCCTCGGAGAGGTTCTGGCTCTCCTTGTCCAGGTCGGCGTAGAAGTCCTGGAACTTGACCGAGATGAGCTCGGTGCCGCCGTTCTTCATCAGGCTGTTGGCGCTGGAGAGCGCCGTGTCCTGCACGTTGTCGCCGGAGCCCTTGGTGGAGGCCAGCGACTTGGTCAGCTCGGCGAACTTGGCCGAACCCGCCTTCGACAGGATCGCCCGCAGGAACTCCTTCGCGGCCTCCTTGTTCGGGGCCTTGCTCGGCACGACGAAGCCCTCACCGGACGCGGCGAACACGTCCTTCGGCGCCTTGTCGTCCGCGTTGTGCCAGTAGTCGGACAGGGTCAGCTCGAAGCCCGGCGGGATGGTCGCCGCCATCTCGTTCTTCAGCCAGGTGCCGACCTGGATGAACGCCGCCTTGCCGTCGAGCCAGGCCTGCTGGGACTGGGTGTGGTCGAGCTTGCCGGGGAGGAGCAGCTTGTCCTTGACCAGCTTCTCCCACGGCTCCAGCGCCTTGAGCACGCCGTCGGCCTTCCAGGCGTTCTCCTTCAGGTTGTCGATGTCGACGACGACCTGCTTGCCGGCGGTCTTCCAGATGCTGGCCATGAGCCCCCAGCGCGGGTAGTAGCCGTGGACGGCGTCGTGGACGAAGGGCGCCATGCCCTTGGCCTTGATCTTCGGGGCCAGGGCGAAGAACTCGTCCCAGGTGGTCGGCGGCTGCCAACCCTCCTTCTTGAACAGCGCCGCGTTGTACCAGTTGCCCCACACCGTGTACGCCACGTTCACGACGTAGAACTTGCCGTTCTGGGTGCCGTCGCCCACCGTGCCCGGCAGCAGCGAGTCCGCGACGGTGCCCTCGCCGTCCCAGGCGGGCGCGGTGAGCAGGTCGTCGAGCGGCTCGATGGCGCCCTCGTTGATCAGGGTGCTGCGGTCCATCATGTCGGCGCCCGAGTTCATGACCAGGTCACTCGGCTGCGTCGACATCTTCGGCTGCTCTTCGGTCTTGATCTTCTGGGTCGAAGACATGTTGACCGTGACGTTCGGGTGCTTGGCGCTGAAGATGACCTTGTCTTCCTTGGCCCACTGGTCGCCCAGGCCGCCGTTGAAGATGACCACCTTGACGGCGCTGCCGTCCTTAACACCGAACGGGTTGTCCTTGCTCTTGGCCGCGCCGCCGGTGTCGGACTTCTCCGGCTCGCTGCCGGCGCAGGCGCTGAGCAGGCCCATCGCCGGGGCGGCGAGGAGGCCCGCCGCGGCGGCCCGCTGGAGCAGGGTCCGGCGACTGAGGTCACCGAGGTTCTCGGGGCTAACCGACATCTTTGTCTCTCCTTGTGGTGTCGGGTCAGGCGGTCCGCCGGAGGCGCCCGGCGTACCGCGACTCGAGGGCGAGGTTGTGCTCGTCCCCACCGGGGACGTTGGCGGAGAGGTAGATAGGGGGTACCTCCCCGGCCTGGTGGAACCGTCGTACGACCTCGGCGGTCAGCAGCTGCGCCAGCAGCGCCGCGGTGACCGACGAGACCGCACAGACCGCGCCGCCGCCCTCGAGCGGCAGCAGTGCGTCACCGTACGGCGCGCCGTTGTCCAGCACGACGTCGGCGAGGTCGGCGAGCCGGTGGCCGGACGGGTGCCGTGGGGCGACCCGTGCGGTGTGCTCGACCGAGGTGACCGCGATCAGCGGGTGGCCGTGCTCCCGGACCAGCGTCGCCAGCTCGACCACCGAGCCGTTGATGCCGGACTGGGAGGCGACCACGAACACGTCCTCCGGCTGCGGCGCCGCCAGGGCGTAGAGCTGGTGCGCCACGGCCGGGTCGCGTTCCAGCTTGGGGTCGGCGAGCACGTCGCGGGGCGCGTCGCCGTGCAGCACGAGGTCGTGCAGGGAGAGTCGGTTGGTCGGGACCAGGCCGCCGGCCCGGGCCACCAGCTCGGCGGCGAACGCCTCGGAGTGGCCGGCGCCGAACGCCTGGAGCACCCCGCCGGCACGCAGGCCGCCGGCGATCACGTCGGCCGCCCGGTCGACCGCCTCCGCCTGGCTGTCGACCAGCCGGTCGAGCACCGGGCGGACCGCGTCCGCGTACCGCTGGGCACTGATCATGAGGTGGCCCCCTTCTCGGCCTTGTGCCCGTCGACGGCCTGGGCGGTACGCCGGAAGGCCGCGTGGGCGCGGTCGTGGGTGCGCTGCGCCACCGCGATGTAGAGCAGATCGAGCACGACGAGCTGGGGGTGCCGCGCGGAGAGCGCGTCGGGCCGGAAGGTGGTGGCCTGGCTGGCGGTGACCAGCACGATGTCGGCCAGCTCGGCCAGCGGCGAGCGGGGGAAGCCGGTCAGCGCGACCGTGGTCGCCCCCCGGCTGCCCGCCTCCGCGAGCATCTCGATGGTCTCCCGGGTCTGCCCGGTGTGCGAGATGCCGAGCGCGACGTCGCCGACGCCGAGCAGCGCGGCGCTCGCCAGCCCCTCGTGCACGTCGCTCCAGGCCCAGGCGGCCACCCCGATGCGGTGCAGGCTGAACTGCATCTCCTCGCCCACCAGGGCGCTGCCGCTGGCGCCGAAGATGTTCACCCGGCTGGCCCCGGCGATGGCCACGGCCGCCCGCTCCACCTCGCCGAGGTCGAGCAGCGCGGCGGTGTCGTGCATGGCCCGGGTGTCGGCGGCCATGATCTGGTCGAGCACCCGGGACAGCGGGTCGCTGGGCTGGATCTCCCGGCCGATGTCGACCGTCCAGCCCGCCGAGCGGGCCCGGCCGGTCTCCGCCGCGATGCCGAGGCGCAGGTCGGCGTAGCCCTCGAAGCCCATGGCCCGGCAGAACCGGGTGATGGTGGCCGGTGAGGTGCCGCTACGCTCGGCCAACTCGACGATGGTGGCCCGGGCCGCTGCCTCCGGGTCGCTGAGCACGTGCTCGGCGACCCGGCGCAACGCCCCCGTCAGCTCCCCCGCCCCGGCGCGGACCCTGGCCAGCACGCCGTCGGAGGAGACCGTCATCGCACCCCGCCGGTCGAACGCGTAGGCGTCGACCACCGCGGTCCCCGCGGGGGTGTCCACCTCGTGATCAACCATGGGATGCCTTTCGGAAAAGAGTGTTAACTGTTAGTGGTAAAAGTTCTTACTGAAGGCCCCTCCGTGTCAAGGCCGTGGGCGAAGTTTTCAAACTGTTACCTGGCGCACAGCCCGGATCTTGCGTCCCGGAGCCCGGCCGACCAGCATGAAGGGATGTCGGACAGCGCCGTGGTCGGCCTCGACGTCGGGGGTACGTCCACCCGTGCGACCGCCCTCAGCCTCGACGGGGTGCGCCTCGGCGTCGGCCGTGCCGGCGGCGGCAACCCGACCAGCCACGGAGCCGATCGGGCCGCCGCCGAACTCCTCGCCGCGCTGCGCGCCGCGCTCGCCGACGTCGACCCGACCCGGGTCCGTGCCGGCGTCATCGGGCTGGCCGGGGCCGGCCGGCTCCTCGCCGACCCGCAGGGCCGGGCCGCCTTCGACCGGGCCTGGGCCGACGCCGGCCTGCGCTGCCCCTACGCCGTCCACGGCGACGCCCTAGTCGCCTACGCCTCCGGCACGGCGGCCCCGGACGGCACCGTGCTGATCGCCGGCACCGGCGCGATCGCCGCCCAGGTACGCGACCTGCGCCTCGACCGCACCGCCGACGGGCACGGCTGGCTGCTCGGCGACGCCGGCTCCGGCTTCTGGCTGGGCCGGGAGGCGGTCCGCCGGCTGCTCACCGACCTGGACCGGGCCCACCCACCCGGCGACCTGGCCCGCCAGGTGCTCGCCGAGCTGACCGGCACCTCCGAGGTCGCCGCCCGCCCCCGCGCGACCGCGGACACGGTGGTGCAGGCGGTGACCCGGCGACCGCCGGTCGAGCTGGCCCGGCTCGCGCCGCTGGTCGTCACGGCGGCCCGGGACGGCGAGCCGACCGGCCTGGCCCTGGTCGCGGAGGCGGCCGCGCTGCTGGCCGAAAGCGCCTCCCGCATCCGGCCGCCCGACGCGGCCGGCCCGGTGGTGCTCGGCGGCGGCCTGCTCACCGGGGACACCCCGCTGGCCGCCGCGGTCCGCGCCGAACTGGCCCGCCGCTGGCCGGACGCCCCACTGCACAGCGCCGGCGACGGGGCGGCGGCAGCCGCCTGGCTCGCCGCCCGCGACCTGCCCGAGGTCGCCGACCCGGCGGCACTGCACGCCCTGCTCGTCCCGCCCGCCTGACCCCATCAGCCGGTGACATCACGAACGACTCAGCTCGACAGGGCGCGGCGCAGAGACCACCGGCCGGCGGGGAGGCGCGGCGCGCATGCCCGAACCGAGGAAACACCGATGCCGGCGACCGCGACGCGGACTCCCGAATCGGTGGTCACAATCGGTCAGTCCCGCGAGCCGACCCCGCCGGCTCGCCGGCGTGACGCCTGGGCGGGGGCCGGAACGAAAGCAGCGGGCCGGTCGACAGCGCGTCGACCGGCCCGCGTGCGCGGTGCGGGGGTTCAGGCGTTCGGGTGGCCCGGCTGCGCCTGCGGCTGGCCGTACTGCCCCTGCGGCGCCGGCTGGCCGTACTGGCCCTGCGGCTGGCCGTACTGGGCCTGCGAGGCCGGCTGGCCGTAGGGCGCCTGCGGTGCCGGGTGGCCGGGCTGGTGCGGGGCCTGGCCGGGGTGGCCGTGCGGCGCCTGGCCGTAGGGGGCGGGTTGACCCTGCGGGGCCGGCCAGCCCTGGCCCGGCTGGCCCGGGGCGGACGGGGCGAACTGGCCCGGCTGGGGCGCGCCGGCGAACTGGTGCACCGCGGCCTGCTCACGGGCCTCCTTACGGGCCTTCACCGCGCGCACGATCAGCAGGATCGGCAGGATGAAGACGTAGAAGAAGATCCGGTAGGAGCCGCCCTCGAAGAGGAACATCAGGTAGAAGCCGTAGGCGAAGAGCGCGAGGCCGACGACCACGTTGAGGATCCGGGCTCCGGTGCCCTGCTCCTTGATGGCGATGCCGATGGCGACCATCGCGATGCCGCCGAGCAGCAGCAGGAGGTCATAGATGAGGAAGAACATGCGATTCCTGTCGATCGGTGAAGGTGCCGGCCCACGATAGAGGAGCCCTCAGCGGTCGCGCTGCCCCGTTGCCTGTGGCAACGACCTCACTTGAGCTGCCCGGCGGTGAGGCCGGTCTGGATCTGCCGCTGGAACGCGACGTACACCGCCAGCACCGGCAGGGTGGCGATGGTCAGTCCCGCGAACAGGCCGCTGAAGTCACCCTGGTAGCCCTGGCTGACCGCGAGCGCGGTGAGGCCCTGCGCCAGCACCCACTTGGAATCGTCGCCCTGCATCAGCACCTGCGGCAGGATGAACTGGTTCCAGTGGCTGAGGAAGTTGAAGATCGCCACGCTGATCAATCCCGGTCGCGCCATCGGCAGCATTACCCGGAAGAAGAGCCGGAAGTGCCCGCAGCCGTCGATGAGCGCCGCCTCGGCGATCGACGTGGGAAGCGTCCGGAAGAAGGCGGTCAGGAAGAAGACCGTGAAGGGCAGCGAGTAGGCGGCGTATACCAGGATCAGCCCGGTCCAACTGCCGAACAGGCCGGCGTTGCGCACCACGAAGAAGAGCGGCACGAGGGCGAGGAACACCGGGAACATCATCCCGCCGACGAACAGGTAGTAGACGACCTGCCGGCCCCGGAACTCGTACCGGGCGAAGACGTACGCCGCCGCGGCGCCGAGCAGCATGGTGAGGGTGAGCGAGCCGGCCACCACGATGCCGCTGTTCAGGAAGTACCGGCCGATGTGCGCCTCGGTCCAGGCCCGGGACCAGTTCTCGAAGCGCAGCGCCCCCGGCAGCCCCCAGGGGTCGGAGAGGATCTCGCCGTCGCTCTTGAACGAGCTGATGAACATCCACAGCAGCGGCAGCGCGGTCAGCGCCGCCCAGAGCAGCAGGAAACCGTGCGAGAAGAGGTTGGCGACGCCCAGTTCGCGGCGCAGCCGCCGATCCTTGCCGCGGGCGGCCCCGGGCTTCTCCGCCGCCGTCGTGGTGGGCCGATCCAGCGTGGTCACGAGTATTCGATCCGATCGCGACGGGCGGTACGCAGCGCCAGCACCGCGACCGACAGGGTCAGGAACAGCATCACCACGCCGATCGCGGAGGCGTACCCGAACTTGCTCTCGCTGCCGAACGCGGTCTCGTACATCCGCAGGCCGATCACGTCGGAGGAGAAGTTGGGGCCGCCGTTGGTCATCTGCTGGACCAGGATGAAGCCGTCCAGCGCGGCGATGGCCAGATAGATCCAGGCGACCTGCACGGTGTCCCAGAGCAGCGGCACGGTGATCCGGCGCAGGGTGGTCCACCGTGACGCCCCGTCGAGCATCACCGCCTCGTAGATGTCCCGCGGGACGGCGGACATGGCGGCGCCGAAGAGCACCACGTAGAACCCCACGTTGCTCCAGACCATCACCGCCAGCACGCACCAGAATGCCGTACGCGGGTCACCGAGCCAGGTCGGCGCCGGCAGGCCCAGGGCCCGCAACGCGCCGTTGAGCAGGCCGTTGTTGGGGTGGTAGACCTCCTTCCAGAGGAGGGCGATGATCACTACCGAGAGCACCTGCGGGAAGAAGTAGACCATCCGGTAGACGGAGGTGCCCCGGACGCCGGTGACCCCGGCCCGCCCCTTGCGGCCACCCATGTTGAGCATGGTGGCGAAGAACAGTCCGAGCCCGATGGTGAGCACCGGCACCACGGCGAGCATGATCGCGTTGTTCTTGATCGCGTTCCACACGTGGCCGTCGTGCAGCAGCGTCCGGAAGTTGGCCATCCCCACCGGGTCGGCGTGCGCGGAGTAGCCGAGCCAGTTGGTGGTGGAGATCTGGAACGCCTGCAGGTACGGCGACAGCACGAAGACGCCGTAGAGCAGCAGCGGTGGCACCAGGAAGGTGATGATCAGCGGGTACTTGCCGTGTCTCACGAGATGACCTACTCCCCCAGCGGCAGCACGGTGGGGGCGGACGGGCCGCCCCCACCGGCCGGATGTTACGCGGCCCGCTTGTACTTCTTGATCGAGCTGTCCTGGGCGATCGAGTCGGCGCCCTTCTGGCACTGGTCGAGGAACTCGGCCGGAGTGCTCCGGCCGCTGAAGAACTCGCCGCACGCGGCGTCGACCAGCTCACGCTCGAGCTTGCGGTAGTAGTTGTTGTAGACCCAGTTGAAGCCGTTGCTGCCGGACGCCTCCAGCGCCTTGACCACGCTGGTCAGGCCGAACGGCAGCTCGACCCCGTCGGTCGCGCCGGCCACCACGGTCAGGCTGGAGACCTTCTTCGTGAAGTCCTGGGCGCCCTTCTTGGAGAGCATCATCCGGAAGTACTCCAGGCCGCCGGCGACGTTCTTCGCCTTCGACGGCACCATGAACGGCTCGCCCGCGGTGCCCCGGATCGCCTCGAACGGCAGCTTGTCCCCGCTGCCCAGGCTCGGCGTCGGCGCGATGGTCATGTTGAAGCCGGCCGGGGTCACCTTCGCCTGCTCGCTCTCCAGCCAGGAGCCGCAGGAGATGAAGGCGGCTTTGCCCTGGCACCAGGCGGTCTGCGACTGGATGTGGTCCAGGCCTGGCGAACCGTCCAGGATGTACTTGTCCTTGACGATCTGGTACCAGGCGTCGGCCGCCGCCTTCATGGCGTCGGACTTCCAGGCGTTCGGCTCGAGGTTGTCGATCGCGAGCGCCACCGACGGCCCGCCGAGCTTGATCGCGGTGGCGATCAGCGGCCAGCTCATGTAGCGGGGGTGCTTGCCCGCGTACGTCCAGGGGGCGATCCCCGCGGCCTTGATCTGCTTGCAGAGCGCGATGTGCTCGTCCCAGGTCTTCGCGTACTGCCAGTTGCGCTCGGTGAAGGTCTTGGTGGAGTACCAGATGCCGTAGGCGGTGTACGTGTAGTTGAGGACCATGAACTTGCCGTCGTACGAGCCGACCTCGACGGCGCCGGGGAGCAGGGTGTCCTTCACGGACTTGCCGGGGACGTCCAGGCTGGGCGCGGCGAGCAGGTCGCCCAGGTCGGCGATGGCGTTCTGCGAGACCAGACCGTTGAAGTCGATCTGACCGGCACCGGAGTTGTTCACCACGTCCGGTGGGGTGCCGTCGACGAAGCGCGGCTGGAGGGTCTTGTTGATCTCCTGCGTGGCCGAGTGGTTGATCTTCGCCTTCGGGTACTTCTCCTTGTACATGGCCTCGTGGGCCTTGGCGTACTCCTCGCCGAAGCCGCCGTTGAAGATCACCACCTCGAGCGGGGCGTCCTCCTTGACGCCGAGCGGGTTCTGCTCGCTCTTGGTGCCCTTGTAGGCGCCGGAGTCGCCCTTGTCGTCGTCACCGGAGGTGGCGCAGCCGGCGAGCAGGCCGGCGGCGGGGGTGGCCAGCAGGCCGGCGGTAGCGGTCCGCCGGAGGATGTCACGCCTGTTCATCGCATCTCCTCGGTTCGGGTACGCGCGGCCCGCCGGAGTCTGGGGGAACGGCGGCCGCGACGTCGAGGCTCTGGGTGTCAGCTGTCGCTTGTCTTCAATTAACTTGATGTTGCTGAAGAATTTCTACGGCAGCGCGGCGCGGACCACAAGACCTCACGACCGAACTGTTATCCATACCGGTCGGTCGCCGCTGGCATAGCCTGAGGCCATGCGCCGCCTGCGGCAGCTCGCCGACCGCACGCCGGCCACTCGGGAGCGCTACGTCGACCTGCTCCGGGCGCTCGCCATCACCATGGTCGTGCTCGGCCACTGGGGTGTGACCGTCATCGGGTACGACCGGGCCGGCCGCCCCAGCGGCCACTCCGCCCTCGGTGACCTGCCCTGGGCCTGGCCGCTGACCTGGGTGGCCCAGGTGATGCCGGTGTTCTTCCTGGTCGGCGGCTACGCCAACGCCGCCTCGCTGGCCGCCCGCCGGCGCCGGATGCGACAACTCCAGCTCGGCGCGTCCGGCGCCGCGCCGCGACCTGGAGCCGTCTGCGGCACCGCCACCGGGTGGCTGATCGACCGCAGCGCCCGGCTGGTCCGCCCGACCACCGCGCTGCTGGTGGTGCTGGCGGCCGGCGCCGCGGTGGCCACGCTGCGCGGCGCTGACCCGACGCAGGTCCGCACCGTCGTCTGGTTCGCCACCATCCCGCTGTGGTTCCTGGTGGCCTACCTCGTGGTGGTGCCGCTGACCCCGCCCATGTACGCGCTGCACCGCCGCTTCGGGCTCGCCGTACCCGTTGTGCTGGTCGGTCTGGTGGCGCTCGGCGATCTGGGCCGGATCTGGGGCCCGCCGGGGCTGGCGACGGGCAACTACCTGTTCGGCTGGCTGGCCGTCCACCAGCTCGGCTTCGCCTGGTGCGACAGCCGCACCCAGGGGCGCTCCGGCGACGAGTCGGCCGTGCCGGCGGACGCCGAGCCGCGCGGCCTGCGGCGGCGTCGGCTGCCGCTCTCCCGCACCGCCGGGACCGCCCTGCTCACCGGCGGGCTGGTCGCGCTCGTCCTGCTGACGGTGGTCGGGCCGTACCCGGTGGCGATGTTGAACGTGCCCGGCGAGCGCCTGAACAACACGGCGCCGCCGAGCCTCGCCCTGCTGGCCGTGGCCACCGCCCAGCTCGGGCTGATCCTGCTGCTGCGGGAGCCGGCCGGACGCTGGCTGCGCCGACGCGGCCCCTGGCAGGCGGTGATCGCGGTCAACGCCGTGGTGCTCACCGTCTTCCTCTGGCACCTGACCGCCGCGGTGCTGCTGGTCGGGCTGCTCGACGCGCTCGGTGCGCTGCCCACTCCCCCGGTCGGCTCGGCGGCCTGGTGGGGCTGGCGGATCCCCTGGCTGCTCGCCCTCGCCGTGGTGCTGGCCGCGCTGGTCGCCGTGTTCGGCGCGATCGAGGCCCGCACCCGCCGCCCGCCCGAGACCGGCCCGGCCCGCGAGGGCGCCCGCCGGCTCCGCACCGCGCTGGCCGTCCTCGGGTACGCCGGGCTCGTCGCCGGACTGCTCCTCAACAGCCTCACCCCCAAGACCGCGCCGGAGCCGCTGGGGCTGCCCGCCCCGGCGCTGGTGGCGTACCTGGCCGGGGCGGGGGTGCTGCGGCTGCTCAGGTCTGGGTGGGGAAGCCGAGGTTGACCCCGCCGTGGCGCGGGTCGAGCCAGCGGCTGGTGACCACCTTGCCCCGGGTGAAGAAGGCGACGCCGTCGGCGCCGTGCGCGTGCAGGTCGCCGAAGAGGGAGGACTTCCAGCCACCGAAGGAGTAGTAGGCCATCGGCACCGGAATCGGCACGTTGACGCCGACCATGCCGACCTCCACCTCGTGCTGGTAGCGCCGGGCGGCCCCGCCGTCGTTGGTGAAGATCGCCGTGCCGTTGCCGTACGGGTTGGCGTTGACCAGCTCCACCGCCTCGTCGTACGAGCCGACCCGGACCACGCTGAGCACCGGGCCGAAGATCTCGTCGGTGTAGATCGACATCTCCGGGGTGACGTGGTCGAAGAGGGTCGGGCCGAGCCAGAACCCGTCGGCGTCCCCGTCCGGGGCGACCTCGCGCCCGTCCACCACCGGCACCGCGCCGGCCGCGATGCCGGACTCCACGTAGGAGCGGACCCGCTCGGCGTGCGCGGCGGTGACCAGTGGGCCCATGTCGCAGCCGCGCCGGCCGTCCCCGGTGCGCAGCCGGCCCATCCGCTCGGCGATGCGGGCGACCAGGGCGTCGGCCACCGGCTCGACCGCGACCAGCGCGGAGATCGCCATGCACCGCTCCCCCGCCGAGCCGAACCCGGCGTTGACCGCCGCGTCGGCGGCCAGGTCCAGGTCCGCGTCCGGAAGCACCACCATGTGGTTCTTCGCCCCGCCGAGCGCCTGCACCCGCTTGCCGGCCAGCGAGCCGCGCTGGTGCACGTACCGGGCCACCGGGGTGGAGCCGACGAACGACACCGCCTTGACGCCGGGGTGGTCGAGCAGCGCGTCGACCGCCTCCTTGTCGCCGTTGACCACGTTCAGCACGCCGTCCGGCAGCCCGGCCTCGGTGAACCACTCGGCCAGCAGCAGCGCCGCGCTCGGGTCCTTCTCGCTGGGCTTGAGCACCACGGCGTTGCCGCAGGCGATGGCGACCGGGACGAACCAGAGCGGCACCATCACCGGGAAGTTGAACGGGGAGATCACCGCCACCACGCCCAGCGGCTGCCGCAGGCTGTACGAGTCGACCTCGGTGGAGACGTTCTCGCTGAAGCCGCCGCGCAGCGCCGAGGGGATGCCGCAGGCGTACTCGATCACCTCCAGGCCGCGCTGCACCTCGCCGGCGGCGTCCGCGAGCACCTTGCCGTGCTCGGCGGTGATCACCGCGGCGAGCCGGTCGCGCCGGGCGTTGACCAGCTCGCGGAAGGCGAACATGACCGCGGTCCGCTTGGCCAGCGAGGCATCCCGCCAGGACCGGGCGGCCCGTTCGGCGGCCTCGACCGCGCCCGCCACGTCGGCGGCGGAGGCCAGCGCCACCTGCCCGGTACGCCGCCCGGTGGCCGGGTCGAAGACGTCTCCGCGCCGCCCCGAGTCCCCGCTGACCCGCTTCCCGTCGACGAAGTGCCCGATCGTGGTCATGCGGCGATCTCCTGGGCGACGGACGAGCGGATGGCCTCGACCAGGATGGCCAGGCCCTCGCGGGCCTCGTCCTCGGTGAGGGTCAGCGGCGGGCCCATCCGCACCACGTTGCCGTGCAGGCCGCCCTTGCCGACGAGCAGGCCGCCCTCCCGGCAGGCCTCAAAGACCCGGGTGGTGAGCGCCGGATCCGGCTCGGTGGTACCCGGCCGGACGAACTCGACGCCGAGCATGAGGCCCTTGCCGCGAACCTCGGCGACGGCGTCGAGGCCGGCGGTGGCGGCCCGCAGGCCGTCGCCGAGAATCGCGCCGACCCGCGCCGCGTTGGCCTGGAGGTCGTGGTCGAGCAGGTAGTCGAGGACCGCGTTGCCGGCCGCCGTGGAGACCGGGTTGCCGCCGAACGTGGAGAAGCTGATCGCCGGCACCGACTCCAGCACGTCGGCCCGGCCGACCACACCGGCCAGGGCGAAGCCGTTGCCGATGCCCTTGGCGAAGGTGAGCAGGTCCGGGGTGACGCCGTGCGCCTGGTAGCCCCAGAAGTGCTCGCCGGTGCGGCCCCAGCCGGTCTGCACCTCGTCAGAGACGAGCAGGATGCCGTGCTCGTCGAGCACCTTCTTCCAGGCGGCGAGGAGCCCGTCCGGGCCGTGCACGAAGCCGCCGACGCCCTGGATCGGCTCGGCGATGAGGCAGGCCACGTCGCCGGCGGTCTGGGTGGCGAGCACCTCGCGCAGGTCCTCCACCGCGGCGTCGATCCGGTCGCCCTCGTCGAGCCGGGCCAGCAGGCCGCGCAGCCGCTCGCCGGAGTGCAGCCAGGCCACCTGGAGCGGGTTGAGCGCGCTGGCCGACCAGCCCCGGTTGCCGGTGACGCCCATGGCCGCGTACGACCGGCCGTGGTAGCTGTTGCGCACCGCGAGGATCTGGTGCGAGCGGCGGTAGTTGGTGGCGACCAGCAGGGCGGCCTCGTTGGCCTCGGTGCCGGAGTTGGTGAAGAAGACCCGGGCGTCGGGGATGCCGGAGACCCGGGCGACCTTCTCGGCCAGCTCGACCTGCTGCCGGATCAGGTAGAGCGTCGAGCTGTGCACGATGCCGGTGCGCACCTGCCGTTCGACCGCCTCCCGGATCTCCGGGATGTCGTAGCCGATCATGTTGGTCAGCACGCCGCCGAAGAAGTCCAGGTAGGTGCGGCCGGCCGCGTCCGTCACCCGGCGGCCGGAGCCGGAGACCAGCTCCAGCGGTTCGGCGTAGTAGAGCGGCATCCAGGACGGGAGCACGGCCCGGTGCCGGGCCAGCAGGTCGTCGGAGGTCATCGGCGCACCCTTCAGCGGCGGTTGGTCCCCGCACGCTCTCACCACGCGGAGGCAGGGACAACTGTCACTGTGTAGCGCAGCGGGGCCGCTTGCCTGACACCACGTCAACCAGCCGCCTGCGGTTTCCGGGGCGAGAAACGACCGTCACCCACCGTTCCGCTGGTCAGCGACCTGTGCCGCCACTGGATCCGCAGCAGTGGACCCGGCCGCCTACCCTGGGCCCGTCGCCGGCGGAGGGAGCGTCATGCGGGTCGAGGACACCGTCGCCGAGCTGGCCCGGGTCGCCGCCCGGGAGGTGGGCCGGGGCAGCGAGGCGCTCGCCGTGCCGACGGCCGGGGGCCTGCTCACCGCCGCCCGGTCGCTCGCCGGCCCGCCCGCGCCGGACGCCGCCGTGCTGACCGGGTTCTTCATCCCCGGCGCCGACCCGCCCGCCGCCGAGACCGACGGCCCGATCGGCGCGGTGCAGCTCGCCGCCGCGCTGCGCGCCCTCGGCGGGCAGGCCCGGCTGGTCACCGACGCGCCGTGCGCGCCGGTGGTCGAGGCCGCGATCGCCGCCGGGGCCCCGGACGTCCCGCTCGACGTGGCCCCGGTGCGGGGGTACGCGGACTGGGCCGCGACCATGCTGCCCCGGTACGCGCGGCTGTCGCACGTGATCGCCTGCGAGCGGGTCGGCCCGGGCGTCGACGGCCGGCCCCGCAACATGCGCGGCGAGGACATCGGCGGGCACAGCGCCCCGCTCGACCTGCTCTTCACGGCCGGGCCCGCCTTCCGGATCGGCATCGGCGACGGCGGCAACGAACTGGGCATGGGCCTGCTGCCGGCAGAGCTGGTGGCCCGGGTGGTCGACCGGGGCGAGCGGATCCGCTGCGTGGTCGGCTGCGAGACGCTGCTGGTCGGCGGCACCTCCAACTGGGCGGCCGCCGCGCTGGTCGGCGCGCTGGCGGTGCTGCGCCCCGACGTGCCCGTCCTGCGCGACCTGCTCCGCCCCGAGTGGTCCGCCGAGGTGCTGACCGCGATCGTCGCGCAAGCCGGCGCCGTGGACGGCGTACGCCGGCGGGCGACCCCGAGCGTGGACGGCCTGGACTGGCCGGCGTACGCCGAGCCGCTGGCGCGGATCGCGGAGCTGGTGGCGGCCGCGGCCTGAACCGCGGCGGACCCGCGGGTCAGGTGGCGGCGGGGCGCTCGGGGCCGGGCAGCGGCCGGCGGCCCGGACGCGGCTCGGCGCGGTCCGGCCCGGCGGGCGCGGCGGCCGGCCGGGCGGGACGGCGGCGGGGCAGGTGCAGGGCGGCGGAGACCAGCGCGAAGGCGGCCCAGCCGGCGGCCAGGGCGAGGGCCGGCGAGGTGACCTGAAGGTAGTGGTAACCGGCGAGGAAGCCGATCAGGGCCAGGCTGTTGCGGGCGAAGTGCCGGCTGAACTCGGCGAGCTGGCGGCGGGCCTCGACGGCGACCAGCACCCCGGAGTAGGGGAAGGTGACCACCATGCCGCGCAGCAGCGCGCCGAGCAGCCCGGTGAGCAGCGCGCCGACGAAGATCAACAGCAGCTTGAGCGGCGCGGCGAGAGCGTCCCGCCGGACGTCCGCCGGTTCCGGGGGCGGCGCGACGGCGGCCCGGCGGCGCAGCAGCACCATGGTCAGCGCCCAGAGCGACACGGTGCCGGCCAGCGCCGCCTCGAATGGCACCGGCACCGCCAGCACACCGGCGCTGAGCGCCACGTAGACCGCGACGCCGGCCAGGTCGGCCAGGAGGATCGGCCAGCGCAGCCGCTGGTGGGTGAGCGCCACCGTGACGAAGAAGAGATTGAGGCCGACCACGCCGAGCAGCTGCGCCCCGTCCACCCGGTGCCCGGTGGTGACCAGGGCCAGGGTCATCGGCAGCGGCAGGCTGTAGACGAACGCGCGCACCCGGACCGAACGGATCACGCTGACCGCCCAGACCACGGCGGTCACCAGCAGCACCGCACTCCACGTCATGGGTGCCTCAGTCCTGGAAGGTGGCGATGTCGGCGCAGAGCCGGAAGGCCCGGGTCAGCCGCTCCACGTCGGCCGGGTGGACGGAGAACTCGTTCTCGCTGATCTCGCCGTGCGCGGTCATCTTCGCCTCCCAGCAGCTCGACCCGTCCCAGACCGCCAGGTTGATGTGCAGGTGCGGGCTGACCGCGCCGAGCGGCAGCAGGCCCACCCGCACGCCGGCCCGTCGTTGCGTCTCCACCAGCTCGGACAGCTCGGGGCTGAGGGTGGCGTAGGTGAAGATCCGGGTGATCCGTACGCCCAGGGCGAGGGCGGCCAGGTTGGCCTCCCAGTAGCGGCGGCCGACGTCCCCGCGCCACCAGCTCAGCTCACCGCTGACCCGGGGCATCACGTTGGTCAGCCCGACCAGCTCCCGGGTGCAGTCGCGGGTGGCGCCGATCAGATCCTCGTCGTCGTCGCCGGGCCGGATGATCCGGCCCGCGGCCAACTGCTCCGCCTCCCGGCGGAACTCCTCGAAGCGGCGCTGCGCCTCGGCCGCCACCCGGGTCCCGGCGTGCCGCTCGGCCGCCTCGCGCAGCGCGCCGGCGAGCTGCGGGGTGGCGCGGACCAGCCAGGGCGGCCCGTCCAGCAGCGTGCGCAGGTGGAACCGGCGCTCCGCCCGGGCCAGCGAGTCGAGGACCAGCGAGATGGTGATGCCCATCAGCCCGGCGAGCAGCGACTCGACCCCGGTGGCCGCGTTGGTCAGGTCGAGCATCACGGACAGCAGGATCGAGAGCGTGATGCCGACCAGGGCCACCGGGTCGGTGTGCGCGACCAGCCGCACCAGGTTCTCCGCCGAGCCGCTCCGGCCCCGCGCCCGTCGCCGCATCGCCTCACCCGCCATCGGCCACCCCCGATCACTCGTGCGCTCAGGGTAGCCACGATCCACAACGGCCGGTCGGCAGCCGTCCGCCGCCGGTAGCATCCGCCGGGTGCGGACGACGGAGGTGGCGCTGCCGGCCGGCGCGGCGGGGACGACCCGGGCGGAACTCGAGGCGGGGATCCGGGCCTGGGTGGACTCGCCGCCGATGCGGGCCCTGGTGGGGCACTTCGGCGGCGACTGGCCGGCCGGTGACCTGAGCGCGGTGCTGGCCGGGCTGGACGGCTTCTCCGCCCGGCACTGGGACTTCCGCGACGGGCGGGAACGCCCGGATGCCCGGGAGCCGGCGTTCGACCCGGCCACGGTCGGGCTGGTGCACGATGCGGCGGCGGCGCTGGGCCTGGTCCGGTCCCTCCCACCCACCCTGCCCCGCTACGCGCACCTGCTGGTCCTCGGCGGCCTGGCGCACGCCTGCCTGCGGCGCACCGCGTACGCCGCGCACCTGGCCCGGACGGGCGCCGGGGTGACCGGCGAGGTGGCGGTGCTGGGCAGCTTCCGGGCCCTCTCCCCGGTCGAGTCCCGGCTGCTCGCCGACGTCGGGGTGCACGGCTGCGCCACGGAGGTCGACGCCCTGGACGCCGGGGTGCGCCTGGCGTTCGGGGTGGATGCGCCGAGCGAGGAGATCGGCGAGACCGCGGACCACCCGCACCGGGCCTGGTCCTCGCGCACCTACCGGCCGGCCGGGCTGCCCCCGGTCCGGGTGCTCGCCGCGCCCTCCGGCGAGCCGGATCGCCGCCGGGCGCACACCGCCGACACCCAGCGGTTCTGGGCGGAGCACGTCCGGCTGCGCCTCGGCGATCCGGTGCTCATGGTGACCGCCCCGATCTATGTGCCGTTCCAGCACTGCGACGCGCTGCGCACCCTCGCCGTGCCCTTCGGCTGCGGGATCGACACGGTCGGGGTGGACCCGGCGCTGGCCGTCCCGGTCCCGGTGCCGGAGCTCACCCTCACGGCGGGGCGTTACCTCCAGGAGATCCGCTCGGCGGTCCGGTCGATGCGTGCCCTGCACACGGCGCTGGTGGCCGGCTGACCGGCGCACGGCGGGGCCGGTGCCCGGCGAACCACCGTGCACCGGCCCGTGGACGGGTGGTCAGTTGACGTAGACCGCCGGACTGCCGGTCCTGCTGGTGTCCCGCACCGGCGAGTACGTCGCGGAGAAGTACGCGGTGCCGAAGCAGAGGCTGGGCCCGGAGGACTTGGTCAGCACCTGGTTGGTGAAGGTGATCGAGTTGGTGGCGTTGGCCGCCGTGCCGGTGAGGCTGTTGGTGCCGGTCCGGTAGACGCAGGTGATCGGGCCGAGCAGGCTGTTCAGCACCACCGTGCTCTGGATCGGCGCGGTCGCCGTGCCGGAGATGGTGACCACGCCGCCGCTGGTGACCGACGTGGCGTACGGCAGGTTGTTGACGGTCACGCTCTGCACCCCGGTGGTGCCGAACACGTTGGTGGTGCAGCTGGTGAAGCTCTGCGCGGTGAGGCTCTCCGTGGCGGTGCCCGGGGCGGTCGGGTTGCCCAGCACCTTGGCGCTGAAGCTGGACGCGGCGCACCGCACGCCGGTGGTGCCGGTGGCCGAGGAGTAGAAGGTGGCGTTGGTACCGGTCTTCAGGCTGGCCTGGATGACGTCGTTGACGGCGACGGCGGTGCCGGCGGGGGTCGGGTAGGTGAGCACGGCGCTGGCGAGCGACGACGACGGGTCGGCCGCGGCGGGGGCGGCGCCGACGAGGCCGCTCAGCAGCGCCAGGGCGGCGAGGCCCGCGCCGATTCGTCCGTAGCTGGGCATGGTTCTTCCTTCCGGCGGTGGGACGGGGACGGTCGGACCGCACAGGCGGTCCCCCGCCCGGCGGGGACGGCCGGGCGGTGAGCGCGGCCGTCCGGGCTGGACGGACGCGGTGGAGGGGCGCCGGGCGGCCGGTCGAGGGCCGCCGGGCGGTGGCGGAGCTGCCGCGACGTCAGCGGCCGGGTCGGGGTGGCGCACTGCGGCGGAGCCGCGTCACCTGCGCCTTTCCGGTCTTGGGAGGGCACGCGCGCTCGGTGATAATGGCAGCCATCGAGCCCTCCTTCGACGAGCCAGGGGTGACCATCCGGGGAGATCACCAACGGTGACGGGGCGCCAACTCAGGGTGCAGATAGTTGTAAACCCCGGAGGGTCGTAAAGTCAATGCATTCAGGGAGGTCGATAAGTTGACCACGCAGCGCCGCCCGCAACCGGCGCCGGTCCCACTGCCCGGCGCGCGCCCCGGCCGCGACCCGGACCGCGCCATCAAGCGCGGCCCACGCCGGGTCTCCGCCGAGGTGGTGGCGGCCACCCAGCGCGACCGCCTCTTCGACGGGCTGGTGCAGGAGGTGGCGACGAGGGGCTACGACAACGCCCGCGTCAGCGACATCTGCCACGCCGCCGGGGTGACCCGGCCGGCCTTCTACGCCCTCTTCACCGGCAAGGAAGACGCGTTCCTGGCCGCCTACCGGCACGGCATCGCGGTGGTGTCGCAGCTGATGGAGAGCGCCTACCGCGAGGCGGGACCGGCCTGGCCGGACGCCGCCCGCGCCGCGCTGCGCACCCTCCTGGAGGTGCTCGCCAGCGTGCCGGCGTTCGCCCGGATGGCGCTGGTCGAGGTGGACGCCGCCGGCCCGGACGCCCGCCGGGAGCGGGACGCGCTGCTGGGCAGCTTCCGCCGGTTCTTCGCCGACGCCGGCCCCGGGCCGGTCGCCGCCGGTGTGGACCGGGACGCGCTGGTGTCCACGGTGGTCGGCGGCATCCACGCGACCATCCGCGCCCGGGTCGCGCAGGGCCGTGCGGAGGACCTGCCCCTGCTGCTGCCGGTGCTCACCTACGCGGCCACCGCCCCGTTCCTCGGCGCCGACGGCGCGGCCCGGGCCACCCGGCCGGTATGCCCGGACGACGGTCCCAGCACGGCCGCCCCGTGCGCGCCCACCGTCCACTCCTGACCATCAGCACTGTCGGAAACCGCTGCGGTTTTTCACTTTGGCCGCAATTCGCACATGCCGACCAACTGGCTGCTACACGCTGTTGACCCGCCCTTTACCCAGCGGTAACTTCGGGCTGCGCCCCCGGCGCGAGAAAATCTGCAAACCAATTCGAATCGCATCCCGCATCGTCGTCGATGAATTGATCTCGAAAAGGAGCCGCCATGTCGGAGCAGATCGCACCGCACGAGCCCGAGCCGCCGCGCAGCGGCGTGCGCTGGCGCCGCTTCGCCGTCACGATGGGCACCGTCGCGGTCGGCGCGGCCGGCATGGTCGTGCTGACCGCGCAGGGCGTGCTCGGCGCGCAGTTCGCCATCTCGGGCATGCCGTTCACCGTGACCGCCGACAAGCTCACCGGCACCGGGTTCGAGCAGTTCGCCACGCTCGACCAGATGATTCCGGACAGCCCCAACCAGGGTGACACCGGCGGGCAGGTCGTCGTGATCGTCTCGGCGATCGACAAGGCCGAGCTGAGCAACCTCTGCCAGAGCATCAGCCTGGGCGGCATCAACCTGCGGATCACCGCCGGCGGCGCCGGCAAGCCGGTCACCGCCCGGACGCTGGTGGTCGACGGCGACGAGGTCGCCGGCGACGCGTCGTTCAAGAACATCAACGTCGGGCAGGACGCCAGCACCGTCGACCAGGTGCCCGGCGTCCGCGGCAACCCCGGCGTCTTCGCTCAGCAGGCCGACACGGTGACCATCACCAACCTGCGGCAGAACAACTACGCCACCACGGCCGCCGTCTTCACCCTGCCCAACCTGCACATGGCGTTCAGCTCCGACGGGTGCTGACATGACCGCCGGAAGACACGAGGCGGCGCCGGCCGTCCGCCGCTCCGGCGGGCGCTGGCGCCGCTGGCGGCGGGGCCGCCCGTTCACCGCCGGGGTGCTGGTCGCGCTCGGCGGCGCGGAGATGCTCGTGACGCTGCGCGCCCCGCTCGGCGTGCTGCTGCACGTCGGGCCGCAGGGGCTGGCGGCGTACCTGGTGCCGGTCGTCCTGGTGCTCTGCGGGGTGCTGCTGATCGCCACGCCGCAGCAACGGGTCTTCTACGCGCTGGTCACCCTGGTGCTCGGGCTGGTCTCCTGGCTGACCTCGAACCTGGGCGGCTTCCTGGTCGGGATGCTGCTGGCCCTGGTCGGCGGGGCGCTCGCCTTCGCCTGGACCCCGGCCAAGCAGCCCCGGGCCGCACGGTCGGCGCCGACGCCGCCGGCACCCCGTCACGAGGAGACACCGGCGCAGACCGAGCCGGCGCAGGCGGAGGCCCGGGTGGGCACGCCGGAGGCGGCACCGGGCGACCGGCGCTGAGTCAGCGGAAGCGGGCCCGGGCGATCGCCCGGGAAACCTCCGCCGGCTCCTCCACCTCCAGGACGAGCCGGTCGTACCGCTGCCCCTCCAACTCCACCAGCAGCACCTCGTCGGCGCGGTGCACGCACCAGAACGACCGCCCGGTGGACCGGGAGACGTAGCTGCCCGCCATGATCAGGTCGGGCCAGAAGGTGCCCGGCAACCGCCAGCCGGAACCCCGGGCGTACGCCTGGGCGCGGGAGACCGGGCGGACCGAGGTGACCGCGTCGGTGGGCACCTCGACCCCCGCCGCGAGCGCCCAGAGCCGGTCCGCCCCGGTGAGCCGGACCACCAGCCGCTCCGGGTCCACGTCCACCATCACCGCCACGGTCAGGACGTTAGTCCGGCGGACCCGGTGCCGACCACTGCCGACCGGCCCGACTCAGCGGGCGGTGTCGGCGACCGCCTGCGCGAAGACCTCGGAGCGGTGCTCGAAGTTGCGGAACCGGCCGTAGCTCGGCGCGGCCGGGGAAAGCAGCACCACCCCGCCGGCCGGGGTGAGCTTGCGGGCCAGCCCCACGGCGGCGACCAGGTCCTCGGCGATCTCGGTCCGCACCGCGGGCAGCCCCGCCAGGGCCTCGACGATCCGGGGGCCGCTGTCCGGGATGCCGATCACGGTGATGTCCCGCTCGGCCAGGTGGTCGCGGAGCGGGGTGTAGTCCAGCCCCCGGTCCGTCCCGCCGACGATGACGGTCAGCGGCCGCCCCTCGTACGCGTCGATCGCGTGCATGGCCGCGTACGGGCTGGTGGCCAGGGTGTCGTCGACGAAGGTGAGCCCGGACGGGTCGGGGATCTCGGTGAGCCGGTGGGCCAGGCCCTGGAACCCGGCGACCGCGACGGCGAGGTTGTCCTTGCGGGCCGCCACATCGACGCCGAGCGCGTCGAGCACCGCCAGCGCGACGCAGAGGTTGCCCTCGTTGTGCCGGCCGACCAGGGGCAGCACGGCGCGCGGGAAGAGCGGGGTGTCCCGCAGGTGGAACCAGGGGGCGCCGTCCGGGCCGCTGGCCACGTGGGTGGTGTCCGGCGAGCCGGCCCGGACCGCCGCCCGGTCCCCCAGTTCGAGCGCCAGGCGCGGGTCGGCGCCGTTGACCACCACGGTGTGCGGGCCGTGCGCCAGGAGGTTGAGCTTGTCCCGGTAGTACTCCCGCTCGCCGCCGTGCGCGTCGAGGTGCTCGGGGAACAGCGCGGTCACCACGGCCACCCGGGGCGAGTCGGTCAGGTCGGCGCACTGGTAGCTGGAGAGCTCCAGCACGTACAGCTCCGCCTCGGGCAGGTCGAGCAGCGGCACGCCGATGTTGCCGCCGAACACGTTCGGCCGGTCCATCGCGGTGAGCAGGTGGCTGATCAGGCTGGAGGTGGTGCTCTTGCCCTTGCTGCCGGTCACGCCGACGGTCCGCTCCGCGTGGTCGGCCATCCAGAGCGCGCTGCCCTGGGTCACCGGGACGGCCCGCCGGCGCAGCTCCACCATCCACGGGTGGGTGTTCGGCACTCCGGGCGAGCGGACCACGATGTCGGCGGCGGCCAGCCGGGCGAATCCGTCCTCCCCGGTCACCAGCGGCGCGGCCGCGGCGAGCGGGCCCTCCCAGGGCAGGGTGAGAAAGTTCGCGCTGTCGTCGACGGCGACCAGGCCGGCCGGGCCGTGCGCGGCGATCGCGGTGACCGCAGCCCGGCCCTCCCGGCCGGCACCCCAGACGGCGACATGACGTCCGCGCAGATCAGACAGGCGCACAGGCTCTCCTCGTTGACATCCTCCCCCTCATGAAGAATGAGGGCGATTCCAGCCTATACAGGCTGAGGTTCAGGGCCGTTCGAACGGCTGGTGGCCGCTGTCGCCCCTCCGGCACCGGCTGTTCTTCGGGGGCAGGGGATTCCGCCCTGTCCTGCCGCGACGTTAACTGTTGTGTCGTACGTGGCAGGCATGCTGTGGGGCCGTGGGGAGGTTTACCGCGTTCCGGTTCACAGCTGACCCGTCACCGTCGCAGGTGGTGGTGTTAGTCCGTCATACGGGGGCGGCTCGGTTCGCGTTCAACCAGTGCCTGGCTCTGGTGAAGGACGCCCTGGATGCGAAGCATCGGGGCGGGTCGGTGGTGGTACCGTGGTCGGGTTTCGACTTGATCAACGCGTTCAACTCGTGGAAGTGCTCGGCGCAGGCGGGTCGCCACTTCGTGGTCGACTCGGCGGGTTCGGCCGAGATCGTGGCGACGGGGTTGTCGTGGCGGGCGCAGGTGTGTCAGCAGGTGTGTGAGGAAGCCGCTGTCGACTTGGGCCGCGCCCTGACCGCCTGGGCCGACTCCCGATGGGGGAAACGGCCGGGCCGCCGGGTGGGGTTCCCGACATTCAAACGCAAGAGCCGCACCCAGCCGTCGTTCCGGATCCGCTGCAAAACCAAGGCGGGTCGGGCGAGCATCCGGGTGGGGGATCCGACGGCGGGGCCTCGGAGTATCTGTCTGCCGAGGATCGGGGTCCTGAGGGTACGGGAGGACACCCGCCGACTCCGGCGGATGATTCGCACAGGCCGAGCCCACATCCGGTATGCCACCGCCTCCTGCCGGGCCGGCCGATGGACCATCACCGTGACAATGGAGGCGGCGGACCTGCATCCCGCCCGCCAGCACCCGCCCCGCCCCGACGCCGACCGCGGTGGTTGGGTAGGCATCGACCGCGGCCTCACTGCCCTCGTCGTGGCCGCCGACACCACCGGCCGACAGCGGCTGCGCGTCACTGATCCACCGCGCCCGCTGCGGGCCGCCCTGCCCCGGCTACGGCGGCTATCCCGCCAGGTCACCCGCAAACAGCGAGGCTCGCGCAATCGGGCCGAGGCTGTCGCCCGGCTGGCTCGTGCCCACCATCGTGTCGCGAATGTGCGTCGCCACTTTCTGCACAAGGTCGCCAACCGGCTGGTCAAGACCCACGACCGGCTGGCTCTGGAAGACCTGTACACCGCCGGTCTGCTGCGCAACCGGCGTCTGGCCGCCGCCATCTCCGATGCGGGTTGGGCTGAACTGGCCCACATCATCGGCTACAAACAACGTTGGCGGGGTGGGCAGGCCACCCGGGCACCCCGCTGGTACCCGTCCACCAGAATGTGCAGTGCCTGCCGCACCATCGGCCCCGCCCTACCCCTGTCCATACGCATCTTCCGCTGCGACGAGTGCGGGCATACGGCGGACCGGGACGTCAACGCGGCGGTCAACCTCGCCGTCTGGGCCGAGCAACACCATGCCCAGACCCGGGACCCCGAAGCACGAGGCCCGGTCACCAACGCCTCCCGAGGGAACGCTCTGGCCAGCGCCCACGCGCCGGTGCAACCAGCCCTGATGACGGAGGAACCCCACCGCCACGAACACCCGCGACGGCAGGGACGCCCGAGAAGGGCGGTGTCTCATGACCCAACGGACTATTGAGACACGCTGTAGTATGGCGTGTGCCCAACGAGCAGCTCCGGCGGATGGACGCCTTCACCTTCCCGTCCTACTCGATCGACTTCGCCACTGGCGAGGTGTTGTTCGACTACGCCCTGACCGGCCCCGACGGCGAGCAGCGGTTCACCGAGGTGGTCACTCTTCCCCTGCCGGCGGAGCCGGTGTCCGACGAGACGGCGGCCACCCTCGCCCGGGTCCTCGAACTGCTGCACGTGGTCGCCGGGGTCAGCTACTACAAGACTGCCGCGCCGCCCCGGCTGGTGCTGCCGGCGCCGCTGGGCGCGGCCGCCGCCGACCTCGTCACCGCCGTCTACACGAAGGGCCTCGCCGAGTACGCGTACCGCAACCAGCTGCCGCACGTGCTGGAGCTGCGCCCGGAGGTGCCGGCCGGCGAGGTCGCCCCGCCCCGGGTGTACGACGACTCGGACCGCCGGCCGCTGTCGGCCGTCGGCGGTGGCAAGGACTCGATCGTCACGCTGGAGGCGCTGCGCCGGGCGGGCTTCGACCCGGTGCCCTTCTCGGTCAACCCGAACCACGTCATCGTCTCGGTCAACGAGGCGTCCGACCTGGTGCCGCTCGCCGCGCGCCGGCGGATCGACCCGGTGCTGTTCGACCTCAACGCGGCCGGCGCGCGCAACGGGCACATTCCGGTCACCGCGATCAACTCGCTGATCGCGGTCGCCACGGCGGTGCTGCACGGGCTCGGGCCGGTGGTGATGTCCAACGAGCGCTCGGCGTCCGACCCGAACCTGGTGTGGCACGGCCACGAGATCAACCACCAGTGGTCCAAGGGCGTCGAGGCGGAGGGGCTGCTGCGGGCCGCGCTGGCCGAGCACGCCGGGCTCACCGAGCCGTACTTCTCGCTGCTGCGGTCGCTGTCCGAGCTGCACATCGCCCGGCTGTTCGCCGAGACCGACCGCTACGACGCCGTGGTGACCAGCTGCAACGCCGCGTTCAAGCTGCGCGACGCGAGCGAGCGGTGGTGCCGCGACTGCCCGAAGTGCCGGTTCGTCTTCCTGGCCATGGCCCCGTTCATGTCCCGGGAACGGATCACCACGATCTTCGGCGGCGACCTGCTGGCCGACGAGTCGCAGATCCCCGGCTACCGGGAGCTGCTGGGCGTCGACGGGCACAAGCCGTTCGAGTGCGTCGGCGAGGTGGAGGAGTCGGTGGTCGCGTTGAGCCTGCTCGCCGAGCAGGAGCAGTGGCGCGACGCCCCGGTGGTCCGCGCCCTGGTCGACGCGGTGCCCCCCACGGCCTGGTCGACGGCCGCCACCTCGGACGTCTTCACCCCCGGCGGCCCCACCTACGTCCCGGCCCCCTACGCCAAGGCCCTGACCGCCCTGACCTGAGCCCTGCGCCGTCAGGGGGTGCGGACGGCGTCCAGGGCGAGGAGGGCTACGTGCAGCGAGAGGCACTGCTCCACCGAGTCGAGGTCGACCTCGAGGATGCGGCCGATGCGGGCCAGCCGCTCGTAGAAGGCCGGCCGGGACAGGTGCGCGGCGGCGGCCGCCGCGGACTTGTTGCGGCCCTGTTCCAGGTACGCCCGGAGGGTGCCGAGCAGTTGCTCCCTTGGGTGCTGGGCGTCGTACGCCAGCAGCCCGCCCAGTTCGCGCTCGACGAAGGTCTGCAACCGCGGCTCGTCCCGGAGCAGGTGCAGCAGGCCGGCCAGCCCCACGTGCGGCAGCCGGAAGTAGGGCAGGTCGCGCCGGTCCCGGCGGGCCGCCTCGGCGAGCTGCCGGGCCTCCACCAGCGAGCGGCGGGCCTCCCGCAGGCTGCCCACCCCGGAACCGGCCGCCACGATCAACGCCGGACCGGCCGGGCGCGGGCGGGACGCGGGGTCCGCGGCGCGTACGGCGCCGGCGGCCGCCGTCCGGGCGGCCGGGTCGCCGGGGCGGGCGGAGCGGGGCGCCGGCGGGCGGGCCAGGTCGGCGTCGAGGCGTACCCGGCGCAGCGCGGCGGCGAACGCGGCCAGCGCCTTCTCCTCGGCGGCCGGGTCGGGCAGCGCCAGCAGCGCGCCCACCGCCTGGTCGTCGACGGCGCTGGTCAGCGCGGTGAGCTTGGCCTCGCGCAGCGCCTGGCCGACCGCCTCGGCGAGGTCGCGCAGCCGGGCCTGGCCGGCGTCCGGTCCGCTGTCGGGGCCCGGCCCGCCGCCCTCGCCCGAGTCGTCAGCCCGGTGCCGCACCACCACGCCGACCAGGTGGCGGCGGTCCAGGGTCACGCCGAGGGCCTTGGCCCGCAGCGCCACCTCGTCCACCGGGCGGGAGTGGTCGATCAGGGCGGTGAGCAGGGTGCGGTGGATCTGCCGTTCCAGCCCCTCGGCGTCGCGCCGGATCAGCCGGCCCAGGGCCAGGGTGGAGGCGGCCCGCTCGATCAGGATGGTGAGCCGGGTGGGCGGGGTGGCCACGGCCGCGGATGGGCGGGTGGTCGCCGCCGGTGACGGGTGCCCGTCGGTGGTAGCCGGTTCGGTGCGGTCGCCGTCGCTGGACGGCCGGCCGAGGTGGGCCTCGCGGGAAGCGGTGGTCGCCGGCCCGCCGGGGTCCCATCCCGCCGCGGCGGCGACCGCCTCGGCGGCCGCGGAGCGGTCCCCGGCGGGCGGTGTCGGACCGGTGGTCAGCTCGGCACCGGCCGGCCAGCGCAGCAGCAGCCGCCCCCAGTCCTGGCCCCGGGCGCCGACGGTGGTCACCAGCCACCCGCTGTCCGGGTCGTACGCGGTGCGCCCGGCCGGCCGGATCCGCCGGGAGTGCTGCTCCCAGCCGTCCAGCAGCAGCTCGGCGCTCTCCCCCGCCGGGTCGTACGCGAGCACCTGCCGGGACAGGTTCTCCAGCACCACCGGGCAGCCGGCCAGCTCGGCGGCCTGCCGGACCACCTCGGCGGGCTCGGCGCCCTCCACCGAGAGTTCGGTGAACCGCTGGTGGATCTCCTCGGTGGCGCGCAGCTCGGTGAGCTGGGCGTCCACGATCAGCGCGTGCACCGCCTCGGTGATCCGCACGAACGGGGTGGCCCGGCGCAGCTCGACCAGGGGCAGCCCGCGCCGCTCGGCGGCGGCGGCCATCACCCGGGGCACTCCGCTGACGTAGCGCCGGCCCAGCTCCACGACCAGCCCGGAGACGCCGACGTCGGCCAGGTCGCCGATGAACGCGCGCAGCCCGGCGTCGTCGGCGGGCAGCCCGATCCCGGTGGTGAGCACCAGCTCACCGCCGCCGAGCAGGGTGGCGATGTCCGGCACCTCGGCCACGTGCACCCAGCGCACCGGCCGGTCCAGGCCCGCGTCCCCGGCGACCAGGCGCGGCGCGCCGTGGCGCACCGGCACCAGGGCGAGCACCTCACGGACGGTAGGGAACACGGGCGACACGCTACCCTGCGTCACCGCCGATGCCGAGCGTGCCTGGCGGCCACCGCCTGCCCGCGCCGCCCCCGGCGTCACAGCGGGTCGTCGCGACCCAGCTCCCAGCACGCCACCGCGGTGGCGGCGGCGACGTTGAGGGAGTCCACCCCGCGCCGCATCGGGATCACCACCCGGACGTCGCTGGCCGCCATCGCGGCCCCGGTCAGGCCGGCGCCCTCGGCCCCCATGAGCAGGGCCGCGCGGGCCCGCTGCCCGGCGTCCAGCCGCTGGATCGGCACCGCGTCCGGGGCGGGCGTCATGGCCAGCACCGTGAAGCCCGCCGCGCGGACCTGGCCGAGCCCGTCCGGCCACGGCTCCAGCTTCGCGTAGGGGATGGCGAAGACCTCGCCCATGCTGACCCGGACGCTGCGCCGGTAGAGCGGGTCCGCGCAGGTCGGCGAGAGCAGCACGGCGTCCACCCCGAGCGCCGCCACGGCCCGGAAGATCGCGCCCAGGTTGGTGTGGTTGTTGACGTCCTCCAGGATCACCACCCGCCGGGCGGTGGCCAGCACCTCGGCGGCGGACGGCAGCGGCTTGCGGCGGAACGAGGCGAGCACGCCCCGGTGCACGTGGAAGCCGGTGGCCCGCTGGAGCACCTCCTGGGTGGCCGCGTAGACGGGGGTGTCCCCCGTGTCGAGGTCGGCGAGCTGGTCCACCCGCTTGGCGTCGACCAGGTACGACCGGGCCGGGTAGCCGGCCCGCAGCGCCCGCCGCAGCACCAGCTCGCCCTCGGCGATGAAGAGCCCGTGCGGGGGCTCCCAGCGGGTCCGCAGCTCCACGTCGGTCAGCGCGCGGTAGTCGGCGATCCGGTCGTCGTCGGGGTCGGTGATCTCGTGGACGGGCACCGGACGATTCTGCCTGGTGGGTCCGGCCGGTCCGGCGCGGCCCGGGTTTCCGCCGCCCGGGGAGGGGAACGGAGCCCGGGAAAGCGGACAGCGACGAAGGGACCACCCCGATGAGCGCGGACCCCAGCGGCGACGGCCGGCTGCCCCGGAACGCCACGGTCGCCGACTTCATCGTGGCCCGGCTGGCCGAGTGGGGCGTGCACCGGTACTACGGCTATCCCGGCGACGGCATCAACGGGATGACCTCCGCGCTGCAACGGGCCGCCGACCGGACGCAGTTCGTCCAGGTGCGGCACGAGGAGACGGCCGGCTTCGCGGCCAGCGCCCACGTCAAGTACGGCGGCGGCCCGCTCGGCTGCGTGGTGGTGACCAGCGGCCCCGGCGCGATCCACGTGCTCAACGGCCTGTACGACGCCAAGCTGGACCACCAGCCGGTGGTGGCGCTGCTCGGGCACACGGCGCTGCCCGCCGAGGGCGGCGGCTACTACCAGGAGGTCGACCTGCTCGCCCTCTACAAGGACGTGGCGTCGGCCTTCCTCGCCCAGCTCGACGACCCGTCGCAGGCGCGGCACCTGGTCGACCGGGCCTGCCGGACCGCCCTGGCCCGGCGTACGGTCACCGCCTTGGTGCTCCCCTCCGACGTGCAGGACGAGCCGGCGGTGCCGGAGCCGCCGCACGCGCACGGCTACTACCACACCAGCGCGGTGCCCAGCAGCATGCCGACGGTGCCGCCGGAGGAGGAGGTGCGCCGGGCGGCCGAGGTGCTGCGCGGCGGCGAGAAGGTCGCCATGCTGGTCGGGCAGGGCGCCCTCGGCGCGGAGGACGAGGTCCGCCGGGTCGCCGACCGGCTCGGCGCGGGGGTGGCCACCGCCCTGCTCGGCTTCGCCGCCGTCGACCACCGGGAACCCTGGGTGACCGGCGCGATCGGCCTGCTCGGCAGCCGCCCGAGCTGGCAGCTCATGCAGGAGTGCGACCGGCTGCTGATCGTCGGCAGTCAGATGCCGTACTCGGAGTTCTACCCGCCGCAGGGCAAGGCCCGGGCGGTGCAGATCGACCTGGACGGCAGCCGGATGGGGCTGCGCTACCCGACCGAGGTGAACCTGACCGGGGACGCCGCGCCGACCCTGCGGGCGCTGCTGCGCGAGCTGGGCACCGGGCCGGTGCCGGCCGCCTGGCGGGCCACCCTGGCCGACGCCACCGGGAAGTGGTGGCGGGCCCAGCGGGAACTGGCCGAGCAGGCGGCCGACCCGGTGAACCCGCAGCTGCTCTTCGCGACCCTCGACGACGCCCTGCCGGACGACGCCATGCTGGCGGTGGACTGCGGCACGGCGACCGCCTGGTACGCCCGCCACGTCCGGGTCCGCCCCGGCATGCTGGCCAGCCTCTCCGGCACCCTGCTCTCGATGGGCGGGGCCATGCCGTACGCCATCAGCGCGAAGTTCGCCCATCCGGACCGCCCGCTGGTCGCGCTGATCGGCGACGGCGCGATGCAGATGAACGGGGTCAACGAGCTGATCACCGTGGCCAAGTACTGGCGGGAGTGGGCGGACCCGCGGTTCGTGGTGCTGGTGCTCAACAACCGCGACCTGTCCTTCGTGAGCTGGGAGCAGCGCTCCGGCGAGGGGACGCCGATGTTCCCGGCGAGTCAGGACCTGCCGGACGTGGCGTACCACAAGTGGGCGGAGGTGCTGGGGCTCGACGGCGTGCTGGTCGACTCCCCCGACCAGGTGCCCGACCTGTGGCAGCGGGCGCTCACCGCCGACCGGCCGGTGGTGGTGAACGCGGTCGTCGACCCGGCGGAGCTGATGCTGCCCCCGCACTTCACCGCCGAGCAGGCCCGCAAGACGGCCGCCGCGGTGCTGCGCGGGGACAGCGACCGGACGGAGATCCTCCGGCGCGGGCTGCCCTCGGTCCTCGCCACCTACCGTCCCCGCCGCCGGGGGCGGTGACCGGTCACGCCCGCTCGTAGCGCAGCAGCACCGACCGGCCGTCGAAGCCCCGGGTCCCGGTCAGCCGCAGGTCGAGGCGCTCCTTGCCGGGGAAGACGGGGGTCCCGCCGCCCAGCACGACCGGGTGCACCACCACCTGGTACTCGTCGACCAGCCCCAGCTCGCCCAGCGCCGCCGCCGCGCCGGAGCCGCCGGTGAGCAGCAGGTCCCCACCCGGCTGCGCCTTCAGCTCGGCGACCTCGGCGGCCAGGTCGCGCCCGATCACCCGGGCGCCGTACTCGGCGCTCTCCAGCGTGCGGGAGATGACGATCTTCGGGGTGCGGGCCCAGATCGGAGCGAACCGCAGGTCGTGCGGGTCCTGGGAGATCTGCTCGGCGCGGGGCCAGTACCAGGACATCAACCCCCACACCGTGCCGCCGTAGAGGAAGGCGTCGGCCCGGTCGGTCAGCTCGAAGGAGTACGCGGACAGCTCCGGCCCCATGGCCGCCCAGTCGAACTCCCCCTTCGGGCCCTCGATGAAGCCGTCGACCGACTGGTGCACCCAGTGGACGAGCTTGCGCATGGTGTCCTCCGCTTCCGGCGGCGCCCGCGGCGGGCGCGCTCACCGGTGGGTCGGAGCCGGCCGACCGGATCCGACAGCCGGCGGGGACTTTTTCGGGAAAGTTGCCCGGGGCGGCTACCGTCCCGATCCGTGGCCCGCTCCGTGATGATCGCCCTGGTCGGTGTCGACGGCTCGGGCAAGAGCACCCAGGCCAGAGCGCTCGCCCGCCGGCTGACGGCGCGGGGCGTCCCGGCGACCTACTTCGAGAACGCCGGTGGCCGGCCGCTGTGGAACCGGCTGGCCCGGGCGCTCGGCCGGCCGGACGGGGTGGTGCTGTTCGGCCGTACCCTCTATCCGGCGCTGGAGGCGACGGTCCGCGCGCTGGCGATGGCCCGCACCGTGCTGGTGGCCCGGCTGACCGGTCGCACGGCCGTGCTCGACCGGTGGACCTGGTGCCAGGACGTCATCATGGCCGCCCGCGGCGACCGGGGGCGGCGGGCGGTCCGGGCCGCGTACGCGATCTTCCCGCGCCCCGCCGTGGTCTGCTTCCTGGCCACCGCGCCGGAGGTGGCGCAGCGGCGGGTGGCCGCCCGGGGCATCGACACCGAGGAGTTGGCGCACCTGCGCGCGCTGGACGCCGCCTACCGGGCGCTGCCCGAGTTCACGACGTTCGTGGTGCTCGACGGCGACGCCACCCCCGACGAGGTGGCCGCCGCCCTCGACCGGGCGGTGTCACCCCTGGTGGCGGGGTGACACCGCGGATCGGGGTCAGCCGCGGTCGCGGCCCTGGAGCCAGCGGAGCAGGTCTGACGGGAGGTTGCGGTCCTGTTCGCGCCGGTCCGGACGCGGGGTGGGGCGCGGCTGCGGGCGCTGCGGGTCGCCGGCCAGCTCGCGGCTGGGCGCGGTGAAGTCCTTCACCGGCTTGCCGTCCACCGCGGTATGGATCACCCGGGCGACCGCGTCGATCACCTTGGCCTGCACGGCCGAGCCGACCAGGTCGGTCGAGTCGTCGGGGTTCGCGGCGATGCCGGCGACGGCGACCTGCGGGGTGAACCCCACGAAGGTCTCGGTGGCGTTCTGCTCGGAGCTACCGGTCTTGCCGGCCACCGGGCGGCCGACGAGCCGGTCGACCGAGGTGGCGGTGCCGCCGTTGCACTGCCCGTACGCCGACTGCTGGCCGACCGGGCAGCGGGCCGCGTCGGTGGCCGCCCGGGCCACGTCGGCGTCGAGCACCTTCTTGCAGGACGGCTGGCCGACGTCGACCTTCTCGCCGTTGGCCGCGGTCACCGAGACCACCGGCAGCGGAGAACAGTAGGTCCCCTCGGCGGCCACGGTGGCGTACGCGTTGGCCAGGTCGAGCGGGGTGGTGGCGGCGACGCCGAGGGTGAACGCGCCCCAGTTCTCCGCGTCGTCCTTGGCGAAGTCGGCGTCGGAGTCGGCCCGGAAGGTGATGCCGAGCCGCTGCGCCATCTCCACCACCTTGTCCTCGCCGACCTGCTCGGCCAGCCAGACGAAGTAGGTGTTCACGGAGCGGCCGAAGCCGTCCCACATCATCCGGTAGCCGTCCATCCACTCCGGGTTGGCGTTGGCCGGGCACCACTTGCCGGCGCAGTTGCCCTCGGCGTCGGACCCGTAGCGGGTGGGCAGCTTCGCCGGGGCGTCGAAGCCGGTGGCGAGCGGCTTGCCGGCCTCCAGGGCGGCGAGCATGGTGAACATCTTGAACGTCGAGCCGGCCTGGTAGCCGTCGACGCTGGCGCCGCCGGAGATCAGCGGGTTGACGGTGTTCGGGTGGTTGGCCTGCCCGGCTGGGTTGTCGGCGAGGCTGTAGTGCCGGTTGACCGCCATGGCGAGCACCCGGCCGGTGCCGGGCTCGACCGCGGCGATCGGCAGGGCGCGCTTGTTGCCGTAGCCGTAGACGGCGGTGGCCTGCTTCTGGGCGGTCTGCTGGATCTTCGGGTCGAGCGTGGTGACCACGCTGTAGCCGCCCCGGCGCAGCGCCTGCTCGCGCTCCTGGACGGTGGCGCCGAAGGCCGGCTGGGTACGCCACCACTGGCGCAGGTAGTCGCAGAAGAAGCCCCAGTCGTCGTGGCCCGCCGCGACCGCGGTGCAGCCGTTGGGCTGGGCGGTCGGATGCAGAGTCAGCGGCTCGGCCTGGGCCGCGGTGGCCTGCTGCGCGGTGATCGCGCCCGTCTCGGCCATCGAGTCGAGCACGTACCCCCGGCGGGCGAGCGCCTGGTCCTTGTCGCCGTCGATCGGGCTGTACTCGTCGGGCGACTGGACCAGGCCGGCGAGCAGCGCCGCCTCGCCCACGGTCAGGTCGGCCGGGGCCTTGCCGAAGTAGCGCTGGCTGGCCGCCGCGACGCCGTACGCGCCGGAACCGAAGTACGCGATGTTGAGGTAGCGGTTGAGCATCTCGTCCTTGCTGAGCGTGTTCTCCAGCGCGTTCGCGTACCGGATCTCCTGGAGCTTGCGCCCGACGGTCTGCTCGGTGGCGGCCTGCCGCTCCTCCGCGGTGCGCGTGGGGTCGGTCTTGAGCACGTTGCGGACGTACTGCATGGTCAGCGTGGAGCCGCCCTGCTCGGTGCCGCCGCCCTTGACGTTGGCGACCAGGGCGCGGGCGATGCCGCGCAGGTCCGCCCCGCCGTGCGAGTAGAAGCGGCGGTCCTCGGCCGCGATGATCGCCTGCCGCATGACCGGGGCGATCTCGGCGAGGGGGACGTCGGTGCGGTTGACGTCGTAGAACGTGGTGATCAGGGTCTTGCCGTCGTTGGCGTAGAGGTAGGAGCGCTGCGGCTGCGCGGGGGTGCGCAGCGCGTCGGGCAGCTCCGCGTACGCGCCCAGGCCGGCCTGGGCGGCGAGCCCGCCGAGCAGCCCGCCGGGGAGCGCGGCGACCGCGAGGACGAGCCCGGCGAGAACGCCGGCGAGGAGCACGGTGAAGAGCCGCGACAGCGGCGACCGGGGAGACGGCATGGGCTCCAGGATTGCCGCGAATGCCACCAACCGGCCACTCCGCCAGGCAACTGTCAGTTACCTCACGGCAACCTCCCAGCTCGCCGTGACCCGCCGATCATCAGGTTGACGGCAATGTGGATCTCCTTGAGTGCCGCCTACCTCATGATCGACCCGAGTTCGGGCGGTGGAGGCCGTCAGCCGGCGGCCAGGGGGCCGTTGGGGGGTGGGGCGGGGGTGGCAGTCACGCTGGCCGCGACCGTGTCGCGGGCGATCGTCGCGGGGACGAGGCGGCCGGAGCGGTAGCCGATGCCGATGCCGGCGACCAGCACGAAGATCGCGCCGAAGGTCTGCAGAGAGCCGACCAGCGCGCCGCCCAGGCCGAGCAGCGGGGCGGCGATCATCAGCATGATGCCGTCGCCGTAGGAGAACATCCCGGACCGGGCGACCGACCAGCCGGTGAGGAACCAGCCCAGGCTGTAGAAGGTGGCGCCGACCAGGACCAGGGTGCGCGCGGTGGTGCCGAAGACCGGCGCCTGCTCGGCGAGCCCGGCGAAGGGGAGCATCAGCACCATCCCGCCGATGCTGGCCAGCAGGCCGACGAGGGCGATCCGTCGGCACCGGGTGGCGGCGAGCAGGCCGGCGAGCGCCAGCAGGGCGAGCAGCCCGAGCCAGACCGCGGCCACCCAGCCGACCAGGTAGAGCGGCTGACCTTCGGCCGGGTAGGGGTCGTTGCCCACCCCGCCGTCGCTGGCCAGCGCCACCAGGCCGTAGAGGACCGCGTACGCGGGCAGCAGCCAGACCGCCGCGCGGGCGAACCGGCGGATCGACCAGGCCCAGCTCGCGTCGGTGGCCGGGGCGGCCGGTCCGGGCTCGGAGACGAACGGCAGCACCCCGAACCCGCCCCCCGTACGCCGGGTGCCGAGCGGGCCGGCCGGGTCGTGCGCGCCCGGGACCGGGGTCCTGGAGAACAGCCGGTTCGCCGGATCCTTCATGCGTCACCTCGCTCCGTCTGCGGGCGGCGCGGGACGCGCAACGGCGCCCCGGTCCTGCTCACCACCCGTCCTCTGACCGATGGTGGCAGGCACCGGGGCGCCGTATGAGGGATTCTCGGATTTGCCGGCGGCCGCTCCGTCAGCCCCGTTCGCGCTGGTCCGACGGGTCGTTGAGCAGGCTCTCCGGGGCGACCGGCTCCGGCGCCGGCAGCCCCTGCGGGGCGGTGCCGCCGGTGGCCTGGGCCTCGGCCACGCGTACCTCGTCGTGGATCTCCTGCGCGGCGGTCGCCGCGGCCCTCGCGGCCTCGGCGGCCTCCCGCTCGACCTCGCCGGCGCTCTTGGTGGCCTCCGGCGACGGCACGTCGCCGACCATGTTGGCCAGCCCGCCGAGCGCGCCGCCCATGCCCTCCAGGGCCTTGGTCAGCTCGGTCGGGACGATCCAGACCTTGTTGGCGGTGCCGTTGGCGATCTGCGGCAGGGCCTGGAGGTACTGGTAGGCGAGCACCTTCTGGCTGGGGTTGGCCTGGTGGATCGCGTCGAAGACCGTCCGGATCGCCTTGGCCTGGCCCTCCGCCTGGAGGATCCGGGCCTGCCGGTCACCGTCGGCGCGCAGCACGGCGGCCTGCTTCTCGCCCTCGGCGGTGAGGATCTGCGACTGCTTGTGCCCCTCGGCGTTCAGGATGGCGGCGCGGCGGTCCCGCTCGGCGCGCATCTGCTTCTCCATCGAGTCGCGGATGCTCGGCGGCGGCTCGATCGCCTTGATCTCGACCCGGGTCACCTTGATGCCCCACCGGCCGGTGGTCTCGTCCAGCACCCCGGAGAGGTGCCGGTTGATCTCCTCGCGGCTGGTCAGCGCCCGCTCCAGGTCCAGCGAGCCGATCACGTTCCGCAGCGTGGTGACGGTGAGCTGCTCGATGGCCTGGAGGAAGTTGGAGATCTCGTAGGTGGCGCGGACCGAGTCGACCACCTTGAAGTAGAGCACCGTGTCGATCGAGACGACGAGGTTGTCCGAGGTGATCACCGGCTGCGGCGGGAAGCTGACCACCTGCTCGCGCATGTCGACCTTGGTGCGCACCGCGTCGACGTACGGCACCAGCAGGTTCAGCCCCGGGCTCAGGGTCCGCTTGTACTTGCCCAGCCGCTCCACCACGTCCTGGCGCTGCTGCGGCACGATCCGCACCGCCTTCACGAGCGTCACCACGACGATCACGGCGACGGCGATCAACACGATCGCTGCAAACTCCATATCTTCACCTTTTCCCTTCGGGCAGCCCGCCCGGGGTGGAAATCTCGTCCTGCCAGACCAGGGCGGTCGCGCCCCGGACCTTTATCACCTGCACCCGCTCGCCCACCGCGTAGCTGCGCGTCGCGTCGTACGACCGGGCCGTCCACATCTCACCGTCGATCTTGACCAGGCCCCGCTCGGCGTCGACCGGTTCCAGCACCAGCGCGGTGGACCCCTCGATCGCCTCGACCCCGAACGGCTGGTCGCCGCTCTCCAGCGACGGCATGGCGTGCCGCTTGATGACCGGCCGGACCAGGGCCACCGACAGCGCGGAGACCACCGCGAAGACCAGCGCCTGGAGCGCGACCGGCGCGCCGAGCGCGGCGGCCCCGGCGGCGGCGAAGGCCCCCGCCGCGAACATGATCAGGAAGAGCGTCGTCGTGAAGATCTCGGCGACCGCCAGCAGCACACCCAGCACGATCCAGAACACGGCGTCCACCCTTAGATCGTGACACGCCGACGCTCGCAACAACGACCCCAAATGATCACCTAAGCTCGGCACCGCGCCGACGACCGCCGAGGAGGACCCATGGCCCTGCTGCCCGAGACCGTCCGACAGGTGGACCTGCTGGTCGCCCGGGCCCAGGCGGAGGGGCGCGGCCCCTCGCTCGCCCTCGGCGTGGTCCGCGACGGCGACCTGGCGCACGTCGCGCTCGCCGGCGAGCAGCCCCGCCCCGATGCGGACCTCCAGTACCGGATCGGCTCGATCAGCAAGACCATGACCGCCGTGCTGGTGATGCAGCAGCGCGACGCCGGCCGGCTGGCCCTGGACGACCCGCTCGACCGGCACCTGCCCGGCACCCCGGTCGGCGCGCTCACCCTGCGCCAGCTGCTCGGGCACGCCAGCGGCCTCCAGCGGGAGCCGGACGGGCAGTGGTGGGAGCGGGCCGCGGGCGCCGACCTGGCGACCCTGCTCGCCGGGCTCACCCCGGCGAAGATCGCCCACCCGCCGCACCACGTCTACCACTACTCGAACCTGGCGTACGGGCTGCTCGGCGGGGTGCTGGAGCGGATCACCGGCACACCCTGGGCCGACCTGCTGCGCGAGCGGCTGCTCGAACCGCTGGGGATGCGCCGCACCACGTACCACCCGACCGAGCCGTACGCCCGCGGCTACGTGGTGCACCCCTGGCACGACACGCTGCGGGAGGAGCCGCGTACCGACACCGGGGCGATGGCGCCGGCCGGCCAGCTCTGGTCGACGGTCGAGGATCTGGCCCGCTGGGCGGCCTTCCTGGCCGATCCGGCCCCGGCCCTGCTCGCCCCGGCGACGCTCACCGAGATGTGCGCGCCCGTGGTGATCAGCGACCTGGACTCCTGGACCGGCGGGCACGGCCTGGGCGTGGAGCTCTACCGGGTCGGCGACCGGGTGTACGTGGGCCACGGCGGCTCGATGCCCGGCTACGTCGCCGGCCTGGCCGTACACCGGCCCACCCGCACCGCCGTGGTCGACTACGCCAACTCGTACGGGCTGCGCGCCGGCCACCACGTCGTCGGCCTGGCCCGCGACATCCTCACCCTGGTGCTGGACGCCGAGCCCGCCGCGCCCGGCCCGTGGCGCCCGGCCGAGGCTCCGTCGGCCGACCTGGCCGAGCTGACCGGCCGCTGGTGGTGGATGGGCGGCGAGTACGAGTTCCGCATCGACCCCGCCGGCGACCTGGTGGGCGGCCAGGTCGGCCGGCCGCTGCTCCGCTTCACCCCCGAGGCCCCGGACCGCTGGCGCGGCCGCTCCGGCTCCCAGGACGGCGAACTCCTCACCGTCATCCGCGACGACAAGGGCTACCCCGTCGCCCTCGACATCGCCACCTTCGTCTTCACCCGAACCCCCGACCAGGAACCCTGACCGGGCACCGACCGGGGCGGCCAGATCCGTTTCAGCTGCTACGAACTTGATGACGCAGGTGGATCGCCCCTGATCCGTTCCCGCCGCTACAAACTTGATGACACGGATGACTCACCCCGCGATCCGTTCACATCATCACGTTCGTAGCACCCGCGAGGTCATCCCCACCCTCGGCTGCGGAACCGATCCGCGCACCCGGCCTGAACCGCAACCACTAAACAGGCGAAGTGACGAAATCGATCAACCGCTCGACAGCGTTGATCAGAGGCGTCTCCACGTCCGCGAAACTGTCCACCCGGGACAGGATGCGCCGCCACATGTCCGCCGGCTCCGCCACCCCGAGGGCCGCGCAGACGCCCTCTTTCCAGGGCCGCCCTGGCGGCACCACCGGCCAGGCCGGAATGCCCAGCGCCCGGGGCTTCACCGCCTGCCACACGTCCACGTAGGGGTGCCCGGTGACCAGCACGTGCGGCGAGGTGACCTGCGCCACGATCCGGCTCTCCTTCGAGCCGGGCACCAGGTGGTCGACCAGCACGCCGAGCCGGCGACCCGGGCCGGGGTCGAACGCGCGCACGTCGGCGGCGAGGTCGTCGATGCCGTCGAGAGGTTCCACCACCACGGCCTCGATCCGCAGGTCGTCGCCCCAGATCCGCTCGACCAGCGCCGCGTCGTGCACGCCCTCGACCCAGATCCGGCTGGCCTTCGCGACCTGGGCCCGGACGTTGTCGACCGCGATCGAGCCGGAGGCGGTGCGCCGCCGGGCGGCGGGCACCGGGGCACGGGCCGGGCGGCGCAGGGTGACCGGCCGGCCGTCGAGCAGGAACGCGGCGGGCAGCAGCGGGAAGTTCCGCCGCCGGCCGTGCCGGTCCTCCAGCACCACCGCGCCGGACTCGAACCCCACCACCGCGCCGCAGAACCCGGAGTCGGCGTCCTCGACCACCAGGTCGGGTTCGGCGTCGACCTCCGGCACCACCTTCCGCCGCCGCCAGTCGCCCGCCAGCACGTCGCCGTCGTATCGCCCCGCCATGTCGATCACGCTAGCCACCGCCCCGGCGCGTCGCCCGGCGACGCGCCGACCAGGCACTCCACCGGCGGCACAGAAAGGGGCGAAGGGGGTAGTTCGGGGCAGGTCACGCCGCCGGAGCGGCAGCCGAGACAGCGACGGCGGCGAGCACGTACCCTTTCGGCATGTCCTCCCCCGCAACGGGCGCGGCCACGCTGGCTCCGCGCCGGTCGAGCCGGTTCGTCGCCTGGGTACGCGCCTGGCGCGCCGGCCTGGTGCCCTTCGACGAGGTCGCCGACGAGATCGCCGGCGACGAGGAGCACCTGGTCGCCGACGCCCCCGGCACCTGGACCGACGTGTCCCTGCGGGAGGCGCTGCCCAGCCTGGCCAAGCTCTCCCCGGACGAGATCCGCCTGGTGCTGCCCGCTCCGGGCGACCCGCGCGGGCTGCCCGGCCCCGGCGACTTCGCCGGGGCCGCGCTGCTGGCCGGCGAGGCCGTGGTGGCCAGCGGGCTCGGGTTCGTCCCGGAGGTGCGCTCGCACACCTCGGGCTCGGGGATGACCTGGGAGACCGTGCTCTGGCGGGTCTACCCGCTGCCGGCCGACGCGCCGAAGGCGTCCCTCACCACGCCCGGCGCGGCCGAGGCGGAGGCCGAACTGGCCGTCGCGCTGGCCGAGACGACGGCCGCGCTGACCCGGCTCGACGTGGCACAGTGGCGGCCCGAGCTGGCCGGCGCGCTCGCCGCGCTGCGCCGCCCGGACGGCGGCACCGACCTGCCGCCCGGCTTCGACCCGCGGTCCCGCCGGCTGTTCGCCCGCGCGGCCGTGCTGGACCGGGTGCTCGCCCTGGCCGGGGAGAGCGCCCCGGGCGGGGCGGTGAACACGTTCGAGGCGCAGCAGCGGGACGCGGCGCTGCGGCCGTTGACGACCGCCTGCCGGCAGGCCCTGGTGGCCGCCTGCAACGCCCCGCTGCGACCCTGAGCCCCGGGCTCAGACCTCGTCGATCAGGTCGGCCACCGAGCCGACGATCCGGGACGGCCGGTAGGGGTAGCGCTCCGCCTCGGCCCGGCTGCTAATCCCGGTGAGCACCAGGATCGTCTCCAGCCCGGCCTCCAGGCCGCAGAGGATGTCGGTGTCCATCCGGTCGCCGATCATGGCGGTCGACTCGGAGTGCGCGTCGATGGTGTTCAACGCCGAGCGCATCATCATCGGGTTCGGCTTGCCGACGAAGTACGGCTCCACGCCGGTCGCCTTGGAGATCATCGCGGCCACCGAGCCGGCGGCCGGCAGCGCGCCCTCCACCGACGGGCCGGTCGCGTCCGGGTTGGTGCAGATGAACCGGGCCCCGTCGTTGATCAGCCGGATCGCCTTGGTGATCGCCTCGAAGCTGTAGGTGCGGGTCTCCCCCAGCACCACGTAGTCGGGGGCGAAGTCGCTGAGCACGTAGCCCACCGCGTGCAGCGCCGTGGTGAGACCGGCCTCGCCGATCACGTACGCGGTGCCGCCCGGCCGCTGGTCGGCCAGGAACTGGGCGGTGGCCAGCGCGGACGACCAGATCGCCTCCTCCGGCACGTCCAGCCCCATCCGGGCCAGCCGGGCCCGGAGGTCGCGCGGCGTGTAGATCGAGTTGTTGGTGAGCACCAGGAACGGCTTGCCGGAGGCGCGCAGCTTTTTGACGAACTCGGGCGCGCCGGGCACCGGCTGGCCCTCGTGCACCAGCACGCCGTCCATGTCGGTGAGCCAGCTCTGCACCGGCTTGCGGTCATGCATGTGTCGTCCCCATGGGTGTCGGAGGTGGTCGGGCTCAGGGCCGGCGGGACGGGGGCACGCAGCACAGCGCCGGGCAGGTGTCCCAGGTGGGCAGCTCGCCGAGGCGGCGGAAGAACCGCTGGCCGTCCGGGGCGTTCCGTTCCAGCACCAGCTCGCGGACCATCGCCACGAACCGCGGGTCGGTGCCCGGCGTGCCGGCGCGGGCGAAGTCCAGGCCGAGCTGCTTGGCCGTGTCGAGGGCCTCGGTGTCCAGGTCCCAGACCACCTCCAGGTGGTCGGAGACGAACCCGATCGGGCTGACCACCACGCCGGTCACGCCCTGGCCGGGGAGCGTGGCCAGGTGGTCGTTGATGTCCGGCTCCAGCCACGGCACCTGCGGCGGCCCGGAGCGGCTCTGCCAGACCAGGTCGTAGGGCAGGTCGGGCGCGGCGGCGGCGTGCACCAGCCGGGCGGTCTCCGCGAGCTGGGCGGTGTACCGGCCACCGTGCGGGCCGGCGGTGGCGGCCGCCGACACCGGGACCGAGTGCGCGGTGAACACCAGCCGGGTGCTGTCCCGCCGGGCCGGGTCGAGTTGCGCCAGCGCGGCCCTGACCGCGTCGGCGTGCGGCTCGACGAAGCCCGGGTGGTCCCAGAACTGGCGCAGCTTCTCGACCAGCGGGGCGTCCGGGCCGACCGCGGCCCGGGCCGCGGCGATGTCCTCCTGGTACTGCCGGCAGGACGAGTAGCCGCCGTAGGCGCTGGTGACGAAGGCCAGGGCCCGCTGGATGCCGTCGTCGCGCATCTGCGCGACCGTGTCGGCGAGCATCGGATCCCAGTTGCGGTTGCCCCAGTAGACCGGCAGGTCGACGCCATTGGCGGCGAAGTCCTCGCGGATCGCCGCGAGCAGGTCGCGGCACTGCTGGTTGATCGGTGACACCCCGCCGAAGTGCAGGTAGTGCTCGGCGACCTCGGCGAGCCGCTCGGGCGGCACGCCCCGCCCGCGGGTCACGTTCTGCAGGAAGGGCAGCACGTCCTCGGGCCGCTCCGGGCCGCCGAAGGAGACCAGCACCAACGCGTCGTACGCCATGGTCCCATTCTGCTTCCTACTAGTTGCTCATGGCTGAGCGGGGATGGTTCGCTCTCCGCTCGGCGGTGGCCGGGCTGGAGTCCTGGACCGGCAGTCTGGTCCGGTGGCGATCGGTCCTGTCCTGCAGAATCTGCTTCACCTTGTGGTCTGGGGTGTGCAGGGCGATGTCGGGGTCGCCGGCTCGCTGCAGGATGTTGATCGCGGCGTTCACGTCGGCCTGCCACACCACCCCGCACGAGGTGCAGTGAAGCCGGTCCCGGCTGCGTCGGCCGAAGGCGCCGCAGCGGTGACAGGTTTGTGAGGTGTAGGCGGCGTTGACGGGAACGAGCGCAGAACCTCTGCGCTCCGACACGTTCTTGAGGGCCTCGGCGGTGACCCCTTTGGTCCACGCGGCGAGACGCCGGTTGAGATTCTTGCCGAGCGTCTTGCGTCCGGCGAAGCGTTTGGTGAGGTCTTCGGCCACCACGGTGGCGGCCTCGTCCAAAACACGGTGCACGGCGGTGAAGATCTCCGTGCGCACCCGCGCTCGGTGCCGGGCGGCCTGCCGGTCCCGCTTCACGGTCCCGAGATTGTTGACCTTGATTCGGTGCGCCTTCGCGTGGTTACCACGCGCCGCGGCGGTGTTCGCGATCGAGCGCAGCATCGCCCGGCGCCGGTTACGTTCCTTCAGCCGGTCCGACTCACCGGACAGCAGCACGCCGAGCTGTACACCGTGGTGCTGACCGTTGGAGTCGGTCAGGGCTTCGCTGTAGCCCTTGTCAACGCCGACCGTCGCATCGCCGCACGGCCGTTGTGACGACCGCATCTTCGCCGCGTCGATTTGAAAGTGGACCTCCACCCGACCACCGCGCAAAATCAGCCGCAGCGTGCCCGTCGGGGCGACGGTCGTGGACAGCGGGATCTTGACCATCTTCCGGGGCTCAAGGCCTGGAACCGCCAGCCACAGCCGCCCACGCCCATCGAGGGCGGTGTTGTACTTGTCGGCGCGCACCACGATCTGGTCGTGTGTACGGTTGCGGCCCCGCTTCCAGTGTTTGCGCATCTGGCGGGTCAGGAACGGGTCATCAGCCCAATCGTCAACCTTCAACGCGGTGAACATCCGCTTGCGCTCGGCCGGATCGTTTGTGCGCCGGATAATCGCCCGACGGACTTCGACCTTCGCGGAGGTCATGTTTGCCGCGATATCGCCCATAGCGTCGCGGACAGTCTCCTTCCACGCGTTCGCCAGCACACCGAACTGCGTGTGTGTGCCGTCGGCCAGCCAGCGCTCCCGCAGTTGCCGATCCGTCAGCCCGGAGCCGACCCCGGCGACCGACCCGTAACGCTGCCACACCTCGCTGCGAACCCGACCCAATCGACGGGCTTGCTCCGTCAGGAGGTCATACTTACCCGGGTTCAGCCGGGCCGAGCCAGCGATACGGCTAACCTTCACTCGGCCATCCCCCCACGGTCCGGGCCGCCCCTTCAGGCGCCGATCGCGTGGTAACCGCCGTCTACGTGGACGATTTCGCCCGTGGTGGCGGGGAACCACTCGGACAGCAGCGCCAGGCAGGCCCGGGCGGCCGGCTCCTGGTCGGTCAGGTCCCAGCCCAGCGGTGCGCGCTCGGTCCAGGCGTCCTCGAACTGGTCGAAGCCGGGGATGGACTTGGCGGCGATGGTGCGCAGCGGCCCGGCGGCGACCAGGTTGCTGCGGATGCCCTGCTTGCCCAGGTGCAGGGCCAGGTAGCGGGAGGCGGACTCCAGCCCGGCCTTGGCCACGCCCATCCAGTCGTAGACCGGCCACGCCTTGGTGGCGTCGAAGGTGAGGCCCACCACGGCGCCGCCCGGCGACATGAGTGGCAGCGCCGCCATGGCCAGGGACTTGTAGGAGTAGGTGGAGACCTGGAGCGCGGTCGCCACGTCCTCCCAGGGCGCGTCGAGGAAGCCGCCGCCGAGGCAGCTCTGCGGGGCGAAGCCGATCGAGTGCACCACCCCGTCGAGGCCGTCGACGTGCTCGCGCACCTTGTCGGCCAGGCCGGCGAGGTGCTCGGTGTTGGTGACGTCCAGCTCGATCACCGGCGCCGGTTCGGGCAGCCGCTTGGCGATCCGCTCGACCAGGGAGAGCCGGCCGTAGCCGGTGAGCACGACCTGGGCGCCGTTCTCCTGGGCGAGCTTCGCCACCGAGAAGGCGATCGAGGCGTCGGTGATGACGCCGGTGACCAGCAGCCGCTTACCGGCCAGGAGTCCGGACATTGTGCAATCTCCTCCGTACTTTTCTCAGTGGCCCATGCCCAGGCCGCCGTCGACCGGGACGACGGCGCCGGAGATGTATCCGGCCGCGTCCGAGGCGAGCCAGGTGACGGCGGCGGCGACCTCCTCCGGGCTGGCCATCCGGCCCGCCGGGATCTGCTTGCGAATCTCCGCCCTGCGCTCCTCGGACAGCGCGGCGGTCATGTCGGTGTCGATGAAGCCGGGCGCCACCACGTTCGCGGTGATGTTGCGGCTGCCCAGCTCACGGGTGATCGAGCGGGCCACCCCGACCAGGCCGGCCTTGCTGGCCGCGTAGTTGACCTGGCCGGCGCCGCCGGCCAGGCCGACCACCGAGGAGATGAAGACCATCCGGCCCCACTTCGCGCGGAGCATCTTCGTCGAGGCCCGCTTCGCGACCCGGAACGCGCCGGTCAGGTTGGTGTCGAGCACCCGGGTGAACTGCTCCTCGGACATTCGCATGATCAGCGTGTCGTCGGTGATGCCGGCGTTGGCGACCAGCACCTCGACCGGACCCAGCTCGGCCTCGATCGCGGTGAACGCGGCGTCGACCGACTCGGCGTCGGTCACGTCACACTTCACGCCGAACAGCCCCGCCGGCGCCTCGCCGCCGCGGTAGGTCACCGCCACCCGGTCGCCCTGCTTGGCGAAGGCCTGCGCGATGGCCAGGCCGATCCCCCGGTTTCCGCCGGTCACCAGCACGGTACGGGCCACGGTTCCCCCTCTGCTCAGCTGATCTCTCGGTCGGTGGCGAGCCTAGGGGTTACCGGTAGGTAAGCGCTAACGCGGGCGGCCCCCCGGGACCCCCGCCGACCCGGTCGGACCGGGTGCGTGGACCGGTCGGCCGAGTGCGTGCCGCGGGTGCGCCGGGTGTACGATGATCGACGTTTGCGGGCAGTGGATCGCCCGCATCGTCGAGCCCCGCCGACCGGAGGAGGTGATCGCTGTGCGAGATAGCGATCCTCCCAGTCGTGGCCGGGCCGACCGTCAGCCCCGCTGAGCCACGACTCAGTCGGCGCGGCTGACCCCGCTTCCCGCCCTCCCGCACCACCCCGTCTCCTCGGCCACCCGCCGGGGCGACCGTGTCGCGCGGCCCGGCGGAGCAGCCCGGTCACGACTTCGTGTGCGTACATCCTGATCCACCTCCGCGGTCCGTCCCGCCCGGACCGTCCGTCGCCACGGAGCAGTCCCATGAGCCGTTACGTCGCCCCGCTGGGCTTCACCCTCGCCGCCGTCTGGGTGGCCGTCCTCTTCGTCCTGGCCGGCGGCGGTCACTGACCACCGCCGGCCGGGCCCGGCCGCCCCGCCTCAGATCAGGCGGGACGACCAGAGCAGGCTCAGCCCTCCCGCGCAGAGCGCGAGGAGCAGCGCGATGCCCGCGTACCACTGGGTGATCTCCCGCGGCTCGGTCCGGAACCCGATCGAGCTGCCCATGTCCTGGTAGACCTGCTTCAGCTCGCTGACCGAGGCGGCCTCGTAGAAGTAGCCCTGGGTCGTCTCCGCGAGCTGCGACAGCGCCGTCCGGTCCACCGGCACCCGCTGGAGCTGACCGCCGATGTCCACCTGCCCGGAGTCGGTGCCGAACGCGATGGTCGAGACCGGCACGTTGGCCGCCTGCGCCGCCGCGGCCGCCTCCTCCACCGAACGGCCCGAGGTGCGGTAGCCGTCGGAGAGCAGCACGATCCGGGCCGGCGGGATGCCGGCCGCGCCGTCCGCCGGCACCGAGCGGATCGCCTCCAGGCAGGTGAAGACCGCCTCGCCGGTCGCGGTCGCCTCGGCCAGCACCAGCCCGTCGATGGCGGTGGTCACCGCACCCCGGTCCTTGGTGGGCGGCACCAGCACGTTCGCCGACTTGGCGAACGAGACCAGCCCGAGGTTGTAGCTCTCCGGCAGCTCGCCGACGAACTGCTTGGCCGCCTCCTGCGCCGCCTCCAGGCGGTTCGGCGCCACGTCGTCGGCCTGCATGGACAGCGACACGTCGATGGCGAGCATCACGGTCGCCCGTTCGAGGGGCTCCTTGGTGTCGATCGCCGGCCGGGCCAGCCCCGTGGCGAGCACCAGCAGGCAGAGCAGGAACGCGGTGGCCGCCGCGTGCCGCCGCCAGCCCAGCCCTTTCGGCGCCAGGGTGCGCAGCAGGTCCACGTTGGTGAACCGCATCGCGTACTGCCGGCGGTGCAGCTGCCGCCAGACGTACGCGGCGGCGAGGGCGAGCACCGGCAGCACGGCCAGCAGCCACCACGGTTGCAGAAAACGGATCATCGAGTCGTCCCTCGGGTACGGGCGTGCCGCTGCGCGGCCACGAAACGCACCATGTCCAGCAGCCAGTCTCGGTCGGTACGCAGTCGCAGGTGAGCCGCGCCGGCACTGCGCAGCTCGGCGGCGATGGCCGCGCGCTGGGCTGCCGCCGACTCGGCGTACCGGCGGCGCAGGCCCGGGTCGGCGGTCTGCACCTCGTGCAGCTCCCCCGTCTCCGGGTCGACCACCGGCAGCACCCCCACGTCGGGCAGTTCCAGCTCGCGCGGGTCGACCACCTCGACGGCCAGCACGTCGTGCCGGACCCGCAGCTTACGGATCGGCCGGCCCCACTGCTGCGGCGGCGCGAGGAAGTCGGAGATCACCACCGCCACGCCCCGTCGGCGCGGCGGGCGGTTGAGCATGTCGACGAGGACGCCGAGGTCGCTGCGACCGGGTCGGATCTCGGTGCCGGCGATGGCCCGGAGCAGCCCCTGCGCCTCCTTGCGTCCGGCCCGGGCGGGCAGCCGCTGCAGCGTCCCCGGCCCGACGGGCGGGGAGCCGCCCCGCCACCGGCCCGCCGGCGCTGGCGCGCCCGTGCCGACCACCGCACCGATCCGGTTGCCGCCCCGGACGGTCAGGTGAGCCAGGGCGGCCGCCGCCGCGACCACCACGTCCCGCTTGAGCCACCGCCCGGTGCCGAAGTCCAGGCTGGCCGAGAGGTCGACCGCCAGCCAGGTCTCCAGCTCCCGGTCGGCCACCGTACGCCGGACGTGCGGCATGGTGGTGCGGGCGGTGACCGGCCAGTCCATCCGGCGCACGTCGTCGCCGGGGCGGTACTCGCGGGACTCCCCCGCCTCGCTGCCCGGACCGGGCAGCAGCCCGGCGTAGTCGCCCTGGAGCAGCCCGTCGAGCTTGCGGGTGACCATGAGCTGCAACCGGGCGAGGACGGCGCCGGAGCGCTCGCCGTTGGCCGGCAGGCGGGCGGGTGGGGTCACGGCCGCTGCCCGGGCCAGCCGCCGTGCGGGACGGCCGGTGGGGGCGGCGTGGCCTGCTGCCGGGGCGCGACCGCGGGCAGCGGGATGGTCGACATCACGCGGTGCACGATGTGGTCGGCCGGCACGTCGTCGGCGAGCGCGTCGTAGCTGAGCACCAACCGGTGCCGCAGGATGTCCGGGGCGATGTCCTGCACGTCCTGCGGCAGGGCGTAGTCGCGACCGCGCAGCAGGGCCAGCGCCCGGGTGGCCCGGACCAGGCCGAGCGAGGCGCGCGGGCTCGCGCCGTACTGGATGAGCTGCGCCACGTCGGGCATGCCGTGCTCGGCGGGGGCCCGGGTGGCGAGGACCAGCCGGACCGCGTAGTCGACCAGCGCGTTGTGCACGAAGACCTGGTCGGCCTTGTGCTGGAGCGCGATGAGGTCCGGGGTGTCGAAGACCCGGGCCGGCTCCGGCGGGGCGACGCCCATCCGGTAGACGATCTCGCGTTCCTCGGCGTCGGTCGGGTAGCCCACCACGATCTTCATGAGGAACCGGTCCCGCTGCGCCTCCGGCAGCGGGTAGACGCCCTCCTGCTCGATCGGGTTCTGGGTGGCCATCACCAGGAACGGGTCGGGCACCCGGTGGGTCTCGCCGCCGATGGACACCTGCCGTTCGCTCATCACCTCCAGCAGCGCCGACTGCACCTTCGCCGGGGCCCGGTTGATCTCGTCGGCGAGCAGGAAGTTGACGAAGACAGGGCCCAGCTCGACGTCGAACTTCTCACTGGACTGCCGGTAGATCCGGGTGCCCATGATGTCGGCCGGCACCAGGTCGGGGGTGAACTGGATCCGGGCGAACGACCCGCCGACCACCTTGGCCAGGGTCTCCACGGCGAGCGTCTTGGCGACGCCGGGCACCCCCTCCAGCAGGCAGTGGCCGCGGGCGAGTAGGGCCACGAACATCCGCTCGACCATCCGGTCCTGGCCGACGATCACCCGCTTGATCTCGAACAGCGCCCGCTCCAGCAGGGTGGCGTCCTGCGCCGGGGTGGTGGTCGCCGGGGGCGGCGCGTCCGGCGCGGCCTCGGTCGGGGTCGGGGCGTCGGGCGTGGTCGGCTGGGCCACCGGTCCTCCACAGCATGGTCGTCGTCGGCGTGGTGCGTATCAAGACTGTCATGCCTTGCTGGGAGCCGAGGGTGGGAGAGGGACGATTTTCGCCGCGCCGTCCCCCGGCTCGGAAAACCCTGAACACGGGTGGACAACAAGGGGTCCGGCGTGTGTACGATTCACCCCGTCGCCGGGCGGCTCCCCCCGTGGCCGCCCGGCGCTAAAGCTCCCGGCGCGCGGCCCTAGACTCGCCCCGGTGACCATTCCCACTTCCCCCGACGACGCGCTCGTCTGCTCGGCGCGGGGGTGTCGCGCGCCCGCTGTGTGGGAGCTGCGCTGGAACAATCCGCGCCTGCACCCGTCCGAGCGGCGCAAGACCTGGCTGGCCTGCCCCGCGCACCGCGGTTCGCTGGGCGACTTCCTCGACGCACGCGGCTTCCTGCGCGAGGTCGTACCGGTGCCCGGATCGCCTACGCTCGAATCGTGAGCGAGCGAACCAGTCAGCTCAGCGGCGAGCGCAGCGGATCACCCCGTGAACGGTGACGACCTCGCCGGCCGGCCGCCGGCCCCGACCGGTCCCCTGGAGCCCTGGCCGGACACCGTCCGGTGGCAGCCGATCTCCCGCGACCTGATCTGGGTGGAGCTGATCCGGCTCGGCATCGGTCTCGCCGTGGCGCTGGTGGTGCTCGGCGTGGCCTGGGCGGTCGCCGGTCACTGGCTGCTCGGCGCCGCCCTGGGCGTGGCGCTGCTGCTGGCCGCTTGGCGGGCGGTCACCATCGTCCGCGCGGTGCGCGCCTGGGGCTACGCCGAGCGCGCGGAGGACCTGCTGGTCCGGCACGGCCTGCTGGTGCGGCGGCTGTCCATCGTGCCGTACTCCCGGATGCAGTTCGTCGACGTGAGCGCGGGGCCCCTGGAGCGTGCCTTCGACCTGGCCACCGTGCAGCTGCACACCGCCGCTGCGGCGAGCGACGCCCGGGTGCCGGGCCTGCGACCGGCCGAGGCGTCCCGGCTGCGGGACCGGCTCACCGCGCTGGGCGAGGACCGGGCGGAGGGGCTGTGAGCGACGGCCCGGCCGAGCCGGAGCCCGGCGCCCCGCCGCCGCACCCGCCCCCCGCCGCGCCGCCGCCGGCCGGCGCCGAGCCGCCGCGGAACGGCCACCCGTGGCCACCGCAGCCCGGCTACGCCCACCCGCCCGGCCCCGCCGCCCCGGCCGGACCGTGGCCCGGGAACGCATACCCCGCGCCGCCGCCCGGCCACGGCACATCCACGCCGCCCGGCTACGGCCACCCGGCACCGCCACCCGGGTACGGCCCGCCCGCGCCGCCCTGGCCCGGGGCGGGTCATCCCGCACCGGCCGGACCCGGGCCGTTCGGGCCACCCGCGCCGCCCGGGCCCGGGGCGCCTCCCCCGGCCGGGGAGGAGCCGCGGCAGCGGCTGCATCCGCTGAGTCCGGCGCTGCACGGTGCGAAGTCGCTGGTGGTGGTGATCGCCGGACTCTCCTGGTCGACGCTGTCCCGGGTCGGCTTCGGCTGGTTCGCCGCGCTGGTCGCGGTCTTCGTCCTGGGCGCCACCGTGCTGTCGGTGATCAGCTGGTGGAACACCGGCTACCACGTGGTGGGGCGCGAGCTGCGGGTGCACGAGGGGCTGCTCTGGCGGCGTACCCGGGCGATCCCGCTGGAGCGGTTGCAGGCGGTGGAGGTGGTCCGGCCGCTGCTCGCGCAGCTCACCGGGCTGGCCGAGCTGCGGCTGGAGGTGGTCGGTGGGGGCAAGACCGAGGCGCCGCTGGCGTACCTGAGCGTGGCCGAGGCGACCGCGCTGCGGCACCGGCTGCTGGCCGTGGCGGGCCGCGCCCCCGAGGCCGCCCCGCCCGCCGCCCCCGGCACGCCGCCCGCGCCCGCCCCGGCCGGGCGCCAGCTGCACAGCGTCCGCAACCGGGACCTGCTGGTCAGCCAACTGCTCACCCCGCAGGCGTTCCTTCTGCCGTTCGGTCTGGCCTTCGTGGCGGCGCAGTTCGTCTCCGAGGGGTCCTGGTCGTTCATCGCGGTGGCCAGCACGCTGACCGCGATGGCCGGCGTGGTGCTGCAACCGGTCCGCCGGGTGCTCGACGACTGGAGCTTCCGGCTCGACCGGGACGGCGCCACGCTGCGGGTGCGCAACGGCCTGCTGGAGACCCGGGTGCAGACCGTGCCGCTGCACCGGGTGCAGACCGTCGGGGTGACCTGGCCGCTGCTCTGGCGAATGAAGGGCTGGCTGCGGCTGCGGCTGGAGGTGGCCGGCTACTCGTCCGCCGAGCCGGACGACCGCAACCGCCCGGACCGACTGCTGCCGGTCGGCGACGAGCGCACCGGCGAGATGGTCGTCGCCGAGGTGCTTCCCGGCGTCCGGCTGGGGGCGCTGCCCGCCACCCTGCCGCCCCGCCGGGCCCGCTGGCTGCGCCCGCTGAGCCGGGCGAGGGTCGGCGCCGGCCTCGACGAGCAGGTCTTCGTGGCCCGGTCCGGGCTGCTGACCCGCCGGTTGACGTTGGTGCCGTACGCCCGGATCCAGAGCGTGCGGGTGACCCAGGGCCCGGCGCAGCGACGGCTGCGGCTGGCCACCGTGCACGCGGACACGGCCGGCGGCTCGGGCGCGGCGGCCCTGGACCGGGACCTCGCCGAGGCGTGGGAGCTGGCGGCCGAGCTGACCGCACGGGCGCACGCCGCCGGCCGGAGCAGCCGGGGCCGGCCGAGCTGAGCCGGCCGGACGGTCAGCGCTCCGCCGGCACCACGTCCGGGCTGAGCCGGCCGGACGGTCAGCGCTCGGCCGGCACCGTGGCCGGGTCGCCGTCGGCCGCCCGGGTCGGCGCGGCGGGCGCGGCGTCGGGCGACGGGGTGGGGTCGGCGGCGGGCGCGGCGTCGGGCGACCGGGTGGGGTCGCCGGCGGGGGCCGCCTCCGTCGCCGGGGCGAGCGCGGCGCGGCGGGCCCGGCGGGCCGCCCACCAGCGTTCGGCCAGCCCGACCACCAGGAAGGTCAGGCCGACGTACGCCCAGCCGACCAGCACGTCGATCAGGTAGTGCTCGCCGCTGTAGATCAGGGTGAAGGTCATCGCCAGCGGGTACGCCAGCAGCAGCGGCCACCAGCGCTTCCGGGTCGCACGCAGGAAGAACAGGACCACGAACAGGGCGAACGCGGTGTGCAGCGACGGCATGGCGGCCACCGGGTTGGAGGCGATCTGCCCGGCGTTGAGCAAGTTGCCCGCGCCGTGCATGCCGATCTCCTTCCACCCGCGGGTGGAGATCCGGGCGACGTCGGAGAGCAGCCCGTTCTGGGCGGCCCACCACGGCGGGGCGGCCGGGTAGACGAAGTAGGTGGCCAGCCCGGCCGCGCAGAGGAAGCCCCAGCGCCGCATGTAGCCGCCCCAGCGCGCGCGGTCGCGCAGCCAGAGCACCGCGGCGGCGGCGAGCGTCGCCACGAAGTGCGAGAAGTAGATCCAGCTGACCAGCACGTCCCACCAGTGCACCTGGTCGGGCCGGTAGAGGTGCTGCTGAAGCCAGATCGTGGGCACCTCGCCGCCGGTGGCCCAGCCGGTCAGGAAGCGGTCGGCGACGATCAGCTCCATGGCGTGCGGCGTCGCTCCGTTGTCGGCGAACCCCCGGGAGAGGTTGTACGCGGCCAGCAGCAGCACCACGGGGATCCAGTCCCGGGCGAAGCGCAGGTGGCTGCGCCAGGGGCGGGACGAGTGCCAGGCGATAGTGCCCGCCCAGATCCACAGGAACGCGTACGCCGGGTCGGTCGGCAGGCCGATGGCGAGCCAGGCGGCCACGAAGGCGATCCCCCAGATCGCCATCGCCACCACGCGACGGCGCCCGCCGTCGGGGGACGCGGTCGGTCCGGCGGGGGCGGGGGGCGGGGGGTCAGTCAGCACGGCCATCGCGGACAAGGTTAACGGCGTGCGACGGGGCCGCCGACGCCGACCGCCCGCCGTCGGGGTCGGTCACCCCCGTCCGGGCCGTCGGGAGGGGGCCGGGGCGGGGGTCCGGACGCCGCCCGGGCCCGGGGCCGCTGCACTAGGCTCGGCCCATGCAGGAGCAGCCGGAGTCGCCCTTCGCCCCGGGCCTGACCGCCCGGGTCGAGCTGACCGTCACCGACACGGACACCGCGCAGGCGGTGGGCTCGGGTGACGTGCCGGTGCTCGGCACGCCCCGGGTGCTCGCGCTGGCCGAGGCGGCCACCGTGGCGGCGACCGCGACCCGGCTGCCGTCCGGGTCGACCACGGTCGGCACCCGCGTCGAGCTGGAGCACCGCGCGGCCACGCCGGTCGGGCGGACGGTGGCGGCGCGGGCCGAGCTGGTCAAGGTCGACGGCCGGCGGCTGACCTTCGAGGTGATCGTGACCGACGGGAACGAGGTGGTGGCCACCGGGCGGGTCGAGCGGGCGCTGGTCGACCGCCAGCGCTTCGTCGAGCGCGCCGTGCGGGCGTCATGACCGCCCGGTTCGTCGAGGTCGCCGACCGCGTGCACGTGCTGCGCGACCCGCTGCTGCACGTCAACGTGACGCTGGTGGTGGGCGACGGCGCGGCGCTGCTGGTGGACACCCTCTCCACGGCCGGGCAGGCCCGCGAGCTGGCCGAGGCGGCCCGCGCGGTCACCCCGCACCCGTGGACGATCGTCAACACCCACCACCACTTCGACCACTGCTTCGGCAACGCCACGCTGGCCGCCGACCCGCCCCGCCCGGTCTACGCGCACGCCCAGGCCGCCGCGGTGCTCCGCGACCACCCGGACGAGCTGCGCCGGGCCGCGTCCGAGGAGATGCGCGCGGAGCAGCCGGAACTCGCCGCCGAGCTGGCCCGCACCGAGCTGCTGGCCCCGACCCACCCGGTGCACGGCGAGGCGGTGCTCGACGTGGGCGGCCGGCGGGTGGTGCTGCACCACCCGGGGCACGGGCACACCGACGCCGACCTGGTGGTGCACGTGCCGGACGCGGACGTGCTGGTCGCCGGCGACCTGGTGGAGCAGAGCGGGCCGCCGGCCTTCGAGGAGTCCTACCCGGTGCAGTGGCCGGACGCGGTGGCCGCGCTGCTCCGGCTGACCACGCCCGCCACGCTGGTGGTGCCCGGGCACGGCGAGCCGGTCGACGTGGAGTTCGTCCGGGCCCAGCACGCCGACCTCGCCCGGCAGGCCTGGCTGATCCGGGCCGGCCACACCGGCAGCGCCCCGCCCGAGCGGGTGGCCGCCGAGTCGCCGTTCAGTGCCCGCCCGGGTCTCATCGCGGCCCGCCGCGGCTACGCCGAGCTCGACGGCGCCGCCTGACCGCCCGCGGCGGGTCAGGGGCGGGCGCGCAGGGCGCCGAGCAGGGCGTCGAGGTGCGGGGCGGCGGCGAGGATCGCCTCGCGGGCCGGCGGGTCGAGGGTGGCCAAAGCCTCGGTGAGCAGGGCGCTGCGGTGGGCCGCGTAGTCGGCCATCCGGGTGCGGGCGGCCTCGGTGAGGGCAAGCCGCACCACGCGGCGGTCCTCCGGATCGCGGTCGCGCGCCAGCAGCCCGGCGTCGGTGAGGTCGCGGACCAGCGTGCTGACCGTGTTCGGCGCGGTGCCCAGCCGCCGCGCGATCTCCTTGCCGCTGATCCCCGGCTCGGCCCGGACCAGGTGCAGCACCTCCACCTGCGCCTCGGGCAGGGCGTCCCGGTTGGCCCGGGCGACGACCTTGCGGCGGAGCAGCCGGTGCAGTTCCCCCAGCACGGCCCCGAAGCGCGCGATGGCCTCGTCGCTCGGCACGGAGTCACCTTCTTCACATCGCAATAGTTCTGGATACAGAGCTAAGGTTACCCGGAACTCGTCGACCTCAGGGGGAACCTGCGTGAGCCAGACCGTGCGGACCGCCGCGCGCCCGACCATCGACCCGCGGGCCGCACGGGGCGGCGCGACGCTGCTGGTGCTGCTCGGCACGCTCACCGCGATCGGCCCGCTCTCGCTGGACATGTACCTGCCGGCGTTCCCGGCGATGACCCGCGACCTCGGCGCCGACCAGGCCGGCATCCAGCTCTCGCTGACCACCTGCCTGATCGGCCTCGCCGTCGGCCAGTTCGTCACCGGTCCGCTCAGTGACCGGTGGGGACGGCGCCGCCCGGTGCTGATCGGCGTCGCCGCGTACGCCGTGCTCGCGCTCGTCTGCGCCGTGGCGCCGAACGCGCCGATGCTGGCCGCCGCGCGGTTCGTCCAGGGCCTGGCCGGTGGCATGGGGGTGGTGGTCGCCCGCGCGGTGGTCCGCGATCTCTACGCCGGCCGCGAGGCTGCGAAGTACTTCTCCCGGCTCACCCTGGTCTTCGGCGTCGCGCCGGTGGCCGCGCCGAGCGTGGGCAGCCTGGTGCTGCGGTTCGGCGACTGGCGGGCGGTCTTCCTCACCCTGGCCGCCATCGGGCTGCTGCTCTCCGTGGCGGTCGCCCTGCGCCTGCCGGAGACGCTGCCGGTCGAGCGCCGCAGCACCGGCGGCCTGGCCGCCACCGCCCGGACCATGCGGTCGCTGGTCACCGACCGGGTCTACCTCGGGTACGCGCTGACCCAGGGCTTCGCCTTCGCCGGGCTGTTCGCGTACATCTCCGGGTCGTCGTTCGTGTTCCAGGACGTCTTCGGCGTCTCCGCGACGGCGTTCAGCCTGATCTTCGGGCTCAACGCGCTCGCCCTGGTGGCCATGGGGCAGGCGAACGCGCGGCTGCTCGACCGGTTCAGTCCGCGCCGGCTGCTGGTCACCACGCTCGTGGTCGGCGTGGTCGCGGCGGCCGGCGTGCTCACCGGCGCCCTCGCCGGCAGCCTCGCCGTGGTCGCGGTGACGCTGTTCGCGTTCGTCGGCTCGCTGGGCATGGTGATGCCGAACAGCACGGCGCTGGCGCTGGACGCGCACGCCCGACACGCCGGCACCGCCGCCGCGCTGATGGGCGGCGTCCAGTCGGTGGTCGGCGCGCTCGCCGCGCCCCTGGTCGGTCTCGGCGGCGAGGGCAGCGCCACGCCGATGGCGATGGTGCTGGCCGTCGCGGCCGCCCTCTCCCTCACCGCCGTGCTCACCCTCGCCCGCCCGCGCTGACCCCGCGGCGGCCGGTCAGCGGAACCGGTCGGCCACCGCCTCCCGGCTGGGCATGGCGGTGGCCCCGCCGGGCGACTCGCAGACCAGGCCGGCCACCCGCAGGGCGAAGGCCACCCGGTCACGCCAGCCGGTCGGGTCCGCCGGCTCACCGGCGTGCAGCAGGTCGGCGATGAGCGCGCCCATCACCGAGTCGCCCGCGCCGGTGGCGTCCACCGCGTCGACCTTCGGCGCGGGGACGCGTACCACGTCGTCGGCGGCGGCGACCAGCGCGCCGTCCGCGCCGAGGGTGACCACCACGGTCCCCGCGCCCAGTTCCCGCAGGTACGCGGCGACGCCCTCGACCGGCTCGCGCGGGTAGAGGTGGCGCGCGTCGGCGGCGCTCAGCTTGACGAGGTGGGCGCTCGCGGCGAACTCGGCGACCACCGCGCGCAGGCCGTCCAGCGCGCCGGGGCCGGTGAGCAGGCTCGGGCGCACGTTCGGGTCGAAAACCCGCAGCGCCCCGGCCATCGCCCAGGCCCGGCGGGCGGCGGCCAGCACCGGCGGGTCGAGCAGCACGATCGAACCGCAGTAGAGCACCTGCGCGCCCTCGACCAGGGCCACGTCCAGGTCGTCGGCGGTGAGCAGCGCGTACGACCGGGGCTCGCCGTAGAAGCGGAAGTCCGGTTCCGCCCCGGCGAAGGTGGCGACCGCCAGCGCGGTCGGCGCCGGCACGCTCACCGCCCCGTCCAGCCCCACCCCGGCGGAGCCCAGGAAGGCGCGGATCCGCGTGGCGAGCGCGTCGTCGCCGAGCGACCCGACGAACTGGATGTCGCCGCCGAGCCGGGCCACCGCCACGGCAACGTTCAGCGGCCCGCCGCCGATCGCCTGCCGGTAGACGGGTTCCCCGTCGTGCTCGGCGTCGAGCAGGTCGACCAGCGCCTCGCCGAGCACCACCGCGTACCCCATCAGGGCTCCCTTCGTCCGTCGTACCCCCGATCCTGGCGCATGGCGGGGGCCCGGCGCGACGAGACGCCCGCATCGACGGGCGGCTATTGCGCGGGATAACCGGACGTGATGGGATTGCGCGTGCCGGGAGGGCGCGGGGGCTGCCGCGCCGCCGGCCGCCGGGTCGAGCCGACGCGAGGGCACTGACGGTCCGTGGGACGGACCGAGGCGGTGCGCGTCCCCCCGACGGCCCCGGCCGCACTCCGGCCGCCGGGCGTGGCACCGCGATCGTCGCATCCGCTCGTCGCAGCGGGGCCGGCCGTGCGGGTCGCGCCCCGCGAGTCAGGAGATCCCGTGCACCGATCCCGTACGGCCGCGCTGCTCACCGCGGCCGCCACCCTGGCCCTGGGCGCGTTCGCCCTGGCCACCGGCTCCGACCCGGCCGCCGCGCACGGCGCGGCGATGACCCCGGGCGCCCGGACCTACCTGTGCTGGAAGGACGGCCTCACCCCGACCGGGGAGATCAGGCCGAGCAACCCCGCCTGCGCGGCGGCGGTCGCCCAGAGCGGCGCCAACTCGCTCTACAACTGGTTCAGCGTGCTGCGCTCGGACGCGGGCGGCCGGACCGTCGGGTTCATCCCCGACGGCAAGCTGTGCAGCGGCGGCAACGCGAACTTCAGCGGCTACGACCTGGCCCGCACCGACTGGCCGGTCACCCACCTGACGGCCGGGCGGTCGATGGAGTTCCGCTACAGCAACTGGGCCCACCACCCGGGCACCTTCTACTTCTACGTGACCAAGGACAGTTGGAGCCCGACCCGGCCGCTGGCCTGGAGCGACCTGGAGGAGCAGCCGTTCCTCCAGGTGACCAACCCGCCGCAGCGCGGCTCGGTGGGCACCAACGACGGGCACTACTACTTCACCGGTTCGCTGCCGGCCAACAAGAGCGGCCGGCACATCATCTACTCCCGCTGGGTCCGCTCGGACAGCCAGGAGAACTTCTTCGGCTGCTCGGACGTGACCTTCGACGGCGGCAACGGGGAGGTGACCGGGATCGGCTCCGGCGGCACGCCGTCGCCGAACCCCACCACGCCCGGGCCTGGCCCCACCAGCCCGACGCCCACCCCGACCTCGCCGAGCCCGACCCCGACCTCGACGCCGACCATGCCGGGCGGCGCCTGCATGGCGGTGTACAAGGTGGTCAGCGCCTGGCAGGGCGGCTTCCAGGGCGAGGTCATGATCATGAACCACAGCACCCGGACCTACGCCGGCTGGACGGCGAACTGGACCTGGCCCAGCGGGCAGAGCATCACCCAGCTCTGGAACGGCACGGTGAGCACCACCGGGGCCGCCGTGACGGTCACCAACGCCGCCTACAACGGGAGCGTCCCACCGGAGGGCACCACCACGTTCGGCTTCACCGCGAACTTCTCCGGCACGAACACCCTGCCCACGGTCACCTGCACCGGCCGGTGACCCCGACGTGAGAGAAGGGCCCCCGGGGGTACGTCCCCGGGGGCCCCTCCGGCCACACCCGCGTCAGCGGACCATGCTGCCGACCACCGGCTTGGTGAGCAGGGCGGACTGGTTGCGCTGGATGCCCGGGTCGAGGGTCTTCGCCACGAAGATGGCGTGCCAGATGCAGAAGATCAGCACGGTCCACACCTTGCGCGAGTGGTCCGCCTCCTCCCGCTTGTGCTCGTCCAGCAGCCGCATGGCGTACGACAGGTCGATGAGGTCGCCCGCACCGGAGGTGGCCAGCACGTGCCGGGCCCACTCGTACATCTCGCCGCGCAGCCACACCCGGGTCGGGGTCGGGAAGCCCAGCTTCTTGCGGTTGACGATGGCCGGCGGCACCACGCCCTGCAACGCTTGGCGCATCGCGTACTTGGTGGCCTCGGAGCGGGGCGGCAGCTTCAGGTCGACCGGGATGCCCGCCGCCACGTTGAACACCTCGCGGTCGAGGAAGGGCACCCGGACCTCCAGCGAGTGCGCCATCGAGATCCGGTCGGCCTTGACCAGGATGTCGCCGCGCAGCCAGGTGTAGAGGTCGACGTACTGCATCTTGGTGACGTCGTCCAGCTCGGTGCACTCGGCGTAGATCGGCGCCGTGACGTCCGTGTAGCGGACCGAGGGGTCGTAACGGCGCAGCAGGTGCTGCTTCTCCTCCTCGGTGAACATCCGGGCGTTGCCGTAGTAGCGCTCCTCGATCGGGGTGGTGCCCCGCTCCAGGAAGCTCTTGCCCTTCACGCCCTGCGGGATGGCCTTGGAGACCGCCCGCAGGCCCTTCTGCATTCCGCCCGGCAGGCTGTTCACCGCGTTGAGCGACAGCGGCTCCCGGTAGATCGTGTAGCCGCCGAAGAACTCGTCCGCGCCCTCGCCGGAGAGCACCACCGTGACGTGCTCGGCGGCCTTCTTCGCCACGAAGTAGAGCGGCACCAGCGCCGGGTCGGCCACCGGGTCGTCCAGGTGCCAGACGATCTTCGGCAGCGCCTCGATCATGTCCTGCGGCCCGATCTTGGTCGGGATCGTGGTCACGTCGAGGTGCCGGGCCGAGTCCTGGGCCACGTCGATCTCGGAGTAGCCCGGCACGTCGTAGCCCACGGTGAAGGTGAGGATGTTCGGGTTGAACTCCCGGGCCAGGGCCACCACCGCGGTGGAGTCGATGCCGCTGGAGAGGAACGAGCCGACCGGCACGTCCGAGCGCATGTGCATCCGGACGCTCTCCCGCAGCGTCTCCCGGATCTCGTGGTAGAGCTTCTGCTCGTCGGAGACCGGGGCCGGCCGGAACACCGGCCGGTACCACCGGCGCACCTCGATCCGGCCGCCCGGCGTCCAGGTCAGGTACTCCCCCGACCCGATCCGGCTGATCCCCCGGTGCAGCGTGCCCGGCTCCGGGACGTACTGCAGGGTCAGGTAGTGGCTCAGGTTGGCCGGGTCGATTCCGGCGTCGCCCTGGTAGGCCGAGTGCGCGAAGGGCAGCAGCGCCTTCTTCTCGGAGGCGAGGTAGAGCCCGTCCTGGGTCTCCAGGTAGTGCAGCGGCTTGATGCCGAAGTAGTCCCGCGCGCCGAAGGCCCGCCGCTCCTGCCGGTCCCAGATCACGAAGGCGAACATGCCGCGCAGCTTGGTGAGCACCTGCTCACCCCAGTAGTGGTAGCCGGCGACGATCACCTCGCCGTCGCCGTTGGTGGCGAACTGGGCGCCGTAGTCGCGGATCAGCTCGTCCCGCAGCTCGATGTAGTTGTAGATCTCGCCGTTGAAGGTGAGCAGGTAGCGCTCGTTCGCGTAGGGCAGCGGCTCGTGGCTGAGCGCCACGTCGATGATCGCCAGCCGCTTGTGCGCGAACACCCCGTCCGCGTACCGGCCGGAGGCGTCGCCGACCACCTCGACCCCGGTCTCGTCCGGGCCGCGGTGGTGCAGGCACTCCAGTGCTCCGGCGATGTGGTCGCGGTGAGCGGCGGCGTCACCGCGCGCGCTGAAAAAGGCCAGGAGTCCGCACATGGTCGCCATCTTTCCACGCGCCGGAAGCCGCCGTCGCGGCACCGCAGGCACTCCCCGCTCCCGCCCGCGCGGTACCGTCTGGACCAGCGACGAGGCGCAAGGAGGCGGCGCATGGCCGAGGAGCGGACGCAGCAGGGCAAGCCGGCGGACGGCACCGAATCGCACGACCCGGACTTCCCGGAGGCGTTCCTGTCCTTCATGCGGCAGGGCTGGCGGGACACGGAGCTGCCGGTCGGTCCCCGACCGGAGGTGCCCAACCACGCCAAGCGGCGGGCCGCGCTGGCCGAGGCCTTCCCGGGGGAGACGCTGGTCATCCCGACCGGCACCGAGAAGGTACGCGCCAACGACACCGACCACCGGTTCCGGCCGGGCAGCGACTTCGCGTACCTGACCGGCGACCTGGAGCCGGACAGCGTGCTCGTGCTCCGGCCGGGCGGCGAGGCCACCCTGTTCATGCGGCCCCGGTCGTCCCGCGCGACCGACGAGTTCTTCCGCAGCCGGCACGGCGAGCTGTGGGTGGGCCGGCGGCCGACGCTGAAGGAGAAGTCGACCGAGCTGGGCCTGCCCACCGCCGACCTGACCGAGCTGGACGCGGCGCTCGCCGAACTGGCGCCGGGGCGGACCCGGGTGCTGCGCGGCTTCGACGCCCGGGTGGACGCCGCGGTGCGGCCGTACGACGGGGCGCGGGCCGAGGGGCAGCCGGGCCGCGACCGCGAGCTGGCCATCGCCATCTCGGAGCTGAAGCTGGTCAAGGACGAGTGGGAGATCGCCCAGCTCCAGGAGGCGTGCGACGCCACCGTCCGCGGCTTCGAGGACGTGGCCCGGGCGCTCCCGGCCGACCGGGCGGTCTCCGAGCGGCTGCTCGAGGGCGTCTTCGCGCTGCGCGCCCGGCACGACGGCAACGACGTCGGCTACGGCTCGATCGTCGGTGCCGGCGAGCACGCCACGATCCTGCACTGGGTGCACAACCACGGCGCCACCCGCCCGGGCGAGCTGCTGCTCATGGACATGGGCGTGGAGAACCGCAACCTCTACACCGCCGACGTCACCCGAGTGCTCCCGGTGGACGGCCGGTTCACCCCGCTCCAGCGCCAGGTCTACGACGCCGTCTACGCCGCCCAGCAGGCCGGCATCGACATCATCAAGCCGGGCGTGGCGTTCCGCGAGGTGCACCTGACCGCCATGCGGGTGCTCGCCGAGGCGCTGAAGGACCTCGGCCTGCTGCCGGTGAGCGTGGACGAGGCGATGGACCCGGCGTCGACGGTCTACCGCCGCTGGACGCTGCACGGCACCAGCCACATGCTCGGCATCGACGTGCACGACTGCGCCAACGCCCGCAAGGAGACCTACCGGGACGGGCCGCTCGGCGAGGGCTACGTGCTCACCGTCGAGCCGGGGCTCTACTTCCAGCCGGAGGACGAGCTGGTCCCCGAGGAGCTGCGCGGCATCGGCGTGCGGATCGAGGACGACATCCTGGTCACCGCCGACGGCTCGGTGAACCTCTCGGCCGGCCTGCCGCGCCGCTCCGACGAGGTGGAGACCTGGCTGGCCGAGCAGCGCGAGGCCGGCCCCCGCCTGCCCGGCTGACCGACAGGCACGACCCCCGGCGGGCCCGCCGCCGGCGTCTGCGAGGTTTCTCGCGGTAACGACGCCGGTGCCGGGCCCGTCGTCGTCTGCGCTGCCACGGCTCCCTGGTGTCGCTACGCCCCCACTGACGCCACCCGGCGGAACATGAGCCAAATGCGCGATTTCTTCGGATACGTCCGCGTCGCGAGGATCCTTCTCATACGGTGGCAATCAGAGGCTGCAACCGATTTGTAGCTGGTCGCTCGACCTGGGGCGGTGCGACCCCTTTAGGTAGACCGAAAGGGCGGAAGGCTCTGATGTCCAACGACGTAAGGAACAGCGACGGCGGGGCCCCGATGACCCCGTCGACGAACAGGCGGCGGGCCCTCCTGGTCGCCACCGGCGTGGCCGGGCTGACCGGCGTCGTCGGGCTGGCGGCACTCGGTGGCCTCGCGGCCCGCGACAACGACAAGTCCGGCACTCCGAAGGGCGTGGCCGAGAACCACGTGGCCGCGCCCCAGAACGCCGCCGACGCCGACAAGCGCGACCACGCGGACGACAAGGACAAGGACAAGGACAAGGACAAGGGCCGGTCGGACGAGGGCCGGGACCGTGGTGAGTGGGACGCGGACGGTGCGGATCACGGGAAGGTTCGGGAGGTGCCCTGTGACGACGAGGAGCTGGTCGAGGCGCTCGATCTGGCGAACCGGGATCACGGCGGCACGCTGAAGCTGGCGGAGAACTGCACGTACGAGCTGAACGTGAAGGACCGCAAGTTCGGCGCGTCCCTGCCGGAGATCCGGCAGGAGATCACGATCAAGGGCAACGGCTCGACGATCAAGCGGGACTCCGAGGACACGTTCCGGATCTTCCGGGTGGTCGACGGTGGTGACCTGACCCTGAAGGACCTCACCGTCAAGGGCGGCAACGCCACCGAGTTCAAGTACGGCGGCGGCGGACCCCAGGTCCCCGGCGCCCCGGGTGGCGGCCCGGGCATGGGCGCCCCGGGTGGCGGCCCGGTCATGGGCGCCCCGAGCAACGGCGCCTCGGGCAACGGCGCCCCGGGCAACGGCGCTCCGGGGGCTCCCGCCGCCCAGACCGCGCCAGGCGGGCAGGGCATGCAGGCCGCACCGGCCGCCATGGGCGCCCAGACCGCCGCCGCGGTGCAGGCCGCCCCGGCCGCGCCGGTCGCCCAGGGCTCAGGCTCGTGGTCGTCGGGTTCGGACTCGCGGGACAACGACAAGCGTGACGACGACAAGCGGGACAACAAGGAGGGCGAGGGTGACGGCGGCGCGCTCCTGGTCGAGCGCGGCGGCAGCGCCAACCTGATCAAGGTCAAGCTGACCGACAACAACGCCGAGAAGAACGGCGGCGCCATCGCCAACTTCGGCCGCGTGCACCTCGAAGACAGCAAGGTCACCGACAACCACGCCCGCGAGGACGGCGGCGGCATCTTCAACCGCGGCGTACTCAAGGTCGAGGAATCCCACATCGACAACAACACCGCCGGCGGCAACGGCGGCGGCATCGCCAACGGCAACGGCAAGAACGACAAGGACAACCACGACCCGCACAACTACGGGCCGAACAGCACCGAGCAGAACAGCTACGAGCAGAACGGCTACGACAAGAAGAAGAACGACAAGCACGACGAGGAAGCCGGCACCGTCGAGATCGTCGGCTCCGACCACGGCAAGGACGCCGTCCGCAGCACCCTGTCGGACAACCGCGCCGGCAAGAACGGCGGCGGCCTGTTCAGCTCCGGCGGCTTCGTCACCATCACCTTCACCGCCATCACCGGCAACACCGCCTGCGAGAACGGCGGCGGCATCTACGCCGAGAACACCGCCCTCAAGCTCGACCACGTCCTCGTCGCCAAGAACCACGCCGACGGAAACGGCGGCGGCATCGTCAACACCGGCGGCAAGGACAAGAAGAAGGACTGGTCCTCCAACGGCGGCGACAACAAGGAGCGCGACAACAAGGAGTCGGACGCCACCGCCACCATCTCCGACAGCACCATCGTCGACAACACCGCCAACCGCTTCGGCGGCGGCATCTTCAACGGCGAATGGCTCGTCAAGGTCGAAGACGGCTTCACCGAACGCAACGGGAGGGACAAGGACGACAACGCCACCCTCACCCTGCGCGACACCGAAATCAAGAAGAACACCGCCCTCAACGGCGGCGGCATCTTCAACAACAAGGGCAAGGTCACCCTGACCAAGACCCACGTCACCAAGAACACCGCCACCGACACCGGCAAGCTCCACCGCGTCGCCGGCGGCATCCTCAACAACGAGGGCAAGGTCAAGCTCGACGACAAGTCCACCATCACCAACAACGACCCCACCAACTGCGCCAACACCGTCGAGGACTGCTTCAACTGAACCACCACATAACCCGGGGAGTCCCTTTCCGCCGCGCCACGGCGGGAGGGACTCCCCTGCCCCCCGCGTCCCCGCCGGGTGGTTCGTCGCGGTCCCATCCGGTACGGGCCCTCCATGGCGACGGGCGGCCTTACGCCTCCGCGAGCCCTCTTCGCCAACCGGACGCCCTCCCGCACCTGCGGTTCCCTCTGGACCCCGCCGCGCTGGCCCACCCCTTATGCGGGTTTTTTTCGTATATGGGCACGAGGTGAAGAAGCTTCTCATACGTTGGTCTTCAGCAGCTACAACCGATTTGTAGCGGAGGCCGCCTCGCTGTGGCGAAGCGACCTTGTCGGGTACAAGGAGAGGGCAGAGAGCTCCGATGTCCAACTACCTTCGCAATAACGATGACGCTTCCCGTGAGAAGGTCTCCCCGCTCCGGCGCCGCCGGCTGTGGCTCGCCACCGGCGTAGTGGGCCTGACGGGAGCGGTCAGCCTCGCGGGTGTGGCCTACGCGACCACCGGGGTCACGGGCCCTCACCGGCTCGCCGACGTGAAGTGGTCGACCGCCCAGCTCACCAGTGACGACGCCGAGGGTTCGGAGGCCCGGGGCGACGACAAGGACAAGGACAAGGACAAGCGTGAGGAGGGCCGGGACCGGGGTGAGTGGGACCCGGACGGCGCGGATCACGGGAAGGTCCGGGAGGTGCCGTGTGACGACGACGAGCTGGTCGAGGCGCTCGACCTGGCAAACCGGGATCACGGCGGCACGCTGAAGCTGGCGGAGAACTGCACGTACGAGCTGGGCGAGAAGGACCGCAAGTTCGGCGCGGCCCTGCCGGAGATCAAGCAGGACATCACGATCAAGGGCAACGGCTCGACGATCAAGCGGGACGCCGAGGACACCTTCCGGATCTTCCGGGTCGCCGACGGCGGCGACCTGACCCTGAAGGACCTCACCGTCAAGGGCGGCAACGCCACCGAGTTCAAGTACGGCGGCGGCGGACCCCAGGTCCCCGGCGGACCGCAGTTCCCCGGCGCGCCGGGCAACGGCGCTCCGGGTGCCCCGGGTGGTGCCCCGGGTGGCGCCCCGGGTGGCGCCCCGGGTGGCGCCCCGGGCAACGGCGCGCCGATGGCGCCCGCCGCCCTGACCGCGCCGGCCGCGCCGGCCGCCCCGGCCGTCGCGGGCACCCAGACCGCCACCGCGGTGCAGGCCGCGCCGGCCGTCCAGGCCGCACCGGTCGCTCAGGGCGCGCCAGTGGCGGGGCCGGTCGGGCAGGACTCCGGTCCGCAGGGGTCGGGGTCGTGGGACAAGGACAAGGACAAGGACAAGCAGGGTGAGGGTGACGGTGGTGCGCTCCTGGTCGAGCGCGGCGGCAGCGCCAACCTGATCAAGGTGAAGCTGACCGACAACAACGCCGAGAAGAACGGCGGCGCCATCGCCAACTTCGGCCGCGTGCACCTCGAAGACAGCAAGGTCACCGACAACCACGCCCAGGAGGACGGCGGCGGCATCTTCAACCGCGGCGTACTCAAGGTCGTGGAATCCCACGTCGACAACAACACCGCCGGCGGCAACGGCGGCGGCATCGCCAACGGCAACGGCGACAACACCAAGCACGACCCGTACGGCCAGAACAGCACCGAGCAGAACAGCTACGACAAGAACAGCTACGACAAGAACAAGCACGACGAGGAAGCCGGCACCGTCGAGATCGTCGGCTCCGACCACGGCAAGGACGCCGTCAAGAGCACCCTGTCGGACAACCGCGCCGGCAAGAACGGCGGCGGCCTGTTCAGCTCCGGCGGCTTCGTCACCATCACCTTCACCGCCATCACCGGCAA
>NZ_JBIAKG010000011.1:0-190224 GCF_042872345.1 Micromonospora sp. NPDC005299
ATGCGTACGGCAACCGATACTGAGCCACACCCGACGCCCCTGGATCTCCCGGACCCTACGACTGGCCCGCTCAACCTTGAAAGAAGGTAGGACCGGTACTCGACGAACCTGCAGGTCGCCATCGACGCCAGCACCCGCCTGGTCATCGCCGTCGGCGACCCACAGCCCGGCAACCGCAACGACACGATCGTCTACCGCAGCTCAGGGATCGAGGAGAAGTTGGACGGGCGGCCGGTGATGGCCGACGGCGGCTACCGCGGCAACCCCGAGGTGATCATGCCGTACCGCAAGCCCTCCGACGGCAGTGACCTTCCGGACTGGAAGCAAGCCCTCAACGCCGAACACAGGACCGTTCGAGCAGGGGTCGAACACGCCCTGGCCAGGATGAAGTGCTTCAAGATCCTGCGCGACTACCGCCGCGCCGCCCACACATTGACCGACGCCGCTTCCGGCATCGCCAACCTCCACAACATCATCCTCGCTGGCTGACCGCCGGTCTGGCCCCGGGCAACGCCTTCACCCAGTTACGAGACGTCCCTTAGGCCGTCCGGCACCGGCATGATCTCCTCGACGTTCGCGACGACTCGTTCGGCGTAACCGGCGCTGGTCCGTACGACCACCTGCCGACCGGTCCATGTCGGGTCCACCCTGTCGCCGGTCTCCACCACCGCGCCCGCTCCGCCACCACCCGGCACGTACGGCAACGTCCGCGGGAAGAAGTCCTGCCCCCAACCGCCGCGAAGCAGGGTGTCGAGGAGAATGACGTCCGCTGCGGCCATGCCGACGACAACCTGACCGGGTCCGGGCACCGGGTCAGGCAGTTCCACGGGCGACAGCACATCCGGATCGCCGAACGCAGCCACCTGGATTGCGCGCATGTGTAGTACCCCTTACGTGAGACAGCATCCTGATCAGTGTTCAAGCTGAACCTTGGTTGAGGTCAAGATGCGCGCCCAGGTCATGATCAGGTGCACACATTTGCCGCCGAGCGGGCGTCGGGGTCCGCACCTGCGAGACCGACAAGTCAGCCGACCGCTCGTGCCGATGAGCGCGTCCCTATGCTGTCGCACTAAGCGCTAGGTGGGGAGGCCGTTGGGGTGTCGGCGATTGCATCGCTGTACGTGCTCCATCGAGATCGGGTGGTGGAACTGGCCGGTCTGGTCGATCGGACGTCGTGGTGGGCTCGATTGTCTCGCTCCAGCGCCACCACCGACCGAAACGCCGCGTTCTTTCAGGTACTGGCTGAGCATGCATGCCCCGTGCGGCCTGGGTACGAGTGGTCGGGATACTGCATGCTGGCGCTGGTGGACTATCTACAGCGTCACGGCGTACGACTGCGGCGCTCTGATCTCAGAGCTGAGTCGTCGGCCATCAACAGGGTCTACGGCGAGACACTCCTGCTCACTCCGGTGCACAAGAAGTATCTGGGCAAGCTCGCTCCCGACGCGCATCGCGAAGACGAGCTCCGGGCCTACTTCGAGAACAAGCGTCTCGGATTCGAGGAGGCCGGGATGGCGGCCATGGATGGCCTGGAGCTTCTCCACGACACGTTGTCCGGATTGCAACCGGACGAGGTCCTGCTGCTCAACGTCGGCTAAGGCTCGCCCACTGCAACGCACTCATTTGCCGCTGATCGCGCATCGCGGAGGCGCGACTTTAGCCGATGTGAGTGAACCTTGATCCCGGCGCCCGGCACTAGATTCACTTCATGTACTCGACCCAGGTATCCCAACTCGTCAAGGCACCGCGCTCAGCCGTCTATCGGGCACTGCTCGACCCGACCGCGGTCGCCAAGTGGCGGGTGCCCACCGGCATGAGCGGCCACGTGCACGAGTTCGACGCGCGCGAGGGCGGCTCGTTGCGCCTCTCGCTCACCTACGAGGCGCCAGACAATACCGGCAAGTCGACGGCACACACCGACAGCTACCACGGCCACTTCGTCAAGATCGTGCCCGACCAGCAGGTGGTCGAGGTCGTCGAGTTCGAGACCGACGATCCCGCGCTGCGCGGCGCGATGACCATGACCACGACGCTCACCGACGTGGACGGCGGCACCGAAGTCGTCGTCGTGCATGACGGCATTCCCGACGCGATCCCGGCCGAAGACAACGAGACGGGTACGCGCATCGCCCTGGCGAACCTCGCCAGACTCGTCGAATTGGGCTAGCGCCGCCCTGTCATAGCCGCCGGTCGGGCGTTGGCTGCTCGGCAGGTGGGGCGCATCCGACCATGCCGATGAGCGGACGTTGATGTCGCGAGACCGTGACCTATAGGGGGTTTGTGGAGGTCGTGAGGCTGCGCGGTTGGTTTCGATGCCCATCCTCGACTGCGCACCGGTGCCCGGGTGACCTCGGTGGGCGGTCACCCGGGCACCGCAGGCTATGCCGTCGGCCTGGCTTGGTGCAGGATCTGGGCCAGCTCGGCCGGTCGGCTGAGCATTGGCCAGTGCCACGTCGGCAGTTCCTCGTATCGCCACGAGTCGCCGGCCATGTGCTGGCACAGCGGCATGGTGGCGGCCATCTCGCGTACCTGCTCGACGGTGAAGCTCGACAGCACGCCGAGGCGGGGCAGCTTCTCCCACGCCCCGGTGAGCCGCACCGGGGCGGTGGCGGTCGCCCACGGTTGGGCCGCCGACCGCTCACCGAGCAGCGCGACGACCGACTCATCCACATCTGCTGCTCTCGCCGCCAGTTCGGCCCACGGCGGGGGCGGCAGCCGCCAGCCATCGCCGTGTTCGGCGACAACCGCCGCGTTGCGTTCACGCTCCTGGGGTGGGCTGAAGTCTTCGTTAGCCATTCCGTCGGGTAGTGGGCCGGTGTCGACGAAAACCAGCTGGGCTATGCGGTCGGTCATGCGGTCGGCGGCGGCGGTCGTCACGACCGCGCCGGCGTAGCTGTGCCCGACGAGGACCACGTCGTGTAGGTCCTCGTAGCGAAGCAGGTTGACCACGTCGGTGACGTGGACGTCGAGGTCGGTGTCCGGGCGGGCCAGGTGGGCGCGCTCGCCCAGGCCGGTCAGACTCAGCGGGTACACCTCGTGGCCGTGCCCACGCAGAGCGGCGGTGACCGGGCGCCAGGCCCACGCGCCGAGCCAGAACCCGGGAACCAGTACGAATGTCGTCATGCCACACACGCTACGATCAATACTGGACAGATTCCGCCCGGATTAGGAGTCAGATCATTGGCCCGGCCCACCGCGCGTGTATTGGCGTTGCTGGAGATCCTCCAGGCCGGTGGCGGCTTCACCGTCGCCGACCTGGCCGGTCGGCTGGGCGTCGACGAGCGCACGGTCCGCCGCTACGCCGGGCACCTCGCCGACCTCGGCATCCCGGTCGAGGCCCGGCGCGGTCGCTACGGCGGGTACCGGCTCGCGCCCGGATACAAGCTGCCGCCACTCATGCTCACCGACGAGGAGGCGGTCGCCGTCATGCTCGGGCTCGTCGCCGCTACCCGGGCGGGGCTGGTCACCGCCGAAGGCGCGGCCGCCGAGAGTGCGACCGCGAAGATCCGCCGGGTACTGCCGGCCGTCCTCGCCCGGCGGATCGATTCGCTGCTGGCAACCGTGGACTTCACCGCACCGGTCCGGAAGCCCGCCCCGCCCGGCATCGAGGTGCTGCTGGTGCTCGCCGAGGCGGCCCGACATCAGCAACCGGTGAGCATCGCCTACACCACCTGGCGCGGCCGGTCCGGCGAGCGGCGGCTCGACCCGTACGGGCTGGTCTTCCACGCTGGCCGGTGGTACGTCACCGGTCACGACCACAACCGCCGGGCCGTGCGGACGTTCCGGCTCGACCGGATCGGGACGGCCCGCCCCGCCCAGGGCAGGTTCGACATCCCGGCCGGCTTCGATCCCACCACGCAGGTACTTGCCGGTCTGGCAGCCGTGCCGTACGCGCACGACATTTCCGTGGTACTACACACCAGCCTGGGGCAGGCGCAGCGACGGATCCCGCCGTCGGTCGGCACGCTTACCGAGGTGCCCGACGGAGTGCGCCTCACAGCCCGGGCCGAACGGCTCGACGGTGCAGCACAGATGCTCGCCGGGCTCGGCTGGCCATTCACGATCGACCGACCGGACAAACTCAAGGATGAGATACGCGCCCTAGCCGCCCGACTGCTCACCGACGCCAACCCGGAGGGTAAGCAGCAGCCGGGCCCCGCCCGAAACGACCCGGGAACCTCCCCCACGACAAGCGACGAGTGAGCCGGCCAATCAGCCTAGAAATGAACGCTCATGCCGCGTACCGCGTGCTACGCGGCGTTACGCCGAGCTGGCCCTGGATGCCGTCTGGACGTCCCGATGCCAGCGCACCCGAGTAAGCAATCGCGACAACGCTGGGGGAGGGACCGCCCCGCTCGACCGGGGGGATAGTGCTGCCCGCACCTCTCGTCGTCAATCCGCTGAAGGGGCGACCGGGCGGCCTGTGCCGACCTCCACGACGTACGCAGTGAAATCGGTCGTGTCCTGGAGTCGAAATGCCTGGTCGTCATACTCGGGCTGTCCGCCTTCGCGCAGGCGCAGCGCCTCACGAAGGACCCTGTGCCAGCGCTCGTCGTAGTAGGAGAGACCCCAGCGGCCTGCGCCCGACTTGGTGGTCATCTCCCCGGTGACCATCCGCTCTCATCGACCAAGAAACCGCACGATGGCATCGCGAAGCAGTCGTTCAGGGTCACGAGACTTGAGGCCAGGGTCGGAGAACGGGGGGCTGGCAACGAGCTCAGCCAGGACAGATGCCAGCCGCTTCCGTTCCGTTCGTAGGCTCGACCACGCGGAGTCAGGTAGCCGCAGCACGTTGGAGAGCAGGTCGCCCGGGTAATAGTCGCCCTCAGCCAACGGATCGCGGAGCAGAACTTGTACCGCGCGGGGCAGCAGGGCGGGCACGCCAATTTCTTGCCCGAGCATGATGCGCAGGTCTTCGACCGTGAACTCAGCCAACGGCTTGCGTCGCAGCTCCGTGCAACGCCTGACGAGAGAGGTGGCGTCCGGGCCGGGGTCCGGCCAGACGTCCCGTTCAAGCTGCTCGATCGTCGTCACGGCGGTCAGGGTAGTCCGCACCGCGATTCTGGGGCCGCCCGGAAGGCTGGCGGGCCATCCACGGGCCAGTAGCCACACGGCCCAGCGGTCACGAGCGGGCACGAGACGTAGTTGAGTCGGCCGTTCGCAGCAGGCGTTTCGGGCATCACGACCGGTTGAGGACGCTCTTCCAAACTGACGCTCGCTTCTAGGGGGTTGACTCAGGGCATGACGAGTACCGCACCGGTCACATACGTCGGGTTGCTCCGCAGCCTGCCGGCGCTGCGCCGGCTCTGGGCGGGCGGCGCGATCTCGACGTTCGGCGACGCCGTGCAGGGCGTCGCGCTGATCTGGCTCGCCACCCGTACCTCGTCGCCCGGCCTGTCGGTGTCGATCATCGCCACGGCGCTCTACCTTCCCGCCGTCGTCATCGGGCCGTTCGCCGGCACCATCGCCGACCGGCTCGACCGCCGGCGCCTGCTCCTCACCGCCGACGTGCTGCGCGTCGCCACCGCGTGCCTGGTGCCGCTCGCCTTCACCCACGCCGGACTGTGGCTGGTGGTCGCGATCACCCTGGTGCACTCGGCCCTCACAGCGCTGTTCAACGCCGCGCAGACGGCCGCGCTGCCCGACCTGACCGGGCCCGGATCGCTAGTGCGCGCGAACGGCCTGCTGTCGTCCACCAACTACGCGATGCAGGTGGTGGGCCCGGCGGTCGGCGGCTTCCTGGTGGCCGGCACGCCGACGGCGATGCCGTTTCTGCTCAACGCGGCGACGTTCGCGTTCTCGGCCGGCGCGGTGCTGCTCATCCCGGCGGCCGCGCTGGCCGGGCCGGCCCGCGACGGGCACGTCACCTTCGTCGCCGACCTGCGCACCGGCGTGCGGTACGCGCGCCACCGGCCGCCGATCGTGCTCTACATGCTGATCGGCATCGTCGCGACGCTCGGTTTCGCCCCTGCGCCCGTGGTCCTGCCGGCCTTCGCGACCGAACTCGACGTGGGCAGCGTCGGCTTCGGCCTGCTCTCCAGCCTGGGCGGCCTCGGTTACGCCGTCGGATCCGTCCTCGTCGGCATGCTGGTCAAGCCGGAGCGGGCGGCGACCGCGATGGCAGTCGGATTCCTGGCGATGGGCGCCGCTACGCTGGCCCTCGCGGTCGCGCCGGGCCTGGCGCTCGCGGCGGTGCTGGTCGCCCTGCGGTCGGGGTGCAACGCCGTCACGCTCGTCACGGGTATCAGCATGCTGCAGCGGATAGTGCCGAGCGCCCTCCGTGGGCGCATCATGACCCTGACCAACAGCGTGCAGGAGCTGCCCCGCCCGTTCATTCTGCCGTTCGCGGGCGTCGTCGTCGACACGGCCGGCGCACGATGGGTCTTCGCCGCCATGGGGTTCTTCATCATGCTGTCCGGCGTCATAGCGGTCGCGGCCCGCGGGACGCTCCAGTCGGCGCAGGACGCCGAGGTCGCCCAGACAACCGAGGCAGGGGGTGCCGCATGACCGGCCCGGCCGTCGTCCACTTCCCGGCGTCCCTGGCCCAGCAGCGCTTCTGGTTCCTGCAGGGTCTGCAGCCGGACAGCCCGGTCTTCAATCTCACCGCGGCGCTACGCCTCGACGGCGAGCTCATCGGAGAAGTCCGTCCATCCGAAGGCACGGGCATCGGGGTTACTTGGCGTGATGCCCACCGATATCCCGCCCAGGACGCGATCGACCTCCACAGTCGCGACCCCGGCCAACTCCTTTGCCAACTGCCTCGCGACTTTCAGAGTTGGTGTCCGGGGCGGCTGGTCGGTGTCGGGTTCGTCTTGGCCGTGCTCATCTGTCACGCGGTGAGTCTGCCAAGCATCAGGGGTAGGGCGGATCCTGCGGTCACGTCTGCTTGTCTCCTGACCGTGCGCGGTCCGCATCTGGTCCGCAAGAGGTCGACGGACGGCGGGGGAGTGGTGTGAGATGTCGAGAGGTGTTTCCGCTGCTAGGACCACTTGCGCCCAGATCATCGGGGCGGGCAGTTTGATCTCATAATCCCCCGGTCGCTGTAGCAACTAACCGTGTCGCTACCTCAGGCCGATGCCACGTCGCTTGGCAGTCACGGTCCGGCCGTCGCCAAGACGCCGCCGCCCCCATCACGGGCAGTATGGTGGCCTGACACCACACACCGACCCTGTCCGTCACAGCGGGTCAACCCCAGTCGTCGGCATTCGCAGGATCTAGGTTGGGAAACGTCCCCGTAACCTCGAGGAGGCCCGGTGGCAGCTTCGACCGGCAGTGACGGGCGGGCGGCGCCAACCATCTACGATGTGGCGCGAGCGGCGGGCGTTGCCGCGTCGACGGTGTCCCGGGCATTCGCCCGCCCGGGCCGGGTCAACGCCGATACCGCCGGGCGGATCCGCAGGATCGCGCTGGAGATGGGCTACCGCGCCAATCCCGTCGCCCGCGCGCTGCTCAGCGGGCGTTCCTCGATGATCGCGTTGGCCATCTCCGACATCACCAACCCGTACTACTTCGAGATCATCCGTGGTGCTCAGGCGGCGGCGATGGGGGCCGGCTTCACGATGCTGCTCGTCGACGCGCAGGAGTCCGACCAGCTCGAGCGGGAGGCGTTGGACCGGGCCGTCCAGACGGTGGAGGGCATCGTGCTGGCCAGCACCCGGATGTCCGACACCTCGATCCGGATGACGGCCAAGCTCCGGCCGCTGGTCGTGCTCAACCGGGCCGTCGCGGGTGTGCCGTCGGTGGTGACCGATCACCGGCGCGGCATGCGGCAGGCCGTGGATCACCTGCACGGCCTTGGTCACAGCCACATCACCTATCTGGCCGGGCCGGAGGCGGCGTGGTCGGACGGGATCCGCTGGCGGGCGTTACGTGAGGCCACCGTCGAACTGGGCCTGCGACTGCACCGTCTCGGCCCGTATCCGCCCACCGTGCTCGGCGGCGTCGCCGCTGCGGACGACTTCTGGCGACGACCGACCAGCGCGGTCATCGCCTACAACGACCTGATGGCCCTGGGCCTGCTGCGCGGCCTCTCGACCGTCGGCCTCCGGGTGCCGCAGGACGTCAGCGTCGTGGGGTTCGACAACATCTTCGGTACCGACCTGGTCACGCCCGGCTTGACCACCCTCGCCGCGCCGCTGCACCTCCTTGGCCGCACCGCCGTACAGGGCCTGCTCACTCTCATCTCCGGCGCCCAGCCGCCGGTCGACAAACCGGTCACGATTCCGACCCACCTGGTGGTCCGCGCCTCCACGGGTCAACGGCGTCCGGCCCGGATCGCACCCCATGCTGACTAGGCGGAACTCCCTGGCCCGCAGCAAGACCGTCGGCCGGGATCACCACCGGATAGGCCAGGCCGGACCCGCAGCGGACCGCCGCCGGCACGGTAGCAACTGAGTGTGAGCGGCCGCCGGCTGCTGCGCCCACTGCCCACGATGTGCGGAGGTCGAGTGTTGATCTCCAGCAGACCTCACCTCCGGGCGCGACCCTTGACCTCCATCCCGACCGGCTGCTCCCGGCGGATCCGGGCGTTCGACGCCCATCCGGTCGCAAGGTACGGCAGCGTCACCACCTCTGGCCTCTTAGCAAGCGCCAGGGCAACTCACGGCAACTGATGGTCTGCGGGCCCGCAGCGGAACTACGGTCACGTGCGACTCCTTCTCGCGGTCGGCGAGCCGACGCTGCCGGGCAGATCGAAGGTGGAGGTCGAAAACGTGACGAACGCCAGCCGCACGACATTCCTGGGAAGCGCTTTGACGGCGCTGGTGCTGTCCATCGCCCCACCCGCCTTTGCCGCAGGCGGGCAGGTGCCTGACGCGGTGCCCGCACCGGTCAGCCGCGCCACTGCCCCAGATTCCGTATCCGTCGTCCCCTCGGCAGAGGGCATCCACATCCTTGACATCTCGAGCAACACGATCACCCTGGCTTCAGGTGGCACGTTCATTTACACAGTGGACACCCCCGAGGGTCAGGGACGCACCACGCTCGAGGTCAACTCGGTGGACCAGCTGCTCAAGGAAATCACCGCCAAGGACGGGTCCACCCAGACCTACACGGTCGAGGACTCGCAGGGTGCTCAGAAGCGGCCCACGGACCGCGTCGTGGCGGGCGACGTCCTCACCGTGACCGCAGGGCACAAGACACACCACTACACGATCGACATCGTCAAGGGCGCCGTGCGCGGCCGGCTCGAGCTGCAACAAGAAGAGATCACGGCGAATGCCACTTCCGACGTGGTCGTGAACTTCACCTCCGGTATGAGAAGTCCCGCCACCGACGTGCGCGTGAAGGTGCCACGGGGAATCCGCGCCACGATGGACAACACGACCGTCAACGTCATCGGTCGGGGAGAGGTCAAACTGTCCGGGCTCGCGACGCAGCCGGTCGGCAGGGTCGGAGCGGGCTACCGGTTCCAGAGGGTTGGGACGGCCACGATCGAGGGCCTTCAAGACGGCGGCCAGATCATCACGTTCCACGGGCTCGACCTCAGGCCGTCGAACGGTGTCGACCTGCAGATCCGGTTCACGCACGTCTCGGTCAAGCAAGGCAGCTACTCGTTCGAAGCCTCCTACACCACCTCGGAGTCCGAGGAACTGACGAGCCCGCCAGCCGCGGCCACCCTCCAGGTCGTCAGGACCGTCAGCGACCTCCACAGGGTGCTGGACAAGAGCCTGACCTACCGGGAAGCCCCGGATACCTACACGAAGGCGCGATTCCGGTGGACGACGCCCCAGCACGCGGCGTCCGTCAGGTTGCTGCAGTCGACGGACCGGGGCGCAACCTGGACGCAGAGCACGGCTACGGTCGACGCCCGCGCCGGCGAGGTCGAGGTCGAGGACCTGACACCGGACACCGAGTACAACTTCAAGCTGGACGTCAGAGGCGGTCGGACCAACGGCGAGTCGAACGTGGCATCGTTCTACACCGGCAAGCTGAACGCCAAGCTGATGGGGGCCAAGGGCGACGGGCTCGCCGACGACACGGAAGCGATCAATCGGGCGATCCGCTACCTCAACGAAATCGGCGGCGGGACCTTGCTGTTCGAGAGCGGCACGTTCACCGTCCGGACCGTGCATCTGCTCAGCAACGTCTACCTGTACGTCGACAAGGACGCGACCATCTCCGCGATCAAGGGCGCCGACGCGCCCGAGGCCCTGTACTTCTCCGACAAGGCCTATCGTTCGGGTACCTCGCCGACCGACCCGGGGCCCTACGAGGATCCCGAGAACTACACGACCAAGCAGGATGTCGGCCACACCTACTTCCGGAACAGCATGTTCTTCGGTGAGAGGGTGGACAACATCAAGATCATCGGGAACGGCCGGATTACGGGCAACGGCAACATCGTGACCACCGACAAGGTCATGGACAATGCCCCGGATCTCAGGGCCGACAAGATGGTGACCCTGAAGCTCAGCACCAACGTCGAGTTCGGCGGGCTCAACAACGGCTTGGACCTCTGGTACGAGGAGACGGACTCACCCACGACCGACCAGCCGTACTACATCAAGAGCCTGGCCAAGGACGGCACAACCGAGTCGAAGCAGACAGACATCAGCAACATGCTGAAGGTCGACAACGCCGGACACTTCGCCCTGCTGGCCACCGGCACGGACCACATCAACACGCACGACTTCTACTACGACAAGGGCAAGGGCGGCCAAGCCCGGGACGTCTTCGACTTCATGCAGAGCAGCTACGTCACCGTCAAGAACATCTACGCCAAGGGGACGTCCGACGACATCGTCAAGCCTGGTAGCGACTCTTCCTTAGGGTTCACCAGGCCGGCGACCGACTTCTACGTCCGGAACGTCATCGGCGACACGAACTGCAACCTCTTCCAGATCGGGAGCGAGACAGCCGACGACATCAGGAACGCCTACGTCGACAACATCTATGTGCTGGCCGGCAACAAGGCCGGGTTCTCCATCTCCACGAACGACGGCGCGACCGTCGAGAACATCTACCTGAACTCGGGTAAGACCGGGCCGGTCCACCACCAGGCGCAGATGCGACGCACGCGGGCACCCTTCTTCATCTCGATCTCCAACCGCGGCCGGGTGATCGGCGGGCAGGCGCAGCGAACGAAGTTCATGGAAAACGGCGTGCAGCGGGACGAGTTGCTCAGCACCAACGTCAACATCGGCCATGTCCGCAACGTTCACATCAAGGACGTCAACATCGAAGAGGTCTACGGGGGCAGCCAGTACAGCGACCCCTCGAAGCGGTGGGTCCCCTACACCAACCAGAACAAGGCGACGCCGATCATCGCCGGCTACAAGGTCGGCGAGGGCGGACCGACCCTCCCGGACGGTCGCACCATCGGCTACGTCGAGAACGTCACGTTCGAAAATGTGAACTTGCTGGTCAAAGGCGGCAACAGCTACGAGGACTCGCAGATCAGCCCTCCGGAGCTGGGCGTGGGCAAGTACAACGTCGCTGACTTCGGGGTGCAGCCCTCCTATGGGTTCTGGGCGAGGCACGTGCAGGGGTTGAGCTTCAAGAACGTGACGACGAACTTCGAGAGCAACGACGACCGCTACGCGTTCGTGCTCGACGACGTCAAGAACGCGGAGCTCGACGGTCTGACGATGGTGAGGGGAACGAACAACCCCAGCGTCATCCAACTGAAAAACGCCAGCAACATCACCCTGCGTGACTCCGCCTTCTACGACGGCACCTGGGGGGAAGAACTGACCCCTCTCCAAGACCTCACCAACGTGACGGTGCCGGACGCCCAGGCCTATCCGCCGATCGTGAAGGACCCGCACAACGTCGCCATCCAGCTCAAGCGGAGCGGGCACGAGAACGTGACGGGCTTGGACACCCCGCCGAGGGTCGTCACGACGGTACTGGGATCCACGGTGGCCGACCTGACCACGCAGATCGAGTCGACGGACGGCACCGCCCAGACGTATGCGGTCGCCGATCCCGACGGCAGGCCGAGGAGCGCGGACGCGTCGCTCGACAGCGGGGACACCCTGGTCGTCACGGCGGAAGACGGCACGACGCGAGCGGAGTACCGGATCGTCGTCACACCTGACTTGGTGATCGAGGGAGAGTCGCAGCTCGGCTTCGTCGAGAGGAGCGTCCCCAGCATCACCCTGTCAACCTCCTCGACGAACGGGAGGACGTACCTGCAGACCAGCTCGGTGCCTGCCGGGGAGTGGATCCAGTTCCTGGTCGATGTTCCCGTCGCGGGCACCTACGACGTCTTGTACCAGTACAAGACGAACACGTCCGGGAGGGCGACGGTCCAGGCATACGCGGACGGCGCCGCGAGAGGGGCGGCGGTCGACCAGAACAGCTCGACGGCCAACCAGTACGTCCCGGTGAACCTGGGGCGGCTCACCTTCGCGGACGCCGGGCAGCATCCGGTCCGCTTTGAGGCCGTGAGATCAGGGTCGATCGTCATCGACTACATCAAGCTCACGAGGGTGGTGGGCGAACAGGCACGTTCCGCGGCCCATAGCAAGGCGTAGCCCGTGTTGGGAAACGGTCTGTGTCGATGCTGGCACACGAACCGAATTCCAACGACAGCGCCAGTCGGTTGGCTCTCGCTACCGGGGCGCCAGTTGCCGATCACCGTTGATGACGACCATGAATGTCCGGATGCCGTGGCCCCTCGGACACGAACCACAATCCCACCGTGCCCGCTGAGATCCATTGAAGCGTGCATCGTTTGCGTTTCCGGCTGGTAGGTGAGCCCAAAGGCCAAGCTGCCGTAGCGTTACACCGATCGTTCGACAGGCCCCCACTTCGGCCCAGGCGGACAGTGGTCGGGTCTGTGTCACGTACGGAGCCGACGCGTCGCGGAGTCCCACAGCGTCTACGGCACCGACCAGGGCAACCTCGCCACCGTGACCTCGCCAGCCTCGCCGACGGCTTCGAAGGCTCTTCCCGGCTGTGCGCCAGGTCAGGACCGTGGTGGTCACTGCGTGGCGCAGGAGCGGGCAGCTGATCTACCTGCCCAGCACTGTCATCACCGCCGGCGTCGCCGGCGGCCGAGCGGCCCGTCGCTATCCCGACGGCGCCGCACGGCGCCGGGGGCGGCAGCCATCGCGCACCGGGCCGGTAGGACCGAAAGATCGCGCGGTAGGGGGTTATGACGCCGAAGGCGAGTCTGCGGCCGGGCCGGTGTCCGTAGGGTGTCATCAGTCGAGGGCAGTGCGGGGGTCCGGAGGACATCGATGGTGACCGAAGGCGGCGCCAACGCGGCGGCTCCGACCCCACGGGACCCCGGCCGCCCGGCGTTCCTGGAACTCTTCTTCGACCTGGCGTACGTCTTTGCGATGATCTCCCTGGTCAGGACACTCGCTGCCGACGTGAGCTGGACCGGCGTCGGCGAGACGCTGGTCCTGCTGCTCGCGTTCACCCTGGTCTGGGCGGTGACCACGTGGGCGGCCGACACCCTGGACCTGATGCGGCCCGCGGTCCAGGTGCAGTTCATCGGGGTGGCGGCCGGCAGCCTGCTGCTGGCAGCCGCGGCACCCGACGCGTACGACGGGCGTGGCCTGCTCTTCGCGATCACCTACTTGGCGATCCACCTCGGTTCGAGCATCTACTACCTCCTGCTCCGGCCGAGTGCGAACGAGCCGGTCCGCAGCGGCCGGATCTTGTTCTGGTACAGCATCGCCGCCGTCGGCTGGATCGGCGGCGCGCTGGCCACCGGCCCCACCCGCCTCGTGCTCTGGGCGGCGACTGTCGCCATGGAGTACGTCGCCGCCTCGCTGGGCTGGCCGCTGCCGAGGCTCGGGCGGGCGCAGCCGCAGGAGTGGCGGCTGGTCGGCGAGCGGGTGGCCGAGCGGTACCGGCAGTTCGTCATCATCGCGCTCGGCGCGTCCATCTTCGTCATCGGGACGACCTTCAGCCGGAGCGACTACACCATGGACCGGGCGTGGGCGCTGCTGGTGGTGTTCACGATCGTGGTGCTGGCCTGGCGGATCTACATCTACCGGGCCGGCGAGCTGCTGACCGAGGCCATCGCGCGATCGGCGAACCCGTCCCTGCTCACGCAGTCCGCCGCGGTCACTCATCTGATCATGGTGGCGGGCATCGGCGGCATGGCGGTCACGAGTCACCTCGTCGTGATGCGTCCCTTCGGGGAGACGCCGCCCTCGTGGGCTGCGGTCATCCTCGGCGGACCGGCGCTGTTCCTGGTCGGCCGCGGGGTGCTGGACTACACGGTCTTCGGTCGGCTGTCCCGGTCCCGGCTGGCCGGGCTGGTCCTGCTGGCCGGCGCGGCGCCGACCGCGGGCCTGCTGCCGCCGGTGGTGGTCGCGCTGCTCGCCATGACCATCCTGGCCCTGGTCGCTGCGGCGAATCTGGTGAGCACCCACCGGCACGCCCGGGCGCCGATGCCACCGGCGCTCGGGTGAGCCTCACCCGGTCGGCACGGTGACCCGGACCGGCCGGGCGTGTGCGGGCAGCGTCTCCCAGGCCAGGATGAGCAGCAGCACCAGATTCGCCACGACCAGGATGGCCAACGGCGGAAGCAGCGCCATCACGGGGCCGATGACGCACAGCACCACGATCCCCAACGCCCGGGACCGGAGGACCCGTCCGGTGACCACGGCGTCGAACAGACAGCTCCCGAGCAGGAACAGCGCCGGCCCGCCCAGGATGGCGGCGATCCAGGCGGCCGGTGCCGCACCGAACGGCTGATCGATGACCAGCGAGACGCTGGTCGACACCACCAGCACCCCGGCCACCATCACCAGGTGGCTGTACGAGGTGGAGGTGCCGGGCCGGACCCGCTCCACCACCATGACGGCCGGCGGTGCCAGCAACTGCTGCACCCGGTGGAAGTAGAGCTGAAAGAGCACGACAGCGCTGGCGAACCCGACGAAACTCGTGGCCACCCGGCCGGCTTGGAAGCCGCTGCCGGCCAGTCCGATGCCGCAGCTCAGGATCAGCTCGCCGAGGGAGATGATGAAGATTTCTCGATGCCGCTCGGACAGGTGGGAGCCGGTGAAGATCTGACTGGCCAGTTCGGTGCGACCAAGTTTCGGCGTCGGCCAGCCCAACCGAGCCGACCCGAGGTCGACCGCCACCGCGACCGACCAGAGCAGCAGCCGGGCCGTTGCGTGCACGAACACCCCGGCCACCCACGGCAGCGCCGTCACGCCGAACCAGAAGAACACCCGGATGCTCCGGGCCTGGATCGGGCGATTCACCCGGGTACCGGGAATGAGGACGGCGTCCCGGACGAGATGGATGCCGAAGTACGCCGCGACGAGCAGCCAGCCGTATTCGGCGAAGGCGTACGGCACCGCGATCGCCATCAACAGAGTGCCGAACATGACCGCCAGGACGGTGGCCTGGATGACCGGCAACCGCGGGTTGAACAGATCGGTGAGCCACGCGGTCAGTACCCAGACCCACCAGGCGGCCAGCAGCAGGACGGCGGTCTGGGCGGCGCCCCGGACGGTGAGGTCCTCGGCCAGCGCCGCCGAGAGTCTGGAGAGCATGAAGATGTAGACCAGGTCGAAGAAGAGCTCCAGGAACGTCGGATAGCCAGGCTCGCCGCGCCGGCGAAGGATCCGGGGGAGCGGGCTGGGCCTCACGCGTCTGCCTCCTTCGGCACGCCCCTCGGGGAGCGGAGGCACGTTTCTTTCGCCAACCTACAAAAGCGGGGGTCGCCGGAGAGCGGAAACGGAGCAGCAGGGCGGAAGCCGTACACCGGTCATCGGCCCGACACCCCGACCGTCGGCGTTGTAGTCCCATGGATGGCCGCCACGAGATGGCGGGGTGGGCGATCAGGCCAGCCAGGTCCGCCCGGTAGGCCCGCGCACGCCCTCCCGGCAGGCCCGGTCTGCGGCCGCGGGTGACCTCGTAGCCGGGCTGGCGCAGCCTCGCCAACACCTCTCCCGCTCGTCGCGTTCCGATCCCCGCAGCTCAATCAGAGCAGGGGGTGAACCGGCTCGAGAGAAAGTGAAGAGTGATTGTCATGTCATCCGCGTCGAAGCGCTGGTGGCGCGCCCGGCCGTGATCTCGCTGGGTCTGCGGCTTTGATTAGCTCACCATGCTGGCTGTTCCTGGTCGTGTCGATGTACGGATTGCGTGCAGCGAGGACAGTGAGCAGGGTGGCGACGATGGCAAGTCCGCCGTATCCGAGGGCGATCTGCGGTAGCGAGAAGGTGTTCGAGAGTTCCCCGGAGATGAGGCTGGGGAAGGCGGCGCCGCTGTAGCAGAGGAGGTAGATCGCGCTGAAGATCGGTGCCCGGTCGGCCACGGTGCTGTCATGCAGCAGACCGCGGGTGGCGGCGCTGATGGCGATGCCTTGACCGGCGCCGGCGACCATGGTGGCGGCGATGAACAACGCCAGTGTGCCGATGGCGATCGCGGTGATGATGCCGATCCATCCAGCCATGAAGATGATCATGCCGACGCGTTGGGCCGCCGCGGAGGTGAACCGGCCGCCAAGGGGAGCGCCGAGAACGCTGGGGGCCATGTAGGCGGCGAACACCAGTCCGAGGATGAGCGGGCTGTGGGTGTGGAGCTGATCTTCGACCAGCGCGGGCACGAAGGCCTGGTAGAAAGCCCCGGTCGCCCAAGTGGCCAGGAACACCGCTGCCGCGACAGGGAGCAGACGCCTGACCCCGGCCGGTACGCGGACCCGGGGTAGCAGTGATCGCCAAGCGCCCGGCGTCGGCTGTGCGGTTTCCGGGCTGATGACGATGAGTGCGGCAGCTAATACGAGGAGACCGGCGCAAACCAGGTAGATGAGGTCGCGTGGCCAGGGGCCGAACTGGACCAGGGCGCCGGAGGCGATGGCACCGAGGGTGAGACCGAGCATGGGTCCCTGGCTGGAGGCGACGGCGGCCAACCATTGCGGCCTGGTGGGTGCGGCGTCGACGATGTAGGAGGTGAGGCTGCTGCTGGCCAACCCGGTACCGACGCCCATCAGTAGCCGACCGGCCAGCAGGGTGCCGATGTCGTGCACGTTCAGCAGCAGCAGACAGCCCAGCAGGAGCAGGCCGAGGCTGGCGATCGCGGTGAGCCGTCGGCCCACATGATTGGACAGTCGCCCCAGCACCAACAGTGCGGCGATAGTGCCGACGGCGGTGGTGACGACGGCCATCGAGATGCCGGCGTTGGTGAACCCTTCCTCAGCCCGGTAGATGTTGAACAGGGGGATCGGCGCGGCCGACGCGGCAAACGAGGCCACCAGGGAGACCACCGCAGATAAGAATGCCAGCCGGAGCGTTCTGCCCCGGCGAGCCTGGTTGATCACTGGTGCTATGTTGTGCATCGATACGTGCCTTTCTCTTAGTCTGAACCGCCCCGGAGCTTCTGGAGGCTTCGCGTGGGTGCGCACCAGGCACTTGACCAGTCCGCTGAGGTGTTCCCTACGAGTCGTCCGACCCTGACCACGTAGCTGACGCTGATCATCGAAGGCCCGGAACTGTTTCCGAGTCCTCATGGGCGAACGCGGATGATCGTCTTCGCCTTGGTCCGCTCGGTCGGGTTGAGGGCGGCGACGGCGTCGTCGAGGGCCGCGACGTTGCCGATGTTCGTCCGCAGTCGCCCATCCCGACCCGCTGGACGACAAACGACCGACGCCCGAACGCCGGACTGCTACCGAGGTGCGGGCCAGTGCTCCGCCCTTCAGGGCGGGGGTGAAGGCCGGTGCGGTGAGGGCCGCCAAGGCCCGAGTCGTGCCGTTGACCTGACGTCAGTAGGCGGTGACAAGGTGATCATGTGCGGGGCGAAGGGTAGTTCCGGAAGCTCCGAAGCGTCACGACCGACACAGCGTGGCATTGTCGCCGCAGGGCTTGCGGAGACGGTAAACGCCTGTGGAGCGGACGTAAGACCAGGACTTGTCCCGGCTGGCCGCGGTGAAGCAGGAACCCGCCTGGGCGTTGCGCGTTCCGCGCGCAGCGCGGAGGGAATCCCCGCCGTTCATGGCAGTGGAGGATGTCAAGTCAGGTCGTTCTCGAACGCGGTGAGCTCCTCGTCGTGGTCGCCTTCCGCGGGTTCGTGCTGGGGGTAGGCGCCGGCGCCGGGATGGACCTTGTCGATGAGATCGAGGTATTCCGGGTTGCGGGCAATGAACTTACCCACGACCGGGCAGATGACGGTGATCTTCTTCCCGCTCTCGCGGATCTCGTCCAGCACGCGAGCGACGAGCTCCGTGGCCACCCGATTGCGTCGGTAGGCGGGGTCGACCCAGGTCGTTAGCAGCACGACACGGCCGCCCACGAACCGGTACGGGAGTTCAGCGATCGCTTCGGCGCCGAGGGCGGCGATCCAGCGACCGCGCTCCGCGTCGTTGATGACATCGAGCTCCCAGCTGGATTCCACCTCGCTGAGACTTGTCTCGTTCAGTGCTGCGATGAGCGCCGCGTTGTTCTCTTCCCGGGTGGCCGCCTCGGCCTCGAGATTGATCGTCATTGTCACACCTTCTGTCCGGGGAGCTAATAGGTGGGTTTAGGACAATTGGGTGTGACCCTGGGTTACTCCCGGGTGCTCGGGGTCGATGAGGTCGGCGTACTCGGGGTTGTGGTCGATGAAGGTGCGCACGATCGGGCACATGATGGTGACCGTCTTGCCCTGCACGCGCACGTCGTCCAGGACGCGTCGGATCAGCTCGGTGGCGATGCCCTGCTTGCGGAACTCGGGGAACACCGAGGTGGCCAGCAGCGCGAGTCGGTCGGCTCCGGCGACGTTGTAGGTCAGCCCGGCCACCGCTCGGTCCCCGACGATGGCGTCATAGATGCCGAGTTTCTCGTCGTTGACGACGTGGAAGTCGAACGCGGGCGCGTGGGGATCGTCGATTACCTCGTCGATGAGGACGGCCTGGTCCTGGCTGAGGGTGCCTTTCTCGTCGGGGTATCCGGCCTCGTCGGGGTACTCGAAGGCGGAGCGGGTCGGCTCGGTTGGGTCGGTCATGGGGGTGTGCTCGTTAATGGTCATCAGATCAGTCCCGGGTCGTGGCGGTAGTCGTACTCGCCCAGCCGCATGTCGTCGACGGCAGGTGAAGGCCCAGCCATCGACGTACTCCTCGCTCCTGCGGGGGGCGTTCTCGCGCTTGGGTGTGCCGAGTCCTTACGAGCGAACGCGGATGATCGTCTTCCCGGTGATCCGCTCGGTCGGATTGAGGGCGGCGACGGCGTCGTCGAGGGTCGCGACGGTGCCGATGTTCGTCCGCAGTCGTCCGTCGCGCACCCGCCGGACGACCTCACCCAGTTGAGCGCGATCGGGCAGGACGACGAAGTCGACCGCCAGGCCGTCCGCGGGCCGCGCCTGCGGCGGCCCGACGACGGACACCAGCGTTCCTCCGGCTCGAATCAGGCCTGCGGACCGCTTCCCGATGTCGCCGCCGATGACGTCGAAAACCAGATCGACTCCGCCGACGTCTTCCAGGGCATCGTTGGCGAGGTCGACGAACTCCTGCGCGCCGAAGTCGAGCGCATTCTGACGGTCGGCAGCGCGTCCGGTGCCGATGACGTAGGCGCCGGCCTCGCGTGCGAGCTGCGTCACCATCGACCCGACTGCGCCGGCCGCGCCGTGCACGAGGACGCTCTGCCCCGACTGAAGGCGGCCGTGATCGAACAGTCCCTGCCACGCGGTCAGGCCTGAAATCGGCAGGCTCGCGCCCACCGTGAAGTCGACGTCGCCGGGCAGCGGCGCGAGGTTGCGTGCCTCGACGGCGACATACCCCGCCAGGGTGCCGTCGCGATTCCAGTCCGTGATGCCGAACACCCGCTGTCCCACCGACAGTCCCGTCGTGCCATAGCCGAGAGCGCTGACCACTCCGGCCAGCTCGTGCCCAGGGATCGACGGCGTCCGGTCACGGCCGAGGCGATCGGTCCAGGTCGAGGGCCACGCCAGCTCAGTCGGAACGAATCCCGACGCATGAACCTGAACGACGACGTCGTTCAGCGCCGGTTCCGGCTCGGGCCGCTCCACCAGCGTCATCCCGGCCGTTCCCGCGGCCTCGTCCGTCACCACAATCGCCTTCATCCGGCGCCTCCCTGTATCCAGTCCTCGTTCGCACGGTCACGAGGTGCGAGTTTCGTTTTATCAGCATTTGCGGCGCCAGGCCTCGGTGTCTTACCACGTTGATCGGTAGCGGTTGTGGCGCGAGGGTGCCGAGGAACGAGCGCGATAGCGAAGTCGTCGGTAAGGCGGCGCCGGGGTCGAGGTCGCGACGGCGCGATCCCGGCGTTACGTTTCGAGGGTCAGTTGCGGCCGGCCATGATGCCGCCGTCGACGTCGACGATGGCGTCCTGGTCTCGGCCCGTGATCACGGCGGTGCCGCCCCCGGCGACGACTTGGTGGGCCGTGGCGAGGCCTATGCCGTTGCTGCCGTCGACGACCACGACCTTACGGCCCTCGAAACTCTCACTCATGACAGTTGTTTCTTCCCCACCGAATCGCGATTGGTGTTGGCAACACCCGGTTCCCCGGGAGTGGCGTGACGTCCGTAGAACCCGGCGCCGGTGGGCACGCGGACAGTTCGTCGCTAGCGGAGGCACCGAGTTGGACGCCCCGAACCTAGTCGCTGCGAAACTGGTCGGTCAAGTCCAGTCTTGAGGTTAAGCGGGTGCTACTGTGGCAGTGACTTTCCCAGGCCATACCCCGTAACGACGGCACCCGGCCAGCCACTTCTGGACATCTCTTTCGGACTTGATGGTCCACGGAAGGTAGGGGCTGCGGGAACACAACTGGCCCGTAGGGTGTCTGTACATTTGCGCGTCCAGGTGCGTTTCACCTGGTTCCCCAGCTTCGCGCCGAAAGGCCGGGAAGGGAGAGCTGTGCCACAGCAGACCCAGTACCACAAGAACCCGGAAGCCGTTTCGCGGCTCGACCCGGAGCAGTACCGCGTGACCCAGCAGGACGGCACCGAGCGCCCGTTCGCCAACGCCTACTGGGACAACCACGAGCCCGGCATCTACGTCGACGTCGTGTCCGGCGAGCCGCTGTTCGCATCGGTCGACAAGTACGACAGCAACTCCGGCTGGCCGAGCTTCACGAAGCCGATCGCCACGACGAACGTCGTCGAGCGCGAAGACTCCAGCCACGGGATGATCCGGACTGAGGCCCGCTCGCTGCACGGGAGCAGCCACCTCGGCCACGTCTTCAACGACGGTCCCCCCGACAAGGGCGGACTGCGCTACTGCATCAACTCCGCGTCGTTGAGGTTCATCCACCTCGACGACCTGGAGAACGCAGGGTACGGCGAATACCGCACCCTGTTGACGAGTGACACCAGCACTGAGACCGACGACGAGTAAGGAGACGACGTGAGCACCGAAAGGGCGATTCTCGCCGGCGGCTGCTTCTGGGGGATGGAGGAGCTGTTCCGCCGCCAGCCGGGCGTCGTGTCCACGCGCGTCGGCTACAGCGGCGGCGACGTCCCGAACGCCACCTACCGCAACCACGGAACCCATGCGGAATCCATCGAGGTCGTCTACGACACCGAGAAGACCGACTTCCGCGCGCTGCTCGAGTTCTTCTTCCAGGTCCACGACCCCTCGACGAAGAACCGCCAGGGCAATGACATCGGCACCAGCTACCGCTCGGCGATCTTTTACACCAGCGACGAGCAGAAGCGGGTCGCCGAGGACACGATCGCCGACGTCGACGCCTCGGGCCTGTGGCCCGGCAAGGTCGTCACCGAGGTCACCCCGGCAGGCGACTTCTGGGAGGCCGAGCCCGAGCACCAGAACTACCTGCAGACCTACCCCAACGGTTACACCTGCCACTTCCCCCGCCCCGGGTGGAAGCTGCCGAAGCGGGCGACGGCCTGACACCTCCGGCGCGCGGACCCCGGGTCCGCGCGCCGGCCCGGGCCGAGGTGCCAGTGACAGCAAGAGCGATACCGTGCCGGGTCGTGGCGTCGAGAGTGCGGCTAAGGGCGCCCTGAAGATCATTCCAACCGTTCAGTACGGCCGGGCTGGTGGACAGGGCGCGACGCATGTTCGGAACGACACCCAGCTGCTCCTCGGTGGCCTGTGGAACAGGCCGCGACGTAGCAGGGATGTCTTCGTCTGCCGGGCGGGATACGCGACATTGTTGTTTCATGGCCGGAGCCAGGATCAGCTGCGGGTGAGGCGTGTGACGGGCAGACGAATGTCAACGAGCGTTGACACACGCTGATCTCCGGCGCGCCGCTCACGACGCATCGCCGAGCAACTCCTGAGCAGTAGCTTGGCGCAGCGAGGACCAAATAGTCCGGGAAAAAGCTCGCCCTATCGATGATCTCCCGGGCATAGCACCCGTTCAGTCAAGCTGGCGGCGCATGCGTTCGTCCTTCACGATCACGCGAATGCGACATAACGTCCGATGGACTCCAAGGTCCCATCCTCCATGGATTATCTGGCGCGCCGGTGGATACACTTGACCGATGAGCGACGAGCAGGTGGCTGCGCCGTCGAAGCAGCGGAGGATCAGTCAACGGGGCATCGCGACCCGAGAGCGGATCCTCGAGGCGGCGAACCGGCTGATGTTCGTGCGCGGAGTGAACGCGACGACCCTTGACGACGTCCGCGAGGCAAGCCAGACCAGCAAGTCTCAGCTTTACCACCACTTCGCCGACAAGCAGGAGCTCGTGCGCGCGTTGGTCAAATATCGAGGCGCGCTTGTCCTTCAGCGCGAGCGCGGAGGGCTCGAACGACTGAGATCGTTCTCAGGGCTGGTCCGGTGGCGCAACGCGCTGGTCCAGGCCAACTCGCTGAGCAACGGCAAATACGGGTGCGGCCTCGGGTCGATGGCGGTCGAGCTGTCCGATCAAGATGAGCAGGCTCGATCGATGCTGTTGGAGACCTTTGCGGCATGGGAAAAGCTGATCAGTGATGGTCTGCACCGGATGCGGGACAGCGGTGCACTGCGCCAGGACGCCGACCCGGTGAAGTTGGCCACGGGGTTGATGGCAGCTTTGCAAGGCGGCTACTTGCTGGCGAACGCCGCGCACAACGTCGCACCCATGGAAGTTGCGCTGGACATGGCGCTGGAACACATCAAATCGTTCCTCTCGGAGCCGTCCGGCGAGCCGACCCGTTGATTGAGCCCTAGTCGTCGTGATCAGGCTGGTCACGGCGGGTGCGAGCAGCCCGGAGATCGATGACGGCGAGGCTCCAGGTAAGGCAGCAGTCGAACCACGATCCGATGCCCCGACCGGGGCCTCGCCGTGCTGTCTCACCCCGCCACGATCCCGCTGCGCCGGCATCGATGAGCGCTCCAGCACGCCCGACGAGCGTCGACTGGCCAGGCGCCGGCCGGGTCGGGGGCGCTGCGTCGGGGGAGCAACGCTTGCAGGCTCGGTATCCAGCGAACTGGGCGCTGGCCGCCCTCGGGTGAAAGTCGACGGGTCCCGTGGGAGGGTCTTGGCGCGACACGATGGCCGACAGTAGGTACCGGCCGTCTTCACCGCGGTGAGAAAGCTGCCATCGAGTCGTTCCTCGCGTCGCTGGATCGCCTCGTACCGCGACTGCGGATCACTGAGCACCGATGTTCCTCACGTTGTCCGGATTTGAGTCCGCCCGAGTCGCGGGAGACGTCGCCGCCCTGATGCGTGAACGACGGCATGCCTTGGCCTTAACGGACTGATGAGTCCATCTCTGGGTTGGGCGTTGAGCGAGCTCAGCTGGGGGCGTCTTGGTCTTAACCGCCTCTCAGTGCAGCTTAGAACACCCCAAGGGTGATGGTTCACGAGGCCGAGTGGTTCTGGCAACGAGCGACCAACTGGACGATCCAGTCCGCCGAAGGCTAGCCTGCGGAGGTACTCGGTCACGGGGTGATACGCCCGGCCACAGCCCCCGCTCAGACTGCGGCTCTGCTGCTGCTGGATCCGCGTACCTGGACCGTCACTACCAGGATCTACAGGAAGGCGCGGCTGATGGAAACCGATCAGGATCGTGTCGTCGCATCCGCCCGAGCTGTCCTTCCGGCCACTGAGCGCCGGCGCACGGACATGATCACCCGCGGCTTCACGTTCGTCGCCGATGAACCGCACAACGGCGCACTCGGCGAAGGCCCGACGCCGACGGAGTACCTGTTGATGGCGCTTGCGTCGTGCACTGCTCAGACGCTGCGGCAGTATGTCGACTACAAGTACGACACCGCCGGTGACATCACCGTCGAGATCGACTACCACGAACCCGAGCAGGAAGGCGCACAGCGTTACCTGCAGCGCACAATCACGCTGAGCGAAGAACCTGACCCCGACGACTTGAAGGTGATGCATGAGATTGCCGAGAAGTCCCCGGTGACCCTGCTGATCCAGTTCGCATGGAGCGTGAGGACCGAGTTCGTCGGGCCGCGCTGAAATCAGGCCGCTTGCTGCTCGGCGATCACGGCCGATCAGCAAGCGGTTGTCGTTGCGCCCCAGGCGGCGACAGGGTTTCCGTCGACCGCGACACCTTGAACGCGATGCGGCGCCTTGCATGCGGCGCAGGTCCTGGTCCTGGCGGACGGCCGGTGACTCGTTCCGGCAGCTCAGAACAGAGTCGGTGCGGTCGGCTCGGTGACGCTGGAGCGTCTGCCGAGCAGGGCGAACGTGTCGGAGGTCGTGTCGTCGGGGATCGGCAGCCCGTGACGTGCAATGCCAGGTTCACCCGTGCCCGGACGAGGTCGCGGTAATGACGGGGCGTGCGCGAGCCGGGCGCGTAGAGGTCGGCGTACGTGCCAAGCAGTTCGGGATGCTGGCGGCGCAGCCAGGCGAAGAACACCGGCGCGACGAACACGGTGGGGGTGAGGCCGGCGTCGCGCGTGGCTCGCAGTGTGATCGGCCGGGCCACGGTGGGCGGTGCGCCGGGTTCCAGCGAGCGTTGCAATGTCTCGTCGAGGAAGGCGATGGACATGCCGAGCTCGACGTTGACCCGGTGAGCTGCGACAGCGAGCTGATCCAGGTCACGGCTTGGCCGCGCTGATCCTGCTGGCCGGCGCGCTCGGCGACCGCTACGGCCGCAGGCGAATCTTTCCTCGTAGGTATCGCGGGTTCACCATCGCGTCGATCATGTGCGTGGTCGTCCCGACCATGAGCTCACTGATAGTCGCCCGCATCCTGCAGGGCATCGGCGGGCCTCGGCGCTCTCTTCGCAGCCGGCCACAGCTGGGGCAGCGCGATCAGTACTGAACCGAGCGGTCGCGTGCCCGCATTGCGGCACGTGATCAAGCTAGCCCTGCTGGCCCGGCCAGCGCATCGGAAGGTGACGTGTGACCGAAACCAAGATGAGCGGCCGAACGATCTGGAAGCGGAATCTAGCGGCACCGCTGCGAGCCTTTCTGCGCACTGAGTCCGGCAGCGCCGGCGTGCTCGTGGCCGCCATCGTCGCCGCACTGCTCTGGGCCAACATCGACCTCGGCTCCTACGAAGCCGTCTGGCGCACCCAACTGTCCCTGCGCCTCGGGCACCTCGAGCTCTCCCGCGACCTGCACACCTGGATCAACAGCGGCTTGATGACACTGTTCTTCCTGGTCGTCGGCCTTGAGACGCGGCGCGAGTTCGACCTCGGCGACCTACGCGACCGGCGACGTTTCGTGCTGCCCAGCGTGGCCGGCGTGATCGGAATGCTGATCCCGGTGCTGATCTTCCTGGCGATCAACCACGGCGGGCCGGGCGCGCACGGCTGGGGCGTGGCTATGTCGACCGACACCGCCCTCGCGTTGGGCCTGCTGGCACTGCTCGGTCGGGACGTGCCCGACCGGGTCCGGATCTTCCTGCTCACCGTGTTCGTGGTCGACGACTTGATCGCACTCATCGTCATCGCCCTGGTCTACAGCGACGACATCAAGATGATGCCCATCGTGGTGGCCGTAGCGGCGTTCGCGGTCATGCTGGCCCTCCGCGCAGCCAGCGTCCGACGTGGCTCGGCGTACGTGCCGGTCGCCATCGTGATGTGGGGCGCGCTGCTGGTCAGCGGAGTCGACCCGGTGGTGGCCGGACTGGCCATCGGGTTGACCGCGTTCGCCTACTCTCCCGGCCGAGCTGAGCTCGAGCAGGTCAGCGGGCTGTTCCGGTCGTTCCGTGAGCAGCCGACGCCCAAGCTCGCGCGTACGGCCGCGATCGGCCTCGCGAATACGCTATCGCCCAACGACCGCCTTCAGCGCATCTACCACCCTTGGTCGGCCTACGTCATCGTGCCGCTGTTCGGCCTGGCCAACGCTGGCATCAGCATCGACGGTCCGTTCCTGGCCCAGGCGTTCGCTTCGCCTGTCACCTGGGGCGTGCTGCTCGGGTATGTCGTCGGCAAGCCGCTCGCCGTGATTGGCACCTCGGCCGGGCTCACCTGGATCTCACACGGCCGCATCCGTCCGGCCGTGGGCTGGGCGGGCGTGCTCGGCAGCGGCACGATCGCCGGTGTCAGCTTCACGGTGTCGCTGCTGATCGCCAGCCTGGCCTTCACCGGCGACCAACTGGCCGAGGCCAAAGTCGGGGTGCTCAGCGCAGCGATCGTATCCTCAGCGCTGACCTGGAGCGCGTTCCGCGTCACCAACATGTTGCCCAAGGACAAGCGCACCCGGGCGCTCTTCGGCGACATGACGGAGCTGATCGACCTCATCCCAGAGGTCGACGAGAAGCAGGACCACGTCCGCGGCCCAGCCGGTGCGTCGGTAACGCTGGTGCAGTACGGCGACTTCCAGTGCGCGTACTGCGGGAAGGCCGAGCCAGTCCTCCGGCAGTTGCTGGGCCACGCCGACCTGCGTTTCGTGTGGCGTCACCTGCCTCTGTCAGACGTGCACCCGCAAGCCCTGCTGGCAGCCGAGGCCGCCGAAGCAGCGGCCGCTCAGGGCAAGTTCTGGCAGATGCACGACCTGCTGCTCGAACACCAGGACAAGCTGAACATCAATGATCTAGTCAAATACGCCGGCGACCTCGGTCTGGATCAGAAACGCTTCCACGACGATCTGATAAGCCAGGCCCACGTCGGCCGCATCGAAAGCGACATCGACTCGGCCGACAACAGCGGAGTGTCCGGCACCCCGACGTTCTTCATCAACGGCCGCCGCCACTACGGCGCCTACGACATCAAGTCCTTGACCGCCGCCATTCGTATGGCCCGAGCCCGGGCCCGCCTCGGCCGCGAGGCGCCAGCGACCCGAAAAAAGGTGCGTTCCGTTGACTCGACAGCACGCCGGTCGGCCATCACCAGCAGCGGGTCAAGCAGGGCGGGCAAGCCGCCGGGGGGCGGCGACGATGAGCCCGTTCGGTTTGGCCAGATCCGAGCCGATCTTCACCGATGAGTTTCGAAGCGCCTACGCCAATGAAGGCGGTGACTCCTCCGCAGGGCCCCGGCGAGTTCGTGTTCTGTCCTGATTCGCCGTGATCGCCATCAGGATCCGTCGCTTCCCTGGCGGTACCGCCCGCCGTCTTCCCTCGCAGCGGTGACGTTGGCGTTGTGCATTCAGGTCAGGATGATCGGGTTGCTGAGCGCCGCCATGTGCCCTTCGGGGTGGCGCACCTCGATGCGGATGAACGCCGATTCTTCGGCGTTGGTGTGCCACTGCACGGCCCCGGCACCTGTGCCGGGCAACGGTGCGCTGTGCATCTTGCCTTGCACGGTGTGGAAGCTGACGGTGCCGGAGGGCACGCCGCGTACCTCCGCTCGCGCCACGGCCGGTTCACCGCCGGTCGTCAACCGCTCGCCAATCCCGGCGTTGTGACTGCCGGCTGAGATCGTCAAGGACAGCTCGACGGCGGCCGATTCGGCGATCCAGCTGCGGCCGGCCCGGATGCCGGCGAGGATCGCGTTGGCGCTGAGTTCCTCGGCGAGTACGACGGTGTGCGCGATGCCGATCTGGCCCTCAAGGTGGGTATCGCTGTTGCCCACCGCCGGCCGCCACCGCCCCTGGTGGATGTCCGCGGCCAGGGCGCGCCCCCATTCGGCCAGGGCTGCCTCATTGTCGGCCTGCCAGGGCACATCCGAGCTCCACGGTCCGTTCCACACCTCCACCGCGTCGAGCCCCTGGTACGGGTACATGAACGTGCCGGAGGCGTAGGGCGCATGCGGATGGGCCGCCACACACAGCCCACCGGCTCGGTGGACCTCATCCAGATGCCGGTCGAGCATCCCGTCAAACACGCCGTAGTCCCAGCCGACCACCTGTCCCGCGGGTAGGCCGAGCGCGAGCCAGTGCCCGGTGCGGGTGGTGACCTCTTCACCCAGGATCACCAGCAGATCGTTGCCGGCGTGCCGGCCCCAGGCGCCATGCGCGTCGGGCGTGTTGTGCTCGGTGGTCGCGAGGAAATCCAGCCCAGCCGCACGGGCGTCGGCCGCAAGCTGCTGCGGCGTGAGCTTGCCGTCCGAGTGCACCGAATGCACGTGACAGTCGCCCCGGTACCAACCACGCCCCCGACCAGCCACCCGTATCGGGGGGAAATCCAGTTCCGACATCCATTCCCCCCTCGTGCACCTGCCCCGGCAGCGCACGCGTCGTTCGCAGCGCTTTGACGTGACGGGCACGGCGCGTGTAGATCGTGAAGTCTCTGACGCTCCATAACCGGGAGTCGCCGGGCCCGCCCCGACATCATCGCCCATCAGCCCGACCGCCGAGAAGACCGGCCCGGCCGGCCTGGCCCCCGACCAGGTCGCAGGCCCGGCGGCGGCCTTTTGCCGATATCCCGGACCCCCGCTCCCGGCGAGGAAGGTGGCATCCGCTGACCGCGATCCTGCTGATCGCCGCCGGCGCGGTGACCTGCGACGCGGACGGTTTCACCGCGATCTGGCAGTGGGCCGATGTCGCCCCGGCCGTCGTCCTGACCCGGCTGCACGTGCGCTGCGATCCGCTCACCGCAGTGCCACGGCCGCCGTCGGAACGCACGATCCGCCGCACCCTGGCGCTGCTGGACCCGGCCGCGCTCCAGGCTGCGGCCGGCCGGTTCACCACCGTCGCGCGAAAAGCCTCAGGTCTGGGCCCGATCCGTCCGCCGGTGGTCGAACGGGAACAGCGACGCGCCGAGCGCACCGGCCCGGGACAGACCCGGACTCGCCGCACCCTGGCCTTCGATGGCAAAGCCCTTCACGGAGCCCGACGCCCCGGACGCAACAAGCGCGTCAACCTGCTCGGTGCTGCCGACCACGCCACCGGCACCATGGACGCCCAACGGCAGATCGCCGCCAAGACCAACGAGACCCCCGGAACTGCGCGCCATACTCACCGGGCTGGACCTGACCGGATGCCTGGTCACCGCCGACGCCGCGCACTGCCAGCACGCCACCGCCACCGCGATCATCGAGGCCGGAGGCGCCTACCTGCTCACGGTGAAAGCCAACCAGGCCGCCCTACTCGAAGCCCTGATTCCCCTGTTCACCGGTGCCAACGACGACTGGGACTCCATCGGCGCCCTGCACACCAACTGTGATCGGGGCCACGGCCGCACCGAAGAACGCCACGTGCGACTCACCGCCGCGGTGGGCGTCGAGTTCCCCGGCGCTGCCCAGGCGTTCCGCCCCATCGGCTACCGCGGCGGCCTGGACGGGCCCGCCGCAGCAAACAAGTCGTCTACGGCATCACCAGCCTGGACGCGGACCAGGCCGGACCCGCCGCCATCGCCGCTGACCAGCGCGGCCACTGGACGGTCGAAGACAAGATCCACGATGTCCGCGACACCACCTTCGCCGAAGACCACTCCCAAGTCCGCACCGGCACGCACCACACAACATGGCGACCCTGCGCAACCTCGCGATCAGCGCGTTCCGCGCACACGGGCGGGCCAACATGGCCCACGCCCGCCGCCACCACACCCACGACCAGCATCGAGTCCTCGATCTCTACGGACTCTGATGGAAAATCAGGACCAATCAGGACAGACAGCGAACTCGCCGGGGCCCTGCGACTCCTCCGGCGGCCGCCGCGATCGCTTGGCCTTCCAACGCTCAATGCAACAGGGCCCCGCAAGCCCTCCGACGGCAGTGCCCTGCCGGCCTGGAAGGAAGACCTGAACAAACAGCACCGCACCGTCCGAGCGCAGGTCGAACACGCCCTGGCCAGGATGAAGACCCGGAAGATCCTGCGCGACTACCGCCGCGCCGCCCGCACATTGACCGACACCGCTTCCGGCATTGCCAACCTGCACAACATCATCCTGGCAGGGTGACCGCCAGCCCGTTGCCGGGCAGCGTCTTCACCCAGTTACGAGACGTCCCTTAATGAGGCGTGCCCGGCGTTTCCATTCTGATGCCGCGACGGATCAGCCACAAGGTTGCCGGCCAAGCGGCAAAGAAACCGATGATCAACCCGATCTGGTGAATGAGCCAAAACACCGGACTGCTAGGCCGCACGACATCCGGGAAAACAAGATGTTCCACTAGCGCTATCCAAATAAAAAGGGTGAGCTCGACTGCGGACACGGTCAGCAAGTCCTCCCTGACAACGCTCCTTATTGCAGCCCACACTTTTCGGCCACCTGTGTGAGCCTCGGTGGCGTAGCGGAATGCGACGCCTACGGCCACCGCGCCTACGAAGTCGCCGACGTACAAGGGCCGCAACGTTTCCCCGGCAATGTTGATGTCAAAGCCGAAGATAATCACCGTAGCAATGACGGCGCCTAGGGTGCAGTGGGCAAGACAGTGGCAGAGCCCGAATACAACATCAGCATGTCGCGGTTTCTTGGGCGGGTTGCCGTATCGCTGCCGCCATCGGGCAGACTGCGGCCTACCCCACTCCCTGTAAGCCATGATGGCTGCTGGGCCGAAGTACAGGGCGGTGACCGGCCAGACTAACTCCATGACCTTAGCCGGCTGACGATTGCCACCAATAAAGGAGTCGACAACGATAACGGCGGCGCTGGCTAACCCCAACACGAGCGTTGCCCACGAAAGCATCACGAGCCACGTTGGTTGCAAACATTATCTCCCTTCACTCCAGGCCACTCGGCTGGGGTATAGATCGGGCGTTAGCCCAAGGCGGGGCTTGGCTGCGTACCGAGCGGTTGCCGAAGGTGACGTGTGGGCCGACCTAGTTCCGCTTCAACGTATGACAATCGAGCCGAGGAGCGGGGAATGACCGCAGAAGGTAGGCGTGCTTCCATGACGGGCATGACCAAGCCGGACGGCCGACCGACCCCGAAGCAGGTCGCTGGGTTGGGCGATTGGTTCCAGGCCTTCGGCTTGGCATTGGACGCGCTGCCGCCCCGTCAGAAGGCGCTCGACTCCGGCGCGCAGGAGTTCGTCGACCTCGCCAACGACGTCCTGGAAGACATCGGCGGAGTCGATCTGGTGTTCGATGTCATCGGCGGCGACATCGGGAAGCGGTCCGCAGGCTGATTTGAGCTGGAGGAACCCTGGTGTCCGTCGTCGGGCCGCCGCAGGCGCGGCCCGCGGACGGCCTGGCGGTCGACTTCGTCGTCGTGCCCGATCGTGCTCAACTGGGTGAGGTCGTCCGGCGGGTGCGGGACCGACGACTGCGGACGAACATCGGCAGCATGGCGGTGCGTGAGCTGACAGCCCAGCGTGAGCGAGCGTTGTTGGCGCTTGACGGTGTAAAGGATGAGCTGGAGGAGCTGGAGTCGGTCTTCGTCGCCGTGGTCGAGGCGAGCGATGAGTTCGCGCGTGAGCAGGAGATCCGCGAGGCTACGCGGCGAGCGGAAGACGTGCTGGCCGGCTTCGCCGCGCCCGGCCCGGTGAACCCCGAGGACGAGTCTGACCGACTGGCGAACCACACGCTGGCGGTGGTGGAGGGATACCGCAGCCTGACTCACCAGTACGCCGATAAGGCGTAGCCCGCATGGCGAGCCGGATCAGGCAGGCGCACGCCCGTGGCCACCAGCCGGCGGTCACCGCGGCCGTGCCGAGCGGGCCGGCGCCCCGCAGCATCTGCTCGGCCGCCGCCACGCAGCCCCGCTTCGCGCCGAGGTCGCCCGCCTGCAGGTGGTTCGGTCACGACCTGGACCAGCGCACCACCGACACGCTCGACCAATACGACGCGGAACGATTCCAGGCCGAATATCTCCCCGCTCGCCCTCCGCGCTGGCGCTTCGTCAGCAGATCGCCCGCCGATCCCGTTCCATCGGAATGCCGAGGATGTCGCCGTAGCACGTCACGGTGGTCGCCCGATCCGAGTGAGGCAGGGTCACCCGCCGTTATAGGAGGCTGTCAGCAAGGCACACCGAAGTGAACCTGGGCGCGAACGATGTCAGAGTTCCATAACTGGCGGTTCGACCGGATCCGGTGGGGAGGAGATTCAGTTGGAGTACCAGGACTTCATCAATGCAGTGGCCACGCGGGCAAAGGTGTCCACCGATCAGGCGGCGACAGTCACCCGCGCGACGTTGGAGGCATTGGCGGATCGGATCAGCGCCGGCCAGGCTGAGGACCTTGCCTATCAGCTTCCCGACGGGCTTGACGACTGCCTGCGCAAACCGCTTAGACAGGACCAGGTCAAGGCGTCTCTCGGGTTCGAAGATTTCGTGCAGCGGGTGGCGGATCGCCCGGACGTCGACCGTGCGCTCGCCGATGCCGGGGTCGGCGCGGTGCTCACCACGCTGCGTGAGGCTGTCACCCGCGACGAGTTCGAGAACGCGGTGGCCCAGCTTCCGAAGGAGTTCCGGCAGGCGATCGAACCGGTGGGTGCCGGTGGCGGGCGGCGTCTCGGCTCGTAGCACGCACAGTCGAGGCAGGAGCAGGGGTGCCGGCCGGCCGGTTGCCTGGTGAGGCAGCCGGCCGGCCGGCGCGTCGGCCCGTCGCGCCGCGAGCGCTGGGAACGGGCCGACGATGGGTCCGGACTGCGGCGGTCAGCCGGCCACGGACTGGTTGTAGTCGTTGATCGGGCCAGCGCCTGCTGCTGCTCCAGTGCCGCCTGCGGGTCGGTGCCGCTGAGCACCGGCGCCTGCATGGCCTGCTCGGCGGCCTTGCGGGCCTGCGGCATGGCGCCCAGCAGGCAGCCCTGGGTGGCCTTGCTCAGCGGGGTGGTCTGCAGCTGGGTGATGGCGTTCTGGAACTGCGGCCGCTGGGCCACCCACTGCTTGTCCGCGTCGGTGTCCAGGGTGCCCTTGCTGATCGGGAAGTACCCGGTCGTGGTGTGCCAGGTCGCCTGAGAGTCCTTGTCGGACAGGAACTTCACGAACTCCCACGCGGCGCGCTTGTGGGCGTCGTCCTTGCCCTTGCCGACCACCCACAGGGAGGCGCCGCCGATGATCGGGTCGCCGGTGTCGGTGGCGTTGATCTTCGGGTAGTTGCCGGTGCCGATCTCGAATTTATCCTCGGTGTTCTTCAGGAAGCCGCCCAGCGAGCCGGTGGATTCCAGGGTCATGGCCACGGTGCCGGCGGTAAAGGTGTTGTCGGCGGTGGTGGTGGTGTTGCTGTCCAGCTTGGGCGCCAGCCCCTCGTCGACCATCTTCTTCCACCAAGCGAGCAGCTTGACGTGCTCGTCGGTGGCGAGCTGCACGGTGGTGCCCCGGCCGTCGCGGCCGTTGCCTTGGTCGCAGTACTCCTGGTTGCCGGCGGGGGTCCACTGCTCCAGGAACCAGCCGTAGAGCGCGGCGCCGAAACCGTACTGCCCACCTGCCCTGGATCCTGCTGGCCGGCCAACCGAACGGGCTCGGCCGGGTGCTGCTGATGCTCGCCGGCTGGGTGATCCACCTGGCCGTCGTTGAATGGGCGCTGCGCGGGCGGCCGACCACACCAACCCGCAGCATCCAGCGCCGTGCCGACGCTCCCGCCGGCGTTCCTGCCAGCCAATGACGGGGATGCGCACGCAGCTATCCGGATATCTCGACGGCGGTCAGGTCAGTCGCTCGTCTCCGAAGAACACCCGGACCGCGGTCAGCACCTCCTGCGCGTCGTTGGCCATGGCCGTACGCGCCTGGACGAGCAGCACCTCGGGTTCGGCCTGCCGCTGCCGGTCGAGGTGGGCCAGCAACTGGTCAACGTCCGGCACTTGCCGCTCGCCGGTCAGCGCGCGGGCTGGTGGCCGGAGGTCCATGAGGTGGCAGAGCAGTCGCAGCGGCCGGTGCCCGTACACCCGGGTGCCGCTGGGCAGCGCGGGCAGGCCGTAGGTGAGCAGCCGCGTCACGGCGCAGTCGAGCAGCGGGGTCGCCCAGTGGTCGTTGTCGAACAGGCTGTTCCAGGTTGCCCGCGGCAGGCCGAGGCCGGCCACCACCTGGTCGACCTGGCCCGCGGCGGCTTCGGCGACGACGAACACGGGGGGCTGTCAGCAGCTGTCCATTGATGATGCTTTATGTTGCGTGGGTGAACTTGAAGCAGTGGGCGGAGCGCGAAGGCGTGCACCACGTCACCGCATGCCGGTGGTTCCGGGAAGGCCGGTTACCCGTCCCTGCTCGTAAGGTCGGACGGCTGATCCTGGTGGAGGTGTCGGGCTCGACGGAGCCCGTGACGGAGTCGGTCGTTGTGTATGCGCGGGTGTCCTCGGCGGACCACCGCGCCGACCTGGACCGCCAGGTTGCCCTGGTGACCGGGTGGGCCACTGGCCAAGGGCTGGCGGTGTCGCGTGTGATGACCGAGGTAGGCTCCGTACTCAATGGACACCGGAAAAGGTTCCTCGCCCTGCTGCGTGAGGCGTCGGTCACCACGATCGTGGTGGAGCATCGCGGCAGGTTCGCTCGCTTCGGTGCCGAGTACGTCGAGGCGGCGCTGGCTGCGCAGGGGCGGCGCCTCTTGGTCGTCGACCCCGCGGAGGTTGACGACGACCCGGTCCGGGACGTGACCGAAATTCTGACCAGCCTCGGCGCCCGCCTGTACGGGCGTCGTGCGGCGGCGGACCGTGCCCGCCGTACAGTTCAGACCGTCACCGGACCGGGCGAGCGCTGATGGCTGCACGGAAGGTCGTGGTGAGGTGCACTGGCTGCGCGAAGACGCAGACGCTCAGACCGTCCAAGATTGAGCCGTGTGACGGCTACTACTGCACACCGGAGCACGGGCCGAAGGACGACCAGCCCCCAGGGCTGGTACGTGAGCAGATCATCAACGCTGCCGGCGGATTTTGGGGTTGGCGTGACGTCGTGCCGACTCAGGAGGACATGGACGCGATCGCTCGTGCTCGGGCGATGATGGCTCTCGGCCAGGCCAAGCAGATCGTCGACGAGGCCGTGGGTGGCGTCGCGTGAAGGTGATGCAGGCGTACCGCTTCGCCCTGGACCTAACCCCCGGTCAGGAGCGGGACCTGGCCCGTCACGCTGGTGCGGCAAGGAAGGCTCACAACTGGGCCCTGGACCGGGTGAAGGCGGTGATGGCGCAGCGGGCCGCCGAACGTTCCTACGGCATCGGCGACGACCAGCTCACCCCGGCCGTTGGTTGGACACTGCCGGCGCTGCGCCGTGAGTGGAACCAAGTCAAGGACGAGGTGGCGCCGTGGTGGCGGGAGTGCTCGAAGGAGGCGTACAACACCGGCCTGGATGCGCTCGCCCGCGCGTTGAAGAACTGGTCCGACTCCCGCTGCGGTAAGCGCGCCGGTCGGCGGGTCGGTTTCCCCCGGCGCAAGTCGAAGCGCCGCACGACCCCGTCCGTGCGATTCACCACCGGGGTCATCCGCGTCGCGCCCGACCGCAAGCATGTGATCCTGCCCCGGTTGGGAACGATCAAGCTACACGAGTCCGCCCGCAAGCTGGCCCGCCGGCTCGAGGCCGGCACCGCCCGAATCCTGTCCGCCACGGTGCGGCGCGAGGCGGGCCGCTGGCACGTGGCGTTCACCTGCGAGGTCGAACGATCAGATCGTAAGCCGAGCAGACCGACGGGGGTGGTCGGTGTCGACGTCGGCATCCGCCGTCTGGCGGTGCTGTCCACCGGCGAGGTCGAACCCAACCCCCGCCACCTGGATGCCGCCCAGCGAAGCCTTCGTCGCCTCGGACGCGCCCTGGCCCGCAAACGCGGCCCCTACGACCCGGCCACCCGCACCCGCATCACCGCCTCCCGCCGCTGGGAGCGGACATCGAAGCGGCTGTCCCGACAACATGCCCGGGTGGCGAACCTGCGCCGCGACGGACTGCACAAACTCACCACGCGGTTGGCCGGTGAGTACGCCACGATCGTGGTCGAAGACCTCAACGTGGCCGGGATGGTGCGCAACCGTCGCTTGGCCAGGGTCATCAGCGACGCCGGGTTCGGGGAGATCCGCCGGCAACTCGCGTACAAGACTGTCTGGAACGGCGGCCAGCTCGTGACCGCCGACCGGTGGTATCCATCTTCCAAGACCTGTTCGGGCTGCGGCGCGGTGAAACCCAAACTGCCGCTGCGGATCCGGACCTTCACCTGCCAGGCGTGTCTTCTGGTCCTGGACCGGGATCTCAACGCCGCACGCAACCTCGCACAACTCGTGGTCGCCGGGAGTGGCTCGGAGACTGTAAACGGACGTGGAGCCGACCGTAAGACCCGCCCCGGCGGGCCGGTGGCTGTGAAGCGTCTACCCGGCACTGCCTCGGCGGGTCAGACCGGGACCGCCCCACCGCGAGGCGGGACTGCCGATCATGCGCTTACCAGCGCTTCATGAAAGGCAACGGCGTTATGCGAGGCGCTCACGCGAGGGTCCCTCCTGGTCGTTGTGACGAGCGATGTCGAGCAGTCGGCTGAGGACTGCGCGGGTCCGGCCGGTTGCGGTGGCGAGGGCACCGAGCGGGTCGGCGTGCTGGCGGCCGGCCAGGTCTTCGTAGACCGCGAGCAGGTCGGCCTCGAAGCCGTCCGCGGTCGCACCGCGGGCCTGGGCCAGCTCGGCGAGCCGGCCCTCGATGTAGCGGCCCACCATCACCTGGTACGCACCGACGCGCGGCATGGCATGGAACTCCGCCACCATGTCGTCGACCCGCCGGCCCATCCGGTGCAGGACCGCCGACGTGATGCCGTGCCGACGTACCTCGGGGGCTGCCTCGTCGGAGATGCGGATGACGACCTCGTCCGGCCCGTTGATCTCGTCCGATCCGGTGTCGCTGTTCCAGCGGGCCGTGACGACAAAGCCGTCGTCCCGCCGGGACAGTTCGAGGAACCGGTCGGGCACGGCGTGGAGGGGATTCTTCTGGGACATGCATTCCTGTCTTTCCGGCGGCCTCGTGGGCGCCTGTTTCCGGGCCGCGGTGGCGGCCGCGTGTCACACCTGTTGTTCCGCCCCGGTTCAGGGCGTCGGGGTGGCGGCGCTCAGGACGCTGCCGAAGAACACCATGACGGTGAACAGGATCATCGGGCCGACGAACACGTAGCCCAGGACGAGGCCGGCGACCGCCATGCCGTGCCCCGCCCGCATGCCGTCCCGGGTCTCCCGCAGCGCCAGGTGGCCGAGGATGACGGCCAGGACGCACGGCAGGCCGAACAGGCACCAGCCGCCGAGCACGCCGAGAATCCCGAGCACCAGCGACGCCGTCGCCATGCCCGAGGTCAAGACGGGCTGGACGGTGAGCCGCTGCCCGACCGGCGGGTAGAGGCCACCCTGGTAGGGCATGACCGAGAGCGGCGCGTACCCGCCGGTGGGCGCGGACACCGGGGGATACGGCCCCAGGACGGCCGGCAGCGGCGGCTGCGGACGGGTGGGGTCGAAGCCGGGCTGCGGGTAGGTCATTGAGGTTCCGTTCTTCCGTCGAGTTGGGTGAGCAGGGCGCTCACCTCGGTGTGCAGGCGACGCAGCTCGGCGGCCGTCGGCGCCAGCTCGTAGCAGTGGTGGTGGGCGGCGGCCGACAGGGCCGCCCAGGTGAAGGCGACCCGCCGGGCGACGGCCGGTCCGGGCCCGAACCGGCCGCGCAGCATCAGCTGCTTCGCCCGGCCCTGCCGGCACGCCGCCACCACCGGGCGGGTCCGCCGCCAGTAGGCGTCGATGCCGCCTTCGAGGGCTAGCCGGATCAGGCAGGCGCACGCCCGTGGCCACCAGCCAGCGGTCACCGCGGCCGCGCCGAGCGGGCCGGTGCCGCGCAGCATCTGGTCGGCCGCCGCCAGGCAACGCCGGGGCGTCGGCGCAGTCATGACCGGACCTCCGCGCTGTCACGGGGCGCGGGCACGGCCGCGCCCTGGACCCGCAGTGCCTCCGCGAGGTGGCGGACGTCCGCAACCAGGACGGGCAGGTCGAACAGGTACGCCCCGTGCACGCCCTCCTTGCACGCCTTGTACGCGCCCACCGCCCGCGACCCGTGCCGGCGACTGAGGTATCCGAGCACGTCGCCGCCCCTGTCGGCGTCGTCGAAGAGCGCCAGCGCGACGGTGGTGGTCAGCCTGCGGGACGCGGCCACGACGGCCGCCTCGATGTCGTCGTGCGGTACGCCCCGGGCGACCCGCCGGCGCCACACGATCCGGTGGCAGGCCGCCTCGATCGCCGAGCGGCACAGCTCTGCCACCACCGGCCCGCGCACCTCGGACGCGATCTCCTCGGTGCGGGCCAGCGCGTACGCGTCGTCCAGGTAGCGGGTCACCGGGTCGGAGCCGGGCCGCAGGGTCACCACCGACCGCTCCGCGCGGGTCACCTCAACGATGCGGGACCGGCCGAGGTCGAGGCGGGCGAGGGCGTCGGGCAGCCGGGTGTCGTGGGTGAAGACGACCACCTGCCGCTGCTCGGACAGTTCGGCGAGCACCCGGGCCAGCCCGTCCACCTTGGCCGGGTCCATGCTCTGCACCGGGTCGTCGACCACGATGAACCGGAACGGGCTCTCCGGCGCGCAGCCGCGCGGCAGGAACGTCGCCAACCCGAGGGCGTGCATCTCGCCCTGGCTCATCACCCCGAGGGCGGTGCCGTTGTCGGCGCCGTCCACGCTGACCGGGATCACCACCCGCCGCCGGGTGTTGATGCCCGCCAGGGTCATCGCGCCCAGCTCGACGTTGCTCTCCTGCCGCAGCTGCGCCCAGATCTGCTGCGAGTGCTCCGCGAACGGCGCCACCCGCTGGTTGCGCAGTTCCGCCCCGGTCTCCTTCAGCCACGCCCGCGCCGCCTTCAACCGCGCCAGGGCGCGTTCCCGCTCGGGCAGCGTCTCGGCCGACGCGATCCAGGCCCGCAGCTCGCCGGCGACCGCCTGCCAGCCGGTGTCGCGCTGGCGGAGCAGACCCCTGGCGTACGCCTGGACGGCCTGCGCCGCCGCGAGCACCGCCGGGTACCGCGCGGTCAGATGGTCGGCCAGCTCCTCTGGGCCGCCGGGTGTGAGCCGCAGCGCCGTCACGGTCGCGTGCAGGTCGCCGACCGGCATCCCGTCGGCGTCACCGACGGGCACGTCCAGGTCGTCGATCAGGTAGTGCGCCCGCTGCAGCAGCGCGGTCAGCCGGGAAGCGGCGGCCTGGGCGGCGAGGGTGCGGTCGCGCAGTTCCGCCAGAGAGGCGGCCGCGCTGGTCCGCCAGTCGCCGTCGAGGCGGCCCGTCGCGCAGACCGGGCACGGCCCGTCACCCCAGTCGTCGTGGTGCTCGATGGCCAGCCGGAGCAGCTCGGCGCTGCGCAGCGACGCCCGCGACCGGCCACCGTCGTGCCGGCGCGCCTGCGCGGCGGCCTCCCGCAGCTGTGCGGCCAGCCGGGTCACCTCGTCTGCGTCGGGCAGCTGCATCGCCGCCAGCCGCCGGCAGAGCAGCACCGCCTCGTCGGCGGTCGACTCGTCCGGCTCGTCGAGGATCGCCGTCAGCATCGCCAGGTCGGCCGCGCCCCGGGTGCGCAGCAGCGCGGCGGCCCCCCAGGCCCGGTCGCCGTCGATCCCGGCGAGGCTGGCGGCGAGGGCGGCGCGCTGTCCGCGTACCTCCTTGATGTTGGTGTCGAGGGGGCGCGCGGCGGCCATCAGCCGCCGGTCGGCGTCGCTGATCGCCTCCAGGCCGAGGATCGCGGAGATGGCGTCGAAGAGCTGGCTCTGCGTGCCGGCGGTGAGCCGGCCCAGCTCGGCGGCGGTGAGGAACGGCCGGTACAGCTCCAACGGCCGGGCCAACCCCAGCTCGGCGAGGTCCTGGTGGGTGCCGCGCGCGCTGGTGACCGTCACCTCGGCGTCGCCCAGTTCCGCCTCCGACGGCCAGGAACGGACCACCCTGGTGGGTGTGGCGACCCCGTCGACCCGCAGCTCGACGGCGATCCGGCACGGGTCGCCGGCGTGCAGGTTGCGCCATCCGGTACGCCACACGCTGTTGCGGTCCGCCCAGCGGGCACTGTCCCCGGTGAGTGCGAGTTCCACGGCCTCGGCGAAGCTGGACTTGCCGGAGCCGTTTCGCCCCACCACAACGGTCAGCCCGGGGCCGGGCTCGATGGCGAGGGTGCGCTCCGGGCCGACGCCGCGGAACCCGGCGACGGTGACCGAGGAGAGCCAGATCCGCTCCCGCGGCTCGTCCGCCGTCGGGCGCTGCGGCTCCAGCGTGGTCGGCGCGCCGGCGAGCGCCGCGTCCAGGTCGGCCTCGCCGCTCAGCGCGGCGAGGACCACCTCGGCGGTGTCATCGAGTACGCGATCAGCGGCGAGCCGGTCGAAGATCAGCTCGACCAGGGGTTCGGTGTGGTCCATCAGGCGACCTCCGGGCAGGGCAGGGAAGGTGGATGGTTCCGGTTCGGGCCGGTTCGCTCGTGGTGGTGGTGCGACGACGTTCCGCAATTGCCGTCTGTGAAGTGATCGGCGGTCAAGCCGGCAGTGCAACAGGACAGTCGGGGGCGGCCGGTCGCGTGAGCAGGCCGGCGACGGCCTGTCGATCACCGCGACGACTCGCCAAGCCGGCGGTCGGCGCGGCGGCCGGCAGTCCGACCGGCTGGCGCGGGCAAAATCCCGGACCGGCCCAGAGGGCTCGTACAGAGGTCATCGTCTTCTCCTCCAGGCGCTGGTGTCCGCGGGCCGATGACTCGTCGACCCGCCCGGTGGGTGGGGAAGCTGGTGCGCTGTGGTGCTCTGTCGGCAATGGATCAGCCGGCGTGCCCGGCGCATGGACCGGCGGGCCGGGTCAGTGGGGGAGGGCCGCGTGCCAGTCGTGCAGGAAGGCGTCGACCAGGGCGTGCGCCCGCGGACGTACGTCGAAGGTCTCCTCGAGCCGGCGGCGGGCCATGTGCGACAGGCCGTCGGCGGCCTCGTTGAGGGCGTGCCCGCTGTGCCCCTTCACGTGCTGGAACGACAGGTCCGGCCGGTGGCTCACCGTCTCGGCGAGCCGGACCAGCGTTGGCCGGTCGGCCCACCGGCGCTGGCGCAGGCTGTAGCCGGCCGGCATCGCCGACACCTCGCCCGCCTGCCACCGGCGCAGCCAGCGCAGGGCGACCGTGCTGTCCACCAGCACCGTCATCCCCGCCGGGGCCTCGTCGTACGCTGAGAGCAGGAAGTCGACCGCCCGCAGCTCGTTGATCAGCACCCGCGACGCCCCGGTCGGATCGAGCCGGCCGGTGCCCCGACCACGCAGGCCGTAATGGCCGTCGCTGACCACGTAGGCGATGCCGCCGACGCGGCCCTTCCAGCTGGCGTCGGTCGCGGCGACGACCGGCGCGAACGCCGCCGCCCAGCGCCCGACCCGGCCGCGACCACCCTCCTGATCCGGCTGCGGCCGGCAGGCCGTGCCGTGCCCGGCGGCGAGCCGCTCGGCGCTGTCCAGAAGCTCGCCGGCCGAGTCGAGCTCGTCGTACTTCGCCGCGGTGAGCGCGAGCGTGACCGCGTCGCCGATCCGCTGGCAGTCCGCGCAGGCGGTGCGGTGGACGTAGCGGCGCAGGGGGAGGGCGCGGGCGTGCAGGGGAGCGGGGAGCAGGTGCAGGGCGCGGAGGAACTCATCCGGACGCACGACTTCTCCCTCAGAACTCGGCGACGTCAGTGACCGCGGCGGTCAGCCTGTCCCCGGAACGCTTGGTGCTCGCCATCTCCTCCTCCTGCACGGAGGCGGAGTCGCCGGTCACCTCGAAGGTGTTGATGATCGGGTCCTCGGCGCCCTTGACCTGGTAAGTCACCTCGTACGTCTTGGACGGGTCGAGCCCGCTGCCGGTGTACGTCACGTCGACCCGGTAGGTGACGTTGCAGCCGGCGCTGCCGAAGCACTGCTTGCGCAGGATCTTCACCTTGAGCTTGAAGTCGTTCTTCGTCGGCGTGTCGTAGAGAGGAAGGGCGGGGGCCGTCGATGCAGGCGCGGTGGTCGGTGCCGACGTCGTGGGCGCCGCGCTGGTCGGAGCGGCCGTCGTGATGCTCGGCGCGACCGACGACGCAGCGTCGGCGGCCGGCTCGGCATCGCCGTTGCTCAGCGCGGCGATCCCGATCCCGCCGCAGCACAGGGCGATGACGAGGGCGATGCCGCCGACGATCCAGGCCCGGGCGTTGGAGCGCTTGGCGGGAATGGTCGGGCTGGGCGACTCGGCGACCGTGGCGTTCTGCGGCTGGGCGGGGAACGGGGGAGCCGGGGCACCGCGCGGCGTCGGCGCCGACTGCGGCGGCATGGCGGCCTGGTCGTCAGGCTGATGGGGCGGCATGGGCTGGGTCGGGTCGGACATGACGGTCTCCTCGGTGAACAGTGGTGGGGACAGGGAAGGGCGGGGCGGGCGGTGGCGCCCGCCCCGGGTTGAGCGGTGGATCAGGCGAGGGAGACGGTCACGCCGCCGGAGAACGGCGAGTCGTGCAGCTCGAGCTTGGCGAGCTTGACCTTCTTCGGAATGTCGAACACGACCACGCCGGTGACCTGATTGCCGGGGTTGATGTCGTTGAGAAACGTCTCGGCGTTCTTGTTGGCGTAGATGGCTGCCCCGCCGTCGGCGGAGTACTCGGTGCCGTCGGGGGCGTACGCCTTCTGGCTGCTGCCGTCGAACATCTGCGACTCCTTGCCGATGTTCTTGACGTTGAGCGTGACCAGGCAGAACTGGCCCTGGGCCTTCGCGCCGATCAGATTGGTGCCGATCTTGGCGACGCCGCACTTGGACGACTTGACCGTGAACTCGAACTTGCCGTCCCGGGCCGCCTGACCGATCTTCGCGACCTTGGCGGGCTTGTCCTCGCCCTTGGCGCCGCCAGCGTCGGCCTTGCTGCTGGTGGTGTCCTCGGTGGAGCCGGCGCTGCAGCCCAAGGCGACGAGACCGGTGGCGATCAGGGCGAGAGTGGTGGCCTTGCGCATCGTTTTCCTCCTGCTGTGAACGTGGCGGCGTCAATGAGAGCATCATCTGTGAACGCTGTCAACAGGCATCATGCTTGACAGGTGTGACACACTCCGAACGTGCAGGAGACACCGACCATCACCGCAGCGGAGATCGCCCGGCTCGCCGGTGTCGGTCGGGCCGCAGTCAGCAACTGGCGTAAACGGCACGCCGACTTCCCCGCCCCGGTAGGCGGCACCGCGGCCAGCCCCGAGTTCGACCTGGGGCAGGTCGAGCAGTGGCTCCACGCCCAAGGGAAACTTCCCGAGCTGGCCAACGCCGACCGGCTGTGGCGGCACCTCGCCGCCGCGAGCCAGTCACCCGCCGCCGGCCTCGCCGCCGTCGGTGCCCTGCTCCTCGCCCGGCAACGCGGTCAACGCCCCGGCCGATCAGCTGATCCGCAGCTCAAGTCGCTGCTGCCCGACATCGACGCGCTCGCCGACGAACTCGGACCACAGGGCGCCTTCGACGCGCTGTGGCAACGGTTCTCCGCCCCCGGACCCGGCCGCCCCTTCGCCACCCCGGACGACCTGGCCGATTTGATGGTCGGGCTCGCCGGCGTCGGTGGCGGCTCCGTCCTCGACCCGGCCGCCGGCTCCGGCGCCACGCTCCGCGCCGGTGTCCGCGCCGGATGCACCTCGGCCTACGGGCAGGAGATCGATGAGGACCTCGCCCGGCTCGCCGGATTGTGGCTGGCCCTGCGCGACGTGGCAGGGGAGGTCTGCACCGGTGACTCGCTGCGCGCCGACGCCTTTGCCGGTCGCACCTTCGACGCCGTCGTCTGCCACCCGCCGTTCGGGACTACCAGCTGGGGCGATGAGGAGCTCGGCCACGACCCCCGCTGGATCGTCGGCACCACCCCACGTACCGAGCCGGAGCTGGCCTGGGCCCAGCACGCCCTCGCCCATCTGCGCGCCGGTGGCCACGCTGTCCTACTGATGCCGCCCACCGTCGCCAGCCGTCGCGCCGGCCGCCGCATCCGCGCCGAGCTGCTGCGGCGCGGTGCCCTGCGTGCCGTCATTGCGCTCCCGCCGGGGGTGGCCGCGCCGCATGGCGTACCCCTGCACCTGTGGGTGCTGCGGCGGCCGGCGCCCGACGCGCCTCCGTCGGCGCGGACGCTGTTGGTGGACGCCGCTGCTGGCGACGCTGCCGAGACCTACGCGCGGGTCCTCGCCGTCTGGCGAACCTTCACTGCCGCGCCGGACGCCGACGTCGAGGAGGTCGGCTTCGCCCGGGCGGTGCCGGTCATCGAGCTGCTCGACGAGGAGGTCGACCTCACCCCCGCGCGCCGCCAACCCGCCGTCGGGGGCGAGGCGACAGGGGAGCATCTGGTACGCACCAGAGAGCGCCTCGCGGCCATCGTCGGCGACCTGCCGGGGCTGATGCCGCAGGTGACGCCGGCGCCCGAGGGGCCGGACGGGGAGTTCCTGTCGGTGGGGGAGCTGGCTCGCGCCGGCGCACTGCAACTGCTCGGCCCGATCCGGGCCGCGTCAGCGGAAGCCGGCGAGCCGACGGCCGGAGGGCCACCAGTGCTGACCGTGCAGGACGCGCTCAACGGCGAAAACCCCTCCGGCCGGGACGACGGGCGGTTGGGGCAGGAGATCCGGCTCGCGGCCGGGGACGTGGTGGTGCCGATGATCGCGCGGCAGCTCACCGCCCGGGTGGTGACGACTCAGGGGGCGCTGCTGGGGCGGAACCTCTACTTGCTGCGGCCCAATCCGGCGGCGCTGGACTCGTGGTTTCTCGCCGGTCAGCTGCGGACGTCGACGAACGAGAAGCAGGCGTCGAGCCTGTCCGGGACGCTGCGCTTCGACATCCGGCGGGCGCAGGTGCGGCGGCTATCGCTGGACGAGCAGCGCGCGCATGGGGAGGCGTTCCAGCGACTCGACGCCTTCGAGTCGGCAATCCGACAGGCAGCAGCGCTCGGCGCGGAGCTGGTCCAGCTCACCGCAGACGGTTTGGCCAATGGCGGCCTACGCCCTGAGCGTCGTGCGCGATGAGCGTCGGTCGCAGAGTTCAGGCTGAATCGAAAATCGTGACTCCCGGCCATCAGGCCAGCACAATGCGCCAAAGGGTGACTAGCAGCGTGATCATCCAACGTTGTACGGTCATGCGTCCGTCAGGTGTGGGGCCGACATGACGGACCAGCAGTTTGGCGGGTGTCATCGTGAGGGGGACGAATGACGCTGGGCAACATCGGCGGCTATGAACTGGTCAAGCCGCTCGGGTCGGGCGGCATGGGCGACGTGTACTTCGCAGTGTCGCCGACCGCGGATCGCGTCGCGCTCAAGGTGATCAAGCAGCACCTCGTTGAGGAGCCGACGGTTCGGGATCGGTTCGCCGCGGAGGTCGACAGTCTCAAGCTGATCTTCGGCTCGCGGGTGGCTCGCCTCGAGGACGCCGACCCCTTCGCGAACCCGGCCTGGCTTGCTGTCGAGTACGTCCCCGGCGCCACGCTGCGCCAGCACGTCGACGCCCGTGGCCCGCTCACGCTGCCGGTGGCCGCCATGGCCGGCGCGATGCTCGCCGACGGGCTGGTCAGGGTTCACCAGGTCGGGCTCCTGCACCGCGACCTCAAGCCGCAGAACATCATCCTCGGCCCGGACGGCCCGAAACTCATCGACTTCGGTTTGGCGGTGCTGGTCGAACGCGAGCACTACCTGACCGAGGCCGGAGCCCTGGTCGGCACGCCCGCCTACATGTCTCCGGAGCAGGTCCGCGGCGAGCGGGAGCTCACGGCCGCGGTCGACATCTACGGCCTTGCCGCGACACTCGTGTTCGCGCTCACCGGGCATGGCCTCTATCCGCCGACGAACTCCTGGAACCTGCTGCTGCGGATCACCGAGCCAAGCGACCTGCCGGACCTTTCCGGCGTGCCGGCGGCGCTGGCGCCGTTGCTCGGCGCGATGCTGGCGTTCGACCCGACCTCCCGCCCCGGGCTGGACACCGTCCGCACGCGGCTGCTGGAAGTCGCCACGGCCACCAGCGGCAGGACGGCCGCCGAGTTGCGGCAAGAGGTCGCCGCGCTCACCTACGACGGAGACACGGAACTGCTTGTTCCGCCGGGCCTCGAAGATCCAAAAGAGGACCCCGAGGATCTGCCGGTCGTCGAGGAGCAGAGCACCGTGGAGGTGCCGGAGACGACGCCCACGAGGGTCGACCCCGTGGGGGCCGTCAATCCGCCTGTCGATGTCAGTTGGCTGGTCGACAAGATGCGCCGCCAGTACGCCCGCCGCTCGACCCTGTAGGAAGGCTCCACCGATGACCACCTCCCAGGACGCCACCTTCGCCCCGGGCTCCCGCATCGTCGTCCGGGACGAGGAGTGGCTGGTACGCAGCGTCAAGACCGGCACCGCGGACCGCACCATGATCAAGGCCGTCGGCGTCTCCGAGTTCGTGCAGGACGTCGAGGCGACCTTCTTCACCGCGCTGGACGAGATCCAGGCAATGCGCCCCGAGGAAACGGTCCTGGTCCCGGACACCTCGTCCCGGTTCCGGCAGAGCCGGCTCTTCCTGGAGGCGGTGCTCCGGCGTACGCCGCTGCCCCGCACCGAGCGCGGCCTGGCCCTGGCCGACCGATTCCTGCTCGACCCGCTGACCTACCAGCAGCGCCCGGTCGAGCTGGCACTCTCGGGCTTGCGGCCGCGGATCCTGCTCGCCGACGTGGTCGGTCTCGGCAAGACCCTGGAGATCGGCCTGATCCTCGCCGAGCTGATCCGCCGGGGCCGGGGCGACCGGATCCTGGTTGTCTCACCCCAGCAGGTGCTGGAGCAGTTCCAGCGGGAGCTCTGGACCCGGTTCGCCATCCCGCTGGTACGGCTCGACTCGACCGGCATCCAGCGCATCCAGCAGGAGATCCCCGCCGGGCGCAACCCGTTCACCTACTTCAAGCGGGCCATCATCTCGGTCGACACGCTCAAGGATGCCGGCCAGTTCGGCCACCACCTCGACGCCACGACCTGGGACGTCGTCGTCATCGACGAGTCGCACAATCTCATCAACAAAGGCACCAAGCGCAATGAGCTGGCCCGCCGGCTCGCCGCGAAGACCGACGCGCTGCTGCTGGCCAGCGCCACCCCGCACAACGGCAACAGGGAGTCCTTCGCCCAGCTGATCTCGCTGCTCGACCCGGCGGCCATCGCCAACGAGAAGGACTACGACGCCAAGGACATCGCCCACCTATACCTGCGACGCACCAAGATCAGCCCGGAGGTACGGGACCAGATTGGCGACCGGTGGGCCGACCGTGGCCCGTCCCAGGCGCTGCACTGCCAGGCCAGTCCGCTCGAGGAGCAGATTTTCGACGAGCTGACCGACGTGTGGCTGGCGGGCAAGTGGACCGACGAGGCGATCACCGGCCAGCACCGGCTCTTTCCGTACACGCTGTTGAAGTCCTTCCTCTCCTCGCACCGGGCACTGCACGAGACGGTGACCAACCGGCGGAAGAAGGCCGCCGGCACCGAGCGGATGGCGCTGGACCGGCTCGCGGAGCTGACCTCCGCGATGACCGACCGCGACTCCAGCAAGCTGCGGAAGCTGGTTGAGGAGCTGAAGAAGATTGGCGTCGGCAAGGGCAGCGACACCCGGGCGGTGGTCTTCTCCGAGCGGGTGCCGACCATCAAGTGGCTTGCCGAGGTGGTCCCCGGCCTGCTCGGTCTCAAGCCGAGCGCCGTGCGGGTCCTGCACGGCGGCATCGCGGATCAGGACGAGCAGAAGATCCTGCAGGAGTTCGAGCTGGCCGGCAGCGAGGTGCGGCTGCTGTTCACTGGCGACGTCGCCTCCGAAGGTGTGAACCTGCACCAGCAGTGCCACCACCTGATCCACTACGACATCCCGTGGAGCCTGATCCGCATCGAGCAGCGCAACGGCCGTATCGACCGCTACGGCCAGAAGCACCAGCCCCAGTTCCGCGCGCTCATCCTCAACTCCGACCGCGAGGACGCGAAGGACGACCGTACGGTCTCCCAGAAGCTGCTCGAGCGGGAGGAGAACGCCCACCGCAGCCTCGGCAGCGTGGAGGCCGCGACCGGCCAGTTCGACGCCAAGGCCGAGGAGGACCGGCTCGTCCGCGACCTGCTCAACGGCAAGACGGTGGACGAGTCCTACGAGGCCGCCCACGCCGAGATCGACGTGATGGCCGACCTCTTCGGCGACGTCGGCACCGCCCCCGTCGCGGCGGACGTCGCCCAGGCCCGGGTGCCGAAGCTCTTCGCCTCTACTCAGGATTTCGTCGACGCTGCCCTGTACGAGATCTATGAGGACCGGCCCGAGGACCACATCGACCTGCGTCGCGAGGACGAGCTGCTGACCTTCCTCGCCCCTGACGACCTGGTGCACCGGCTCACCGACCTGCCCCGCTCCTATCTACGCGCGCACCGCGAGGGTGAGGACCTGCGGCTCAAGGTCACCTTCGACCGCAAGCTCGCCCAGCGCAAGCTCGACCAGGCCCGGCAGAGCAAGACCCCGATGTGGCCGGAGATCGCCTTCCTCAGCGACGTCCACCCGATGGTCGACTGGCTGGTCGACAAGGTCCTCATCCGCCTCGGCCGCCAGCAGGCCCCGGTGCTCACCGCCGACGTGGCCGCACCGACCTATCTGATCCAGGGCGTCTACGCCAACCGCCTCGGCCAGCCGACCGTCGTTCAGTGGATGGCAGTCTCCGGCCTACCCGCAGCGCCCGAGATCCGGCCCATGGACGAGGTGCTTCGTGAGGCCAACGTCGGACCGTCGATGGTCAACCGGGCGGAGGCTGTCGCGCTCGAACCGTTGAGGCAGCTCCTGCCGCAGGCCGTCGATGCCGCCCGGGATTACCTCAAGGGCAAGCGCGCCGAGTGGGCGGAGGCCAACGCCGAGCCGCTACGGAAGTACCGCCAGCAGCTGACCCACTTCCAGCAGGCCAGTCTCTTCGACGAGTTGCCGGCGCCGCATCGTGAGAAGCGCCGCCAGCGTGTTGACGCCACCGTCCAGGAGCAGCACGACCTGCTTGACCGCTTGGAAGCCGACGGCGACCCGCTGCTGCGGGTGCTCGCCGTCCTCGTACCGTCCCCGGAGAGTGCAGCATGAGTTTCGAGTCGCTGACCAACCGCGGCGAATACCTCTCCGCGCACTACCTCGCCGAGATCCTGCCCACCACCCTCAAGGGCGGCCTGCTCAAGCAGTGGACCGAGCGGGAGAAGGCCGGCGAACCGACCCCTCGCACCGGCCTGCGCGGCCTGCGCCGGCCCTACTTCGAGGCCAAGACCGAGCTGGCCGACGACGAGTTCTTCGACCCGGAGCGGCTGCGCAAGCTGCACCAGGAGCTGCTTAAGGCGCTCGGGTTCGAGCCGCAGCCGCAGACCATCACCGTCGAGCGGGCCGGCCAGGAACACCAGATCACGGTGGCCCATGCCGAGTTGACCACCGCGCACGGCATCGTGGCGCTCGACTGTGGTTGGGCCGTCGATACCGAGGCCGCCCAGGATCCGGACGACGCCGGCCGACTGCTCGACCCGGTCACGCTGGCCGCGAACGAGACCATCGACACCGGCGCGAAGCTCGCCTCCTGGCTCTTCGCCGCCGAGACGCCACCTCGGTACGTGCTCATCCTCAGCGGCGGCGTCATCACCCTGGCCGACCGCGGCGCCTGGGGCGAGGGCCGGTACCTCGCCGTCAGCCTCGACACCGCCTACGGCCGCAACGACGACAAGGAGTACGACGTCGTCGCCGCCCTCTTCGGCGCCGACTCGCTGCGCCCGCCCGTCGAGGGCGGCACCGATCCCCTCGCCGACCTGGTCGCCGGCTCCCGCCAGCACGCCGTCGGCGTCTCCAGCGAACTCCGCGAGGGCTTGAAGGTCTCCGTCGAACTCATCGCCAACGAGGTTCTCGACCGCATTAGGCAGACCGGCTACCAGCCGCAGCAGGTGATGGACCTCGACGAGCTGGCCAAGGAGCTGGGCCGGGAGTCCCTGCGCTACCTCTACCGGATCCTCTTCCTGCTCTACGCCGAGGCCCGCCCCGAGCTGGGCGTCCTCCCGGTCAACGACCGCGAGTACGTCCAGGGCTACAGCCTCGCCCGCATCGGCGACCTCGTCTCCCGCCGGCTCGCCCCCTCCGCCGAGGGCGGCTTCCACCTGCACGAGTCGCTCGACCTGCTCTTCCGGATGGTCAACGGGGGCCACCGGCCGCGCGGCGGCGCGGAAGTCGACGACAAGGCCAGCGAGGGAGAGGGCCTACGCTTCGAGCCGATGCGCTCGGACCTGTTCCTGCCGGAGAAGACCAAGCTCATCGGTCGGCTGATCGCCGAGCCGGGCAGCGACCCCGATGACCCCGACGGTCCGAAGATCGACACCCGACTGCGCAACAAGGTCCTCTACCAGGTGCTGCGCCGGCTGATGCTCACCAAGGGCGCCAAGAAACGCCGCGGCGGCTTCATCTCGTACGCCCAGCTCGGCATCAACCAGCTCGGCGCCGTCTACGAGGGCCTGATGTCCTACACCGGCTTCGTCGCCACCGAGCAGCTCTACGAGGTCGCCAAGAACGGCGACCCCAAGGACGGCTCGTGGATGATCCCCGCCTCCAAGGCCGAGGAGTACGAGGATGGCGTCTTCGTATACAAGGAGGACCCGTATACCGGCGTGCGCAGCCGCGTCAGCTACGCCCCCGGCGCGTTCGTTTACCGGCTCGCCGGACGGGACCGGCAGACCAGCGCCTCCTACTACACTCCGCAGTCGCTGACCGAGGTCACCGTCCAGCTCGCGCTCAAGTACCGCCTCGACCAGGACGGCACGGTAACCCCGGCTCGGGATCTGCTGGACTGGACGATCTGCGAGCCGGCGCTCGGCTCCGGCGCGTTCCTCAATGAGGCGATCAACCAGGTCGCCGCCGAGTACCTGCGCCGCCGCCAGAAGGAACTCGAAGTCACGCTCGACCCCGAGCAGTACCACCTGGAACTCCAGCGGGTGAAGGCGTACATCGCCCTGCACAACTCCTACGGCGTCGACCTCAACCGCACCGCCGTCGAGCTGGCCGAGGTCTCGCTCTGGCTCAATGTCATGCATGCCGGCCTCCAGGCGCCCTGGTTCGGCCTGCACCTGCAACGCGGCAATTCGCTCATCGGCTGCGGTCGCAGGCTCTACGACCCAAATCAGCTCGTCAACAAGTCGTGGCTCTCCACCGCTCCGATGGAGAAGCCGTTCCGAGACGGGCCAATCGACGAGGGCACCGTCCATCACTTCCTGCTCCCCGCCGACGGGTGGGGCGCGGTTGCGGGGCAGAAGGAGGCCCGCGAGCTGGCACCGGAGGAGACCGCCAAGCTGAAGGCATGGCGTACGGCGATGAAGCGGGCGCCGTCGGCCAAGGGGAAGAACTCGCAGGTCAAGCGGCTGCAGGCGCTCGCCCGGCGGGTTGAGTTCCTTTGGGGCCTCGTGCAGCAGCGGCTCGCCATCTCCGAGCGGGAGATCCGCCGCGAAATCAAGGTCTGGGGCGCCGACGACCTGCCTGAGGTGCGCGACGCGGTGCCTCGGGAGAAGATCCTCGCCGACCTGACCGCGCCCGGCACGCCATACTGGCGGCTCAAGACGCTGATGGACGTGTGGTGTGCGCTGTGGTTCTGGCCGCTCGACAAGGTCGGCCTGCTCGACGGCTCCCACCCGGCATACCCGGCCGAGCCCGTCCAGGTGTCGCACGTAAAGGACGTGCCTGCGTACGAGGAACCGGCCGCCTACGAGGTCGCGGACCTCTACGGGAACGTGCAGCCGCAGCAGATGAAGCTGCCGACCAAGGCGACCGGCACCCGCCGGATGAGCGTGGCGGAGCAACTTCGCCGGCAGGTGACGCTGACCAACCTTGACGACTGGCTCACCTTTGCCGAAGCGCTCATCGGTCGCAGTGACCTGGACGAGAGCACCGAGCGGTTCTACGGCCGGAAGCTCACGAGCCTGAGCGAGATGAGCGATTTCGAGCAGAAGCTCGACGGCATCATTGGTGTCGACGCGCCCTGGACGCTCTCCGACCGGTTTCCCTGGCTCCTCGCCGCCGACCAGATCGCCGACCAGCAGGGCTTCTTTCACTGGGAACTCACCTTCGCCCAGGCTTTCACGCGAGGCGGCTTCGATCTTCAGGTGGGCAACCCGCCGTGGGTCAGACCCGATTGGCTGGATAGCTCTGTGCTGGCTGAGGTTGACCCATGGTTCATGATTGTCGAGGATGTCGACTGGGAGATCTACGCCCAGCGTAGGCGTGACTTGTTGGGGAACACCGGCACGCGCCAGTTCTACCTCAGTGAACGTGCGGTGATTGGCGGCCACGCGGCCTTCACGGGGTCCCCAATTTGCTATGAGGTTCTGGGCGCTGCGCGGGCCGACTTCTATCGTTGCTTCATCGTTCAGGTATGGCGGAATGCGGCCCCGGCGGGCATTTCGGGCTTGCTTCATCCTGACACGCACCTCAGTGGGCCTCAGGAGGGGGCCCTTCGCCCGGAGGCGTACCGGCGCCTGCGGATACATGGAAGCTTCGTCAACGTATCTAACTGGGCATTTGCGCATCCCGTAGGTAGGAAGCAAGAGTTCGGCCTAAACATCTACGGAACCCCTGCAGCGGTCTCCTTCATTCATGCCAGCAAGTTGTACTCGGTCGAAACCTTTATGGCGTCGCTCGAACATGACGGACGTGGTGATCTTCCGGGTATCAAGAATGGCCGGGGCTGGGACCGTAGACCTCATAAAGAACGCCTAGTCCATGTTGATGTTGCTCGCCTCGAAACGTGGCGGCGGCTTCTGAATTTGGGCGAAGTGCCGGTTGACGAGACGCCGCTTCTTCATCCTGTTACAACTGCGGAGAATGCGGCAATGGAAGTGTTGGCTGAGGCTGCGCCGAGGTTGCGGGATTGCAGGGCCTCCATTAGCTCTGGCCTGAATGAGCGGACCGACAAGGCGGCGGGTTACTTCTGTGAGAGTGTTGGGCGCCGGTCTAACTGGAAAGAGGTGATCCTCAAGGGCCCGAACTTCGCGTTGGCTACCCCATTCGCAAAGCAGGAGCCGCACACAGGGAACTTTGATCAACCGGTAGATCTTGAAGTGCTTCCAGAGGACTTTCTGCCTGCTACTAAGTATCTTCCATCAGGACTGCGAGATGCATATGAGCGCAAACTTGACAAGTGGCCTGATGCTGGTGGCAGTACCCGTCTTTGCACTGATTTCTATCGCGTCTTTTGGCGCGAGATGACCAAGGCGGAGAATGAGAGGAGTCTTTTCGTCGCGCTGCTTCCGCCAGGACCAAGCCATGTTCATGCCGTCCGAAGTATGGCGATGGAAAGCGATTTGCGGACCGCGCTAATTGCCGGATTTTGGTCGGCGATGCCTCTAGACTACTTGCTAAGAGTAACTGGCAGAGATCACATGAGTCGCGCCGAGGCCCTCGTTATGCCGGTGCCCAACGAAGGTCACCCCTTGCAGTCTGCGCTTCTGCTTCGTGCGCTCAGGCTGAACGCTTTAACTGTGAGCTATGAACGGCTTTGGGAAAGCCTGTACTCGGACTCTTGGCGGCAAGAGGAATGGGCCTTGCCATGGCCTGTCTCCATGCCGCTCGGCAATGTGGCCCAGCGTTGGTCACCGTCCGCACCGTTTCGCAATGAGTTGTCGCGACGAGCGGCGTTGGTGGAGATTGACGCCCTGGTGGCAGTGTGGCTTGGTATGAGCGTTGATTCGCTGTTGGCGATATACCGATCTAGGTATGGCACGCTTGCAAAGTATGAGGCTGATATGTTTTTTGATGCTGACGGACGGAAGATCGCGGCGGACCGAATCGTTTGGGGGCGGCGGCAGCGGCCTGAGACTTTTGTGCAACTAGCAAAGTACGCGGCCGATCCGGAGCGGAATCCGGTGCCGGAGGGGTATATCGCGCCGTTTTACAAAGTGGATCGGGAGAGCGAATACCGGCAGGCGCACGCCGTCTTCAGTAAGCGCCTACAGGACGCCGTCGACGCTGGCTGGCAGCCGTCGTGAGGCCAAGCATCGCCGCCGACACCTTACGTCGGAACCTCACCCAATACCTGACCACCACCTTCGGGCTGACCGAAGAGGGCGTACGCCAGGGCCTGGAAGGCTTCCTATCCCACCCGGAGCAGGGCATCTTTCGCGGTCCGTATCTGCGGATCCGCACCCCCTTCCGCCCGGCGGAGGGGCACTGGCGGGCGTGCCTGGAATGGGCCCCGGCTGACTTCACCCCCTACCTGCACCAGGCGAAGGCGTTTGCCCGGCTGTCGACCAGGGGAAAGGCGGCCGAGCCGACGCTGATCACCACTGGCACCGGTTCCGGCAAGACCGAGTCGTTCCTGATCCCCGTGGTCGACCACTGCCGCCGGCAGCGGCAGCAGGGGAAGCCCGGCATCAAGGCAATCCTGCTCTACCCGATGAACGCCCTCGCGACTGACCAGACGCAGCGCATCAACGAGCTGCTAGCCGATCCGGCGCTCAGCGGGGTCACCGCCGGCCTCTACATCGGCGACGTTGCGGCCATCGAGTACCAGCACGTGATGACCAAGCGGTCGGAGATGCGCCGGACCCCGCCGGACATCCTGATCACCAACTACAAGATGCTGGACCTGCTGCTCCAGCGCGCCGACGACCTTCCGCTCTGGGAGGAAGCCGAGCCGGCGTACGTGGTGCTCGACGAGTTCCACACCTACGACGGCGCGCAGGGCACCGACGTGGCGATGCTGCTCCGCCGGCTCGCCGCCGCGCTTTGCCTCGACGAGCCGGACCGGCCGTTGGGCCCGATCTGCCCGGTCGCCACCTCCGCCACCCTCGGCGAGGGCGGCGGCCGGGACGGCCGTACGGCCATCCGTGAGGTCGCCGAGCAGGTGTTCGGCGTCGCCTTCGACGCCGAGTCGTTGGTGGGGGAGGACCGCTACGAGCCGGGCGAGTTCATGGTCCACCAGGACTTCAGCCTGCCGCTGCCCAGCCCGGAGCAGCTCGCCGCCGTCGACGACCGGGACCCCGAGCGGATGATGGCCGAGGTCGCCGAGCTGGTGGTCGGTGAGCCCTGCCTCGACAACCCGGAACGCCTCGGTGGGCTGCTCCGCCAGCACCCGCTGACCAAGGCGGTGCTCGACTCGCTCCAGGCGCGGCCGTGCACCCTCGACGAGATCATCGACGTGCTACCCCGGAAAAACGCCACCGGTTGGGGCAGCGCCATGAAGACCCGCCCCGAGGTCACCGCGAAGGCGCTCGCCCGTTTCGTCGGCCTGCTCTCGATGGCGCAGAATCCGCAGGCGCCGGGCCGGCCGCTGCTCAACATTGAGACCCACCTGTGGGTACGAGCCGTCTCCCGGTTGCTGCGCGGCACCTCCCACCAGCCCGCCTTCGGCTGGTACGGCGAACCGCCCCGCGAGCTCGACCCGTACGCACCCGATGCCGACGTCGTGGTCGCCGACAACCGCTACCCGCGCCTGCCCGCCATCTACTGCCGGCACTGCGGACGGTCCGGCTGGATGGCGCTGTCGCCGGAGAAGGACCCGCAGGAGCTGGAGATCGACCCGGATAAGATCTACCGGGCCAGCGTCGGCCGGGACAAGCGCCGCGTCCGCGCGTTGATCGCAGCGACCGACGACGAGATCCGGCAGCGCTCCGGCGGCCTGCTGATCCTGGAGTACGGCCGGCGGGTGCGCCCCTTTGACGAGCACCGGGACCGGAAGCCGAGTGAGGACGCGATCGTCGTGCTCGGAGACATCCTCGCCATCGACGCGGCCGAGAAGGACCGCTGCCCGTCCTGTCAGATGGACCACGGCATCCGCTTCCTCGGCGCCGGCCTGGCCACCCTCGCCTCGGTGACGATCACCCAGCTCTTCACCGGCGGCGAGCTGGACGAGCGCGAGAAGAAGACGCTGCTCTTCAACGACTCGGTGCAGGACGCCGCGCACCGCGCCGGCTTCGTCGCCAACCGCTCGTATACGTTCTCTCTGCGCTCTCTGCTCGCCAGCCGGCTGCACCCGGGGCAGCCGGTCGGGCTGGACGACCTCCTCGCCGAGATGATCGAGGCGGCGGCGCGGCCGGAGATCCTCTCCACCGTCGTCCCGCCCGACCTGCACGACCAGCCGGGAGTCGACGCTCTGCTCGCGCGAGAGCACACCGGCAGCCGGGAGACCTGGTCGCTGATCAGCGAGCGGCTCGTGTTCGCCACCGTGATGGAGACCGGGCTGCGCTCCCGCCAGGGGCGCACCCTGGACCTGACCCGCAGCGTCGCCGTCGAGGTCGCCCTCGACGACCCCGCCAAGGCCGCCGCGATCTGCCGGGACGTACACCTGACCGGCCCTTGGCAGTTGGGCGGCACGCCGCCCGACGACGCCCGCTACCTCGCCTTCCTTCGCGGCCTGCTGGAACGGCTGCGGACGCGCGGCGCCGTCTACCACGAGTGGCTGGCGCCGTACCTGAAGCGGGGCGGCACCCGGTGGCAGGTGTGGGGCGGTCGCCCGGCCGGGATGCCCGCCTTCCCGAGGGGGGTTTCGGCGCCCGCGTTCCTGCTCGCGACGCCGAAGTCCCGCTCCGAGTTCGACGCGATTACCGCCCGCGGCAACTGGTACCAGGACTGGACCTTCCGCTGCCTGGGCCTGGACCTCGGCGACGCCGGCAGTTACCTCGGCCGGCTGCTACCGGCCCTGGCCGCCGCCGGCATTGTCGCCGCCGGCGAAACCGAGGACAACAACCAGGTGTACGGGTTGATGCCCGGCCACCTGCGCGTCACCCGGCTCGACGACACCGCCGCCGTGCTGGCTGGAGTCGGCTGCGACACCTGCCACTGGCAGCAGACCGAGCATCCCGACCGGGTCGCCGACTGGATCGGCCAGCCCTGCCGGCAGTACCGCTGCCGCGGGCGGCTGCAGCCCGCCCACGACGACACCGCACCCGACGACTACTACCGGCGGCTCTACCTGGAGAGCGACGTCTTCCGCGTGGTGACCGGCGAACACACCGGCATGCTCACCCGTGTCCAGCGGGAAACCGTCGAGCAGCAGTTCCGCCAAGGGGAGCGGTATACAGATCCGAACGTCCTCTCCTGCACGCCGACCCTGGAGATGGGTATCGACATCGGGGCGCTTTCCGCGGTCGTGCTGGCGTCGCTCCCGCAGGGGCCGGCCAACTACGTGCAGCGGGCCGGTCGGGCTGGCCGCAAGAGCGGCAACGCGCTCGTCCTCACCCTGGTCGGCCGCAGCGAGCGGGACCGCTACTACCTGACCGAGCCGAGGGACATGATCGCGGGGCAGATCGTGCCACCCGGCTGTTTCCTTTCCGCCGTGGAGATCCTGCGCCGGCAGTACCTTGCGCACCTGATCGACCTGGCTGCGCGCGGCCGGCTGCCCGGGGTGCTGCCGATGCCCCGGCGGGCGCACGTGCTCTTCGGCCCGAGCGGCTGGCTCACCAACCTCGCGGAAGCTGGCCGGCGCGACGGGGCCCGGCTGGTGGAGGACTTTCTGACGCTGTTCGGTGACAAGGTTCTGCGGGCCGCCTCCGACCAGCTTCGAGAGTTCGCGGTGGACGGCATCGTGCACCGGGTGAAGGAGGCCGACGAGACCTGGGAGGAACGGCTGGCCGACCTGCGGCGCCGGCTCCAGGAGATCGCCAAGGCCCGCGGCACCCTGGTGCCTAGCGACCCGGACCACGCCCGCGAGATCAAGATGCTCAAGGCGGAGGAAGGCGCGGTCCGCCGCCGGCTGCGGGAGGTCAGCGCCGCCGCTGCCCACGGCACCCTGGTCGAGTTCGGGCTGCTGCCGAACTACGCGCTCATCGACAGCCGCACCGACCTCGAAGCCACCCTGACCTGGGAGGAGCAGACCGACGGCGACCGCCGTTTCCATAGTGAACTGCGCGAGTACGCCCGCCCCGCCCGCCCAGCCCTCGTCGAGATCGCCCCCGGCAACAGCTACTACGTGCGGGGCTACAAGCACGAGATCTCCGGCCTCGACATCGGCCCGGCCGATCGGCCCGCCTATGAGCAGTGGCGGGTCTGTGCCCAGTGCGGGTACGTGCGCACCCACCTGGCCAAGGAGGACACCAGCGCGTGCCCGCGCTGCGAGGACGGGGGCATCGCCGACCACGGCCGGCTGTTCCAGGTGCTCCAGCCGACGCGGGTCTACAGCCGGGACAAGCGCGACGACGCCCGGATCCGGGACGACAGCGATGACCGGGACCGCCGTTTCTACGCCACCAGCGTCGCGGTCGACATCGACCCCGCCAAGGTCGAGTCGTCGTGGCGGCACGCCCGCGACACCTTCGGCGTCGATTACAGCCGGCACGCAATGATCCGCCGCTTCAACCTCGGCGCCCAGCGCTACGACCGGACCGCCGAACTCTTCGCTGGCGAGGAGGTGCGGATCAACCGGTTCCACACCTGCACCTCATGCGGTGGCACCACGGTGGATGGCACTCCGGCGGCCAGCCAGCAGCTCGCCGCGCAGGCCTCCGGCACGACCGTAGTCCAGGGCGCGGAGCACCACCTGCCGTGGTGCCCGTACCGGCGTTCGGCGGCCGGCCCGAACAGCCACGTGGATCTGATCCTGGCCCACGAGCTGGAGACCGAAGCGCTGCGCATCCTCATCCCGGCGGCGACCGCGATGGTGCAGGAGCGGCTGCTGTCCTTCGCCGCCGCGATCCGGCTCGGCATCGCGGCCCAGTACGGCGGCGAGCCGGCCCACCTGCAGGCCGTCCCGGCCACGATGCCCGACGGGCACAGCGAGGGCACCCGCAACTTCGTGGTCGTCTACGACACCCAGCCGCAGGGCACGGGATATCTGCACCGTCTCGCCAAGCCGGACGAGTTCCGGGCGGTCCTGGAGCTGGCCCGGCAGCGCATCGTCGACTGCGACTGCCGGCACGAGGCCAAGCCCGTCTGCCACCGCTGCCTTCTGCGCTATGCCCGCAACGAGCACTTCGCCCTCATGAGCAGGGACGAGGCGCTGGGCATGCTCGACAAGCTCCTGGACAGCTGGGGCGTTGAGGAGGGCACCCGTACCGATGAAATCTCGCTAATCCACCAGGTGGAGAGCGAACTGGAGCTGCAGTTCCTGACCAAGCTGCTGGCCCTCGGCGAGACGCCGGGCTCCGGGCTGCGAATCGACCGACGCCGGGACCACGACGGCGCCCGCATCGCCGACCTGAGGTTCGTCCGGGACGGCGGGCAGAGCGTCACGCACTGGCAGATGAAGCTGCAGAACACGGTCAAGGGCACCCGACCTGATGTGCACTTCAAGCGCCTCGACGCGCCGGCGCCGGAGGTGGCCGTCTACCTCGACGGGTTCAAGTACCACGCCTCTTCGCAGTACAACCGGCTCGCCGACGATGCCGAGAAGCGCGCCCGGCTGCGTGCTCACGGCTACCTGGTCTTCGCCTCCACCTGGGACGACGTCAAGACCTGGGGGAGCGCTGAAGGGCAGGGGCGCTGGACGCCGTACGGCGGGGTCTGCAAGCAGACGGCGCGGGAGCGGTATCGGCAGTTCCTCCCCGGCGCGGATCCGGACGAGCTGGAGGAGGCGATCTGGACCAACCCGATCGAGCAGCTGATGCGCTTCCTCGCCGACCCGGACCTCGTCCGCTGGCAGCGCCGAGCGGAGGCGACTCTGGCGGGCATGCTCAAGCAGGCCCGTGACAACAGCCCCACCGACTCCGCTGGTGTCGGTGATCGGTTGCTCGCCTCGCTGCGCGGCGAGCCGCTGCCTGCGCCCTCGCCGCAACGCCACATCATCGTCGGCCGCGCGCGTGACAACGCAGATTGTCCCGTAACGGTGGTCGTCGACAGCCGCAGCAAGCCTCTGCCCACGTGGTCGGCGCTCACCGTCGTCGACGATCTGCCGGCTGCGGTTGCCGGCGAGGGACACAAGGAGCGCTGGGCGGCCTGGCTCGCCTGGGGCAACGTCATCCAGTTCCTCGCCAACGGCGGCGGTGACGCCGGCCAGCTCGCGAACTCCACCCTGGGCACCTTCGATCCCGCGTCGATGGCGGTCACCGAAGGCACCGGACTCGTGTTGGCCCAGCGGGCGCTGCCGTTGGACGAGGAAACCGCCACCTGGCTCGGCGTCGCGCCGCAGCAGGTGCCAGCCGACCCGGAGCCGGTCGACGACGAGTCGCCTTGGCATGAGGTCCTGCAGTACATGGACCGTGACGAGGACACGCTGGAGCTTCTCGTACAGCAGCTCGCGCGGCAGAACCTGCCCGCACCGGTCGTCGGCTACGAACTGGGCGACCAGGCGTGGCCCGCGGAGCTCGCCTGGCCGGATCGGCGGATCGCCATCGTGCTCACCGGCCGGCCCGACGATCCAGAAACGGAAGATCGCGACCGGGCGTACGCCGAGGCGGGCTGGCACGCGCGGACCGCGCGCGGATGGTCGGTTGAAGAGCTGACAGCACAGCTCACGGGGACGAGTGGGGGAGAGAGCTGATGAGCACCGGAGCCATCCTGCGGATGCTGGACCGCGCCGACAAGGAGGTCATGAAGCTCACCCGCGCGGACATCGGCGCGGTCTACGAGTTCATGCACAAGTTCCGACACAACCCGGAGAACCCGGGCCTCAACCTCAAGGCGCTCAACAGCGACTCCCGGCTGATGTCGGCCCGAGTGAACAAGGACTACCGGGCGCTGCTTCTGCATATCGCCGACCGCGACTACCTGCTCGTCGCGGTCAAGCATCGCGGCGAGGTGTACGACGACCTGTCTCGGTACGCGTACCGGATCAACCGGGTCACCGGTGGCATCGAAGTCGTCGACCTCGCGCCCGTCGGCGACAGCATCATCGGCCGTGTCGTGCCGCCGGACGCCGACCCGCAGCCTGCCCAGAAACCGCTCTTCGACACGTACACCGACGCACAGCTGCTGGAACTAGGCGTCTCCGAGCCGCTGCTGCCGCAGATCCGGGAACTCACCACCGAAGCCGAACTGCTGGAGCTACTCGACCGGGCACCGCAGCTCACCACCGACGTCCTGTTCGCGCTCTTCGACGGCACCCGGTACGACGAGGTGCTCCAGCAGGTCACCGACCCGGTACGCGCCGACGAGCCGGTCGACCCGGAGGACTTCGAAGCGGCGGTGCAACGCCCCGCCACACAGGTGACCTCGGACGACGAGGCGCTGCAGGCGATCATCGGCGAGGCCTTCGAGCGGTGGCAGATCTTCCTGCATCCAACTCAGCGCAAGCTCGTCGAGAAGAAGTACAACGGCCCCGCGCGGGTCGGCGGCGGTCCCGGCACCGGCAAGACCATCGTCGCGCTGCACCGAGTCGCGCACCTCGCCCGGCAACTGCCGCCCGGCACGGACAAGCCCATCCTGCTTACCACCTTCAACCGCAACCTCGCCGCCGACCTGCGGACCCGGCTGCTGGCCCTCGGCGGCCAGGAGCTGGTGGCGCGCGTCGACATCGTCAACATCGACCGCCTGGCCAGCCGGGTCGTGACCGAGGCGAAGGCGGGTGGTAGCCGGCGGGTGGTCGACGACAACCGGGTCTCCGAGCTGTGGAGCGAGTTCCTCCTCGAGACCGGCGAGTCCCGCTGGGACGCGGAGTTCCTAACCGCCGAGTGGACCCAGGTGATCCTCGGTCAGGTGCTCAACTCCCGGACCGAGTACTTCAAGGCACGTCGCCCCAACCGTGGCCGGAGCCTGACCCGGGTCGAGCGGGACCAGATTTGGCAGTTGACCGAGCGTTTCACCACGTGGCTCGAGAGTCGCGGTGTCTGGACCTGGCGCCAGGTGGCCCAGCGGGCAGCGCGCCTGGAGATGGACCGCGCAGCCGCTTCCACCGAGTCTTCCGGCGGCTTCCACCGCCCGCGCTACCGCCACATCGTGGTCGACGAGGCGCAGGACCTCAGTGCCGCCCACTGGAAGATGCTGCGCGCCATGGTCATCCCCGGACCGGACGACATGTTCCTGACCGGCGACACCCACCAGCGCATCTACGACAACCACGTGACGCTGAGCAGCCTCGGCATCAACATCCGTGGCCGTTCGTCCCGCCTTACGCTCAGCTACCGGACCACCCGTCAGATCCTGGCCGACGCGCTCCAGATCATGACCGGGGAGGTGTACGACGACCTCGACGGCGGCGAAGAAGACCTCGCCGGCTATCGGTCCCTGCTGCGAGGCGGCCGGCCGGTGTTCCGGGGCGCGGCTACCTGGGCGCAGGAGCGTGACCTGATCGCCGAGCAACTGCACACCTGGGGCAACCCCACCGACGGATCCGTCGCCATCTGCGTCCCCACGAGGGAACTCGCGGCCGACGTGATCAGCCGACTGGACGCCGACGGACTGTCGGCCGTGGAGATCGGGCCGGACGGTCCGAAGCAGCCCGACGGCATCCACGTCGGCACCATGCACCGATTCAAGGGCCTTGAGTACCAGCGGATGATCATCGCCGCGGTCAGCGATGGCCTCGTGCCCCGGCAGATGATCAGCCGCTACCGGGACACCGATCCCAAGCGCTACCAGCGCGAGCGCCAACGGGACCGGTCCCTGCTGTTCGTGGCCGCCACCCGGCCCCGCGACGAGCTGGCGGTGTTCTGGCACGGCACGCCCAGCCCGTTCCTGACCGCCCGTCTCGTGCAGCGACAGCTAACGTGAGTGCCGGCCTCTGTTCGGGCAGGGGCCGGCATGCGACGAGGGGAGGCCAGAGGTGCAGGCGCGGGACCGCATCGGCGACCGGTACGAGCTGACGTACCCGATCGGGCGTGGCGGGATGGGCCAGGTCTGGGCGGGCTTCGACGAGCGACTCGACCGGCCGGTGGCGGTCAAGTTCCTCCGGCAGATGGAGGTGCCGGAGGACGAGCGAGACGTCGCGGTCAGGCGCTTCCGGCGGGAAGCCGGGGCGACAGCCCGACTCGACCACCCGGGAGTGCCGACGGTTCACGACCTGGGTCAGCACGCCGACGACCTCTACATCGTCATGCAGCTTGTCCGCGGATATCCGCTAGCCGACCTCATCGCGGAGCAGGAGCAGCTCGCCGTCGGGGAGTCGGCTTCGATCGCCGCACAGGTCTGCTCCGTGCTCGCTGCCGCTCACGCCGCCTCGCTGGTACACCGCGACCTTAAGCCCCAGAACCTCATGATCACACCCTCGGGAGCAGTCAAGGTCCTCGATTTCGGCGTCGCCGCGCTGCTGGGTCCGGCCGAACAATCTCGCTTGACGGTCACGGGTCACACACTGGGCACTCCCGCCTACATCGCGCCGGAACAGGCCTCAGGCGGTGCTGTCGGCCCGGGTGCCGACCTGTATGCACTCGGATGCATCCTCTTCGAGATGCTCACCGGACGGCCGCCGTACGAGGCCAAGAACGCCCCTGACATGCTGCGCCGTCACATGCAGTCACCGATCCCAGTCGTCACCGAATACCGATCGGACGTGCCCGACGACTTGGCGCATCTCCTGTTCTGCCTTCTGGCCAAAGACCCGTCCGAGAGGCCGGCATCGGCTGCGAAGGTCCAGCAGCTCATTACGCCTTTCCTCGACGAGGTCAGCGCGGGAGTCTTGACTGCCCGGAGGGCTCGGCCGACCGGTCCTGCTTCTTCGACCCCCGCAGTTTCCGTGCCGTCGCAGACATCCTCCCAGGCGCTGGCTGAGTTGCGGGTGCAGGTGCAGGAGCTGGCCGAGAACGAACGGTTCGTGCAAGCGGCCGAGTTAGTGGAAGGTGCCCTCACCTCTGCTCCCGATGTCGAACGGTCCACTGAGGAGAACATTGCTCTACGACTCGATCTCGCCAACCTGTACGTGCTTGCGGGCAGCTTCAGGAAGGCTCGTCAGGCCTTCGATGCGCTTGCGCTGGATCTGGACCAGTCAGAGGATCGACAGGGTCTTGCCCACGAATGCCGGGAACAGGCGATAGCTTGCCAGTTCGAGCTGGGCGAGTCCGCAACTACCGAGGTACCCGCTACCCGTTTGCTCTGACGAGCAGGAGGGACTGTTCTCGCTGGTGCTAGCCTTCCGGCTTGTCGAGGCGGGGTAAATCGCCGCCTGGACGTCCGTATGGCGGTGGCCTCCTGGGCCAGTATTCGCCGCGACCGTGCAGTGCTGACCACCGGTTGCGCCTGGCGGCACCTCCCACCGGATCTGGGGTGTCCAAGGGAAGCGTGCACACCCGGATCGTCGTTCGGACCCGGGCAGAGGACTGTGGCGGCGGCTTCACGCGGACGCCTTCGACCAACTGGGGCTCGGTGGGCACCGCTGTCTGCTCCGCGCTGGCCACGAAAGTGCTCCCGCGGCCGGCGCTTCTCATCCAAGGATGGCCCTTCCGGCCGACGGCAATGCCTCATGTCGTCGGCAGAACCCGTCAGGATCGGTGTTGTCCAGCGGCGGTCGTCTTCGTACGCTCCTCGGCATGCTCACCTGCGGAACGGCTGGCCTGCTCAATGTTTGACTCGGGTATCGGCGTGCCGCCGGCGATCATGGCCGTGAAGGTAGGGCACTACAAGGGGCTGCAGGAGCAGTGGGTTCGTTGGTCGGATGGCATGGCGTTGTTCGGCGCCAACGGCGCCGGCAAGACGAACTTCCTGGAGGCGCTGGCAATCCTGATGGGAACGCGCGAGACGGTGCGGCTGGCGAGCAGACGACTCGCGGAGATAAGGCCAGGCGGCCTCGAGTTGCTTGTCCAAACCTCTGTCGACGAGCTGCCCTGGGCGCCCAATACGGCGCTCAACCCGGAGATGCAGCAGTTTGCTCGCGCCTTCGGCAAGGACTCAGGACGGTTGTCCCGCATCCCCTCGGACGCAGCCTGGTGGGAGGCCATCGGCATCCGCGACGGGACCGGCTTCCTCGACGCGCTCCGGCCGCTAATCCCGTCTCCCGCGGTCGCGGAGTACCTGAGCTCGCAGTGCGAGCGTCCGATCGTCCGCTACACGCTTCAGGACTTCGCAATCGAGCGGAGTGACGCCATCAGTAGACGCTTTACCCGCACCCTCGTCGGCGTCAGGACCGATCCTGCTGTGGTATTGGAGACGAAGGATGCCCTACGCCTGATTGCCGGCCGCATGGACCCGAGGCCGGCAGGACAGGGGTTCCCCGGCCACGTCGACCTGCTGTGCCTGCCAACCACGGACACATCACCCGCGCATCTGGAGTGGTTGCCGCGTCGTCGCGACTGGGATGAAATTGACGATCACGTCCTGACTGAGTTCCGTGCCGCCCTGAAGCCCGCCGCAGACATTGCCGAGAGTCTCGCCGTTCTTTTCGACGCCGTTGATATGGACACGGAACCCCACTGGTGGCTGCACTCGATCGCCGCCCGCCATGCCAACAGAGAGCTTGCAGTGACGGTGCCCAAGGTGAAGGTGGTCGCGCGCGGGGAAGGGGACGCGGACTTCGCCGTCACGGAGCGCGGTGGGCATCAGACTGACCACGGGCCACGTGGTGACGAGGACGCGCTGGAGCGACTCGCGGCAGGGCAGCGGCGGTGGCTGGACGAGGCCTTCGCCACTGCAGCTCGTGGCCTTGCCGAGTTCGCCCGGCGGGCGGCCTGGCAGGCCACAGTCCTGCGCGGCCTCGAACCGTCTGAGGTCGCACACGTCGTCACGCCGATCAACGACAGGGTTCGGCTAGCTCTGGCAGGATTCGAAGTCTGGACCAGCGAAGCGCTGGATCAGCTCGTCGACGCCGTCGAGACAACTTTGACTGCAGCCGCTCGGCGCGAGCTGCTGCAGTGGGAGGATGAGGGGAAGCGAGCGATCTGGGAAGCCGCGCGCAACCTCTCTAATCTTCAGCCGCAACTGACCGTCCGGGTGTTCGATGAGCCCGAAGCTCACCTGCATCCGCGGGCGCAACGCTCCGCCGCACGGGCACTGAACCAACTACGCTCAGCGAGCCAGAACATCGTCTTCGCTTCCCATAGCCCTCATTTCCTGGAACTGGCCTCCTGGCAAGTCATCCATGTCGAGCGGGGGCGCCGAGGAACGACCGTGTCGCCACTCTCATCAGCTGATCTCCACGTAGGTTCAGTCTTCGCCCGCGACTTGGGGCTCACTCGTGGAGAACTGTTCACGGCGATCTCGCTCCTGCTTATCGTGGAAGGAGAGCACGACCAACTGGTCCTGCAATCCCTCTACCATGAACGTCTGCACCGAGCCGGTGTCGCCATCGCGCGAATGGGAGGCACCAACAATCTGATCAACGTGCCGCAACTAGACTTCATCAAGCAGCACCTGGACATCCCCCTTGCGGTACTACTCGACTACACCCGCCTCGACGAGGTCGACAAGGGGGTTCCGGATGGGCGGCTCCGACAGGAGGAGCGCAAGCTGCGAGAGTTGCGCGAACTGCACAAAGCCTGCCGGGGGCGGCAGCGGGCCATCAAGGAGTTCGCCCTCCAACGGCCAGACATCATCGCGTATCTCAACGAGGAGGCCATCCGAGGTGACGTACCGGACTTCCCTAGTTGGAGCTCGATCATCGAACAATTCGAGACCGCGCCTACCCGGCCTTCGTTCAAGACGTGGGTGCTGGAGGAGTACGGGGTGGACTTGACCACTACGGCTCGCATCAGCGGGCTGTTGGGGCGAATGACGGAGGCTGGTCTGCCGGCTCACCAGGATCTCGACGAGATGGTCAACGCCATCGTCGAGTTCACACTCGCACGCCGTTGACCCTCTCGACGGTCGTCTGTGCGGACTCCCCGGAGTCAGGTCTCGTCTCTGATGATCCGGTCGATGTGATCGGCTGCCACTTCCCAGCAGCGCCAAGCCGCGTCCCGAATCTGCCCTATCCAGGCCACCTCGTCGATGCCCGTTCCCTCAGGCAGGACCCACCGCCACACCGGAAAGGAATCGTCCTCCCGTTGCCACGGAGGCCCGCCGAGGTCGGAACGCATCCGCGGGGCGAGTCGGCTTAGCTCGGCGCTAACCGCTTGGTTACGGCGGCCGCGTTCACCGGCACGGACGCCGACGAACAGGGTCGTTTCACCGTGTTCGTCAATCACGTGCTTGCCCCACTCAATGACGATCGAGGCTGTTGCCTTGCCGCGGTCCATCCACCGGCGTCGGACGATGACGATTCGGGGCTTGCGCAGGTCATTTGCCTCAGCCCGCACCTCAATGTCGTCACCGTCGGCCAGTGATGACGCGTCGTTGGCGAGGACGTCGACCAGGTCCAGCAGGAGGTCGTGCAACGCCTGGTTTGCGTCCTCACGTAGCTGTGCCCACGTATCGATGGCCTGCTGATGATCCAGGTAGAAGCGGATCCGTGGGTCCCCGATCGGAGGTAGCTGGACTTCGGAAAGTTGCTTCTCGATCGTCACTGATGTCTCTTTCCGTAGAGCCGATGCAGTGTCTGTCGGTACTGGCTTACGGCGGTCGTGACCGTACGGCCGTCGATCGCAGAGTCGAGGGCTTCGAGGACCTTCCGCCATGACGCGCGGCGCCACGCGGCGATTGCCTCTTGGGTGTCGGCGGTTCGTGGTGGGCGGCCGGTTGGCGTGATGAACAGGAACCTGGCCTCCGGTGCGTCCTGCCAGTCCTCGAACAGGCGCTGGCACTGCTGATCCGACTCGGGAGCGTCGATCTTCACTTCCAGCACCAACGCCCAGGAATCGCTCTCCACGGCGACGTCGGCGCGAGACTGGCTGCACACGACTTCCGTCGTCACAGATACGGAGGCAGTGCTCTCGACCTCGCCGCCTGCGAGATGAAGAAGCCGAAGTAGGAGCCGGTCACCTAACCCATGATCGGCTTCGGGATCGCAAAGCCACGCCAAGGCGGCGCTGTGCGACAGCTCGCGCCGATGGACTCCGCAGATCGTCAACAGATCGAGCGGCTCGCGGCGCCAACGACCGGACTGCTCAGCCGCCTCCTGGCCGACGCGCATGGTGTCGAACAGGCGATCCCAGTCCTCGCTGTCGACCGACGGTCGGGACTTCGCCTGGATGTGCCGCTTCCATGCCTCACTGACCGCGGCGAACGCGGCAGGCCACGACGACGGGGAGTCGTCAGCGAAGGCGATCTCAGAAGTGCCGTCAGCCACGGACCATCCCATCACGACCTTGGACCGCCGTAGCGGGTGCGATGATCGTCGCCACCGGGGGTGGGGTCTCCGCGGGCGGCCCGAGGACCTGGCAGCGGGTGTGGCCGTGGCGGGCCCACAGCAGCGCCGTCCATGCACACAGCAGCGCATCAATGAGATCTTCGCGATGCTTATACGCCCGGTCGTTCAGCGGCGAGCCCTCCGTGATCAGCAGCCCTGTGACCGGATGCGACTCGAGGTGCAACGGCGGGTCGGCGCTGCGGAGCTTGTCCAACCGACGTACCAGGTCATCGCACGCCGCTGCCCGGGCAGGCCGCCAGTCCGCCACCGGCAACCGGCGCGGCTTGCGTTTGTAACAGGGTCGCTCTCCGTCACTCTCGTAGCCGAGCGCTGGGACGCCGACGAGCGTGGTGTACGGGTAACACTCGCTCACCACCCGGCCCCGAACCGGCGGGCCCTCGTGGCCTGCCTGGTAGGACCAGCCCCTGCTCACGAGAGCGTCGAGCAGCGCCACTCCCGCCTGGCGGGGCGATGCTCTGTTTGTGGAGTTCGCGCTGACCTTCCATCGCCCGTACCGCTGCCCAACCTGTCGCTCACACAGCCGTTGCCCTGACGGGTTGGTGACGACCAACGGCGCGTCGACGAAGAGAAGCGCCAGGTCGTCGTGGGCGTGCTGGTCGATCCACTCGATGGTTGGGTCGATTCCCCGGGTCCACCCGGCGGCGAGGACGGTGCCGCCGTCATCGAGTGCGACGACGCCCGACTCGTTGGCCACTCTCCCAGCCCGATCCGCCCAAGCAAGATCTACTCCGAGGTAGCGCTTCGACGCCATGATCTACATCTATCGCAGTCGTAGCTGGTTGAGATCATCCGATCGGACCGACCCTCCGCATCACTCGACAAGGCTTTCACTGGACGCGATCGGCGCTGCCGACTGCACCGCCGACTCAGCTTCTCGACACCGAGCCAACGGTTCGCCAGTTGGGTGTGGAATAGTGCCCAGCTTCAGCCGGAGAGCGCGCCTCCTTAGGTGAGCACACCTAAGCCCTCGCCGGATTAGGTCGTCCTGAGCCGCAGAGTCAGGGCGACCAAATCGATCCCGAGCCTGGCGCTCAGCTCACGTACCTCCGACGGACTCGGAACCAGTGGACGGGTACGGGCCCCGGGCGGCGGCCCTGGACACCCGGCGGTGAGTGAGGCTGGCGTGCGGGTGCTTGAAAGCTCATAGAGCCGCCACATGGCCGTGCGCGAGTCTGCGAGGGCCATCGTCTGCCCGGCCGCGGCGATGAGCACCGCACGACCGGACCCTCTGGCCGCCACCACCACCTGATCGGCCACCCGTTGCAGCGCCGTCGCCACCAGTGCCGCCGCCCGAAACGCATTGCGGTGCTCTCCCTCGACCTGCCACACACCGTCGCGGCACTCGACTGTCACCCCGGCCTCGGCGAGAGCCGTCCGAGCCGCCGCGTAGGGATCGTGGCGCGACTCCCGGGCAAGAGTGATCGTGTCCCAGAGGGCTGCGCTGCTCACTACACGGGCGTAGGGCTGGGTCGCCGGCAGGAGGAGGTTTTCCGCGAGCTTGGGGTCCGCCTCCGCAACCCACTCGGCGGTGTCCCGCCACGCCGCCGTGGCGACAGTGTCCTCCGTCCGTCCGCCGTACAACTGGGCGTCGTGTCTCAGCGTTGCCATGGCGACCGCGAGCAGCGAGTACAGCCGATGGAAAGCTTCGGGTGGCAGCTCATCGCGAGTTTGGTCGTCGGGGACGAGTGACCCGGCCAGCCGCCGGAGGCCCTCCCGCCAGGTTTCCTCGTCCTGCCACACGCCGGCGGCGAGCAGGGTCAGGTAGAGGGCCGTGATGGTCATCCGCAGCGGCATCGGCGGCGCGGTAGAGCCGTCGTGCGATCTGGCCGGTGCCACCGCTGCTACCCAGCGCGCCGCGAAGCGACGGTAGCGATTGCGCTCGTCGGGTGGGACGGCAAATACAGCGGGCTTCCCGGCAGCCGCTTCGTCCTCCGTGACGTCTTCAAGGACCGACTCGTCCTCGCCGTCGGCGACCTCACCCTGGTCGGCGTCATCGATCGACCAAACGGTACTCGCGTCGGCTTCAGCCGCCTCGTTTCTCGGGAAGACGAGTCGCGACAGGTCCGGCCCAAGCAGCCGGTCACAGTCCTCGAGGAAGTCAGCCCACCGGTCGCTCGACCCGATTCGATCGTCCACCCTCCCGCCCGTGGTGTGCGGGACGTTCCGGGCAGCGGCGCCGACCTGGACCGTCAGACGCTCCAGGTCGGCGCTGAACCGCTGGGCGATCACCGGGTCAGTGAAGAGGTCGACCCGATCGTACGACCGCGGCAGCTGCGCTTCGTTGCTGGCATCCTGTCGGGGCCGGCAGCGCGACGTGTCGGTGACGAAGACGATGGCCGACTCCTGGCGTACGCCGTCAACGTCGACCACCGCGCGGACCGCGCCGCCGGTCAGCTCGGGAGCCAGGAAGCGGGTCGCCGCCAGCCCGGCGGGAACGGTGCCCACGCCGAGCCAAGTGCCGGGGACCGCGGACGGTGAGGTCTCGATGAGCACCGGCGCAGCCATGGTGGCGGCGAGTTCCACTAAGAGGGCGCCGTCGGCCAGTGCGCAACCCAGCAGCACCGGGCCCGGCCGACCGGTGTCCGCCGCCGATGCGGGCGGACTCGACACGAGCTTCCTGACCGCCGACCCGGGCTGCCGATCACCCGGGGGGAAGAGCGAGCCGTCCTGCGGTGCGAGGACTACCAGCTCGCAGTTGCCGCCGCCCGCAGTGCTGAGCAGCAGCGCGGACGCGGTCACGTTGGCGCTACCGGTCAGCCCGGCGTAGGCACCATCTGCCGTACACCACTCAATCAACTTGCCGTGCCGAACAGGCCCGCCGACCAACACCGTGAACTCCCGGTCCACGACGTTTTCGGTGGCCCGTACCAGCGCCGCGCCGTCGAAAATGCCGACGCCAGGCTGGACCGCGACACGTACGGACTCCGGCTTGGTGCGTCGGAGCAAGTCAGTGACCGCGCGGGCGGGCGGGTCGTAGAACGGCGCGGACAGGTGCAACGCCCGGACCGGCTCGGTGGGGACTTGCTCCAGCAGCGGACGTCGGAGGTTGCCGTAGGCGCGCATCTGCGACCACTGCTCGTCCAGCGTCGCCGGCCGCATACGCTCCGCCACCTGCCGCAGGGTGGCGGCGATCCAGGTGGCCACTCGAACGATGTCGGGCAACTCATGCAGCCAGTCCGCGACGTCAGCTATCAGCTGCGGTCCCTGCTGCCGGCTACCTCGGGCGACCGCCCACAGTTCCCTGTTGTATCCCCAACCGGACAGCGTCGGGTTGCCCGAGCCGATTGCCAGCCATACGTCCTCGTCGCCGAGGAGCACCACCAACTTCGGGTGGAACGCCCGTTTGCAGGCGGCATGCCCGTGCTGGTACGCCACCCCGGCCCGCCGAACGTCCACCGGGTCGTGCACGGCCTGACCGGCGTCACCGAGGATGGTGATCCGTGCGCCGAGCGCGCGGGCAGTCGGGATGGCGAACTTCTCCAGGAAGCCGAGGTCGACCGTGTACCCAGTAATGACTACCTCGCGCAGGCGGGCAGCATCGACGCGGTCCCGCCACTGCTCGAGCAGCGTCAGCGGCGACCGAAATGACCTCTCTACCCCGCTCATGCCGGCAGTCCCAACAGCCGCTGTCCCCATGGGGTCACCGGTTGGGCCGGGTCGCGGGTGAGCAGCCCAACCTGTGTTGCGATCCCAGCAAGCTGATTGATCCGCAGTCCGATGTTGCCGCTGCCCTCCGACGAGTCGGCGAAATAGGCGCCGTTGCGCTCGTGTAGCCGGCTGAACAGGGACATCGTCCCGTCCCGGTTGAAGGTCACCTTGCGCAACGCCACCCGCCGGGACTGTGCCAGCATGTCGTCGACGAGTCGTCGACCCAGCTCTGTGAGGGGGCGTTGATTGAACTCCCGGCGTAGTTGCGCCACCCAGGTCGGGTCAAGATAGGTGGGACGGCGACCTTTGAACGAGTAGAGCTCGAGCCCGGTCAGCGAGTCGAGTCGTCGCGCGCCTAACAACAGCAACGCCATGTCGGTGAGCACACCTGCCTTCTCCCGGAGCAGTTGGTCTTCAGCTGGCGCGGGATGTCCGGACGCGTCGACCACAGACGGCAGGCCGGCCTCGAACTCGGCGAGCGGCTGCTCGGGAAGCAGCTCGGTGATCCACTCATGAAGGTGCCCCCGGGAGGCCGTTCCCGCATCGCGGACCTGCTCCACCAGCGCGGCCCACAGGCGTCGCCACGCGCCGACCGAGTGACGACGCAGCACCACTCCACGCCATGCGGCGGTCTGCTGCTCGCCAGCGAGCAGCTGGTCATCCCGCGCCGCCGATCCGTACGCCACGGCGGCGGCGAAGGCCTCCAGCCAAGTGCTGGCCCCGGGGTTGAGCTGCCAGGCCCGGGCCAGAATGCGTAGGCTGGCCCGCCTCGTCACGTCGTTGCCGGTCCACGTGTGCGGGTCGTGGTGTCCCTTGACTGTCGCACTGAGCACCTCGCTCAGCGGCTCCAGGTCCGGCGTGCCCACCTCGTGTTGAAGGCTGAGCCGGCTGAGCGCGGGAGAGGGAAGTGCGAGTCCACCGCTCCGTTCGGTGGCCGTGATCAGCGGAGCGAAAAATTCGCTGACCGCAGGCGGACAGGAGTGCCGGCCGGCCCGCAACGCGCCTCCGTCAAGCGCTACCGTGCCGAGGGCCACGCTCGGGCCGTTGTACTGCGACCAGAAGCCCCAATTGCGCGGCGAGTACGAGCCTTTCCCGGAGGCGTCCGCGAGCGAGAACTCCGCCCCAGGCTCGGGCGCGAGCCGCAGGTACGCATCCACGCCGTGAGCCAGTCCCGGCGGTTCATCCGCGCTGTCGTTGGCGAGGGAAATGCGGGCCAGGCCCACCTCGGCACGACGGAGAAGCCGGCGGCAACCTTCCCGGTCCAGCCCGACGCGCTCCGCGTGGGCAGCAATGGCCCAGTAGAGGGTGTAGTAGCGGGCGTATCGGGTTACCGTCGAGACGCCGGGGACCAGCATGTCGACAGCCGACATCACTGGCGCCTCCACGGCCAGCGGGTAGCGGCCTGCGCGCGCCAGCAGACCTGGCTCGCACCAGTTCGGCCCCTCGATCTGAGACTGGCCGAAGGCTGCGGAAGCCTCGGGGGTGGAAAGCACCATGGTGGCGATTCTTGCGGGCGCAACGCGAACACAGAATGGTCCATTGGGGCCAAACGAGAATCATCCGGACCGCTTCAGGTGGCAAGCGTGCCTGTCCGGCCGCAGGGTCACACCACGTGCTCGCCGACAGTGCAAGGACGGTCCCTTGCAGCGCCTACTGCCGCCTAGTGAGGGTCGCGCTCCCGCCGCCCGCGCCGCTGACCCAACCAGACGATCCGTCATCTCAGCTGTCCGTTACGCCGAGTGCAGTCGTGAACATCACGCCGCTAACGTACCCAGCACGGGAGGTGGTGGGGATGGCCGCTCGGCATTGGGACGCCTGGTTTGAGAAGGAGCAGCTCGTCGTCCGGCGTCGCCGGTTGCTGCCGTGGTTAAAGGCGGACGTCAGGCGGATTCCGCTGGCCACGCTCCTCGACATCGGATCGCTCACCACAGCCGACCACGCGAAGCGTCGCGCGCGACTCACCGTTCAGGCCACGTCGGCATCGAACCTGACCGAGGTCATCCCGGTCAAGTTCACGCCGGAGCAGTGGGACCTTGCCGGCTGGTTCATGCGGGAACGGAACGCGGTACCGACCGTGCCGCCGCAACCTGGCGAGGAGCCGTCGTCGGGAGGGGTGGCCTCGCCCCGCCCGGTTGTCGACGTCCCGGCACAGTCGCAGCGACGGCCGCAGCCGACGGCCGCTCTGCAAGCGAATCTCTCGACCAAGCCGGCCTCGTCGCCGCCGACCAGACGAACCACCGCGTCGACAACTCCTGTGATGCGCGCGGGCGATGGCAGGCGGTCCGTGTGGCTGTGGCTCCAGAACGGGAAGATCCACGCCTCCCTCGTTCCGATAGGCAACGTTTCGCCGCGAAAGCTGAGCCCCGCCGATGTCGCCCATCTCCTGCTCGCTGACACGTCCCGGGCGATGCCAGCCATCCGTGCGTTGACGGGTGCCGCCGACAGCCACCAAGCTCTGGCTCGCTTACGGAGCTGGCGGAGGTCAGATCGGGTCGTCGTTAGCATGGACGCCTCCGACCTCGCCGGGAGGCGCGTCACTGAGGCCCTACAAAAGCCGGGCCGGAGCAACCCGGACGGCAGCGTTCGGACGGTGTCCGGCGGCCTTCCGAGCCTGAACAAGCGCCGTCGGTGAGGACGAGCCACGGAGACGCCGACCGCGCATGGGTAGCGGAGCCGGTCCTCGGAAGCGATGCCGGCGTCTCCGTGCTTGCTCAGGCAGTCACCGAGCCGAGGCCGAGGCCGTCGAGCAGGTTGATGAGTTCGTCGTCGCGGGTCGCCTCGTAGCCACGCTCGCGCAGCTCCGCGACCAGTTCAGCCTCGCCGTCGAGCGGAACCTGCAGGTACTCACCGTCGTGAACCGTGAGCACGACTTCGCCGTACCGGTCCTGCAGGTCCTGCGGCAGCACGCTTAACGCCCGCGCCGTGACCATCTCGGGCCAGCTCATCTCCACGACCGCACCCACCTCGGTGATGTCGAAGGGCTCGTCGTCGGCGTAGTCCTCCGGTTCGTAGCAGTCGGGGCCGGCGGGGTTCTCCAGGTGCGTCATCTGCACCTGTCGAGCCTCGCCCCAGGTACGGGCGGCGGCGAGCGCCCTGATCTCCGCGGCCTCCCCGGCGGCGGTGTCGGCGTCGACGAAGGCGAGGCAGTCGTGATTGGTGGCGTGGCCGTAGACCAGGCGCCGGGTGTTCGGGTGGTGCGTCGTCATGGCGCACATCCTGCCCGAGGGGTACGACAACCAAGATCGGCATACGGCCGGGGGAGGATCCACCGGACGGATGACCGTTAGGCTGGCCCTTCCTGGCCTCGCCACCTGGAGAAACCCTCATGTCCGACAGCGTCTTCGCGCAGTTCACCGCCGACGACGACCAGCTCGCCGTCGCGTTGCTCGTGCAGCCGGCGATCAACGCCGCCCTGGTGCACAACCGGGTACCGCTGGTCCGCCACCTCGCGCTGGTCAACCGCGCCACGGAACCGCTGGCGGACGTGACCCTGACGCTGGAGCTGCTCGGCCCCGACGGCGCGCTGATCGAGCCGTGGGCACGTACGCTCACCGCGCCGTTGCGGCCGGGCGCGAGCACCGGCTGGGACGACTTCCGGGACGTCACGCCCGACCGGGCGCTGCTCTACCGCACCGACGAGGCGTTCCCGGTCGACTACCGCCTCACCGTCGAGGCGGGTGACAAGGCGTTGACGCTGGTCGCCCCGTCACGAGTGCTGGCGCACAACGAGTGGTTCAACAGCCCGGCCCTCTACGACAGCCTGGCGGCCTTCGTGCAGCCGAACACCCGGGCGGTCGAGGCGGTCCTGCGATCGGCGGCGCAGCTCCTGCTCGCGCGGACCGGCTCCGGCTCGCTGCAGGGCTACCAGGAGGGGGCGGAGCGGGCCGCGCTGATCGCCGGCGCCGTGTACGAGGCGCTGCGCCAGCTCGAGATCACCTACCAGACCCTGCCGGCCTCGTTCGAGAACAGCGGCCAGAAGGTACGGACGACGGCCGCCGTCCTGGACGGGCGGCTCGGCAACTGCCTCGACCTCTCTGTCACCTACGCCGCGTGCCTGGAGGCGGCGGGGCTGCACCCGCTCATCTTCATCAGCGAGGGGCACGCCTTCGGCGGCTTCCTCCTCGAGGAGGAGCGGCTCGGGTCCGCGGCGGTGACCGAGACGAACCTGCTGATCTCGATGGTCGACTCGGGCCGGGCGGTGCCGGTCGAGCTGACCCGCGTCGGGCCCGGTGCGCAGTCGGCGACGTTCACCGAGGCGGTACGGGTCGGGCTCGGCCACTTCCGCGGGGAGGGTCACCGCCTGCAGGGCGTCGTCGACGTCCACCTCGCGCACCGCTCCGGGATCCGGCCACTGCCGTCGGCCGACGAGCTGGTCGCGCCCGCGCTGGTCGACGCCGAGACGACGCCCGACGCCGGCGCCTCCCTCGACCTCCCACCCGGTGTCGCCGCCGCGAAGCTGCGCCAGCTTTCCGACGAGGGCGACGAGGTGCCGCAGCCCTCCGACGGCTCCCCGGCGCGTATCCAACAGTGGCGGAAGTCCCTGCTCGACCTGAGCCTGCGCAACCCGCTGCTCAACCTGCCCAAGCGCGGCCGGGGCCTGGACCTTCACGTGCCGGCCGGCGCGCTCGCCCTGCTGGACGACCTCATCCATGACGGCCGCCAGGTGCAGGTCATCCCGCAGGACGACATCAGCCACGTGCACGAGCTGGCCGGCGCCCGCCGGGCGCAGGACCTCGACGCCGAGATCCTCACCCGGGAGCTGCGTACCGACCGGCGGGTCTACGGTGCCGTCACCGAGGCCCGCTACAAGACCGCCATGCGGGCGCTGCAGCGCGAGGCGCGCACGATGGAGCAGGAGACCGGCAGCAACTACCTCTACCTGACCATCGGCACCCTGGTGCACACCAAGACCACCGGGGGAGAGGCGTACGCGCCGCTGTTCCTCCTGCCGGTGCGCATCGAGGGCGGCAGCGGCCGCCGCCCGTACGCAATGGTCATCGATGGCACCGAGGTCGCCAGCCCCAACTACTGCCTCATCGAGTGGCTGCGCGTCAAGCACGGCGTGCGGATCCCGGAGCTGGAGCAGCCGGTCCTCGACGAGCACGGCATCGACATCGCGAAGACCCTCGCGGCGATCAACACCGGGCTGGTTGACAACCGGCTGAACTACCGCATCGACGAGACCGCCAGCCTGCGGCTGCTGCAGTTCTCCACCTTCCAGATGTGGCGAGACCTCGGCGACCACTGGCCCCGGTTCATGGAGAACCCCGTCGTCCGGCACCTGGTGGAATCCTCCGGCGCCACCTTCGACGACCCGGCCCGCCCGGACCAGGGCGCCGACGTCGCCGTGGACGAGGCGGAGCTGCACCTGCCGATCCCCGCCGACGGTTCCCAGATGCAGGCCATCGTCATGGCCGAGCGCGGCCAGTCCTTCGTGCTCGAAGGGCCGCCCGGCACCGGCAAGTCGCAGACCATCACCAATATGATCGCCCGCGCGGTCGCCGCCGGCCGGTCGGTGCTGTTCGTCGCCGAGAAGCAGGCCGCCCTCGAGGTGGTGAAGCGCCGCCTCAAGCAGATCGGTCTCGGACCGTTCGCGCTGGATCTGCACGGGCGCAAGCAGTCCCTTAACGCGATCCGACAGCAGCTGCGCGACGCCCTTGACCAGTACGACCTGGGCAGCGACGGCGACTGGACGGCCGTCGAGACGGCCTACCGGACGCGGCTCGCCCCGCTGGCGGAGTATCCGGCGCAGGTCCACACCGCCAACCCCGTCGGCATGTCGCTCTGGTCGGCCTACGAGCAGGTCCTCGCGTACGGGGACGGCCCGGCCGCCCCGGTTCCGGTGAGCTACCTGCACGCACCCGCTGAGGTGCGCGCCCAGGTGGAGACGACGCTGCGGGAGTTCCCGGCCGCCGCCCGCTCCGCGCGGGTCCGGCCCGAGCATCCCTGGGCGCTCAGCGGCTGCCGGACCCTCGACGGGCTGCACGGCGCGGCCGTCACCGAGATCGCCGCCGAGCTCGAACGGCTCCGCGCCGACCTTGCCGCCCACCCCCACCTGGTTGGGCTGCTGCGGACGCTGCCTACTCCGGAGACCGTCACCGAGCTGCAGGCCGGCGCCTGGCTCGCCGTACGCGGAATGTTGCCGGATAGGGAGACCACCTTGCGCGCCAGCGACCGGCGGTGGGACGAGGCGGCGGCCCGGCTCCAGGCGGAGATGGCTGCCTTCCACCAGGGCTTCGCCGGTGAGCTCGCCATCTTCCGGCCGGACGTGTTCGCCCGGCCCGAGCTGGCCGCGTGGCACGCCGAGGCGCAGGAGGCGGCGAAGAAGCTGCTCGGCAAGCGCAAGCGCCGGCAGGCCGTCGTCGACAAGCTGGCCGTGCACCTGGTCGCCGGCGCGGCGCTCGACGTCGAACGGGTCGAGGTGACCACCGGACGCCTGGTCGCCGCCCAGGCCCAGGCCGCCGCGCTGCACCAACACGCGGTCGCGCTCGGCGGCCTACGGATCCCGGCGTGGCAGCCCACGAACCCGGACGCACAGCAGCGGCTGGCAGAGGCGATCGAGGCCACCCGGGCCAGCCGCACCCTCCTGGCCCGGCACCCGCAGGCCTGGGAAATGTTCCAGCGCGGCGTGTCCGACGTCGACGCCACCCTCCTGGACCGGATCGCCTCCCGATGGCGGGCCTGGCGCGGAGTGCTGCGCTCCGCAGAGCCGGAGCTGGCCCTGTGGTCCGCCGGCTCGCACTGGGTCGACGCCTGGCAGCGGGACGGCGCGACCTGGCTGCACGACCTGCGCAGCGAGGAACTCTTCCCGCTGCGCCGCTGGGCCACCGTCCTCACCCACGCCGACGTGCTCGCCTCCGCCGGCCTCACCGACTACCGCGACCAGCTGCTGCGCGCCGACGTGAACGGACAGTTCGCCGAGGAGGCGTACCGGCGCGGGGTCGCCGCCGCCTCCCTCGGCGAGCGGGTACGGGCCGGCGGGCTGCAGTACTTCGACCCGGAACTGCACGACGACGAGATCGCCCAGTTCGAGACGGCCGCGGGTGAGCTGCGGTCGGCGCTGCCCGAGCGCCTACCCTCGGTGCTGGTCCGCCGCCGCCCGTTCAGCCCGACCGACCGGCGGGGCCGCTTCGCCGACTTCGCGGCGGAACTACGCCGCAAGCGCGGCGGCCGGTCCTTCCGGGAGCTGTTCGAGCAGTACCCCGACGCCGTGCTGGCGTTGACGCCGTGCGTGCTTGTCAGCCCCGCCTCGGCGGCGAACTTCCTGGCCCCGGGAAGCCAGCGCTTCGATCTGGTCATCTTCGACGAGGCGTCGCAGATCCGGGTCGCCGAGGCGATCGGCGCTATGGGGCGGGGCAGTGCCGTGGTGGTCGTCGGTGACTCCCGGCAGATGCCGCCGGCCAGCTTCATGCAGGCCAGCCACACCGTCGACGACGTCGACGAGGGCGACGGCCCGGTGCTGGAGGACCTGGAGAGCATCCTCAGCGAATCCGTCGAGTCGGGGCTGCCGCAGCGGTGGCTATCCTGGCACTACCGCAGCCACGACGAGTCGCTAATCGCCTTCTCCAACCGGTACTACTACGACAACAAGCTCTCCAGCCTCCCGTCGCCGGGGATGAGTACCTCCGGGGGCATCGCTTGGCGGCGGGTCGACGGCCGGTACGACCGGGGCGGCTCGCGGACCAACGACGTCGAGGCGCGGGCCGTCCTCGCCGACATCACCCGGCGTCTGCACGACCCGGCCACCGCCGGCCAGTCGATCGGCGCGGTCACCTTCAACATCCAGCAGCGGGACCTCATCCTCAACCTGCTGGAGGACAGCGCCGATCCGATCATCCGCGAGCAACTCTCCGGCACCGTCGCCGAGCCGATCTTCGTCAAGAACCTGGAGAACGTGCAGGGCGACGAGCGGGACGTCGTCCTGTTCTCCCTGGCCTTCTCCACCAACCCGGAGACCGGCCAGCTTCCGCTGAACTTCGGTCCGCTGAGCCAGGCCGGCGGTGAGCGGCGGCTCAACGTGGCAATCACCCGGGCCCGCCGGCAGGTGGTGCTCTTCTCCTCCTTCGACCCGTCAGACATCGACCTGTCCCGCACCTCGGCGGTCGGCACCCAGCACCTGCGGGCGTATTGCGAGATGGCCGCCGCCGGCGCCGACCGGCTGGGCGACCTGGCCACCGACCGGGCCGAGCGGCGCAGCCGCATCCGCGACGATGTGGCCGCCGCGCTGCGCGACCGCGGCCACGAGGTCCACACCTCACACGGCCTTTCCGACTTCACCGTGGACCTCGCCGTACGCCGGCCGGGCTCGGCCCGCTGGCAGGTGGCCGTCATGCTGGACGGTCCCGACTGGAGCGCCCGCCCGACGGTGGCCGACCGGGACCTGGCGCCCGCCCTGCTCCGGACGATCATGGGCTGGCCGGAGGTGGTGCGGTTCTGGCTGCCGGCGTGGATCCACGACCGGTCCGCGCTGCTCGGCCGCGTCGACGACGCCATCGCGAAGGCCGACGCTCCAGAGCCGCCCGCGCCGGGGGAGGCCGTCGCGCCCCACGGTACGGTCGAGCTCCCGTCGCCCCGCGCTGCCGAGGACGTCGAGCAGGTCCACCTGGTCGAGCTGTCGGGTCCACGCGTTGCGGAGGACACCGAGCCCGCCACGGGAGTAGCGCCGGCACCTGTCACGGGCCTCGCCACCGCATCCGCGCCGGCCCCCGCCGCGAGCGCGCCGCCGGCGACGACCGGCGCCATCGAAGTCAGCCCCTTCATCCCGTACGCCCCGACGCCGCTCGGCGACCAGAGCGACCTCGACCTGCTCTCCACCGACCAGAGGGTGCGCGGGCTCGTTCGGGAGGCGCTGCGGGAGATTACCGCGGCGGAGGGCCCGGTCGAACAGCACCGGCTCGCCCGCCTGGCCCTGGCCCGCTTCGGCTTCCTGCGGACCCGGGAGGACCGGCGCCTCGCCGTGCTCGCGCTCGTCGACGCCCGCCGGCTGTATGACCACCCTACCGTCGGGCGGTACGCCTGGCCCGAGGGGACGGATCCGCAGACCTACCGCGCGTACCGCGTCACCCAGGCGAGCAACGACCGGGCGTTCGAGGAGGTGCCGCCCGAGGAGGTCGCCAACGCGTTCGTTGGCGTTCTGGAGAGCGTGCCGAGCATGGACGAGGAGCGCCTGCTGCGCGCGGGGCTGGAGCGCCTCGGCTACCGGCGGCGCACCGACAAGATCGACAAACTGCTCCGGTACGGCTTGCACGTCGCGGTGACCAGCGGTCGAGTCCGGTTCGACCAAGAGGGCCATCTGACCCTGGGTCGACATGAGTCATCGACGTGACCGTGCCTGGGGGAAGCCCGGGCCGGCTACGCTGGCGACTTTCGCTTGTCTCATGGTGCACCGCGCTCGTTGAGCCGAAGAGCGATCAGCATCCCAGCACATAAGTGACGGTCGCGATCATGCCCGGCGCTCGATCGCCTCTGAGCGGCAGGGAATGCACCTGCCAGCAGGTTGGCCAATGTGCCCCGGACGCGAGCAGCGGCGGCCACCGCCGGTCATCGGCGGCGCCGCGCCGCCACGCTCGGCGCAACCCGGAGCGCGGGTCTGCTTCCTCTGCGGAGCAAATCGGTCAGAAACCGGTGCCCGTCTGCCTTTCATTGAATGGTCTTCAAGGCTTCGGGTGACACCCTGCCTGTCACCACCGCTGGCCGAATCTGTCACCCTGCCCTGCTGATTTGTCACCCCAGAGGCGGTTCCCGTTCGCCCGCCTCCGTTGACCAGGCGGTAGACGCGGGTGGCGATTCCGGCGGCCTTGGACACCGCCAGGCGGCCGAGTTGCACCAGCTTGGTGAGGCATCGCTGCACCGTCCGCTCCGAGCAGCCGGCGTAGTTCGCGATGGTGGCGACGGAAGGCCAAGCCTTGCCTTCGTGGTTGGCGTGTGCGGCGATGGCGATAGCCACGGCCCGCTCGTTCTTCCCTAGGTCTTTCGTCGCGAGAAGAGCGTCCTTAACGGCAAGACTCATTGGCCTCGGACCTCCTACGTCCGTCGGGGCCACGGGCAGGTGTTCTGCACCAACGCGGCCGAACTCCATCTGGCATCCCGCGCCGTACCAGCGAGGGGTCTAGTGATCCACGCTCACCTATCGCTGAAGGTCAAGTCGCAGAGGAGAGGGGGACCGGTGTCATCCACCATTGGACGGACTCTAGCGGTGGGCGGAGCGGGTGCGACGACGTCAGATGGCATCGGTTGAAGCTCGACGGCAAGCGAGATCGACGTTCACACCGAAGAGTTCATGGGTTCGACGCTCAGCGTGCCGGAACCTGGGTCAGCCTGGCCCGGTGCGTTTACGCCACCTCCGGCGCGGTCGACAGGCCAACTCGACCAGGCCTGTCCGGGCGCGAAGGCCGGCGGCCATGTGGAGCGCGGGTCTCTGAAGGTCAAGACCGAGCGAAGTCCGCGTACGGAGCTGCAGCCATCCGTGTTGATCACGCTCGGCGGAACCGGCACAATCAGATGGTGATCGCGAGTGTGTTCTTCGACGTTGGAGAGACGATCGTCGACGAGTCCCGGGAGTACGGGACCTGGGCGGACTGGCTGGGTGTACCCCGGCACACTTTCTCGGCAGTCTTTGGGGCGGTGATCGCTCGCGGCCTCGACTACCGGGAGACGTTTCAGGTTTTCCGTCCAGGCTTCGATCTGACGGAGGAGCGGGAGCGCCGGGCAGCGGCTGGTCAGCCGGAGCACTTCTCGGAGGAGAATCTGTACCCGGATGCTCGGGCGTGCCTGACCGGACTGCGTGAGTTGGGCGTGCAGGTGGGCCTGGCCGGTAATCAGACGGCACGGGCCGAGACAATTCTGCGTGCCTTGGACCTGCCGGTGGATCTGATCGGCACGTCGGATGGTTGGGGTGTGGAGAAGCCGTCGGCGGCGTTCTTTGAGCGCGTTGTGGCGGAGGCGGGCTGCCCAGCCGATCGGGTGCTGTACGTCGGGGACCGGCTGGACAACGACATCCGGCCTGCGCAGGAGTCTGGGATCGCGACCGCGTTGGTCCGGCGCGGCCCGTGGGGGCACATCCTCGATGACAAGATCGTTAGCGAGCGTTGCCTGTTCCGGCTCGACTCGCTGGCTGAGCTGCCCGAGCTGGTACGCAAGCACAACGAGTCGGTGGCTTAGCAGTCGGGCAGGGCGGCTCGGCTCGCGGTGAGGGCGGCGATCCGTTCATCGAGCTGCCTGCCCTGCCGGCTGTCGCCGATTGCCGGCCGGACGGCTCGGACGCGGTCCAGGCCGGTGCCGTACCAGTCGTTGTGCAGGGCGTCCATCGCCTGGTTGAGGTAGTCGGCGGCGTGGTCTCCGTCGCCGCGTTGTGCGGACGCGAGGTCGGCGAGGATGACACTGCGTTGCTTGGCTGCCGTGGCGGCCAGGCACGTGAGCGCCCCGGTGAGCTGCTTGGTGGCCTCGGTGTAGTCGTCGGCCGCTAGGGCTGCGTAGCCGGCGAATGACTGCAGCCGACCGTCGTCGTAGAAGTCGAGCCATTCGGGCGGCGTCGGGTTGGCTTCGATCGCGGTAGCGGCGAGGTCGATCTGGTGACGGCTAGCTGTTCCAGCGCCGGCGCGGGCTTCGACCTCCGAGGCGACGCAGTGGAGCCAGGAGCGGACGGCCGGGCTGACGCCGTGCCAGGTGTGCTGGAGCGCCGCGTCGACCAGCGGTCGGGCGGCGGAAGGGTTGTGGCTGAAGGCGGGAATGAAGGCCATGTGACCGAGGACGGTGGCGGCCAGGGCGTGGTCTCCGGCTTCCCGGGTGGCGGCCAGGGCGACGTCGTAGCAGCGCTGAGCGATGGCAGGTTGGTTGAGGTCGAAGAACGCCAGCCGGGCGGTGAGGAGCGCGGATTCGGCGAGGGCGGCGGCGAGGGTGGTGCGGCTGGTGCCGCTCGCCGCGCGGACGAGCCCGGTGCCAAGCTGGGTGTGGGCGTATGCGGCCTCGTAGAGCGACCTCGCCGGGCTGGTCCAGTACAGCGCCCGCTGGCAGCGGACGATCTCGGTGTAGGCGTCTGGGTCGACGGTCTTCGTATCCGCATGCGCTGCCTGCGGGTCGAGCGACAGCAACGGAGCGACCAGGGGCAGCATGCTGGCGCCGAACAGTGCGCGTAGGACGGCTGCGCGGTCCCAGCCGGCTTCGTTCTCGTCTCCGGTGAGCATGTCCCACAACCTCCTGAACTCGTGCAGTGTCTCCGCCTGCGGGCACAGCGCCAGCTCGTCGGCGGTGAGAAGGCCGAGTTGGTTGGCTGGCTTGTCGAAGATGGCTACTAGGTGCTTGCGGTAGCGCGGGTCCGGCCACCGTTCGCCGGTCTCCCATCGCCGCACCGTGTTGGCGTTGAGCCCGGTGTCGCTTTCTCCAGCGAGTCTTATCCCCGCGCGAATGCGCTCGGCGACCTCCTCATACGACCAGCCCCGCTGGAGTCTCTCCCACGCTAGCCGTCGGTTAGGGGCATAGCGCCTTCCGGCCATCTGAGCACCTCCCGCCTTGCCTGTCCACGGCGGTCACGCTAGTCACCTCCGTTATGGCCCGTCATTGCCTGGTTGCGAGCGGACGGCTAGTGGACGGTACCGCCGGCCTCTCGCGAACGGTTCCCTGTTGACAAGCGTCGAAGCCCGCTGCTGTGCGGCAGGTCGGCTCACCGACCCATTGTCATCGACATCAGGGAATTCATGGTGGACAGATTGATCGAGTCTGGCAATCCGGCCAGGGAGTTGACTCGGCCGATTGCTGCGGCGTCCGGATCCTCGTGCCCGAGGCTGACTCCTCGTCCGCGTACCGCCATCGGGCTGCGCGGGCGAGTGATGGGCGGGTTGCTCCCAGCCGCCGCCTCGCTTTGGCGGACCTGCCCGGAATTCTGGCGGGTCCGCCAAAGCTGGCAGCCGAGGCACAAGGAGGTGAGCCACCCGCCACTCACAGCGCCGCCCTTAGCGGCGGTGCTGCCAGCCGCCTAGCTCCGCAGGCCCGCCCGACCACCGCAGACGGTCACACACCATCTTGAGAGGAACTGTCGCCATGACGGTAGCCATTGCCGACGTAATCAAGGTCGACCTGCCCGCGCCGTTCACCAGGACCTGGATGTGTATCCCCGGCATCACGGTCAACGGATCGACGTTGACGATCAAGCCTGAGGAGTTCTTCTTCCGTTACGAGAACCCGAGCTGGCTGTTGTGCGACTGGCAGCGGGTCCGCGACGAGCTGCTCCCGGCCGCGGAGAGCGAGGACCTGACGATTGAGCAGCTGGTGCTGGACTTCGTCAAGGAGCATGGCTACGCCACCACCGATCCGGCCGAGGTGCTGCGCACCGCACACGACGTCTACGCCTACATGTTCCGGGAGGAGCACCTGCAGGATCCCGGCCTGGACTTCGTGCCCGACGGGACGCTGCTGATGCTGCGCGAGTGCGGGACCCTGATGGCCCTCAACCGGGTCGAGCTGGACGGGCATATCAGCAACGTTTCCCCTGCCTGGATGCTGTGCGCCGCCGCCCGAGTGGTCTACGATCTGGACAAGGCGACCGCTGAAGTGCTCGACGAGCTGTATCACGGCACCTGGTTCAACGAGTCGCGGCGACGCGAGAGCATCCTCGCGCACGCGGCTCTCGGCGGCAGGCTGGTCCACGCCTGCCAGGGCGCTCCCAACATGTCCGGCGGCTGCGTCGTGCCCTTCGGCACCGACGTCGAAACGATGCGCTGCGAGCTGGCCGGCATGCGCGTGCCCTGGATCGAGCGGACCCTGGCCCCGCTGACCTGAGAAGAACCGGTGGCCGCGCGGCGCCTAAAGCCGCTTCATCCTGCCCGCGCAGGCCACCTCTAGCCGAACCGGTGGCCGCGCGCGGCGTCTCCCGCGCCGTGCACGACCACCCCGGGAACATCTGAGGAGTGGTCGTGGCGATTGCCAGGGACACCAGCGGCCGGGTCGTGACGGTCCGGGACATGCTCGACGGCATCAGCACCTCGCTGAAATACACCAACTACCAGCTCGACACCGCCGGCGTCGGCCATGAGCCCCACCCATGGAACTGGACCGAATCCGCCGGCCACTTCCGCAGCGTGGTCACCAAAGAGGCCGAACTCGCCGAACACATCGCCCGCACCATCGACCGCTGGGTCAAGGCCAACCCCAACGCAGACGCGGCAAACCTGGCAGCGATGCGCGCCGCCTCCAAGGACCTCAAGGCAGCGGGCCGAAGCCTTATCAACCTGGGCAAAAAGATGCGCAACGTGCAGTCCTGCCTCGACGTCACCCAGTCGTAGCGCGCCATGAATACCAGCATCTCGACGGCGATCAACCGGCACGCGTGGGACCGCCAAGCCCTCCTCGCGCTGCCCGACGACCGACCGATGACTCCCGGCCGAGTCGAGTGGACCCAGTATCCGGGCCACGGCCCAGGGATCGAGTTGTTTGGCGAGGTGAGCGGGCTGACCGTGGCCGAACTCGGCTGCGGCAACGGCGACAACCTGGCCCCGCTGGCACTACGCGCCGCTGACTGCGTCGGGGTGGATGTCGCACCGCTGCAGATCACCCGGGCGCGCACCCGCTGGGGACACCTGCCGATCCGCTTCCACTGCGCCGACGCGCGCATCTTCCTCGCCCGCACGCACCCGCTGGATATCTGCTTCTCGATCTTTGGGGCGGTCGGATTGTGCCCGCCTGACCAGCTCCTGCCGCTGATCTCACGACAACTGCGTCCCGGCGGCCGGCTGCTGTTCTCCGTGCCGCATCCGCGCTGGCTCGGCTCGCGTCGGAACATGATGCGGCTGGCGGACGGTAGCCGGGTACCCGTTGCCCGCTGGACGTCAGGACCGCAGCGCTGGAAAGCCGCCGTCACCGCGTCCGGGCTGAGATGCCTAGACGTAGCAACCATCGACAGCCCGACCGGTGAGGTCTGCTGCCTGCTCGTGAGCGCGCAGAGGGCCGGCGGAGATTCCAATGCCTGAATTTGCTGACCACGCGACATCACCGACGGTGCCCAACCGGCGCAGGGCTCAGCGCTCCGGCTTGATGACATTCAGTGGTTCCTCGGCCTCGACCTCACGCCCGACATCCCCGTTGACGTGGTCGTGCACCGGACTTCAACCAACAACGCGAAGCCCAGCGACTGGTGGCTACGGGTGCTACGGCAACGCCCTGAGTGCGAGTACATCGCTCTCGACCCAGCATCCGCCCTGGATCGAGATGGTTGGCAGAGCCTTCGCCCTACGCCGAACTGCGAGGCCGCGATGAGCCCGATCGACGACAGCTACCACCCCGCGGATGTCTTCGACTCGGCCCGCCGCACAGCGCAACAGCACGCCAACGGCCGCACCTGCTTCAACTGCACCGACAACAGGACCTGCATCCAATACGCATGGGCCCTTGACGAACTGCCCCGGCACCCCGGCGGGCGCGACGTCCTGAAGGAACTCAAGATCCCCGTCCCCATAGAAGCTCCGACTGAGGAAGGCCAGCAGCGGTGATCCCAACTCGTCCTGGCGCAGAAGATCACCGACCGGTAGGGCAGCTGCACCTGGAGCTCACACCCGCGAGGCACCGGCAGGCGCGGGGGAGTGGGCCGGATCGGCCGGCGCTGCTTGCTGATGAGTTCTTCCTGATCGCGCACGACGACCAGACCGGCCGGCCGCGTCTGCACCAGAGCGCGATCACCTCCGGGTTGGCCGCTGCGCTGCTCGGCGAGCTGGCCGCCGCCGGTCGGATCTCGTTCGACCGGGGGCACATTTACGTGCTGGACCACCGGCCGCCCACGGACGCTCTGCAACACCTCATCCTGGACCGGCTGGTCGGCGAACCTCAGCACACCGCCACGCGCACGTGGCTGTCGTATCTCGCCGCGACTGCCCATGATGAGGTGGCGCGCCGGTTGTGGCAGGCCGGCAAGGTCGAACCGCAGCAGCAGCGGCGCTTCCTCCGCACGGTCACGGTGCACGTTCCGACGGACATGAACGTCGCCGCCTGGTCGTGGGCCCGGCTGTCAACGAAGCTGCGCCAGTACGAGGAACTGGACGCGTTCGACCTTGCCTTGGCCGGTATCGCCGCGTCCTGCCGCCTGGAGCAGTTCATTCTCGACGGCGCGCCCTACGCGGTCGGCGCGCACCTGCGGCGCCTGCTGGCGGCCGCCCCGCAGCCGATGCGGGAACTCCTCGCCGACCTGGACACGACGATTGGTCACACCGTTCTGAGCCACCGCACCTGACCTCAGCTGCGAGACACCACCCCACCGCACACCCTTCAAGTCCTGAAAGGGGGCAGCTTCCCCATGCCCAGACCCCATCCTGACACCGTGTCCGCGGTGCTGGCCCGCGGCCGGCTCGGCATCCCCGCCGTGGTGTTCTTCGTCGTGGCGGCCGCCGCGCCGCTGACCGCCGTCGCCGGCGGCGCGACCACCGGGTACGCCGTCACCGGCGTGCTCGGCATCCCACTCGCGTACCTCGTGGTCGCCGCGGTGCTCGCCCTGTTCGCCGTCGGCTACGTGGCCATGTCCCGCCGGATCGTCAACGCCGGAGCGTTCTACACCTACGTCACCCGGGGCCTCGGCAGGCCGGCCGGCGTCGCCGCCGCCATGGTTGCCCTGGTCGCCTACAACAGCATGCAGATCGGTTTGTACGGCGTCTTCGGCGCGGTCGTGTCCGGGTTCCTCAACGACCGGTTCGGGATGGACACCACCTGGTGGCTGTGCGCCGTCGTCGCCTGCGGGGTGATCGCCGTGCTCGGCCTGCTGCGCATCGACCTCAACGGCAAGGTCCTGGCCGTCCTACTGATCGCCGAGTGCGCCATCGCCCTGGTCTATGACGCGGTGATGGTCGCCCGACCCGTCAACGGTCTCGGCGTCAGCTTCGACACCCTCGCCCCGAGCAACCTGATCGGCGCTGGCATCGGCGCCGCCCTCGTCACGGGCATCGCCGGTTTCGTCGGCTTCGAAGGCACCACCGTGTTCGCCGAGGAGACCAAGGACCCCAAACGCACGGTGCCCCGCGCCACGTACATCGCCGTGGCGGTCACCGGCCTGCTGTACGGGCTGTCGGCGTGGGCGATGTCCGTCGCCACCGGACCCGACCAGATCGTCGCAGCCGCCCAGACCGAGGGCACCGACCTCATCTTCAACCTCGTGGCCCCACACCTCACCTCGTCGCTGGTGACCCTCGGCCGGTGGCTGTTCATCACCTCGCTGTTCGCCGCCCTGCTGTCCTTCCACCACACGGTGGCCCGGTACGCGTTCGCGCTCGGCCGCGAACGGGTGCTCCCGAGCGTCCTCGGCCGAACCAGCCGGCGCACCGGCGCGCCGAAAGCCGGCTCCATCCTCCAGACCTCCCTCGCCGTGGCCGTGCTCACCGGGTACGTGCTGGCCGACGCCGACCCGATCGTGCACCTGTTCTTCTGGCTCACCTCCCTCGGCGCGCTCGGCGTGCTGATCCTGATGACGGCCACCTCGGTCGCCGTGCTCAGCTACTTCACCCAGACCGCCCACCACGACGGCATGTGGCGCACCGCCGTCGCGCCGTTCCTGTCCGCCCTGGCCCTCGGCGCGATCCTCGTCGTCACCGTCGAGCAGTTCGACGTCCTGCTCGGGGTCGAGCCGACCTCCCCCCTGCGGTGGATATTCCCCGCCAGCTACGCGGTCGCCGCGGCGATCGGGCTGGCGTGGGCGTTCACGCTGTGCACCGCCCGACCCGACGTCTACCAGACGATCGGCCTCGGCGCCGACAGCGCGACGGCGCCCCTACGCAAACCCGATCCCGTCCGCCAGCCCGTCTGAGGAGCCCCCAATGGTCACGACCCGCACCGATCTCACCGTCCGGCAGGCCACCGTCGACGACGTACCGGCGTTGCTGCCCGTGTTCGCGGAGGCGTTCTCCACCGGGACGGTCGCCGAGTGGGCCGTCCCGGAGCCCGCCGACCGGCTCGAGGTGTTCACTAGCTACTTCCGGTTCATGCTCGCCCTCGGCCTGCACTACGGCAGAGTCGACACCACCGACGACCTGTCCGGGGTGGCGATCTGGTACCGGCGCGATGAGACACCCTCGCCCCACCCTGACCACCTGTACGGGCTGGAGGAAGCCACCGGCCGGTACGCGCCGAAGTTCCTGCTGCTCGACGCGATGTTCGCCGCCCGCCACCCGCGTCTGCCGCACGCGTACCTCGCCTACATCGGCGTCGCCCCGGCCGTGCAAGGCCGGGGCGTCGGGTCGGCGCTGCTCGCCCACGCGCACGAGGCGCTGGACGCCGAGAACCTGCCGGCGTACCTGGAAGCCAGCAACCCCCGCAACTGCGACCTATACACCCAACACGGCTACGAGGCCGGACCGCCGATGCAGCCCACATCGTCCGGGCCACCCTTCTGGCCGATGTGGCGCGGCCAGCTCAACGGCGGCGTCCGCTCGCCGTTCCCACCGCCCAATCCCTACTACCGACGGCCGCGGTGAACGCCGCCATGACGACCTCCGTACGCCGGGCGCGCCCGGCCGACGTTCCCGCCGTCACCGCACTGCTGGTCGACGCGCTGTCCCGGGACCCGGTCGCCGAGTGGCTGGTGCCGGACGCCGACAACCGGGCGGACGTCCTGCATCGGCTCCTCGCCGTCGACGTCGACCACGCCATCGAGACCGGCCACGTCGACGTGACAGGGGACTGGTCAGCGGTCGCGGTGTGGCGGCGCCACGACCTGGACGCGCAACAATGGGCGCTCGGCGACTACCACCTGACCACGCTCGCTGGCCGGGCGGCTCCCCGCTTCGGCGAGCTGAACGCCGCGGTACGCAGCTACCGGTCCGACGCGCCGCACCACTGGCTGTCCTGGCTGGCCGTGCAACCCGGCTACGGCTGGCCGGTCGCCGACGAGCTGCTGCGCCAGCACCACCAGGTGGTCGACCGGACCGGCCACCCGGTGTACGCAGTCGTCACCACCGAGGGCGCCCGAGACCTGCTCTGCCAACACGGCTACCGCGCGGACCTTCCGCTGCACCTGTCCAGCGGACCGAGGCTCTGGCCACTGACCCGCGCCGGCTGCCCGATCCGAAGCAGCGGCACCGGCTAAACGTTCCTCCGATGAGCCCAGTCGCCCCACCGCCAGCAGCTGGGACACCAACCAACATGGGTCCGGAAGGTGTGACCACGTAGGTCCGCAGGGTGCGGACCAGCCACCCGAAACACCCTTCCGGGCCCTTCGCGCATGCGCGCCGCGGGACCATGACGGGGTGGCCGATCGCCGAGCGGAGGGCATCGTCTACCAACTGGGTGCTGTCTTTGCCTGACTCGCGGCGGGTGCCCGGGTAGCGCCAGCGGCGTGCCTCGGCTAGCCACCCTCCCCGCAGTCTCCGGCCGATTCCGGGCTCTCCTTCGGTGGGAGGGCGGCGGTCATCACGGGACTACGCCCGCCGTAGGCCTTCAGGAGGGTTTCCTTCGTGACCTGCTTCAACCCAGCCGGAGTCAGGAGCCAGGCGTCCACCGGGTCGTGGAATCTCAGGGTCAGACTGACACTGCTCTGGCTCCACAGCTTCAGGTCTTCGGAGGCTTCTGGCAGCTCGACCGTGAGGATCGAACAGGGCGGAGCGTCCACCAGGAATTCGTAGGCGCGCGTCTGCCCCTGGACCGAATCAAGCTCCGGAAGAGCGACCAAGGCCAAATTCGTGATCGGCGCGGGCGATCTGTTCTGCACCTTTAACCGAGGCGGCCCGCTCGGGCCCCACGGCGTGATCTCCCACCAGTAGGCGACTCGGGAGGCGTACCGCCGCTCGTACCGCTGGCGCTCGAGCTTGGCCAGCTGCAGCTGGGATCGGTTGATCTCCTGCTGGTCTCGATACGTGATGCCAGCGACCGCCAGCGCCCCGCCCGCGAACAGCAACGTCATCGCGCTCGTGGCCGCCTGGATGACGTCGGTGATCTTAGCGCGCTCGCGCGGCGTCGACTGGCGACGCCGGCGGCGAGCGGGAGTCGCGCGACCTCGCGGTCCTGGTCGAGCCACAGGTGCTCCCCTCATGCCTCAGCCGCCTTCGTCGCAGTCTTCCGCTGCTAACCGACAAAAGGAAGCGAATCCGCACCTCGAGGTGGGCACCCGCTTCGCTGTTCGGTCGACTATGGTCAGTGCCGCCTCCTGCAGAGGAGCACGGCGGCGGCCGCGGCGACCGTGAAGACGGCGCCTCCTGGCACGTCAGATGGTGCCGCTTCGTGGGCGGCCGCGACTGCTGCTGGTATCACGGCGGCGACTGGCACCGCGGCTCCGGGTTCGCGATCCGGCTCGTCCGCGAGGCCCAGCGGGCCGGTACCGCGCGGACGGGTGTCTGTGTCCGTACCGCCGGCCCGGAGGCACCCGGCCTCGTCCTCACCCAGTTGGTGACCCGGGTGCCGCTGAAGTAGCTCGGCGGCCTCGAAGTTGTCGATCCTTCCCGGCTCTACGTGGCAGCGGCCGGCAGGTGAGAGTCACGTAGCCGTCATCCTTCTTGCTTGCTGTTGTCTCGAGGTGATACCTGGTGTGACATGCCAGGGGAGCTTGAATGGGCAGAGGTCAGTGACCCGTCATGGGAGATCAAGTTTGTTCGAGAAGAGGATGATCGTCTGATCCGGTTCACCGGGCCCTGCCCGCGCTGTCGCCACCAGACTTCGACGGACATCCCCAAGTTGATACCAGGTATGCCTGTCCTGCGCGGTGAGGCTGAGGACTTCACGATGTTCTGCGGATGCGGCCATCCACACCCGAACCGCCCTGACGGTGACAACAGTTGCGGTGCGTACTGGCCGTTCGAGGCAGAGCTTTGAGTCTCACCCCGCGGTTACCTCGTCGCCTCAGCATCGATGACAAGCGTTGGGCGCAGCGGGCGAGTACGCTGCAGTTTCACGAGCTGGAGCATGTACGGGCGACGGCACAGCAATGGCGGACCGGCCTTGGCGGACTGACCGCGCTGCTGTCGGTCAGCTCGGTGGTCGCTGCGCCGAACCTAGCCGATCAATTGGCGGGGGGTCACCGCTTGCTTGTCGGCGCACTAGCGTTCGCCGGCCTGCTGGTGCTGCTGTATGGCACATCGGAGGCCATGCGAGGCGCCTTTGGCCTGCCGGAGGCCGCGACGGCGATGACAGGGGAGCGGCTTCGTGCGTGGGAGTCTGCGCAGGCGCGTGCCGTTGCGAGTTCTCTGCGAAAGGCGCGGGCGGCGTGCCTGGGAGGGATCCTTCTTCTGATCGCTGCGGCGGTCGCGGGATTCGTTGCGGCCCCTACCTCAGCCGGGCAGCTTGTGGAACTGGACTCCTCGGCTGGCATCTACTGCGGAAGGCTTCGCGATGGCAAGGCCGGGACGGTCAAGGTGGTGGGCCGCGATGGCTCGGTGCACATCGTCGCTTTGACGGCTGTCACGGCGATTAGGCCAACTTCGGCATGCTGAATGATGAGCTTTTGATTTGTTTTCGAGTTGACCCTTCGGGCGCCTTGGCCTATGTCTTTGGGTGGCTGGGCAGGGTAGCGTACTGACCGTGTGGCTCTCCATCGCCGGGTCAACGATCATCGTCCTGTTTTCGTGGAGGATCTTCGCGAAACGCAAGGTTCTATGGGTACTCCTGGCGGCTGCCGCGTACTACTTCCTCCAGTGGTACTTCTTGCTAGGCCCAGTCCTACATCTACTTCTGCGCCTGATCCAGATGTCATTCCGTACTGCTCGGATCGAGACCCCGCAACCGAGACTGCGGCACCGGCAGATGATCAGCCATGCGAGGACGGTCCGGCTCATCCGTCAGGGTGACCGGCTGATGCAGCGTTTCAAACCCGATGAGGCACTCGGGCGCTACCGGCGCGCGGTCGAGTCCGATCCGTCGGTGGATCTGCTGGCGACGGCGTTGGTCCGATGCTCCGCGGCGCTCGAGGCGACCGGCGATCTTCAGGAGGCCCTCGATACCGCGATGAGGGCAGAGCGCCTCGCTACGGAGCATCCGGAATTCTCATCTGCCGTCACGCCAGCCTCACGATTCCAGCAGGCCGTCGTGCTCGCCCAGATCGGGCGGCGTCAGGACTCCCTCGCACATCTCCATGCCGTGCAAACGGCGGCGGGCGTGGACCCGTGGCTGAAGGCACGAGCAACGCTCCTTCGTAGTGAGCTCCTCGTTCGAGCCGGGAAGCCCTCTGAGGCCGCCGAGATGCTTCAAGCGGCCACGGCAGCTCGGGACTTCCGCCGCTCCCGGCGCCTGGCTACCGCGTACTGGCTGGCCCTGTCGGCCGCTAGGGAGGCGGCCGGGGACTTGGACGGGGCCGAGGCGGCAGCCGATGAGGCCGTAGACGCGATTGAGTCTGATTACGTGCCTATGGGAGACGCCGCTAGCGTGGTGGTCAGTAACGTCCATCGCCTCGTGGAGGCGGAGCTTGAGCTTTCGGCTCCGCTCGTTCGGCAAGCTCAGCTACGGCTGGCGAAGGGAGACACCGAGCTTATCGAGGACAAGGTCGGCTTTCGTCACTCCAGGTCGGCCGGACGCGCGGCACTCGCCGCGGGAGACCTTCTGGGTGGTGCCCGCGCGGCCCTGCTGCTCAGCCAGGCGGCACTTCATGACCGGCGACTGGATGTGGCCGAGTGGTACAGCTCCCGCGCTCTTCTCGCCCTCGACAGGTCTCGCTATCTCCTGCGTTCTCAGGCCGACCGGTACTCTTGGACGAGCGCTACGAGCGACGCCGCGGCCGTTCTCCTTGCGGTGACCGCTGAACGTGACGACGGGGCGTTGTTGGAAATCATCGAATCGTTGCGCCTGCAGGCGCTACCCGGAACTGCAGCCGGCAACGAATACACGCCCGATGAGCTGCCACTGACGACGGCGACCGCGGTGTCAGTGGGATCAAGCCCAAGCACCACAATCGGCCGTCTCAACGCGGTAGACCGAAAAATGATCAGCATTCGCGAGACGAGTGAGAAGATCGCACAGGGATTGACTACCTGGTTCGGACTGTGGGTCTCTGCCGATCGCTTGTACTGGGGAGTGAGCGAGCCCTCCGGAGACAGCTACGGCGGGTGGGTCCCCTTCGGCGAGGATGCACCGGCCCGCGCGGTGCTTCAATCGCTTCACGATGCACTGCCAGTGCTTCGGCCAAGGGAGGCACCTCTGATCAGCGCTCGTCGGGCTGCCCAGGGACCCCTAAGCACAGCATGGGCGGCGGAGAGCAAGCTCACCCGTGAGGTGAGCGAAGCCTTCCTCCCGGCGCGACTACGCGAACACCTTCGAACCCGGCTACCAAGAGACCAGCACTGCCTGGTGGTAGCACCGCCGGCCGAACTGGCACACGTGCCCTGGGGCCTGCTGCACGTCGCCGACGACGACCGGCGAGTCATTGAGGTAGCCGACTGGACACTCGCACCTTCGGTCTCCCTACTAGATCACGTCCTGAGCCGTGAGTCATCCTGCACAACGGGGCTCGGCCTTGCTGTCCTTGATCCCACCGGCGGCGAGAAATCTGCTGATTGTCGGGAGGCACCGTTAAGAGCCGCGCAGAGGCTGAAGGCCGACATCCCCGCCGCGACGGTGCTCCTTGCCGGTCCGTGGGACATGACGGTGCCACGCGCGACGCGGAGAAACCTTTCAGATTCGCTACGTGCGCTGGAGCGCGACCGGGCGGTCTTCTTCGCCTGCCACTGCCGTCGCGCACCGGCCGGCCGGTCCTCGCAAAGCAGCCTGATGCTCAGCACGCCTGACGGCGCAAACGAGGCAACCCTTTCAGCCCAGGACTTGCTCACCGACTCCGCCACCGACCCCGCGTTTCCTCTTCCGGCCGAGGTGGTGCTCTCCACCTGCGACTCCGCTGGTGCATCGGCAGCCGCAGGCGGCGAGTGGCTGTCTATGGGGCCCGCCGTGCTCTGGGCCGGCGCCAGCGCGGTCGTCGTCTCGCTCTTCCCGGTGTTCGACAGCGACCGGCTCGACAAGTACCTTGTGCAGCGGGCCGCCGACCCCGGTCGCACGTCCGCTCTCACCGGCGACCTCCTTAGCTATCAGCGAAGATCACTCACCGCCTGGCGTAATGGCGACCGGAGTTGCGCACCGTTGTGGTGGACGGGCTATGCACCTCTCGGTCATCCATACCTTTCGCAGACGGTCTCTCAGCCTCCGGAGCACGTCCCAACCCCGACAGCTGCACGGCAGATGCCTGCGGTCAGGCTGTCGGCAGAGGCCGTGCGTTTCATCGAGCTAGCGGGATCAATCTACGAGGTGATCCGGCCTGAGGTCGTCACCACGCTCGACGTGGCAGCCGAGTGGATGAGCGATAACGACGAAGACGCATGGAACGGCACCGTCGCTGCAACCATGCAAAACCTTTTCGCCGCAGATCTGCTTGCCATCGAATTGCTACGCGACGCGATGCTCGGGCCCCTTAGGGTGCGAGAGGCACGGCGGCCCCACCCCGGAGCCCCCGCGCTTTCGCAGTCGTTAGTAGAAGCAATTGAAGAAACGAGATCGGCAGTGTTGGCGCGAGGCCGCTCAGTCATTCAGCCAGAAGACCTCGTGCTCACTCTTCTTAAGCGGCCCGGACCTGCACGCCGGCTGTTTCGGGCATTGCGATACGGGAGGAGGCCGCAGGTGGTTAACGGACTCATGATTAGCGCTGACTGGTGCAGCCCCTGCCGGTGGGTGCCGCTAGACAAGGTCGTGTTTGGCGTTAAGCCTGAGCGGTTAGCATCCATGGATGCGTTGGGACTCACGTCAACTCAACCCGAGCCCGAGGCACCTAAGCGCAGCAATCACGGATCGTTTACGTTCTCCACCGGCCGGTGGACGTAACCGTTCATTCAGAGACGTCTCGTCACTCGGTGATCGGTCCATGGTGGATCATGTCGGGGTCCAGATGATCTCGGCGGCCCGCCAGGAGCCGATCTTTCCGTTCACCGGGCTGCAGCGGGCCCAGTTCCGCAAGGCTGGTGCGGCTGGTCGCCGAGCGTGGCGGTGACGCGATCGCTGACGGTCGACCGGGCCGGCAGTGGTCTCTCGACCTCACCGATCGGGTGTTGCTGGTGGCTGCTTACTGGCGCGAACCTGACGATACGGCAGATGGGTCCGCTGTCCGGGGTGTCGCACTCCGCCGCGCATCGGGTCATCGACACCGTCGGCCCTCTGCTCGCTCTGGCGCCGGGGCGCCGGCGTCCGGTCGATCAAGGTGATCCGCCGACTCATGGTGTCCCTGACCCTCACCACCACGCCCTTTCCGGCACGTATCTGGGCCTGGTCACACTGGCGCCGTCGACGCCAACACCAAGCCCGCGTCAGCCACTACCGTCAACGCGGCTACCCGCCATAACTGCCGTTGCAGCACTAGGTCGATCTTTAGCCTGCCGTGGCATGACCCTACGACGAGGTGTATGGGAACCGGAACGATTCGAGGCCGTAGGCGCCGCCGCTGCCAGCCGGCGCCAGGTTGAACTGCCAGTAACTTGGTCGTTGCAAGTACGTCCGGGCGGCATCGAGATTCGCGTCGTCGACCACCCATGCCACAAAGATGTTCGACGGTACCCCGCCATCCACTTCTGCACCCGCGGCGATGGGCTCGTCCGGACCCCCCGACCCCATACTGAGTGACATGCCGACGCCGCAGTACTTCCGCCCATCGATCTGGGTGGTCGCGTATGGGGTGCGGCAGTCCCGACCGCGTCCAAGTGTGGCGCCGGGCCCGGCGCTGAACGGCACCGCCGACAGGTCGTAGAAGAAGCTAACCCCGTACCCCCACGCCGGAGTTGGCCGGTCGGTCAGCTGGTTCTTGACGATGATCTTGATTTCGTACCGGATCCTGGTGTATCCCGGGTCTCCCAGCTCAGTCCCGATCTCGATCGGCAACAGGGCGACCTCCAGCGGATATCTGCGCTCAGTCTTAATTACTTGCCGGTTCCCCGCCGGCGGCGCAGTGGACGGAGCAGGCACTAACGTCGATGGAGCAGGCACTGACGTCGATGGAGACGCCGGCGCAGGGTTCGTTGCGCCGTGCGAGGAATCCGTGGCGCTGGAGCAGCCCGCCAGGACAAACCCGGCCAGTAGAGCCGATGCGTAGGTGCAGGAGAATCGATGGGCCATCGTCGTATACACCATCCTCTGCGCGTGTGCCTTCCCTCGCGGATACCGCGGACTTCGACCGGGGCCATCACATCATGCAGTGCGTCCAACACGGCTGGTATCGCACGATGTGCTGCCGGCGTGCCAATGATCGCCTTGAGTGTCGGCTTGCGGTGGCGCCGTTGCAGGCCATGGCGGCGTGTGCAATAAATCGCCGGTGGGTACCAGAGGTGGACAGACAGGGGCGGCCGCATCGTTTGGCTCACCCGGTGGCGGCGCTGGCGGGTTGCTCCGTGCAGCAACGCCGGGCGGCTTGGCGGCTGCGCGTCAACCGCTTGTCCGGGCCGGACGAGCGGTGGCGGCGAGACGCAGTGGCTGCTGATGCTTCCATAGGTCGCTGTTGGCCGAACGCACGAGCGTGTACCGGGTCTCATCGGTCTTCCCTCATAGCGCGGATCGCCGCCTCGTGGCGGCGCAACCTGCCGCGGGCTGTCTACGAGGGCGCCACCCAGTAGTTCCCCTTCGCCTACCAGCGGTTCATGAGGTCGGTCTGCAGCGCCAGCGCGCGTAGCCCGAACCGGTGCTGGCGAGTAAAGAAGCCTGGTTTGCTTACCGAGTCGCGCTGTCGTATATCGACGAGGGTAGGTTTAGCCACCACGCGGCGGCGGTTCGGGTGGGCGGAGGGATGTCCGGGCGGTTGCGGATGCGCCGGAGGATGGCCTTGTTTCGGGTGATGCCGAGGCCGTAGATCAGCGCGTCCAGCGCCGATGCACTTGTTCTGCCCCTGGTGTGGTGCCAATGTCGAGCATGCAGATCGATGGCGCTCATCCAGTAGTGGTCGGAGCTGCTCCCGCCGATGTGTCCGATCGCCGAGGCCGCAGCGAGGGTGACCGGGGGCGGCAGGCCGGGCGCGACGGTGAGTCGTTCGACGAGTGGACGCTGCTTTTCGCTGCCGAGGATGCGCAGCGCCTCGATCAGGGCCCGGGCAGCCTCGCTGCCGCCGCTGCCGACCTGAGTGACAAGTTCTGCTGCTAGGGCGGCCGCTAGTGGCGCACGGTACGGCGTGCCGAACAGCAGGAGCTGTGCGTACAGACGCACGTCGAAGACTGGACTGAATATCATCTCCTCGATCAGGTCGGGCAGCAGGTTGTCCGGGAACCGCGGAGCCTCCTTGACCATGCTGGCCACGGTCGTGTTGGCGATCCGCTCCGCAAAGGCGCGCTGGGGGTTGGTCTCGGGCAGCGGGCGGAGTGCCACGGCTTGGGTGGCCGCGTGGCGCAGTCGTCGGCGGGCGTCGGACGCCAGGTCCGCCGGGATCCGCCGCAGCAGCTCGGCGGCCAGCAGCCGCGTGTCTTCGTAGTACGCGGGATCGGTGGCGAACTCGTTGACGATCGGTACCAGCCGTCGCACCTGGGGCTCGGTGAAGTGCCCGTACCGCAGCTTGCGGACGCAGGCGAGCAGGGCGCCGTACTGGGCCCGGTCGTTGGTGGGATGGACGAGTTGCTCGAGGACATGCGCGGCTGCGTCAGGGTGGGGACTGCCGTCGAGCACACTGACCGTCTCCACGAACACCTGGTTGGTGCGGTCGGCGGCGAGGCTGGCGCAGGCCGCGACCGCCGGCTGTTGGCTGAGCGGGTGGGCGAGCAGCCGGTTGAGTGCCTCGTAGCGCTGGGCCCAGGACACGCCGTCGGCCACGATCATTTCTGCCAGGAGCCGCTCCCCCAAGCGCACCCAGGTGGGGCGGGGCAGCATCACCTGACTCGCCCCGGTGAGCAGGGCCGTCAACTCGTCCCAGTCTGCCCCGGTGACCACATCGTCGGATTGCACGGCTTCCAACAGCTCGCCTATCCGGTCGACGTTGGCCGGGCCGTCCCGGTACTGCTGCCGCTGTAGCAGAGGCGCGGCTCCCGGGATCGCTGCCGAATAGCGGCAGATGGTGTCGATCAGCACGACCAGCCGGTGCGCGGGCACCTGCAGCAGTTCCTCGTACCGCCGAACAGCCAGGTAGGGCACGCGGACCTTGGCCGTCTCCCACCGGGAGATCTGGTAGACGCTCGTCCGCTCTGGCCAGCATCCTCCCTGGAAGTCGGCGGCGAACGCCGATTCCCGCCGCCACCGCTCCTCGGGGCTGTAAAGGCGGTTGACCCGGAGCAACCAGCCGAACCGGTGCTGCTGCGGCGACCAACCGGCACGCGCCGGCACCGCTCGCGGTGAACGGTATGGCCGACCGCGACCACGCCCGGAACCGCTCTGCTCGCCCATCAACCATTTATTGCACTCAGCGGGTGGACGTGCAATCAACCGGCCGAACCCCGCACGCTCACTCGATCATCTGATGGTATCTGCCGATGGGTCTGGAGGGATTATCTATGCGTCGGGTCAGAGAGCCTCTCCGTGCTGTGCTGCCGATGTTGTTCCTGGCACCGGTACTAGCCGCCTGTAGTAGCTCCGGAGGCACCGCCGTTGCGAGCTCAGCACCACACCATCGGAGCAGGCGACGGCCGCATCCCCGTCTTCCTCCCCGAGCAACGCCGGATTCCCCGGCATGGTGATGGCGGAACTATCAGACGTTCAGGTCCGTAGGGGTGATTGACGCGGAGCAACCAGCCGACCCAGTGCTGCTGCAACCACCAGCCACACCCTGCGAGCGCCGTTCGCGGCGAATGGTAAGGCCGACCACGAGGGCCCGGTCACTACTCTGGTTGATCAGCCATTTATTGCACTCACCAACTCGAGGGCGCAATCAGCCGGCCGAACCCCGACCGCTCATCCGATCATTGGCGGTGACGGATCCGCCATATTTGATCACGCAGAGGACCCGGCATGAACGAGTTAACTGGATCGGTACGAGCGGGGGCACGTCGACCCGTCCCAAGGCGACGCCGAGCGGCGGCAGAGATGGTTGCCCTCCTGCTCGCCAGCCTGCTGGTCGTCTCATGTTCGCACGCGCCAGGGCGGCCTGCGTCGGTGGACGGATCCACATCCGCGACGGTCACCCCGGTCGGGGACGCGATTGACGTCGCCGTGGGCCCGGGCCGGGCGCTGTCCGTCGAGGTACCCGACGTGGGGCGGATCACCGGGGCGGTGGGCGCGTTCACTACGGCGGGGACCGTCCAGATCCGCCCGCAGCGCACCATGTTCGCCGCCTCCACGGGTTTGGAGTCGGCCGGCCTGGGCGTCGATCTGACGTTCCACGGCACCCAGCTGCAGAAGCCGCTGAGGCTCGAGTTCCGGGCCGGCCAAAGTCCCAGCCCGCACGCGCTGCCTGTCGTCGCCCACAGGGCGGACAATGGTGCGTGGGATGTGCTTCCCGCCAACCGTGACAGCTCTGGCACCTTCACAGTTGACGCCAGACGGTTCTCACTGAACGTTCCCGGCTGGGCTAACCCGGTCACGTGGTGGAAGACCCTCACTGCCAAGCTCGCGTCCGGCATCGGAGGGCGGACCACGCCCTTGAGCTGCTCCGGCGCCCCAACCTGGTTCCACCTGGACGCCCGCCACAGCGACCTGGTCCACACCTGCGCCACCACCAACCACACGAATGACGGCACAGAGGTGGCCGAGGTACGAATCAAATCCAATCGTGGAGTGTCCGTCGAGGTCACGGTTCCGGGGCGGCCAGCGTACGTCTGGGTGGAGGGCATCCCTTGGTCTGTGCGGAAGTGGCAGGCCGACCGGCTGCACTTCGATGCGAATCAGCGGGTGATCCTTCCCGCCGGCGCCTCCATGACCGTCGGCTACCCCCGAGAGTACACATCGACACCCTTCTCCTTCTTCGCATCTGGTACCAGCTGGCTGGCCGCCGCCGACACGCTGATCCGAGACCTGGTCGACCTGACCGGGGAGGTTGACAAGTACGGCGTAGGTATCGCGTACACCGAGGTGAAGTGCGCGACGGGCTTCGCAGCCGGCCCCGCCGGCCTGAACGTCGGAGCCGCAAGCCTGCTCGATTTTCTCACCTGCTGGACGGGCTCGCTGTCGGAAGAGCTGAGAGACATCAACAACGCCAGAAAGGTCATCTCCCAGCTCGGAACTGGCGACGCGGACGCGCTGGTGCGGCAAGCCAAGGCGGCGAACGCTCTCGGCTGGCTAGTTGCGCTGTGGCCGGCGTACCAGCTCGGGTTCGGCAACGTCGCCGACAAGATTCGAGAGCTGATCACCGAGGGCCGTGGTGCGCAGATCAGCTACCACATGGACCCGCCAGCCGCTCCACCAACCGGAGACGACGGCCCTCCTGGTCGCACCAGCGGCGGTCCTGCCGGGGGCGATGGTCCGGGGGGCGAGGAACCTGCGAGCGTCACCCTGGCACGCGGGCCGGTCGCGCCGCACGGATACCGGTATGCCGTCCGGCTCAGCGGCTTGCCGGCCCGATCCTCGGTCACCGTGACCTGCTTCGACTCGGTCAGCACCGGCGGCTTCTACACCTTCACCATGACGACGGACGCCGCAGGTGACGCATTCACCCAAAGCCAGTGCTACTCCGCGGACGGCCCGGAGCACTGGGTGACCGCCGGCGGCAAGAGCTCAAATCACCTCACCTGGAGCGGTGCACCGGCCGGTCCCGCCGCACCGCCTCCCCCAGCGGCCCCGACTCATGCCGAGACGGTTGGCGTGGCCACCCACACCTGGACCAACTACGCCAACGCCGGCGGCAGCGAAGGGCCGACCATCCCCCCGTACACGACCGTGCAAATCTCCTGCCGGCTCCCGGGATTCGCCGTCGCCGACGGAAACACATGGTGGTACCGGGTGGCCTCGCCGGGCTGGGACAACCGGTTCTACGCCTCTGCCGACGCCTTCTACAACAACGGATCGGCAAGCGGGTCCCTGCACGGCACCCCATATGTGGACGAAGCCGTGCCGTTCTGCTGACCAATGAACCCAGCCCTGGTGGCGATGCACGAAAAGTCACCTCGGAAAGTTCGCCCTCATCACCTAATGAAATGGAGGCCAGGGATGCGACAAGCACTCATCTCAGCATGCGGTGCGATGCTGGCGGCCACATTGGCAGTCAGCGCCTGCTCTGCCTCCAAGCCAAAGAAGGTTGAGCTGGCACCCGCCAACAACAAAGCCGTTGGTGAGAAAATCACGGTCACGGGAAACGTGCCCGTGAATCTGAAGGTCCAGACGGATGAGAAGGTCGGCGCCAAGTTCCAGGCGGTCATTCCAATGGGCCCCGCCGTACACCTAGAACCCGTAACCGACCTTCCAGAGGCCGCCACTATCACCTTCCCACTCGCCAACGCTCTAGCGCCCGGAACCACCCCACTGGTGGCAACTGCGGACACAGACAAAGGCCCATGGCAGCTGGTGAAGGCCGCTCTGTCCGCCGACAGGCGGTCGGTGATCGTTCAGGAGAAGCACCTGGCCAAGTGGTGGCAAATCCTCATGCCGGACGTCCCAGCCATGCAGGACCTGTTCGTGAAGGAGCTCAACGCTGCCATGCAGGGCGACATGCTTACCGACGCTCCGCAGCCCAAGTGCCAAAACGAGGACCAAGCCAAGGCCAACCTCGACGTCAACGTAATCACTAAGGACAGCCTGTCCTGGTGTCTCGGCATGGAGAAAGGCAAGCGGGTACTGAAGGCAGCCAACCGGACCAAGTTCCCCTTGCGGATCATGGTCACCCTGTCGTCAGGCAACGGCCAGACGGGCAAGGTACTCGGGCCAATCAACATTAAGCCGACCCCCTTCACGGCACTTAACGACCGTGCGGCCGGCCTAATGCTCTTGACACCGTTCCAGGAAGTCGCCTATCCAATTGACGTAAAACCGGACGATCGGGTATCTCTGTCCACGGAGTTTGAAAAGGCCGGCTACAGCCTCGGGATACTGCAGACAACGGTCATCGCGCTGTTAAACATCGAGGCCGACTTCGGCACCAGAGGCAGCAAGATCGGCAAAGTGAAAACTGAAAGCTTTACCGACGCTGCAAAAATCATTGATGGTCTCATGAAGAATGACACCTGCGCTTACGCGGTCATGCAACCCGCTTACAGCACAGACGTGCGACAGATCGACTTCACCAGGATCGTTCGAGAGTGCTTCACCGGGCAGCTTGCGGCAAAAGCCTTCGGCTGGCAGTCCAGCCTCGTACTGCCCATCATGACCGAGCAGGCGGCCCAGGGCTACTACACCGAGGAGTTCCACGCCCTAGGCGACAAAGTCAACGGACAGGTCCACTCCCGCGCGCTCTTGTTCGGGGGTAACGGCCAGCGGCCGCGCCTGAATCCCGATACGCTCGTGGGTAGATGGACGTACGACTGCAGTGACAACAATTACCACATCGTTGCTGTCATCACGCCCGATCACAAGGTCGAGTGGACCCTGAACAACGGCGAGAAAGCCGCTACTCTACGCTTCATCAATGAAGGGTCAAATCTTGCAGCAGTAGTGGAGTCAACCTTCTACCAGGGCCAGGAAATATTCCGATACAGCACGGCAGAAGAGGTCGACTGGATGCGCCCCTTGGCCACTTACGGCGTCCATATGGATGACGAAGGGCGCCTCGAGTTCTCCGGCACCAGCAGCCTCGACACCCTCTACAAGGAGGGTGATATCCAGACCCAGTGCTAAGTCCCTGAGGTATCCGGGCAGCGACAGGGCCGGCACGACTTCTCGCGCCGGCCCTGCTTCTTTCCGCCGTCCCTTCGACCACCCGGCGGCCCGACGGCGGCCTAGCCGGCTGTGGACCAGTGGCCCATTGTCTCCCAAGCGGCCGGACGACGGCGTCCCGTGGATGGGAACCAGGTCGACGCCAGCGGCGGACCTAAAGGCGGGGTCACCAGCGTAATCATCGCAGCCCGCGGGCCGCGGAGATGCCGCCAACCTGTTCCTGCTGGGTCATCCATGAAGGAGCGGGGCCGGGCAAGGCTCTGGTTTGACCTGCTGACGTTGATTTTTCCGGTTCCGGCAACGGGTTTCGGGCAGGCGTGTGTGCGGTGCCGGGGTCAACGGCTGGGCCGTAGGCCCACCCCGCAGGGGCTTGGCCTTGACGCCGGCGCCGTGCGCGCCATGCTCGTGATGCCGGAAGGCGTTGTGGGTGGTCGCGTCACCAGTTCCGACCGATGTCGGAGGGGCAGGCCGAGGGGTTCGGCTGCCGGTCATCCATTCGCCCACGGAGAGTCGGGGCATGGTGGTGTGCGACCGTGACCGGACGGGGTCAATCAAGCGGGCGGCCTCGCCGTCGGCCGACGGGGGTCAGACACAGAACGAGCTCGCGTCCGGTCACGTCCGAACCTGCTCACGCCGCCGGGGCGGCCGGTGCGAGGGCGCGGATGTGCCCGTCGCGTAGGCCGTAGTAGACGAGGGTGAGCAGCTTACGGGCCACCGCGACGGTGGCGATGTTGCGTCCGCGTCGCTCAGCGACCCGGGCACGGGTAGAGGTCAACCAGCCGGCGGTGTGCGGGACGCCGTGAGCGGCCTCGACCGCGGCCCACCGCACCAGCGTCGAGCCTTGTTTGGTGATCCGCCCCCGGTGCACGACAAGGTCGGACTCGCGGTGCCGCGGGGTCAGCCCGGCCCACGAGGTCAGCTGCGCCGGGCCGGGGAACCGGTCGACCTCGCCGATCTCGGCGACGAACACCGCCCCCAGGACCGGTCCGACACCGGGGATGGCCTGGATCGCGGTGTAACCGCGGTGCCCGGCGAGTCTGGCCCGGATCGGCCCGGCAACCGCGTCGATCTCGAAATCGACCGCGTCGATCAGCCGGCACAGCGAGGACACCCGACCTCGATAAGCCCCGTCCAACGGTGCGCGAGACAGCAGTTCCCGCCCACCAACGCCGAACAGATCCGAGACAGCGATGTGCACGCCCTGTTTGGCCAGCACCGCGTGCACGGATGCCTTCAGGCCGCTGCGCCACGCGACCAGCTTGGCCCGATACCGCACCAGCTCCCGCAGCTCGCGCACCGCCGGCGGGGCGACATAGGCCTCCGGCAGCCTGCCCATGCGCAGCAGATCCGCCAGATCGGCGGCGTCGCGGGCGTCGTTCTTCACCCGCCGGTAGGCGAAGCCTTTCACTCCCAGCGGATGCGCCAGATGCACCTGCGCGCCAGCCGCGGTCAGCACATCAACCGCCCAGTACCAGCCATAGGTGGCCTCCAACACCACCTCCGGGTCCGGGCCGGCCTTGGCGATCTCCAACCCCAGCGCGACCGGGTCGTTGTCGATCCGCACCGTGTCGAGCTTCTCGCCCGCCTCCGTCATCCGCACGATCACCGACCGGCGCCGATGCAGATCGATACCCACGATCTGCCGGCCGTCGTACTCTGCCTGCATGAGGGGCCTCCTTCGTCGTGAGACGTGAGCACCCCGAGCATCCCGCCGGGACCCACGAGGAGCGAGGCCCCGCTCCTTCATGCCATCAAGCCGTAGGCGGCAGCGAGGGCGGCGCCGGTCGTGATCAGGCCGGTGAACACCGTCGGGCTAATGGGCGCAGAGGCATTGAGTCCCCCTGCCGCCGGCACTAGCTTGTCATGCACGCCGCGCTGACAACACCACGCAGCCAGATGATCATCGGATCAACGCGCTCATGCGTGACCTGCACTTCACCCCGACCGGATCCTCCTGGATCAACCAGGTCGAACGCTGGTTCGGCTACCTCAAGCAACAGGAGATCCGCCGCGGCGCCCACAAGAGCGTCCACAGTCTCGAGGCCGACATCCGGGCGTGGATCGACTGGAACAGCAACCCACGCCCGTTCGTCTGGACCAAGACCGCCGACGAGATCCTCGACTCACTCGCCCGATTTTGTAGGCGAATTTCCGGCGCAGAACACTAGCAGTGCTCCTTCTTCGCCTGTTCGGCGACGGCCCTCGCCTGCTTCAGTAGCTTTGCAACCTTGCTCTGGTAGCCGCTTCCCTTTTTGCGCCAGGCTGCCGTCTTCAGCGATACCTGATTGAGGAGGTCCTTGACTTGGTTCGCGTCTGGCGCTTGGGGCGGTGTGTAGTCCGGTAGAGCGGCGGCAGCCTGTTGATATTCAGTCAACGTGCGGTTGAGGTCCGCAGCCGCGTCCTTGAGCGAATCGATCTCGCTCGTAAGGCTCAACATGTCGCTGTCGATGGTGTAGGCGTCGCTCTCCACGGTGTATGCGTCGCTGTCTGCGGTGTATGCATCGCTGCAAGCAACCGACTGGTCAGACTCCCTGTCTGCCTCCGCAGCGTTGGCTTGCGCGTCCGCGAGGTGGTCCCGAGCGGCGGACAAGTGGTTGTCGAGGTCCGAGAAGGAGGGCGGCGTGGCGAGCCCAGCCCGAACGTCCTTCATCTTCTTCAGGACAGCGTCGCCTGCGGAGGCGATTCGCTGCTGGCTCTCTTGCAGGGAGGCTGCGGCTGCCGCGCTCGCCGCAGCCGCCTCATTCGCTGAGGCGTTGGCCTGAGCAGACGCCTGTACGGCCTCCACGGCCTGGTTGTAGCTCTTGAGTGATCCCGGCTTCAGGGGGAGAGACGCGATTGCGCCGTCGTCCTGAGGTACCTGAAGGCTCATGCTGGAGCCCGACACGGTGCCGGAGATGTTGCGGACAAGCCCGAACCCTTGGGGGAAGCTGAGAGTCAGGGCATTGCCGTCCAACGTGCCTGTGAAGGCGGCGTGCGACGGAGTCGTCGTAGTCGCGCCAGGATGGGCCATGCTGATCTCATCCAGGGTTCCCGACAGCGCGTTCGCCTCCCGAGTGATCTGAACCAAGACGGCGCTTGTTTCGTCGGCTCCCACCCAGATATGGGGGAACTCCTCGACCTGGCTGCTGAGTCGCGAGCAGGAAGTCACAGCGAGTCCCGCCGTGAGTAACAGGCCGGCAATCAGTCGCCGAGCACGCCAGGGGCACCTTCGCACCGCTGCAACCTAGCGATCATGGCATCCACGCGGTACCGCCATCCGGACGGTGTCCCCTGTAGCTACGTCTATGGCATCCGCCCTCCCGGGATGAGGCCATGGGCAGGGCAGAGCACGGCCGAGGGGGAGGCTGCCCGGCCTCTCAAGGCGGCGAGCGACGGTACATCGTGGGCGGACAGGTCTGCCTGCACGCCTGGAACGTCGGCTTCACTCTCGGCAGCGGCGGTGTGTCTCCATCAGGTCGAAACTGTCACCGGCGAATTTTGTCGCGGCCTCAACTGCCTCGCGCTTTGTTGTCCAGCCTGCTTTCATCCCCTCTCGCAGCCGGGAGGCGTATTCGATCACCTCCGCCGGCCGCAACAAGTCCTCGACCAGGTAGCAATCCAGCGCCGTGGGCCAGGCACGTTCATTTACTCGTGCCGACCCGACGAGGATCCCCACGTAGGCCAGCCGCAGATCGTCACCACCGATGGAGTCTGTGCCGCCGCCGATTCCCGGCAGGTACCCCGGCGAGTAGTAGGCCGGCAGTGCCGTGTCGAGCACATCCACTCCCTTGCCACCGCCGGGCAGCCGCGCCGCCGTCGAAACGCTGTCGGGTATGTGCTGGCCGGGCGACGCGACCTGCCGCGGGCAGAACCGGCGGCCGGCCTCGTCACGGGCGAAGGTCAACAACCGCTGCTTCCGCCGGTCGACCGGCGGCACAAATCCGACACCGAGCCTGCGGGCGAGTTCCTGCCCCCTCGCGTTGGCCTTCGCAACCTGTGCGGCCAACTGCTGCGGGGTACGTGACGGCAGCACGATCGAGCACCAGGCGGGTGGCACCGCTTGCAACTGCCAGCCCAGCTGGTCCGCGAGCTGTAGGTCCTCGGCGCGGACTCGGAGCAAGAAGGCGGCCATATCGCGGCGGACCCGGCGCTTTCGCGGCCTGTCGTAGGCGTCCTCACCTCGGTCAGGAAGGTACGTGTCAGGTAGACCTGCTTCCTTGGCGCTGAGGTTGTCGTGGAGTCTTCCCTCGGCCCACAGCCGGTCCCACGCCGTGGTGGGAGTGATGGCCGAAGGCTGAGGGGCTGGAGTGATGGCCAAAGACTGAGGCGAGGCAGATGTTGGACTGGCCGCGGCCGAGGACATGTCGGGTGCGGCAGGGTGCTCCGCCCCGGACGAGCTGCAGCTGGTCAGGACTACCGCACAAACGAGTACAACTGACCGCCGCAGATGTCCAGCCTTCGCCTCCAACACGACGACAGATTAGCCCCAGGTTCCAAACAGGGGCCCGGATGCTGTGGGCACCCCTGCGTGACGTCCAAGGCTGAGCCATAGGGCCGTGCCTTTTGGCCTGCTCATGAAGGCCGGCCGAGTTGAACCCGACCCCTTCGCGCAAGGAGCGCGTGGCCGGATGCGGCTGCGTTACCCCGCCGTGTTTCACCACCAAGTCGAGCCGGCGCTTCGCCCGCTGTCTGTGCGGGCGCAATCCCCATGCTTGGGTATCGACCTCGGCGGCGATTTCGTGAAGCTGAAGCTGCACGACGACGTGCTGATCCTTGAGCGGCTCATCCGCAGCCCGGCCGGGCTGCCGGTGTCCCGCCCCGACGGCGGTGTGCAGGTCCAGGGCGTGCAGGTCGCCGTGGTCGCCGACCCGCCGGCGGGAGGCTGAGCCGTGGCCGAGCCGGACCCGTGGCTGCCGCTGCGCCTCGACCACGAGGCGCGGGTGGTCGCCGCCGAGCGGCGGGTGCCGCGGGCCGCCCGGAAGGCCATGCGGACGTGGCTGGCAGACGCCGGCGCGAAGGCGCTGCCGGTCACCGCGGCGGCGCTGCCGCCGGACCCGTCGGCGCTCGCCGGCGCTGGGCAGGCGTGGTTCGATGCGATGACGGTGCACCTGGTGCCGGCCGTCGACAAGACGTTCCTCGAGGGAGTCGCCGACGCGGGCGGCGACGTCGACCTGCTGCGCGTGGCGCAGATGACGGACGAGTACCTGGCGGCCCTGCCCAACCGGCTGACCGGCGTGCCCGGCTCCGCGTGGCAGCTGGTGACGGCGGCGGTCGCCGAGCTCAGCGCCGAGGGGGCGAGCATCCCGCGGCTGCGCGACGCGATCGAGGCGATCCTCGGCGAGCGGTTGTGGGAGGACCGGGCGGTGACGATCGCTCCGACGGAGACGATCGGCGCGTACAACGCCGGGACCCTGACCGCGTGGCTGAGCGCCGAGCAGGTGCTCGACGAGAAGCTGGACAAGGTGTGGGTGGCCACGCACGACGAGCGGACCCGGGACGACCACCGGGACGCCGACGGGCAGCGGGTCGCCCTAAACGGCGTGTTCATGGTCGGCGGGGTGCCGATGCGGTACCCGGGCGACCCGGCCGCGCCGCCAGGGCAGACGGTGAACTGCCGCTGCACGATGATCGAGGTGGAGGCGACGAGCCCCTGCCTGTGGTTCCGAAGCACCCGTTGCCCCGGCGTGACTGGGGCACCGGGTTGGACATCACGGTGACGGCGGCGGCAGCCGCGAAGGGTGGCAAGCAGATGGCGACGTGGAAGGGGACGCTGGCGCCGCTGGGTGCCAAGTCGGGCGACCGGCGGATCTTCGCGGCGGACGGCGAGTGGTCGTTCCGCGAACTGCCGCTGGCGCTGAGGTGGGCGCGCGAGGACGCCCCCGGGCACGAGGGCGCGGTGACGATCGGCCGAATCACGACCGGCGAGGTGCAGAAGTCGAAGCTGGTCGGCGCGGGCGACTTCTTCGACGCGGTGCCGGAGCTGGGCGAGGCGCTGGAGCTGCTGCGCCAGGGCGTGCTGTTCCCGAGCGTGGACCTCGACGACTTCGAGTTCGTGTTCACCGACGCGGACGGCACGCCGATCGAGGAGATGTCCGACGAGGAGTGGGAAGCCTTCATAGAGGCCGGCGAGGAACCGTACATCACGGTGACGAAGGGCCGGGTGATGGCGGTGACGCTGGTCGGCACGCAGGCGTTCATGGAGGCGAAACTGGAGCTGGTCGACGACGAGGAGCCGGCCGACGGCGAGCCCTCCGATGAGGAGGAGAAAGAGGAAGAGCCGGTCACTGCGGCCGGCGCGGCGGCGACGAGCAAGCAGGTCGCGCCGCTGTACCCGCCGAGGACGTGGTTCGACGACCCGAGCCTGACCGAGCTGACGCCGATCACCGTGACCGCCGACGGGCGGGTGTTCGGGCACCTCGCCGACCGGGACTGCCACCTGTCGTTCCTGACCGGCGGGCAGTGCGTGCTGCCGCCGGACGAGGGCGGCTTCGACTGGTTCCACCGGCCGGAGATCCAGACCGCGGAGGGGGAGCTGGTCGCGGTCGGGCACATCACGGCCGGCACCGGGCACGCCGACCTGTCTGCCAGCGCGGCGGCCGCCGTCGAGCACTACGACGACACCGGCACGCAGGTCGCCGTGGTGCGGGCCGGGCGGGACGCCCACGTGGGTCGCGGGGTCGCTGGTGCCGGAGGCCACCGAGGAGCAGGTGCAGCTGCTGCGCCGGTCGCCCCTGTCGGGGGACTGGCGGTGGATCGGCGGGGCGCGACAGCTCGTCGCGGCGCTGTGCGTCAACGTCGGCGGGTTCCCGGTGGTGCGGGGCCGGTCGTCGGGCGGCCGGGCGTACGCGATGGTCGCTTCGGGCTGGGCGGGCTGGAAGCCGTCCGACTCGGAAGGCCGGCGGCCGGAAGCGCCGCTGCCGCCGGCCGCCTTCGAGGCGGCGGTGCGGCGGCGGTGGCCGCCGGGTTCGCCGCCGAGCGACAGCGTGCCGCGAACGCGGCGGCGGCCGAGCGGATTGCAGCGTCGATCGGCCGGGACCGCCGGACGCTGGTGGCGGCGCTGTCCGCCGAGGTGCATGGGGAGTAGGGGAGGAAGCAGTGGGCTGCAACTGCGGCGCGCGGCGCCGGGGCGGGACGGTGTGGGTGCTGTCCTACGGGGACGGCCGGCAGGGCGGCGAGTACGGGTCGAAGACGGACGCGGAGATCGCCGACGTGCGCAAGGGCGGCGGCGGGACGATCCGCCAGGTGCAGAAGTAGTGGACGAGACTGGCAGGCTCTGTTGATTGAGTAGGAGCCGTCGGGGTGGGCCTGACGGCCCCGTCGGCCGTGGTGGCGAAGATCGCGGCGAAGAAGCGGTGAGCGAGCATGGGTCATCAGTAGCGGGACTGCCTCGGGGGGAGGCGCCCAGGTCTCCTGACTGCCCTAAGATCACCACGCCCAGTCAGACGCAAAACGAAGGGCATGCCCCGTGGACTTCATCATCGATCTGCTCAAGGTCATCATAGTTGATCTGTTTTACTCCATCATTAAGGGGATGCTTTGGCTGTTGTTCCTGCCCCTGCGTCTCATCTTCCGCCGCTCCCGCTGATCGAGTGTGGGCCTCTTCGGGGGCCCCTTTCGTTTGCTCGCCGGCCGCTCTAAGAGGGCGTCTGATTCACGTATTTTGCGAGTGATGTGATCTTCAGATGTCTCGCCAGGTTGGGGTGGTTTCGTCGGTGACCCGTTTGGTGAGGTTGTCGATCATCGCGATGCGGATCATGCTGGCGGAGTTGTCGGGTAGGGCTTCGTAGTCGCGGGCCAGGCGGCGGTGCAGCATGATCCAGCCGAGTGTGCGCTCGACGACCCAAAGGCGTTTGACCCCGAGAACCCTTTGATGTGCGGGTCCTTGGTGACGACCTCGACGTCGATGCCGAGGGTGGCGCCGTGTTCGATGACCTTGTTCTTGAAGCCGGCGTCGACCCAGGTCTTGGCCAGCCGGGTGGGTGGCTTTGGCCTGGTCGAGCAGGTCGATGCCGATGGTGTTGTCGCTGGCGCTGGCGGCGGTGACGATGACGGCGAGGAGCAGACCGAGGGTGTCGGTGACGATGCCGCGCTTGCGTCCGACGATCTTCTTGCCGGCGTCGATGCCCTGGCTGGCCAGCGGTGCGTTGGTGGAGGTCTTCACGCTCTGGGTGTCGATCACACCGGCCGATTGCTGGGCGGCGCGTCCGGCCTTGGCGCGGGCCAGGCCGGTGAGCTCGTAGTTGATCTGGGTGAAGATGCCATCGCCTGTCCAGGCGGTGAAGTAGCCGTAGACCGTCTGCCAGGGCGGGAAGTCATGCGGCAGATAGCGCCACGCAATGCCGGTGTGGTTGACATAGAGGATCGCGTTGAAGATCTCCCGCAGGTCGTAGGTGGGTTTGCGTCCCCCGACGCCGGCATCGGTGCGAGCCTGGCGCCAGGCGTCCAGTCGTGGTGCGATCAGCGCCCAGCGGGCGTCGGACAGGTCGGAGGGGTAGGCAGGTCGTTCGGCCATACGACGTGTCTACTGTGGAGCGCGGGTGGATCGCACTTTGGGTCCGCCGATTCCCGAACTTTGTGAACCAGACACGATCCGCGGATCAAAGCAGGGCATCTCGCATCGGCATCAATCAGGTGAACCTGGCCCCAGTGGTGATCATTCGACCCTGCCGACGCCTCGCCGACCAGGCCCACGAAAGCAGCAATACATAGCCGGAACGATCAAAACGCCCAGTAAGGCGCCCACTGGCTGGCCCGAGCGTCTACTCCTATGTCTCGCATAGGGCGCGCTCGTGGGTCACGGCCTTAGCTCGTTTAAACGCGCTCAGCCGTCGCTGTCGCAATCGCCGCTACCCCGCTACTGTCACACTCCGTCGTATGATTTAGTCCGTCAGGATCGCTCGTATGATGTGCGAGCACGGGCCCCGAGGGGTGGTCCACACCAATTCGTTAAACGCAGGATGCGATGACGCCTGCCCAAATCAAGGAGGCCGATTGACTTACAGCGAGAAGCGGACGACTGCGGCGCGAGACTACTTGCAGTGGCAGCGGGACTGCCTCTGAACATTGGAGATCAACAAGGCGAATGACGAGCGACGCTGAATGTTCGGTGGAGCGCAATGCCGCTGAGTGCGTATAAGTGCCAAATCTGGTCGTAGTGTGGCGATTGCGAAGGCGTGAGCGTGTGCGACTGGGCTCGTTCGATCGGTTGGGCCGCTGGGCAGTTCATCAGCCCAGCGGCCCAACCGTCTTTTTGGTCCGGCCCAGTGCGGAATGCATCGCCTTTTGCAGCCCGGTCCATCACGCGCTCGACGATCCTGCTGACAACTCGTCCAGTATCCCGCCATTTCATGGCTAGGCGGTCGGTGTCGATACCATGCTCGGCCAGGATGTCTCGACGTGCCACCGATGCGATGGGAAGGCGACACGATCGTGGTCGAGCGCGAGGCGCTCGGCGAGGAGGACCTGCGCATCGAGCCGAACGTGCACGGCAGGTACGTGGTGATGGGCGGCCACTGGATGTGGGAAGAGGTGCCGGTCGACGCGGCCGACACGGTGCACGGGATCGCTGAGCGGCCGTAGCGTCCAGCAGACTCCGGGTGTTACCGAGAGACGGAAACCCGGGGGACCGGCGGGAAGCTGCCATGGGCGTGCCGGCGGATGGGTAGGTGCGCTGGCCGGCACCCTGGTGGTTGCCGGCCAGCGTCGGGCTCGCGTGCCAGCTGGGGTTATGTGGTTCCGAAAACCCTGGCACGCAGCCCCGTAGAACTCGTCGTGACGTTAGGGGCGTCGTCGGGACACGTGTTGGACGTGGTGAACGTGCCGCCCGGGCTGCCCGCAGTGTAGACAGTGATGATCTTTCCGTATGTGGCCGTGAAGGTGATCGCAAGGCGGACGACATCACCACGTGAAACTCGAACTGGTCCGAACGAGAATGCGGTGTCACCTGCGGGTGCCGCCGCGGCGGAGGCGACGACCGAACCGTTCACCGCCACTGTCAGGTGCGCCGTCACCCTAGAGTCGGGATCGATCTGCACGGTCGCGGCCGAGAGGGTGCCGACGCCGACCGGCACCGTAAACGTTTGTGTGGCCGTCCCGCCCGGCATTGAGAGGGCGTTGTTGGGGTTTCCACGGCACATCGCGCGGCCCGCATTGGCGGGGCCGTAATTGTCGTATGCCTTAACTGGCTGTGGCGCGGCCGGCGGCGGATTGCTTCCTCCGCCAGGGGGCGGCAGCAGCGGGTTGGTGCCTTCGCCAGGGGGCTGGGCCGTGTCCCGGCGGATGGCGACATGATAGCGGTCGCGGCGATTGAACTGATCAGCGAGCGCGCTGACCGAGCCTCCCATGAACTCGATGAAGGGGCCGGCCACCATTAGCGGTGCGACCAGCAGTACCTTGGGACCGAGCGCGGTGACTAGTTCCTTGACGTTGAAGCATCCCGCGAGGAGCTTGACGGGGCCTTGGCCGAGTGAGTCTGCGCAGCTCGTGGCAGTTATGAGTCTGTCCGCTATCTCAACTTTCGGGGTGTTGACAGCGTACCCGAGTTTGGTCAAGAGCTTTAATAGCGAGTCGACCCCGACGTAAAGGGCATAGATCGACCACGCGAAGCCATCGAAGCTCGTCCTGACCGTCGAGGCTGACCCGACGCCTAAGGACGCGCGGAACGTGACTGACTCGCGTGGAGGCAAAAGGACCGTGTTGAGCGGGGCAAGCCGAGCGGCCTTCGCCCAAAGTTCACCGCCGGGCTTTCGGAGCACCGGCAGCCCGGTCTCTAGCATCAACGGATACCGCCGGTTGTTGACGATAGTCAGTATGCGGTCGGTTCCAGACTTGCCGAGACACCAGTAGACAGTGCTCCCGCTGTCGGAGCTGATGCGATATCCGTCGCCACGAGCGCCCGATTCGTCCGGGCACTCTGGCTCCCGAGCATTAGCGGAAGCGCCGCCACTGAGCGGGTCGATGAAGTCCTCGCGAAACCCTGTTAACAGCTCTCCTAGATTGACACCGATGGCGTTGAAGATCGAAAAATGGTCAGTCGCGAAACGGACGCTGCGGCGGTCGGTGGAGACCTCGGCTTCAAGGAGATCCCAGGGGCCATCGGGTTGTTCCGCCCGCGCGACCAGCACGCCAGTGTGCTCGCCGACCGCTCGGCGAAGCGGCAGCGTGATCGTGGCGGGATTGGTCAGCTTGCCAGACGGCGTGATGTCGTAGGTTTCGGATAGGAGGGTCGTGGCCGGGATCCCCGGGTTCACGGTGCCAACGACCTTGACCTCGACACCGGGTGGAAGGTTCGGCGCCGTGACGGTGGCATCGGCTTTCGGCCTATCGCCCGCGGTGCACGCACTAGCCAACAGGAACAGCGCGATCACCGGTGCGATCCACGGCAAGCGCCTCATGTGTCGCCGCCGCAGTCCGCTGGGCACAATGCGGCGCTGAGTGACAGCGCACAACCGGTTCGCCTCATCGATCTTGGGCCTCTCGCAGCAGCCGACAGCGTCGGGATCGCTAACCAGCACAACGCGACGAGCGTGACAGCGACAATCATCCATTCGTACTGATCCGGTCGCCTTTGCTCCCCGGATGGACGGATGGTCGGTAGTTCCGTTCGGACTGTCAGGCCAGCCGGTGACTACGGCAGAGCCAGCAGCGCCTGCCGACCGGGGTCGAGGCGCCGCCACCGGGATCGGCGCTGCTTGCGGTGGCCGCGGATGCGCTCGGCGAGGTGGTCTAGGGTGCGGCTGGACAACGGAATCGTGGCGGGGTAGGACAGCATGGCGAGGCTCCCGGTCGGGGCTTCGAGTCTTGGTCGACAGCTGTCCTACCTGGAGCCTCGCACCCATCGATCACCGGGTCTGCCACACCCGCCCTAAACTGCAAGATCAGGTTGGAAAAGCTCGTTCAAGCCCAGCGGCCTCATTTGCGTTCGTTGCCATGCGGCATCCGTACCCGCAAGCGGCCAACCTAGACATCTTTTCTAAACTGCCCATATCTGTCACCGCTGCGCCTTGTTGTGTCCGATAGTGTCGGTTTCTTGACACGGACGAAGGCTGATCGGTGGGGTCGCTATCTGCGTCTCATGAGCGAGACTCGGATGCCATGGACGAGGAACTCGGTAAAGCGGCTGTAGGTGTCCTGGTTGCCGCACTGGGCGGCACCGCGAGCGCTGGTCTGCAAGCAGCAGCGAAGAAATTGCGCTCGCGAGTTCACTCGCAACTCATCGATGTCGACAGCAGTGAGATCTATGAGCAGTGGGAAAAGAGCCCTAGGAGCGTTGGCGCGCAGGGCGATCTTGCTGCCGCAATCAACTTTTTGGCGGCAGACTATCCCGCCTTCAAGTCGAAGCTGCGTGAGTTGATTGAAGAGGCCAAAGCGCTCTCTATTGTCCAAGAGGGGCACGTGGTGATGGGCGACCAGACCAGTAGCGTAGTTACGGCGAGTGATGGCTCTAAAGTCATAAGTGGGAACGTTGGTCGTGATGCTCATGTGGGTGACAACGTCACTAAGTCGAACACCTTCAAGATCGGTGGCGGAATCCTCCTGGCTGGCCTGCTCGTCATTGCCTTCATGTACGTTATTGGCCAAGTTTCATCTGGGGACAAAATAACCCAGGACTCCACTTGCCAGGAGTACCTTGAGGCTCCTTCAGAAGAGGCGTTGCGAGGATTGCGTCAAGTGGGTATCGAGCTCGGCGTCAAGACCGGGAGCCCTCTGGCGCCGCCTGCAATTTCCTATGCTTGCAGCGAAGAACCCACCGCCCGCTTGGGTGATGTGGTGCTCCGCTACAAAGGGCAGTTCTAGTAACTAGTTTACCGAAAGAAGTTCGCTGCCTTGGTGCCCCGACTTTGCGGGCGCCAAGGCAGCTTTTTGGTTGTTACGGCTCTGCGTGAGCACCTGACTGTCCCGAGTTCACGTCTCAATTAGGACTCAAGCCTACATACCGCCTGTCTCGTGCGCGCCTCCAACGACTTGTTGACTTGTCTGCCAAGTGCCGTCTACCTTGAGCCTTTTTCATCCTGCGTAGCGGTTGGTTTCGACGCGGTGCAGAACGAGGATGGCCTGCACGATCGGGGTCGCTCGCCGTGGGCAGCAGCGCAGCTTGGTTAGGATCTTCCAGGTCTTGAGGGTGGCGATCGCGCGTTCGCCGCGGGCGCGGATTTTCGCGTGGGCGCGGTTCACGGCCTTCTGCCTGCGTGACAGCTTCGGCCGGAAGCGGCGCCGCTTGAACGGACTGCGCACGCTGCCGCGGGCTCCTTGGTAGCCCTTATCGGCGAAGGTCATCACGTCTGCACTGCTCAGCGCGTCGATGATGCCGTGGGTTCGGGCTGCGGTCAGGTCATGGACCGAACCGGGCAGCGCCGGTGAAGCCCAGACGAGCCGGCCAGCGGCATCGGCGATGACCTGCACGTTCACGCCGTGGTGCTTGTGTTTCCCGGAGTAGTACGGCCGCTGGTCGGCGACCCGGTCGATCGGAATCAGGGTGCCGTCCAGGATCGCGTACGCCAGCTGGCGGATCCGTTCCATGGCGGTGGCCAGGTCGTTGGCGGCCATCGCGAGCAGGGCTATCGCTTCCTGCACGTAGCGCCAGGCGGTGGCGACGCCGATCTGAAAGCCGGCCGAAAGTCGGGTGTAGGTGTCGCCGTTACGCAGGTGGGCGAGACCGAGCAGCGCCTGCCGACCGGGGTCGAGGCGCCGCCACCGGGATCGGCGCTGCTTGGGGTGGCCGCGGATGCGCTCGGCGAGGTGGTCTAGGGTGCGGCTGGACAACGGAATCGTGGCGGGGTAGGACAGCATGGCGAGGCTCCCGGTCGGGGCTTCGAGTCTTGGTCGACAGCTGTCCTACCTGGAGCCTCGCACCCATCGATCACCGGGTCTGCCACACCCGCCCTAAACTGCAAGATCAGCTTGGAAAAGCTCATTGGGCAGCAGCTTCGCGGTCTTCGGCCGGCGGGCTCGGCGTTCGGCATGCCACTGCGCGGTCGAGGCTTTGTAGTCCAACCGGTACGTCCTGGCCTCAACGTGGGAATCCACCAAGCTGACGTTCCGATTGAGATGGTTGCTTGAGGCAATATCGGCGTTCAGGGCGATTGACATCACAGACGGGTGAGCCTTAGTCACCTGATCGGTTGCTTAAGTCAAGTCCCGTGGCCGGGACTGGGGGCGGTAGTGTGCAGGAGCCGTGGGGGGGTGAAGACATGCTTGCGGGGCTGGAGATTGTGTTCGCGGTCGAGGGGATGCAGGAAGGCTGGTCTGGACTGCCTTTCCCTTTGGCGTGCCCCGCTGCGTGGTGGTCGACTCGCTACCCGCCGCTGGCGAGGGCGCCCGTCGATCCTGCTTCGAGCGAGGACCCGCTAGTCATCACTGGGCATGCCGGTCAGCAGGCCGACGACTTGAGCCGGCCTGACTTCATCAGGGACGGTCCTGCACCTCGGCAAGCTCGCTGTCCTCATTAGAAGCTCCACGACGCGCGAGTGCATCATCTGCATACCGGCAACGGCTCCAGCAGGAGCCGGGTTGGCCACCGCCGCGTGTTGCGTCCGCTACCTAGCATCAAGCCCGCCGCCAACCAGGCGGCGATGAATCGAACATGCAGGCGAAGGCGCTTGCGAAAAAAGTGGGGGAGAGTCCATGGGAGTCAGCCTTACCAAGGGCGGAAACGTTTCGCTCACCAAGCAAGCCCCCGGTCTGACCGCCGTCACCATCGGTCTCGGCTGGGATGCCCGTACCACCGACGGCCAGGATTTCGACCTGGATGCCAGTGCCATCGGCTGCAACGGCGGGGGCAAGGCGCTTTCCGATAAGCATTTCGTGTTCTTCAACAACCTTGTGAGCCCGGATGGTTCGATCGAACACACCGGTGACAATCTTACCGGCGAGGGCGCCGGCGACGATGAGCAAATTAAGGTGAATCTCGTCGGTGTGCCGAACGAGATTGAGAAGATTGTCTTTCCTGTCTCGATTTACAACGCGGACGCGGGTGGTCAGACGTTTGGCCAGGTCCGGAATGCGTTCATTCGGGTCGTGAACCAGGCTGACAATTCGGAGATCGCGCGCTACGACCTGTCTGAGGACGCCTCGACGGAGACCGCTATGGTCTTCGGCGAACTGTACCGGCACGGCGCCGAGTGGAAATTCCGGGCCGTGGGCCAGGGCTATGCCTCGGGACTGGCGGGCATCGCCCGCGATTTCGGCGTCAACGTCTGAACTCCGTCCGGCGGGCACCAGTGGGACGGTCAGCTCAGCCGGCCGACATTAAGCGGGCTGGTAGCTCGTAAGCGACGTGGGGAAACCAATTTCGGTTGCCGAACCTGGAGCAGGACGGGCTCTAGGCGGGCCAACAGGGGATCCTGAAATCGGGTTCCGTTCCGGCCGTCACAGGTTTGTTTGATGCAAAACAGGCGGCAGATTTGTTGCCGCCGCAAAGAAATCTCAGGAGGATTTACATGAGTGTCAGCCTCAGCAAGGGCGGTAATGTCTCTCTTTCCAAGCAGGCTCCAGGCCTGACGGCGGTGGTCGCCGGGCTGGGCTGGGATGCCCGAACGACGAGCGGAGCAGCCTTCGACCTGGATGCAAGCGCGCTGATCCTCGATTCCTCGGGCAAGATCCTCTCGGACAAGCATTTCGTTTTCTTCAATAACCTCGTAAGCCCCGACGGTTCCGTCGAGCACACCGGCGACAACTTGACCGGTGAAGGCGAGGGCGACGACGAGTCGATCAAGATTAACCTTGCCGGGGTGCCGGCGGAGGTCGACAGAATCGTGATCACCGTCTCGATCTACGACGCCGCCAGCCGTGGCCAGTCTTTCGGCCAGGTTCGCAACGCCTACATCCGCATCCTCAACCAGACCGATGGTGCAGAGCTCGCGCGCTACGACCTGTCCGAGGATGCGTCGACCGAGACGGCGATGATCTTCGGTGAGCTCTATCGTCACGGTGGCGACTGGAAGTTCCGCGCAGTCGGTCAAGGCTACGTTTCGGGCTTGGCAGGTATCGCTCGCGATTTCGGGGTCAATATCGGCTAGTCCCGTACTTCTGTTACTGCTCTATCCGTGGATGGTGCGTCGTGTTCGGCGACGAACGGCGAATGCGGCGCATCCATCCGATGGGCTATTCAGGCAGAGCCCTAGTAGCCATGAATATGGTCCCTGCAAAATAAAGGAAGAGACGTGCTGTTGAAAACCTTCGGGGGGTCGTTCGCCCTCACCGCCGTGGGCCTCGCCGCAGCCCTGATCTATGGCGGTCCCGCCGCCTTGGCGATCGCGGCGATCTTGGCTGTCCTGGAGGTCTCGCTGTCCTTCGACAATGCCGTGGTGAACGCGACTGTGCTGGAGAGGATGAGTCCCTTCTGGCAAAAGCTCTTCCTGACTCTCGGCATTGCGATCGCCGTTATCGGCATGCGGATGGCATTCCCGCTCATCGTCGTCGGTGTCACGGCGAAGCTGTCCCCGACCGAGGCAATCACTCTTGCCCTCGAGAAGGGCGACCCGGATGTCCCTGGGACCTACGGGTACCTGATGCACCAGGCGCACCCGGCGATCGCGGCCTTCGGGGGGGCATTCCTGTTGATGCTGTTTCTCGATTTTATCTTCGAGGAGCGCGAGATCAAGTGGCTGTCCTGGCTGGAGCGACCACTGGCTCGCATCGGCAAGCTCGACCAACTTTCCGTCGTCGTGACGATGGTGGCGCTCGCGGTGGTCGCCTACACGTTCGCGCCCGAGGGGAAGACCGCCACCGTCCTGATCGCGGGCATTCTAGGCATGGTTACCTACATCTTGGTGAACGGACTCGGCGAGCTGTTCGAGTCCGATGAGAACAGCGACGAGGTGCAGGACCTGCCCGGCATTCACGGCGGCGCAGAACGGATCGAACAGGCGGCCAACCGCGGAGGTATCGGCCAGGTCGCGGCGAAGGTGGGCAAGGCGGCGTTCTTCTCGTTCCTCTATTTGGAACTCCTCGACGCTTCCTTCAGCTTCGATGGGGTCATCGGTGCCTTCGCCATCACGTCCGATCCGATCATCATGGCGATCGGCCTCGGCATCGGCGCGCTCTTCGTCCGGTCGCTGACGGTCTTTCTGGTCCGCCAGGGCACGCTCAGCGAGTACGTCTACCTGGAGCACGGGGCTCAGTGGGCTATCGGTGCGTTGGCCGTGATGTTGTTGTGCACGATCAAGGTTGAGATTCCCGAGGTCGTCACTGGCCTTATCGGCGTGGGCCTCATCGCTGCCGCCTTCGTCTCATCGATCGTGCGTAACCGTCGTAGCTCTAACACCGATGGGGAGGACGCCGAATCTCGCGAGCTCACGCGGGTCTGACGACCGGCCCAGCCGCGCTCTCACGCCAATCACGAGCCGCCCTGCCGGGCGCTGGCTCGGAAGAAGGAGTTAGGAACTATGGCGATCGATTACACCAAGCGGCCAAAGAGCCTCTCGCCGCCTGCGGCCCGAGACCAGGGCGCACCGGTGCAGCTGTCGAAGGTCACTCTGACCAAGGCTGCTCCGGTGGTGTCTTTGACCAAGCAGGGGTCCACCAATGGCGTGCTGAGGGTCAATCTGAACTGGAATGCGCGCCCGGCTGGGCGCAGCGGCGGAATCTTCGGACAGCGAACTGCTAGTCCGATCGACCTGGACCTGGGCTGTCTGTATGAGTTCACCGACGGATCCAAGGGCGTCGTCCAAGCGCTGGGGAGGGCCTTCGACGCTCGGCCGCACAGCGTTCGGGAGCGGGTGATCTGGCTCGACGGGGACGACCGGTCCGGGGCGAACAACGCTGGTGAGAACCTGTTCATCAACCTCGCCTACGCAGCTCAAATCCGACGGATTCTGGTGTTCGCCTTCATCTACGACGGGATCCCGAACTGGGCCGCCGCGGACGGCGTGGTGACCCTGTATGCGGCCAGCGGCCAGCAGGTCGAGGTGCGCTTGGACGAGGCCCGTGACGGAGCCCGGATCTGCGCTATCGCCATGCTCGAGTCGGCCAATGGTGATCTGTCCGTTCGCCGCGAGGTCAGGTACGTCGACGGTGGCCAGAGCCACCTCGACCGCGCGTACGGCTGGGGAATGAACTGGAAGCCGGGCCGCAAGTAGCGTGAGCTCCTCGCGCATCAGAGGTTGACACGCCATCGATTCCGCCTGAGGGCAGCATGAGAGGAAGGGACAACAACATGACGGTCAGTTTGAGCAAGGGGCAGAAGGTCTCTCTGGCCAAGGCCGGCGGTGGCACCCTGACACGGGTCCGCATGGGCCTGGGTTGGGATGCCGCACCCAAGAAGGGCCTGTTCGGCACCAGGAAGCAGACCATTGATCTCGATGCCTCCTGCCTGCTCTTCAGCGCACGAGGTGAGCTGGTCGACCAGGTTTGGTTCCGGCAGTTGAAAAGCCGCGACGGCGCGGTGCGGCACACCGGCGACAACCTGACCGGTGCGGGGGACGGCGACGACGAGTCGATCATGGTGGACCTCTCTCGTCTTTCTGCCAGCGTCAGAACGCTGATCTTCACCGTAAACTCGTTCACCGGTCAGGACTTCTCGCAGATCGAGAATGCGTTCTGTCGGTTGATCGACGAGTCAACCGGACAGGAAGTTGCCCGGTACGACCTGACTGGCTCGGGCCGACACACCGCCCAGATCATGGCGAAGCTGGTTCGCGAAGAGCAGGAATGGTCGATGACGGCGATCGGCGCTCCGGCCTCTGGACGAACCTTCCGTGACCTTCTGCCGGCGATGGCTGCGCATCTCTGAGACGCCGGCATTGGTCCGTCTAGTACTCCACCGTCAGCCCGAAAGTTTTGTGAAGGAGTATCGGCGATGTCCGAACTCGACCTCGGCAGCTCCGGCACGGAAGCTGTCCCCGCTGCCCCGGGTGGCTCGTTGGTCCTCACCCCACCGGCACCTGTCGTTGTGGTGGACAAGGAGCAGGCGGCCGGCGCGGTCACCGTGGACAGCGCCAAGCAGCGTGAACTGCTCACCAGGGCGGAGGCTTTCGTCGCGGAACTCGCCGCGCTGGACATGCGCTCACCCGCGTTCAGCGACAAGGTGAACGCCATTACCTCGATGGGCGAGCGCGAGATGCGCGCGTCGGCGAGTGTGTCCAACCGGATGCTGGAGCGACCAGCCGCCGTGCTGAGCTCCGGGCGTGGGCGGGGTGGTAGTGACGCGCAGACGCGCGTCGCGAACACCCTGGCCGCGCTGCGGTCCACGGTCACCGAGCTTGACCCGGGCCGCGCCGACCTGAACGGGGCGAGGAAGGTCCTCAGGTTTCTGCCCGGCGGCGACCGGCTTCAGCGGTACTTTGCGCGGTATCAGTCCGCACAGAGTCATCTGAACGCGATCATTAAGGCGCTCGAGTCCGGCCAGGACGAGTTGCGCAAGGACAACGCGAGCATCGAGACCGAGAAGGCGAACATGTGGGCCATGATGGCCAAGCTCGCCGAGTACAACGAGCTGGCGGCGGCCCTCGACGCGGCGGTCGAAGCCAAGGTGGCCGCGCTGGAGGCGACCGGCAAGAGCGAGGACGCTAACACCCTGCGATCCGATGCCCTGTTCCCGATTCGGCAGCGGCGGCAGGACATCATGACTCAGATGGCGGTCGCGGTGCAGGGATACCTGGCGCTCGACCTCGTCCGAAAGAACAACGTCGAGTTGATCAAGGGGGTTGACCGGGCGCAGACCACTACTGTCGCGGCGCTGCGCACCGCGGTCATCGTGGCGCAGGCGCTGGCCCGGCAGAAACTCGTGCTCGACCAGATCACGGCGTTGAACACGGTGACCTCCGACCTCATCGAGTCCACCTCCGCGCAGCTGCGGATGCAGGGTGCGCAGATCAGCCAGCAGGCGGCGAGCTCCACGGTTGAGCTCGGCAAACTCCAGGCCGCCTTCGACAACATTTTCCAGACGATGGACGCCCTCGACACGTTTCGCAGCCAGGCGGTGGAGAGCATGGCGCAGACGGTGCACGCGCTGGAGGGGCAGATCGAGCGCGCGCGGCCGTACCTGGAGCGGACCCGCCGCGGTGAGGGCGCCGCCGCCCAGCTGGGGTCCTGAAGTCGAGCAGCTGGAAGAGTAGGACGCGGGATGATGACCTGGTTCCGGCGCGGGCGGGAGGTGGCCCAGACGCCACCAACAGCGTCACCGGAGGACAGCCCGACAGAGCTGCGCGGGCAGCTGGCGGAGCTGATCCGCTACATCAACCAGAGCTCGGGCCGGCTGCCCGGGGAGTCCGTGGTGATCGCCCGCCGGATCACCGACATTTTGCGGGAGATCATCGACAGCTCCGAGGTCCGCGCCCTCGACGTGTACGCGGTCATCTCGGTCAAGGCCACGGTTGGGGACTACCTGCCGACGACGTTGAGGCGGTTCCTGGCCGTTGATCCCAGCCAGCTCGATGTGCCGCTGGCCGCCGGTCCGACCCCGGTCGAATCCCTTCGGGATCAGCTCGATTCGCTGCTCGACTCGGCCGGGGAGCTGCTCGCCGCGACGTGGGCCCAGGATGCGGACGCCCTCATGACGCAGGGCAAGTTCCTACGTACGAAGTTTTCCCGATCGGACCTAGAGATCTGATGGCAGTGATGAAGCGCGGGGCCAACGCGGCCCTCACTCGCGAGATACCCGGCATGACCGGGATCGTGGTCGGGGTTTCCTGGGACGCCGCCTCCGAGGTCGTCCTCGCGGAGAACCTGGTGACGGCGACCATCCTCTGCGACTCCGCCAGCCGGGCCGTCTCCGACGACCATTTCGTGTTCTTCAACCAGCTGACCTCCCCGGACCTGTCGGTCCGGCAGCTGGAGGAGGTGCTCGGCGCGGACAACGAACAGATCGAGATAGACCTCGACCGTGTCCCGGCCGGAATCAGCCGGATCGTGGTGGTCCTGTACCTCAACGAAGGTCCCGTCCGCCGCCGGGCACTCGGGCAGTTGAAGAACTGCGGAATCCGGGTGATGAACCTGGCCGACAACCGGGAACTCGTCCGGTCGGAGAATCTGGCACGGTGGCTGACCAGCGAGACCGCGATCGCGCTCGGCGAGGTCTACCGGCGCGACGCTGAGTGGAAGTTCAAGGTTATTGGCGAAGGCTACGCCAGCGGCATCGCCGGTATCGCCGCCGACTACGGGGTGAACCTGTGAGCATTCCAGATCCTCGCGACGCATCGAGCCGGGATGACCTGCCGTTTCTGCGTCGTCGGGCCATCCCGGTAGCCGGCCCGAGGGCCGCGGCGGCGGCCAGCGACCTGCTCGCCGGCCTTCCGACCCAGCGGAGCGGCTGTCTTGACCGGCGAGCGGACCCGGCGCCAGCGCGACCGGCGCTACCCACGTGGGGCAGGGCCCTGCTCGACCTGTCCCCGGCGGCACCTCCGCCGCCCGCGCCGGCACCGCAACCAGATGCCCGGCCACTCCGTACGCGCCCCGTCGCCCGGACACAGGCCGGTACCACGGTGCTCACCTCGACCGCGCCGACCCTGACCCTGACGCGGCTTCAGTCCGGCATCGGTGCGCTCACCATGCAGGCGCGATGCGCGGAGGAGGTGGGCGATGTCCGGCTCGGCTGTGCCTACCAGCTGCGCTCCGGGGAGACGTCGACGGTGCAGCAGGCCGACGGCAGGGGTTGGGCCCCCCGCAGGTCGACGCGCCCGGTGATCGCCGCGCACCGGGACCGCCACGACCAGGTCAGCCTTGACCTGCGGCAGTCCCGGGAGATCGAACGCTTGATCGTCTACGGGTACTCCGAGCGAGGGGTGGTGCTGCACTGGGGCGGCGCCCTCGTCGTCACGACCTTCGGCGGCGCCCGGATCGAGGTGCCCCTCGAGGGGCCTTCGTCCCGCGGCGTGCGCGTGATCCTCTCGCTGTACAACATCCGCGGAGAGTTCGTCCTCCGCTCCGAGCTGGAAACGGTCGGCGGATCGGTGCGCGACGCCTGTCGAGCCTACGGATTTGACCGCATTACCTGGCTCGACGGGCACACCCCCCTCGGGTGAGATCCGGGACGTGAGCAGACAGGCTCAACCGGTGTCAGCAGCAACGAACGGGGGAACCAACGATGCGGCACTACGACTTCCTGTCCGACCCTGAGCGGGAGCGCCTATTCTTCCGTGCTCCGCAGCACTTCACCTCCGATGAGGAGCTCGGCGTGATCGCCGTCGCGCTCGGCGCGACGCTCTACTGTCCGGCGACCCGGCCACAGCTCGCAGCCGACCTGGCCCGGCGCGCCGCGCAAGGCCTGATCAGCGTCGTGGTGTGCCTGGAGGACGCGATCGCCGATGAGGACGTCCCTGCCGCGGAGGTGAATGTCGTTGCGCAGCTCCGCGCGTACGCCGCGACCGGCGCGGATGGGCCATTGATCTTCGTCCGGGTCCGGGGAGCACACCAGATCCCCATGATCGTGGCGGGCCTCAAGGAGCACGCCCGCGCCCTGTCCGGATTCGTGCTGCCGAAGTTCACCGAGGAGACCGGCCCGGCGTTCCTCGACGCCATCACCGAAGCCAGCACGACGCTCGGCCGCCGACTTCTCGCGATGCCGGTCCTCGAGTCCCCGGATGTCATCTTCGCGGAGTCACGGACCGACGCACTTCTCGGCGTGCGGCGGCTGCTGGCCAAGTACCGGGACCACATCCTCGCTGTCCGGATCGGCGCCACGGACCTGTCCGCGGCGTATGGGCTTCGCCGTTCCCGGGACCTCTCGGTGTATGACGTGCGCGTAATCGCCGACCTCATCGCCGATGTGGTCAACGTCCTGGCCCGCGTCCGGGACAGCAGCAGGTTCGTGGTCACCGGACCGGTGTGGGAGTACTTCTCCGGCGCGGAGCGCATGTTCAAGCCACAGCTGCGGGAGTCGCCGTTCGTCGAACCCGCCGAGCGGGCACTCAGAGCCGAGCTGATCGCCAAGGATCTCGACGGCCTCATCCGCGAGGTCGCGCTGGATAAGGCCAATGGCCTGACCGGCAAGACCGTCATCCACCCGGGTCACATCGCCGTCGTGCACGCGCTGTCGGTTGTGACGCACGAGGAGTACTGCGACGCCGCAGACATTCTCGGTACCCGGGCCCGGGGCGGCGTGAGCGCGTCGGCGTATCGGAACAAGATGAACGAGAGCAAGCCGCACACCGCATGGGCCGAGCGGATCGTACAGCGTGCGCAGGTGTTTGGCGTTGCCAACGAGGATGTCTCGTTCGTCGACCTGCTGGCGGCGGGACTGCAGCGGTGAGCAACGGCTGGGGCGGCAAGTGGGTCGTCGATCGGCTGCGGTTGAGCCTTGCCACCGACTCGCCCGCGTCCCCGCTGGCCCTGACCGACCTGGTAGGGCTGGCACTCCGGCGCAACCCCCGCCGCACCCACCTGCTTGTTTCGTCCGTGCTCGGTAAGCACGTGCCGACGGACCCGGCGATCGTGTACGGCGCGGGTCGCCTCCTCGGCGCCCTGGCCGCTGACTTCATCTGCGGGCGGGACAGCGGGGTCGCCGAGGCAGGTGCCGCCTTGCTCAGGTCCGCGCTCAAGGGCTCACCGGATGCCGCCCTCGCGCTTCTGCGCCGGTGCGCCGAGCATGCGGACAGGCCGCCTGCCGGCTGGCGGTTAATTGCCGAGTCCGTGACCGTGCTCGGCTACGCGGAGACCGCTACGGCGCTCGGACATGCCGTCGCCGACGCCCTAGGGGCGGACTACCTGCACTCCACCCGCCGCCGCCCGCCCGGGCTGCCCGAGGCCGGCGGGTTCGAGGAGGAACATAGCCATGCCACCCGCCACCTGCTGTTTCCCGAGGACGCGACGATGCTGGCGCGCGGTGGCCCGCTGCTGCTCGTCGACGACGAGCTCTCCACCGGGAAGACCGCGCTGAACACGATCGTCGCCCTGCATGCCCGGGCGCCCCGATCTCGATACGTGATCGCCACTCTGGTCGACCTCCGCTCTGCGGTCGACAGGGCCCGGATGGCGTCGCTGGCGGCCTCTCTCCGGGTCGATATCAGCGTCGTCGCGCTGGCCAAGGGGCACCTCGAACTCCCCACCGACGCCGCGTCGGTCGGCCAGCAGCTCGTCAGGGAACACGACGTGGCCGCCGATTCGCCCACTGGTCGCACTGCACCGCGACGCCTGTCGCTGACCGGGTGGACGGGCGTCCGCGAGGGTGGCCGACACGGGTTCAACCGCCACGACCGGGCCGCTCTGCGGGGCGCCGCCAACGAGGTAGCTGAGAATGCTGCCGGCGGGTTCACGGGCGATCGCGTCCTCGTACTCGGGTTCGAAGAGCTGATGTACGCGCCGTTGCTCATCGCCACGCGGCTCAAGGACTTGCTGGCCGGCAGCGCCGACATTCGCTTTTCGAGCACGACCCGGTCGCCGGTGGTCGCGGTCGACGACCCTGGCTACGCCATCCGTACCCGGCTTACCTTCCCCAGCCACGACGACCCGGCCGACGGGCCGGGACTCCGGTTCGCCTACAACGTGGCACCCGGGTCGGATCGAGCCCGTCGGTTCACCGACATCCTTTTCATCGTCGACGACGCCGGTGACACCGCTGAGCTCTATGCCCCAGGCGGGTTGCTCGACCAGCTTGCCGGCTGCTGCGACCAGGTCCATCTGCTGACTCTGCCGACCCATCTACCCCTGCCGGAGCCCATGCTGTGTCCGCCCCCACCCCCGGCCTGCCAAAACCCCTCCACGGACCGAGCTTTGGAAGCTATGACCGCGATGAGGTCGCCTGGCTCCTGACGGACCTGTCTAGGGCCGAGCTGGAGGCCACCACCGAGGAACGTGAGGATGCGGTCCAGTCCGGTCGGGCGCACTACGCGGCGTCGCTACCCGTGGAGTATCAGCCGAGCGCCGAGTACCAGCAGCTGTTCCAGGATGAGCTCGCCTCGTCGGCGTCGCAGCTCGCGCGGGCGGTCGGCGTCGTCATGGAGCTGGTACTGGCCGCTCGCGGTGAGAACGTCGTCTTGGTGTCGCTTGCCCGTGCCGGCACGCCGGTCGGCGTGCTCATGCGACGGTGGGCACGATTCGCGCACCGGCTCGACGTCCCACACTATTCATGCAGCATCGTCCGTGCCCGGGGTATCGACATGGTCGCGCTTGAATACCTCGCTGCGCACCATAGACCGTCGGACATCATGTTCGTTGACGGCTGGACGGGCAAGGGAGCCATCACTCGCGAACTCGCCGACGCGGTCGCGAAGGCGAACGTTAAGCTCGGCCTCCCCGAAGGAGAGCGGTTCGCGCCGGACCTAGCCGTGCTGGCCGATACGGGACGGTGCGTGGAAATCTACGGCACTCGGGAGGACTGCCTGGTGCCGTCGGCGTGCCTGAATTCGACCGTGTCGGGCCTCGTTTCGCGGACCGTCCTCAACGACGACCTCATCGGGCCGGGCCAGTTCCACGGCGCGAAATTCTACTCGCACCTGGCCGGAGTCGACGTATCCGGCCAGTTTCTCGACGCCGTTACCGCTAAGTTCCCGAACGTGGCAGACGCGGTCGCCCGCGACTGGCCGGCGACGCGAAGCGCGGACCGGTCCCCGACCTGGGCTGGATGGCGGGTGGCCCAGGCGATCAGCCGGGAGTACGGGATCGGCGACATCAATCTCGTCAAACCCGGTGTGGGAGAGACCACTCGGGTGCTGCTGCGCCGCGTACCGTGGAAGATCTTAATCCGGCCCGACGCGGCCAGAGACCTGCGGCACATCCGGATGTTGGCCGAGCAACGTGGCGTCGGCATCGAGATCGTGGACAACCTTCCGTACCGCTGCGTCGGCCTCATCCAGCCGAGGCGCCGCACTAATGCACCAACGGTGGAGGGAGGTGCAGGTGAGTATGAGGCAGCCGGGAGGCGTACTTGTCGCCAGTGACCTGGACCGCACGCTGATCTACTCGAAACGCGCCCTGGCCCTAAGTGTTGGCGACCAGCCGCCCCTCATCTGCGTCGAGCGGCACCGCGGGGAGGATGTCTCGTTCATGACCGCGCGAGCCGGCCGACTTATGCGGCAGCTGTCCGCCATGTCGACCATGATGCCGGTGACCACGCGCGCTCCCGAGCAGCTGGATCGGGTGCGACTGCCCGGGCACCCGCATCGGTTTGCGGTGGCGGCGAACGGAGGGCTGCTGTTCGTCGACGGGTACGCCGACCGGGCGTGGAGCAGGCGGGTTCGCACCCGGCTCGCGGGAGCGGCCTCGCTGGATGAGGTGTGGGCACACGCTGGTCAGGCGTCGCACCGGCCATGGACGCTCAAGCTCCGGATAGTGCCGGACCTGTTCTGTTACGCGGAGGTCGACCGCTCGCGGGTGCCAGCCGACTGGCTCATGGAGGCGACCGGTTGGGCCGCCGAGCGCGGCTGGCGCGTGTCGCTGCACGGACGGAAGCTCTACTGGTTGCCCAGGAATCTGAGGAAATCGGCTGCGGTTCGGGAGGTCGCCGACCGGGTCGACGCCCGGACGGTGCTCGCGGCGGGCGACTCACCGCTCGACGTCGACCTACTGGAGAATGCCGATCTCGGCATGCATCCTCGGCACGGTGAGCTGTTCGCATCAGGCTGGTCCGCGCCGCATGTGACCCCCACTTCCGTGGCCGGTGTGCTCGCCGGGCAAACCATCCTCGAGTGGTTTCTTGCTAAAGCGCAGGATCGCACGGACGCAAAGCCTTGACGGGCCACGTAGTCGTCGACTCCCACGATGGCGCCCAAGGGACTTCCTCGGGCCGCCAAAGCAGAGTGGATGTTGGGGCAAGACCATAAGAACGGATGAAACCCGCTGGAGCCGCAGAAGTGCCGTCGGCGCGGGCAGTGCGGGACGCCGAGATCACCGCGGAGATCCGGCGGGCCGGGTGCACCAGGCCAACCTAGCCGCCGAGTCCGCGGGCAGTCGGCGCTGGGAAGAGCAATTTCTTCACCCTCGCTCCCCGGCAGTGAGGGACTCCTTGGCAGCGTCGCTGGCAGTGGGCCGGTACCAGCCGCCGAGGCGAGCCAACGGGCATGGCCGGCGCTCGAGCTTCAACAAGAAGCGCCTCGCGTTAAGAGCGAACTGTGGAGCGCCAGGAGCCGTCGTGGCGCGTGATGTAGTGAGGGTTCTACGACCGATCACGGGTCCGAGTGGCCTGGGCGGATTCTTTGGTGTGACGCTTACGCTGGCGCTCTTCTTTATCGGGGACCGGCACGCGGTGTTCCGGCTGGTGCGCCGGCTCGCCCAGGCCGCCGTGCTGTACCTCCTTCATGGCATGCTCGGCGCATCCGGGGCGATCGCAATCGTGGGCGTTCTCTTCGTCGGCAGCGTGACGTTGGTCGGATACCTCCTCAGGGAGCAGTCTGACCGGCGGCTGAGGGACGAGAACGAGCGCGCGGAACACCGCCTTTGCAAGGAGCACGAGGAGGAGACCCGGCGGCTGAAGCTGGACGCCGCCGCCGCCGAGCGAGCCGGCGCACTGTTCGGTCCGGCCGACAGCGTTGACGTCCACCTGGCGTCCGCGGCCTCTGGCCTCCTGGCACTCACCAAGCTGGACCAGGCCGATCTGGCGGTGGTCCTGCTCGTGGACCTGTGGTCGGGAGACAAGGGCGCGATCTCGACGGAGGCTGCTGTGCTCGTTATCGACGCGGCGCTGCAACGTCGGAACGACCCAAAGGCACAGCTGATAGCAGCGGAGTTGCTCTGCCGCAACGCGACGCGTCTCGACTCCTGCACACCGCTGCACTGGCCGAGCGCGGCCGATCGCTGTTGGGACCCGGTATTCGGCCCCTCCCGTCCGCCCACGCACCGACTCCTAGCAGGGCGGATGAGGTCTTCGGCAGGTGCACCGCCGTGACCAGCATGATCACGATGAAACGGCCTCATCCGCCATACGTGCGGAATACTGTCTTGCTGACAACAAATCCTTTACCTGTTGTGAGATCCGCGCACGCAAGAAACACCGATTCGCTACGGCACCCGACAGTGCCATCAAGGATTGAGCTCCCGTAGGGAAGCTTGTGGCTGTAGTGCTCTAACAGTTGCCCCCCGGTACACGTTCCTTGATACACGCTATCCCTGTGGTTTACGCCAATGACATTGGGCACATATGCGATGTCTCCACAGTTCTTCGGCGGGGGCGGCCTGAACGAAAAGTCGCTGATTAAGCAAATGATCGACCCGTCTGTCCTATCGCTCCCGTCGAGAGCGCACACTATGTTGCCGCTCGGCATCGTGAACGGGAGCCTCCCGTGGCTGTAGCTGTACGGTACGCCCGGGTTGTAGGCGCCCTCGTTATAGGCTGAAGTGTTAACCTTTTTGCCTGCCTTGATGTAGGCGACAAGTGCCGCCGACGTCGCCGGCTCGGAGGTGGATGGGCCGGCGATTACGATGTGGTAGACGACGTCGCTCTTCCCACCGAGACTCGCGATGTGATCCCAGAGGTCACGTCCGCCAGTGACGAGAAGATGCACGGCGGTCAGGATGGCGTCGACGACCGCACCAATCATCGACAGGATCACGCCGGCGGCGAAAATCTGGACGTCTTCGAGCTGAGATTTCATGTAGACCGGCACGCAATCCCAAGCGAACTCGAGAACGTCCCACGCCACCTCGGCACTATCGAGCTTGACGAGACCCTTTGCTCCCTTAAGGCAACTTTTGAATACCGCGATTTCGGGAGTAGCTTGCCCGGTGGCGCCGAGCAGCACGGCGAACCGGTCAGCGGCGCTCTTGGCCGCCTTTCCGAGGGTGCTTCCGGCCGCCTCAGCGACGGCTGCGTAGGTCTCGAAACCGAAGGCGATGGCCGAGATTAGCCACGCCACGACAGATGTCTCCGTAGTCACCCGGCCCGACGCACCGGCGGGAACGGTAAGGGTCAACGTGCCGCCGCCGTCCACGATGCGGGCCGCTGTCCCCCGAGGTACCGACACCGCCGCGCCGATCGCCCGAGCGGCCGTGCCGGCGTCGAAGCTCACCGAAGCGCCGTCTATGACCCGCCAGCCTGCCGGATAGGTCATCTGCAGGTAGGTCCGGGTATTGTTCGCGATCTTGAGCACGCGGCGTCCATCTTCGATGCCGAAGCACCATTTGACCCGGTCGCCGCTGCCGCTGGTGACCTTAACGCCTCCGGCGTGAGCAGCGGCTTCATCACCGCACTGCGGCTGGGCCACCCCCGCCCGGCCAGTGATGTAGTCGTGGAACGAATTCCAGCGGTCATTCGCCCACTTCTTGACGTCGATGCCGCCGAGAAACCCGCGCGAGAAGTGGTCCACCTCCGCAGAAACGGTGCGCTGGCCCGCGTCGTACGTTGTGGGCACCCATCCCCACCCGCCAACGTTGTCCTGCCAAACGACCACTTGGTGCAAGGAGCGGTCCACGCTCCCGGCAGGCGCCGGGAAGACGACTGTCGCGGGCTTGGCAATGCCGCCAGGCACCTCCACCGAGACACTGTGGCCGATGGCACGGATGCTGTCCGGAAGCTCGGGCAGGTCTCCGCCGTCGCTGACGGTGAGCTTGGCGGTCGTACCCTCGGCCGCCGCACCGCCGGGCAACGTCACCGTCACCCCTGCCGCCGTGAGCACCGTCGGGGATCCAGCATGCACCCGTGCCGTGTCCTCACCAACGGCCTTTCGGCCGGTACAGGCCGCGACGAGCGTCGCTACCAGGCTCATCGCCACGACCATGACGATCAATCGCGAGCTCTCAGTTCTGGAACTTACCCACATGCCAGGACAATAGACTTATCAAGCCGGCGACGACTATAGGGAAACGACAGCCTTGGATTGCCCAATCGGCCTGAGTGAACCTCAACCTCAACCTCAACCTCAACCTCGACCGCGCCCGCCACGACTTCACCACCGCAAATCTTCGAGGAATCGGCCGAGCCGGATCCACTCGATCGGCTCCGCTTGCCTGCCCCCCATCTGGACATCCGAGTCCGGGTCACCGAACCGGTGGCGATCAGCTGCCGCAGGTCATCCTCGCGGACGGCGTCGGGCGCCCCACATCGGCCGGTACAACAACCGCTGCATCGCATCCGGCCGGGCGTAACCGGCGTGCTCACCGCCGCCAACCGCTGGTCGCAACCCGGGGGTTCGTGTGCTGGAACCGGTACTCGACGAACCTGCAGGTCGCCATCGACGCCAGCACCCGCCTGGTCATCGCCGTCGGCGACCCGCAGCCCGGCAACCGCAACGACACCATCGTCTACCGCACCTCCGGCATCCAGGAAAAGCTGGACGGCCGGCCAGTGATGGCCGACGGCGGCTACCGCGGCAATGCCGAGGTGATCATGCCGTACGCAAGCCCACCGACGGCAGCTCGCTGCCGGGCTGGAAGCAAGCGCTCAACGTCGAACACCGCACCGTCCGAGCAGGCGTCGAACACGCCCTGGCCAGGATGAAGTTCTTCAAGATCCTGCGCGACTACCGCCGCGCCGCCCACACATTGGCCGACGCCGCTTCCGGCATCGCCAACCTCCACAACATCATCCTCACCGGCTGACCACCGGCCCCGCGCCGGGCAACGCCTTCAACCAGTTACGAGACGTCCCTTAATCAACTCTCCATCAAACCCGGGGCTTGACAGTCTTGGGTGTCGACCAGAGTTGGCGCCACGCGTTGCCGTTGGCCTCGCAGAGTTCGAGAGTCGCCACGCCATGGTGCACAACCCGCAGCACCTGTTCGCCTTCGTCGAGCACGGGCGTTTCGTGATCACGTGGGAAGGTCGGCAGCCGCCAAGTGTCGCGGTTCTGGCCGTCGTCGAGCACGGCGAGGGGAGTGGAGAGTCCGGCGTTCATGGTGTCTCCAGGGAACGGTCGGTTGGTCGGCTCAGTACGGCGAGGCGCTGCAGTCCGTCCAGCGCTGTGTCGTGGGTGTCGCGCAGTCCCCGGGTGGCGGCCACCGACCGGATGGCACCCAGGACCCGGTGCGTCGGCGTGCGTCGTACGGAACCGGTGCCGGCGGCCGAGACCGCGACCGCCACCCGGACCGCGAACCGCGCGCCGGTCTTGCCCAGGCCCGCGCCGCTTGCTCGTTCGGCTCGGGCGATCCGCCACGCGCCGACTTCATCGGCCGGCCAGGAGACGATGAGTCGGCCGCCCGGGCAGAGTAGGACGGCGAGGGCGTCCAGGACCGCGTCGGGTTCGCGGCACAGGTGGATGAGGTTGGCCGCGACGACGGTGGCGACGCTGCCGGGCTCTAACGGTGGTCGCTCGGCCTGCGCCACCATCCAGATACCGGGGCGGCGGGCTGCCCGAGTCAGCATGGCGAGATTGCTGTCGATGCCGATCACCGAGCCGAGGCTTGCCAGGCGGGCGGCGATCAGGCCGGTACCGGTGCCAGCATCGAGGACCGGTCCGGACACCGGTGCTGCCTGGGTGCGGATCGTTTCGGCGAGCCCGTCGGTGATCGGGCCGGCCCAGAGCCAGTCGTAAACTGCGGCGTAGCCGGACCACCACCAGCGAACGAGGATGCGGCCTGAGATCACCAGATGATGAAGCCGAACCGGCCGCCGCGGTACAGGTACACCGAGTAGGCGATTAGCAACGGGCCGACGATGATCCCCGCTGGTTTTCCTTGCGCGATGCCACCGAAGAATATGGCAACACCGATGACGAGCCAGAACGTTCCGAGAAGGTACCGGGGCTTTCGGTGGACTTCTACCTGCTGGTCCATGAGCTACTCCACTGTGTAGGGGGGTCGACCGGAATGCCGGCGGCCAGGGAAGACGGCTCAGGCCGCTGCCGTCCGCGCGGTCCACATTGCTATTGGGGACATTGACGAGCGCCCTGCTCGTCTAAACCGTAGGCCTTTATATGGGGCCGGCAGACCAACCGTATGGTCGCCCCGTCGGATCAAAACGCCGAAGTTACCCGACGGAGTGTTAACGTACTCGCGAACGATCGCCATACAGGACTACCTGTACATCGGATACAGTGGATCTTTCGATGGCCCGGCTGGCCCTCAATCGGTGTTGCTTGGATCATCGAAACGGCCGGCTACTGGCCCGGCAGGGTCCCGGCAAAGTCGTGAGGGTGTCCGGCTTGATCCGCTTGGTGTAGACGCGCCTTTGCTGGTGGTAGCAGGGCGGGCATGACCTGTTCAGATGATCATCGAGGTTCTCTACGCCTTGTTGATCGTCCGAAGTGAGTCATGCCCGCCCTGCCATCATCGCTGATCTCGTCTGTGTCCAGCGCACCGGATGTCACCGTGCCCGAAACCGCTGCTGGACTGCCCGCAGCGCTGGCCGACCTGCCGGATCCCCGTGCCCGCCGCGGTGTCCGGCACCGGCTGGCAGTCGTGGTGACCGCGGCGGTCTGTGCCGTGGTGGCCGGCTACCGCTCCTACACCGCGATCGCCGAGTGGGTCGCCGACGTCCCTGCTGCGACTGCGCTCGCGCTGGGCATCGCCCCGGACCGGCGCCCGTCGGAGGCGATGATCCGCCGGTTGTTGCAGGCCCTGGACCCGGACCTGCTCACCGCGGCCGTCAGCGGCTGGCTCGCCAGCCGGACCATAGCCACACCGTCAGCGGATAGGCGGGCGATCGCAGTCGACGGCAAGGCCCTGCGCGGCTCCCGCGCCACCAGCACTGCGGCCCGGCACGTCCTAGCCGCCTGCGACCAGGCCACCGGAGTGGTCCTGGCCAGCACCGACGTCGACGGCAAGACCAACGAGATCACCCGCTTCGCACCGCTGCTGGACCAGATCGGCGACCTCCGCGACACCGTGATCACCGTCGACGCCCTGCACTGCCAACGCGACCACGTCGACTACCTCGCCGAACGCGGCGCGCACTGGATCCTCACCGTCAAAGGCAACCAGCCCCGCCTGCACGCCCAACTCGCCAGCCTGCCCTGGTCAGCAGTGCCGGACGCTGCACGCGACACCGCCCGCGGACACGGCCGCCGCGAGATCCGCACCCTCAAGATCCTGACGATCTCCACCGGGATCGAGTTCCCGCACGCCGCCCAGGCCCTACAGATCCGCCGCCGCAGACGCCGCCTCGACCAGCCAAAACGCTTCACCACCGAGACCGTCTACGCCATCACCGACCTCCACGTCCACCAAGCCAAACCGGCGCAACTCGCCGGCTGGATCCGCGGCCACTGGTCGATAGAAAACAAGGTCCACTGGGTCCGAGACGTCACCTACGACGAGGACCGATCCCAGATCCGCGCCGGCACCGGACCACAAGTCATGGCCGCCCTCCGCAACGCCGCCATCGGCGCCCTACGCACCGCCGGCATCACCAACATCGCCGCCGCGAACCGGCATCACGCCCGCGACAGCACCCGACCGCTGGCACTACTCGGCATCACCTGACGACCTTGCCGGGGCCCTGACTGGCCCGGTCGGTCGACCAAGAGCCTGGCGGTCGTTGACCACGCGGCATCAGCGAACTGTTCCGATGCATGGCTTCAGCTTGCAACCTGAGGTCCCCCCCCGGTTTCACGGAGTCTTCTGATCATGGTCTGGTGGCCATGGGGAGGAGTCTTTCGTGGCAGCACCGAAGAAGTACCCCGATGAGCTGCGGCAACGTGCCGTTCGGCTGTATCGGGAGTCGGATCCGAAGCCGGTGATCAAGCGGCTGGCCGAGCGGTTGGTCCTGCATCCGGAGGTGTTGCGCAACTGGATCCGGCAGGACCAGGCCGACCGCGGTGAGCGCGAGGACCGGCCGACGAGCGAGATGGCCCAGGAGAACCGCAGGCTTCGCAAGGAAGTCGCGGAGCTGCGTCGGGCGAACGAGATTTTGAAGGCGGCGAGCGCGTATTTCGCGCCGGAGCTCGACCCGACCCGGCGACGGTCATGTGGCCCTTCGTCGAGGAGCCGTCGCAGTTGTTCGACAGCGGCTGGGGGAGAGGGGCACCAGAAGAAGCGGGCCGGTTCAGGCTTTCCGGCCGCCTGGTAGGCGAGCCGGGCAGCGGCCTCGGCCCGCCCATGGTCGGCGGGCTCGCAGGACAAGGCGGCCTGCGTCCACCTGTTCGCTACGGCTTGTGCTTGCGCTGTCATCGGGATGGGCGTCTGTCTATTAATGTGCGGTAGTTGGTCAAGTCGAGGTTGGCCAGGAGCGAGGGAGCGCCGCAGTTCGTCCACCGCAGGGCACCGCGCTGCGGTGGTCCGTCGCCGCCAGATCTGCGAAGCCTGGTGCGTGGCTGTGAGTAATTCACGGGTGACGTGAAGGTGATCCTCATGTTTGACTAAGATCTATGCGAGCGGGGCGGGCGCGGCTGGCGATCGACTGCGGAAGCGCCAGTACCAGCGCCGTGGTGGCATGGCCGGACGGTGCATGGCAGCCGCTGCTGTTCGATGGGGAGCCCGAGCTGCCCAGCGCAGTTCTTCTGTCCCCGGGCGGGGCGACGTTGACGGGTCACGAGGCGTGGCAGGCCGCCGCCACTGCCCCTGATCGGTTCATCCCCTCCCCGCGGCAGCCTCCTGACCAGCGGCTGAGCGTCGCCGGCACGGACGTCGATCCCCTCGACATGGTCGCGGCAACCCTGCGTCGAGTCGCTCAGGAGGCGCATCAGGTCGCCGGTTCCGACATCGAGGATGTGCGGCTGGTCGTGCCAGCAGGGTGGGGCCCGAGGCGCCGGACGTGGATGCGTCACGCCGCACACCGGGCCGGCCTGCCCCAACCCACGCTGATCGAGGCGCCGGTGGCGGTCGCCGGGCACCTTCTCGCCGCTGGGGTGCAGCTGCCGGTTGGATCGTTCATCGCCGTTTCCGACGTTGGCGCGGGGGCGGAGGTCAGCGTCCTGCGACGCGGCCCGGCCGGATTCGAGGTACTGGCCACGCTGGCCGACCCGGCCGCTGGCGGCACAGCGATCGACGATGCCATCGCCGCACTGCTCGCTGGCACCAGCCCTGCCCAAGGTGACGGTGAACGGTGGGCGCTGATGGCCAGCGTCCGAACTGGCAAGCACGCCCTGGCCGACCACGTCGCGGTGACGATCCCTCAGCCGCAGGGATCAGCCATCGTGCTGAACACGGGCCTGCTGGAACAAGCCGCCCACCCGATCCTGCACCGCGCCGCCCAACTGACCACCGAGGCAATCGCAGCCGCGGAGCTCAAGGCCGAAGACCTCCTAGGCGTCTACTGCGTCGGCGGCGTCGCCCGGATGCCGCTGCTGGAAAAGGCGCTCACGGAAACCGCCGGGATAACCCCCGTCGTGCTCGCCGATCCTGGGTTGGCGGCGGCGCGCGGTGCAGCGGACGCCGGCGCCGCCGGCGCCACCGCCGGGCAGCCGGTGGGGGAGGAGCCGGTACCGCCGGTGCGGCGGGCTGTCGCGATCGCCGTGCCCGGCTTCGCCTCGCTCGCGCTGATCTCCCAGTTCCTGCTCACCCCTGAGTGGAACGGCAGCCTCATGTACAAGTGGGCGCTGCTCAACTGGGGTGAACTTGCTGTGGCCGCCGTTTTCGCCGTGATCGCCAGCCTCGGCGCCGGTACCGTCCTCGCCTCCGCCATCGCCGCCCGCACAAGCCTTACGCCCGGCACACCCGCGAACCCTGGCTCGCAGACCGGCACTGGGATCCTGGCGTCGGCATCCCTCGGCGTCGCCGTCGCCGGCATGTACGCCGTCCTCGGCAGCCTCTACATCGGCGACCCCGTCGGCGGGTTCCTTCGCTGGACGCTGCTGCCGATCGCCCCGATCGTCACCGCGGCCGCGGTGATGGCGCTGGTCGCCGCCAGACAATGGCGCACCCCACCCGGCGGCTGGTCGAAGCTACTCGCCTTCCCCACCGGATCGGTGATCACCGCAGGGCTCGGCATGGCGCTGATCCAGTACTCGCTGACCGCCGACCGGTGGCCGAACATGGTCCTGTGGATCGACCTCGCCGGACGGGTCGGCGGCCTGCTCCTCGGCATCGGCACAGTCATGGCGGTCGTATCCCAGCCGATCCTGCGGCTGATCCTGGGCGCGCCACTGGCCGTCATCACCGCCGCGCTGGTCAGCTGGCCCGCCTCGGGAATCCTCGGGGTGATCTATGCGATCGCCGTGGCCGGGTGGTGGCTGCGCCAGTTGTGGACCCGCCTCCTGCGCCAACAAGCCCCACCACCTCGTCGGCCGGCCGGATGACCCGACGACCCACAGCCTGCGACCAGGTCACCGGGTGGGAGTGCGAGGGATGAGGTGGCCACGCCGAGTCGTGTCAGCCGCCTTCGTCTTGACCATGCTGGTCGTACCGCCGTGGCTGTTGACCACACTCGCCGGGCCGCCGCTACCCGGGTGGCCCACCGAGGCGCAGCTGCGGAGCTGGATCGCCGACCCGCTGAACCAACACACCCTCACCGCCGGGCTCACCGCCCTCGCCTGGCTGGTGTGGCTGGGCCTGGCCTGCACCGTCGCGGCCACCGCCGCCCGCCGGGCACGCGCCCGCGTCCGATGGCTGCGCCGCCTACCGCTACCCACACCCTGGCAGGCCGCGGCCACCAGCATGGCCGGCGCCGCCGCCCTCAACAGCGCCCACATTCCGACCGTGGACACACCGATCCCGCCGGTCTCGGCCTCCACCGGCACCCTCCACCCGCACGACGTCGCAGCGGACACGCAGACCGGCCATGGCATCACGGTGCCCGGGGGCTGGCTACCCGACACCACCGCCCAACAGGTCGCCGCCGCAGCGGCCCTGGTGTGGCTGCGCCGCCGCCGCGCCTACCAACCCGGGCAACCCTCAACCGACGCCTCGGACCTGGCGCCGCTACCGGCCACCGTCACCGCCGTCCGCACAGCCCCCACCGACGCAGACACCCAGCAGCCGCCCTCCACACCCGCCACCGCGGCACTGCCAGCCCTGCCCACGCCATGCGTCGCCCTCACCGGAGACGGCGCCGCTGACGCCGCCCGCGGCATCCTGCTCACCCGACTGCTCGCCGCAATGCGAGACCCACAAGACACGACCCGCCTGCTCATCACACACACCGCCCTCACCACCCTCCTGCCCGACATCTCCCCGACGGACACAGAGATCCCCGGCCTGCGCGTCGTCGGCACCGTCGACCAGGCGGCCGCGCTGCTTGCCTCCCTCATCAACGCACCTCCCGCGCCCGGTGGGGAAGCGGGCCCCCCGGACCTGCTGCTGCTCACCGACCCGCCGAACGCTCCGACGACCGCCCAACTCGCGACCCTGCAACACGCGGGCGCGACCGTCGTAATGCTCGGCGCCGGACCGCCCGCGACCACCTGGAGCATCGACCGCGACGGCCACACCCGAGACGAGCACACCGGGCGGTCCGGGGGCCGGCTCTGCGTCCTCAACCGCACCGCCGCAACGGACCTGCTCGCCGTCATCGCCCACTCCGCTCGTAAGCGGCAGGACCCCGTCACCGAACCGGCTCCGCCGCGGCGGCAGCCAGCCGAGACCGGCCACGCGCGGATTCCCCGCCAAGCAGGCAGTGACCGTCGGGCGGCAGTGCCGGACATCCCAGCGGTCACGAACCCCCGCCTTCAGGTGCGGGTGCTCGGCCGGCCCACTCTCCTCGCCAGCGGGGAGCCCGTCACGATCCGCCGCAGCGCCGCCCTGCAAGTGCTGGTCTTCCTCGCCGTGCACCCCGAGGGCGCCACCACCACAGACCTCGTTCAGGCCATCTGGCCCGGGTTGCCCGCCCACACCGTCACCGGCCGCCTCTACACCACCCTCAGCGACCTACGGGCCGCCATCCGCACCGCCACCGACGCCACTGTCCTCGGACACACCGACGACCGCTACCACCTGAACCCCGACCGAGTCGACGTCGACCTGTGGCGGCTGCACGCCGCCGCCCACCACGCCGCCACCGCCCTCACCGACCCCGCACCCGCCTGGCAAACGGTGATCGACACCTACACCGGTGACCTCGCCGCCGGTCACACCTGGGCCTGGATCGACCCGCCCCGCGAGGCCACCCGCCGGCTCGTCCTCGACGCCTACGCCACCGCCGCAGCGGCCCAAACCGATCCACACCACCTGCTGCGGATCCTCCAAGACGCCATCCGCGTCGACCCCTACAACCAGACGCTGCACCAACTCGCCGCCGACCAGCTGAACGCGCTGGGCGACGCCGACGCCGCTGCCCAGCTCCTGGACGCCTACCAGAGGCGCCTACAACTCGCTGGCATTGCCGCCAGCGACCAACCCGCGCCCATCCCGCGCTGACCCAGCCGCTCACCCCATCAGCAGCATTAATCTGCCCCGTGCAGCCACGTGTCAGGAGCTGTTGCGGCGCGGCGCTGACCTGCGGGTGTGAGGTCGTGTGAGGTCGTGTCAGGTTCTGTCAGCCGTCATCACCGCCCATCACCGCCGCGGCGGCCATAGCGTCACGGCACCGTCCATCCCCGCGCACCGGCAGCACCCTCGCCTGCCAGCGCGGGCCACGAGGGGAGGCCAGGTGACGTTCCGAACAGCACGCGCAGCAGCCACCACCACCGTCGTCCTGTCCACAACAGCCGTGCCGGTGATCCTCGCCGCCACCGGCACATGGACCCCGCAGCTACCTTCACCGGCCACCGCCCGGCAGTGGATCGCCCAACCGATGAGCACCGGCTTCGTCATCGTCCTCGCCGAAGCCGGAGCAGTGGCGCTGTGGCTGCTCCTGGCCACCGCCATCCTCACCCACGCCTACGCCGCGCTGGCACGCCGGCTGCGCTGGACGACGACCCTCCGCCTTCCCGGCCCGCTCCAGGGCCTCACCGCGGCGCTGCTCGGCGCCACCGCCGTCACCACCGCCACGGGCGCCACCGCACACGCCAACCCCGCCACCGACACGAGCAACAGCGCAATGCCCGCCGCCGAACCGAGCACCACCACGTCCACGTCCCACCACCACGCCAGCCCAGATCCGCGACCAGCCGCGCAGACACCCACCTACACCGTGCGGCGCGGAGACAGCCTCTGCCGCATCGCCGCACGCACCCTCGGCGACGGCGACCGCTGGCCGGAAATCTTCGCCCTCAATCGTGGGACGCACTTTCCCCACGTCGGTGGCACCCTGCGCGACCCGAACGTCATTTACCCCGGCTGGACCCTCGACCTGCCCGCCGACGCCGCCCCACCCCTGGCGGCACGTCCGCCTGCTCACACAGCACCACCAGACGGAGGCAATCCCGACGAGCATGCGGCGCCGGAGGACCCCGGGCCAACACCGTCACGTCCGGTGCCAGCGAACACCGAACACTCGGCCACCCCGCAACCCGCCGCCACCACGAAACCCCACGGCAACTCCGCCCCACCCAGCAGCTCAACAGGTAGCGCGGTAAGCCCAAGGGCAGCAGATACCAGCCGTCCGGCGGAGCAGGCATCACGAGGCGTGTCGCTTCCCACCGGCAGCTGGGTCGACCTCGGCTTGGCCGGCGCCATCGTCGCCGCCGCCGCGCTGGTCTGGGCCCACCGCCGACGCCGCTACGTCCCACGCACACCCTCGACCCGGCCTCGCCTCAACGACACCACCCTGACCCCCATGCCGCCGGTGGTCGCCCAGATCCGCCGCGGGCTGCGCCGCGCCACCACCCGCTACTCACACCTGGGCGACCCGGCACACCGGCGCGCCGACAACCCCTACCCGGACCGGCACACCGCCAGCGGTGAACGGCACGACCGGACATCGGACCGCGACGACCCGCACCCTGCCGTTGACCAAGCTGAAGATGAAGGCCCGAGGCCGGTCGTGCCCACACTGCACACCCTGCTGTCGCCGCCGCGGCGTTCGGCCGGATTGGGCCTCACCGGGCCCGGAGCCCACGCCGCCGCCCGCGGACTCCTCACCGCCGCCCTCGCCGCCGGCGGCGCCGAACACCCTGACACCCGCACCGAGGTGGTCATGCCATCGGCGACCGCGGCGACGCTGCTCGGCACAGCCAACCTGCCCCGTACGCCGCGGCTGACCGTCACCACCGACCTGGACGAGGCCCTGCGGAACCTCGAAGCGCAGACCATGCACCGCACCCGGCTGCTCCAGCAGCATGACGTCAGCACCATCGACGAGCTGCGCGCCGCCAACCCCTACGAGGAACCGGTCTCACCAGTCATGCTGCTGGCCGACCCCAGCGGCGAGCAGGCCCGGATCGCCGCCCTGCTCACCCAGGGCCAACGCCTGAACATCCACGGTGTTCTCCTCGGAAACTGGCCCACCGGCGACACCACCACCGTCGCCACCGACGGCACCACCACCTCCGGCGACCGCGAGGCCCGGCACACCACCCACCCTGACGAGATTGGCCGCCTCACCGTTCTTAACCCGGCCGAGGCCCTTGACCTGCTCACGACCCTCGCGGAGTCACACACCGGGCAGCCACAGGACCCCGCGCCTGTCGAACGCCTATCCACTGCGCCCGCCGAGGCTGCCCACCCGCCGGCGGCCGAGACTCCGCCCTCTCCCGCCACCCATACTGACGGGGCCATCACCGACCCGACTGCCGACGACGAAACCCGAGCCGACAACCCCTGCAGCGCGGCTGCCTTGCCAGAAGACGCGCACCAGGACAGCGCCGCCGTCCCAGCATCCAAGCACGCGGAGGACCCGCAGGCGCCAGATCAGGCAACCACCGACAGGGGCAGCGACCCCGAAGGCGGCAAGCGAGTGCGGGTCCAAGTGCTGGGCGCACCTGCCGTCGTCGGCGCAGACCCGCACCGCACGCCGCGCGCAAAGTCCCTGGAGCTGCTGGTGTACCTGGCGGTGCACGACGGCGCCGCCTCCGCCGAGGCGATCCTCGACGACCTGCTGCCCGACGCCCCAACCAGCAAAGCCGCCGGCCGGCTCTACACCTACGTCTCCGGACTACGCGCCGTCCTACGCCACGCTGGCCGATCCGCAGGACACGTCACCCACCCCGACCACCGCTACGTCCTCAACCCGGACCTACTCGACATCGACCTGTGGCGCATGCGCACAGCCATCCGCGACGCCGCGCACACCACCGACCCGCGGACCCGCGCCGCCGCGCTACGCCGGGCAGTCGACGCCTACACCGGATCCCTCGCCGACGGCTGCGACTACGAATGGATTGAACCCTATCGAGAGGCAATACGCCAAGAAGCCCTCGACGCGCACCTCGCCCTCACGGACACCCTCACCGGGCAGCCCGTGCAGCAACTGGCCGTTCTCGACGCCGCCATCACGCACAACCCGCACCACGAAGCCCTGTACCAGGCAGCGATGCGAGCCCGCGCGGACCTCGGCGATGTCGAGGGAATCCGGATGCTGCGCCGAACCCTCGCACGTCGGCTCAACGATATCGACGCCGAACCCAGCGACGCCACCCTCGCCCTCGCCGACCGACTTATCGCCGACCTTCCCCGCCACAGCAATGCCTCCGGCAACCGCCGTCCGCTCAACACGGAGGGAGGCGTCGGATGACCGCGAACACCACGCTCACCTCCAGCAGCGACGACTCACCGGACGCGCTTACTGGTGAGTCCACCGACCAACTGCAGCGACTGCGGTGGGCGGTACGGGCAAGCCTCGCCCTCGGCGTCGTCGCGTCAGTGGCCGCGAACGTTCTGCACGCACGCCCGAACCCGGTAAGCCAAATCATCGCCGCGTGGCCGCCCCTGGCGCTGCTGCTCACGGTCGAACTGATCTCCCGCGCCCCCCACCATCGCCGCCTGCTCCGCGCGATCCGCCTCGCCGCGACCGCGGTCATCGCCGCCATCGCCACCTGGTGGGGTCGGGTCAGGGCGCGGTGCCGGCCTTTCGGTCCGGTCGTTTCCCTGACCCGCCCGCCCGAACCGGACGTGCGCGTCTCCGCGCATCCGGCTCTCCACGAGCACATGCCGTCAGGTCACATGCTGGTCGTGGCTGCCGGTTGATGCCATCTGTCCCACGGGGTGGGGATCTTCGTCCCGCGGTAGCGGTAGCGGTTGATCGCCACTTTCTGCGGGTCGAACAAGGTGATCCCCTCGTGCGTCGGTTTCCATCCAGGCAGGTACCGACGGATCAGGTGCTTCCACGACACCCCATCATGGCGTTTGCGTATCCACCCGAGCACCCGCCGCCAGGCGTAGCGCGACAGGTAGCCGAAGGTGGCATTCGAGACGCCGTGACGGAAGTAGTTGCACCAGCCGGCAAGCGTCGGGTTCAACGCTTGCAGCAGGTCGGACAGATGCGCGTGTGCTGTTCGTCGGGTGATCGTCCGCACCTTGCCGACGATCGAGGCCAGGGCCTTCTTCGCCGGGTAGGTGTAGACGTACCGTTTGTTCGACCCCTGCTGTCGCCGGCGCTGGATGTGCCAGCCGAGGAAGTCGAACCCCTCGTCCAGGTGGACCACCTGCGTCTTCGGCCCGGACAGGCGAAGCCCGATCCGCGCCAACACCGCAGCGACTGTCTCCCGAAGCTCCTCGGCGTGCTCACGCCCGCCGGCCACCATGACGACGAAGTCGTCTGCGTAGCGCACCAGCCGCCAGTTGCAGCGGCCGGTGCGGAGCCGGTTGTGCCGACGCCACGGGCTGCCCATCTCGTCCTGCCACGCCTGCACGAACCAGTCGTCGAGCGCGGACAGGGCGATGTTGGCCAGCAGCGGTGACAGGATGCCCCCTTGCGGCGTGCCGGTGCTCGTCTCCTGGTAGCCGGTATCGGCGCTGAGCACCCCGGCTTTCAGGAACGCCTTGACCAACGCCAGCACCCGCTTGTCTCCGACCCGTCGACGCACCCGGTCCATCAGGGCCGCGTGGTCGATCGAATCGAAGCACGCCTCGATGTCCGCCTCCAGCACCCACTCGTAGCCCTTGGCGCCGAAGTGGCGGATCTCAGCGATAGCGTCGTGCGTGCGCCGTCGAGGCCGGAACCCGTACGAGCACGGGCGGAACCCGGCCTCGAAGATCGGCTCCAGCACCAGCTTCAGGGCGGCCTGGACCACCCTGTCCCGCACGGTCGGGATCCCCAGCCGGCGCAGCCTGCCTCCGGACTTCGGGATCATCCGCTCCCGCACGGGCAACGGGGTGAACGCACCGGCCTTGACGTCGGCGCGCAGCTCGGCGAGAAACGGCTCCTCGCCGCGCAGCACCCGGATGTAGTGGGCGGTCTGCCCGTCCACTCCGGCGGTGCGTGCACCCTTGTTCGTCCGCACCCGCTCCCACGCGACCATCAGGAACGCGGGATCGGTGACAAGGTTGAACAGATCATCGAACCGGCGGGCCTCATCCTCGCCCGCCCATCGGTGCAGCTTCGCCTGGATCTCCAGTACCCGCCGCTCCGCCTGCCCCAACTCGGGCCACCCGGACGGCGGCGCGCCAGTATTCACCGGCGACCTCCTGGCATTCCAGCATCTCCGCTGCTGCGTACTCGCTGTCGCCCTTCGCCCTGTGGCCGGCTTTCCCGACCTCCGACTACTACGGCGACTCCGCCCCCAGCCGGAACCGTCAGCTGACGGTGCGCCTGCCCCACCGGCACGACCTGGCTGGCCGACAGGCGGGGCGGTCCCGGACGGGTTCCCACGTTCACCACACGATCGTTCGCCGGGTTAGGTGCCCAGCTCTGCCCCTGCGACCTCGCCACGGCTACGCCGCAGACCTTCACCGTGGCCTCCCCGCCAGCCAATACCAAACCGACCAAGGAGTTACCCGACACCGAACCGGTGTCGGGATACGCGCCGCAACCCAGCCCACATCCGCCAGATTCGAGCTGGTGCCTAGTCTTGAGAGGCTTTACACGCTGGTTCCTCACGTACACCTTCCCGACTCGCTTGCCGGACCCGAGCTGTCTGGCAGTGCCAACCCGTCCCGGCTTTGTCAGGGCCGCTTCCCACCCACACCCGGCACCTCCCGGAGCAGGCTGCCCTCAGCTACACCGCCCTGCTGCGACAGGAACGGCGGTGGTGGTCTTTCACCTCCACTCGATCGTGCAGCGCCTCGTGGCGCACGGTGAGCTACTGGCACCTCGTCGGCGTCGCCGCTCGCACGGGGAGACCGAACATGGCGCGGCCTACCTACTCCCCATCTCCGTCGACGGGCTTGTCATCGTCGCCAGCGTCAGCCTCGTCGAGACCACCGCCAGGATCCACGCCGCGACGCTCGGAACAGCCCCGGTCACAGCGCCAACAGCTCCGCCCCTAGCCGAACAATCACCAGCCACGACCGTCATCCGCGCGACCCGCACTCGGGTACGGCGCGGCGACACGCACCACGACCCGGCTCACGACACGCGGCCGACACGGCCATCTGAGGCCTCGCAGCCAGGACCTACGGACAACGACGGCGCGAGCAGGCCGGAGCTGCCGCACGCGGCCCCGGACACCAACCCAGACGACGTGCCGGCCGACACCGCCCCAGCGGTCGCCTACTGGCGGCGACGCGACCCCACCCTGCACCCGGCCGAAATCGCCGCCCGAATCGGCAGGTCCGAACGCACCGTCCGCCGCCACTGGCCATCACCGGCACGCAACGGCTACAGCACACGTCAACCGGCACCTCGCTGACCGCCCTCGCTGACACCTCTCCACGCGCGGGTCGCCGCACAGTCCGCCCAGAGCCCGGCGACCACAGGCTCCAGTGGACCGACGCGATGAGCCGAGGTAAGTACGGTGCCCAACCGCCGGCGGTCTTGAAGGCGCCATTACCAGCGATGCGGCGTCGATAGCGCCGCGCCACAGCTCTCGACTGGAGGGAAGCGGTTCGTCGTCTCGCCGAACAGGCGCCGCCGCTGACGCCCGAGACGGGGACGCGCTTGCGCCGGCTCTTCTCCGGAGCAGGGCAGGCGGCATGAGCACCGAATCAGCAGCGAGGTCGTCAAGGGACAGCGACGGCAGGGGAGGGTCACTAACGAGTTGGGGATCTACTTCGGGGCGGGCAGGCCGTGGGGTGCTGTCTCGCTCAAGGAGTACCAGCGGTACGCACGGGACCCCCGGCATGCGCTCTTACCAGGATGAAGAGGGGGCCTACGACTACGCGACTGGTCGGGTGACCGGCATGGCGATGCTGCTCGTTGCCGTGCCGCCCGTCGGGCTCGACATCGTCAGGCACACGATCGTCGCTGGACTCCACCAGCTCGTGCACGATCTCGGACAGGCGTACGTCCAGGCGACCGCTGTGCTCAAGCCGGATCACTCCATCCTGTCGGTGCACGTGAAGGATCTTGAGCTGCCGATGCGGATCATCGCTGAGGAGTCGCGCTCGACGGGCAGGGAGCTGGTCGGTCAGGTCACCTACCTCGCTGCGGTGAAGAGCAAGCAGTTTGTGGTCGATCCGCGAACCGATCGGTGGGCCAACGTTCACACGGTCGCGTCTCGCGAGCACGCCGCCGAGGTTGTCTCCCAGGTTCGCGAGGGCGGTACCGTGCGACGCACCATCCGTGCCAGCTTCGCCTTGCACGGGCTCAACCGGTCGGTGGACCTGGTCCACCTTGGCAAGTTCCTCGACGAGGCGATGAGTGAGATCAGCGGTGCCTTCTCTGCTGGCCTGGGTCGTGTGGAGCGCGCGACCGTAACCGGCCGCACTCCTGTTGAGGTAGGTGACGGCCAGGTCAAGCGGATGGGCTTGAACGTTACGGCTGAGTTCGTCTTGGTCAGCCACGCTGCTGCCTAACCGGCCAGCGCAGGGGGCAGGGTCTCTACGGAGGCTCTGCCCCCCTGCTGTATTCGTCCAGGAACAAGCCCGATTAAGGGCCTTATGCGCGTGGTTGGCGGCGCGTATCAGCAGCTCAGAGGCGGTTTCTCGCCCTCGGATCGACCTTAGAACTGTGGCAGGATCTTGGCTGCTAACACCTGGCGGTTCTGAGGGAAGCCCCAAGGGGGTCGTACCCCCAGGGTGCATAGTTCGAGGTTGATTCCGACGGTCACGAACTTCGAATCCCATCGCTAACCGACTTCGGTGCGCCCCAGCCGAACCTTTCGGAGGGCGCTGTGCTGGGCGGGCCCGAGGGCGTTGTGCTGGGCGTCCACGGTCTGGGCGACCGATGCGGTCATCGCTACAGCTCCCTGCGCCAAGGCAACTGCCATCTCTTCGGGAAGACCAGCATGCTTCAAGCGCACGACAGTCCTCTGAAGATTGTCGATCGCACTTCTTGCTGTCATCACATGCGCGTCCTGAAGTTTTTGATGAAGTTCAACGATGCGCTCGCTGTCCTCACTTCTCGCGGCCACGTTCTTGGCTAGCTCGTCCCGCAGTTCTGCGCTCTCCTGCTGAGCCTTCACAAGAGCTTCTTGAGCGCGTGTCAGCTCCGCTTCCAGCTTGGTCATCAGAGTCCCGGCGATCTGGATCGACTTGTCAGCGATGCTGATCTGTCTCTCACGCCGCTGCAGAAGGTGGGTGAACCACACCTGTAACAGGGCACCGAGCCCTAACGCTCCGGCGATGGCAACACCCAAGGTGATCTTCTCGGCGATAGTCACTCTGCCCGTCCTGGTATCGACGTCCGTCCTTAGCCGAGCACGGTATCAATCTGTGCCCCATCAGGCTCGGCTTGACTCATGCCGTCACCGCTGCGGCGCTTGACCGTAATGCCGAGGATTGCGTTGGCTTCCGCCCACCGCTCCCACTTCAGCGGAGGGGCGTTGGCGAGTTGATCCTGAATCCACGCCTCGGTGGCCGCCTCCTCGGCTGCGGCCCGCACCTCCCGGCGACTCCTCTTGGCGGCGCTCATCCCGACCTCCTCTCAGGTGTCCTGCTCCTATATGGAGCGGAGGTGCGCCTAGGCGAGGGCTACCCGACCTAACACAGCGACTTAGGGTGCGGGTGCCTCCGCCTGCTCCTCGCGGACCAGCGTGCCGAAGCTCGGGTCTTCCGCGTCGGGCCGGACGGTCCAGCCGCGCGGCCACACCCGCATCACATCACGATCGCTGTTGAGGTACTCGTCGTCGAACGGCAACACACGTGCATCCGGGAATTCGGCGCCGATGGCGTTGGCCCCTCCGAAGGAGACACCACCGCTGAAGGTTGCCTTCTTGAACCAGGCGATCCCCCCGAAGATGGCCTCGTCGAACCACGCGCCGCCGGTGAAGCTTGCTTCGTAGAACGTGACGGAGTCTCCGAAGGTACTGAGGGGGAACCTGGCGTCGTGCTTGAAGGTCGTCTCCTCGAACCATCCGCCGCTGGTGAAGGTCGTACCGACAAACTCGACTTCCAGGGTGAAGGTCGCCTCTCGAAAGTCGGCCTTGTCAGCCAGGGTTGCCTCGTCGAACCAAGTGACATCAAGAAAGGTCGCCTTGCGGAAGGAGGCCCCGCCGATGAAGGTAGCCGAGCTGAAGTAGGTGTCCTCGGTGAAGGTTGCCCGGTCGAAGGTCGCCTGGATGACCGAGGCTCTGCGGAGGTCGAAGCCGATCAGGATGGCACCCGCCAGGTTGAGGCTGATGCCCGGCCAGAAGGGCTCATCCGAGGAGGGCAGAAGCTCCTGCGCGTCCTTGCTGGAGACGCCGTCGGGCATGCGGAGGTGATCGGCAAGGAGGTGTTGGGCCGTCAAGCGTACTTGGAGCTGCTGGGCATACTCCTGCTCCATGCCCGGCGTGGCCGAGTCTGGGAGAGAGTAGGGCATCCGCAGGTACGCACAGAGGACGTCGACGACGGTCTGCCGCTGCTGAGGGTTGGCCTGAGCGAGCTGTACGAGTGAGTACAGCGCACCAAGGCGCACTGGGGCCTGGTCGTGGCCGAGCTGCTCGACCGCCTTGGTGTAGAGGACGTTGACCTGCTCAGCCTGGCGGAGGGCGTAGGTGCGGTCCTGCTCAGCTTGGTTCTGCCGAAACGTGCGATAGGTGACGACGAGGCCACCGGCCACGGCGAGCCCGGCCAGGGCCTGCACGAGGGTCGTCCGAACGTCGTTTCGGGCCTTGAGCGCCTGCTCGGATGTCAGGCCCTCCTGTGGATGTCGGGTGAGCAGCCAGGGGCCCACCACAAGCGCGAACGCGAGTAGGAGCATGGTCGCGATGCCGCCAAGCACCCATAGCCATGGCCGAACCACCCGCGCCCGTCGCTCTGCCATGGTTCCCCCCGGGAACTGCGTCCGCCCAACGGCTGATCTCGCTGTAATCATCTTGTTACCGACGTCAGGACCAAGGGTGAAGCCTCACCGCTCCCACGTCAGCGGAGGGGTCTTGGCGAACCGATGGCAGGATTTCAGTGCTGTCGCCACGTGCCCTGCGTTGGCTTCTCCGGCATCGTCCCTGGACGCCACAGGCTCCCTTGAGCGGCTGCGGCAAACCACCCGGCCCAACGATCAACGAAGTCGTCGATGGCGTCGATGGATAGCGGGGTGAAGGGCCACGCCACCTGTACCGTCATGATTCCGGGGCCGATCGCCCCGGCTGCTTCGCTGCCGGGACTGAGCGCGTAGGGGTCCACCGTCCGACTCAGTCGGTTCATCAGTGGGCTATCCATGAAGGCCGTCTCGTACCACTGGTACTCGCCCACGGTCTGGGCGTCGCAGAACCAGAGGGAGTGACTTCTCCCCCCATAGCCCTGGCGGTTCTCCGGTACCGACACGCTCAACTCTGCTGAGGCGACCACGTCGATGGATGGGATCGACCGCTGCCCCCATGGGTAACGCTGCTCGGTGACAGGCGAAGTGAACTTCAGGGTGGCGCCGTTGAGCATGATGTTCCAGCCGGCCCCGCCTCGTCGGTGCGACTGGAAGCTTGCAGTCGGGGCGTTCGCCAGGATTGCGTCCTTCAGATAGTCCGTCATCCTGGTCAGGGCGAGCCCCGCCGACCCGGCCAGCTCCTCCCTGCGTTCTTCCTCAGACTGTGCTTCCGATGCAGCTCGTGCTTCCTCGCTGATCCGATTGACCTCCGACAGGTTCGCCTGTTGAAGTTGGGCGAGGCCAGCCGACGGCGTCGTTTCGGAAGCGCGAGCTAGACGGGCAAGGATGTTCGGAGGGGTCGGTCGAGCTTGGGCTGCCTTGTACAGGCACTCCTCAACCAGTGCTGCGACCGCAAGCGGCACTCCGCTGATCGGGTCGGGGTGGTTGTGCAGGTGCTGGTCTCGGAAGTTGTGGGTGCTCGGTCCGCGGAAGGGGCGGTTCCCGGCAAGCAGTTCGTAGCCGATGATGCCTAGAGCATAGACATCGGTGGCAGAGGTAGCCCGCTCTTCCCGCCACTGCTCAGGCGCCGCGTACTGGTAGGTCATCATGTACTTCCGCGTGTCCGGGGCCGTAGAGGCCTCCGCATATCGGGAGATCCCGAAGTCAGCCAGGCACCAGCGACCGCCGAGGAGGAGGACGTTCTCCGGCTTGAGATCCCGGTGAACGACCCTGTTGTGCAGGTCGGTGAGCGCGGTCGCGATGTCGGACAGAATCACCAGCGCTTCGTGTAGGGGAAGGCGGCCCTGGGCACTCTCGATGTGCTGCCGGAGGGACCGGGTGGCCCTCGGCATGACGAGAACCCAGCTGTCTGCGGTCTCACCGCTGTCCAGGATGGGTACGACGTTACGAGCGCCGGAGAGATCGGCGAAGAGCAACTCCCGCTCGGCGCCGGGTTCCTTCGGGATGAGCTTGGCTACGGCGTCAGCCGTCTCCTCGGAGGTTGCCTCCAGCACACTGCCGAACCCGCCCTGTCCGATGGGCTTGCCGAGCGTCCACTCCTGCTTGAGCTGTAGCCGCATCTCTGCTCGGTTCGCCCTCCGCGCACACCGGGACTGTGTCGCCCGGTTGAAGTCGATGATTCATGCAGGATATCGAGTTAGACCGACTCCGCAGAGTGCGAGAACCGCTCGTCTCTCAAGGCGCATGACGCAGGGGTTGCCTGTGCTCTAATCTCGCTCATGCCTGAGCCTCTGCCCGACCAGCCTCCTGCGCCTGAGCTGCACGTCCGTGCTGATCTTGGGCCCGTGCCACTACTTGATGATGTCGTTCGGTATCTGAACGATGTCAGCACTGTGTGGCTCTTCGCTGCGCACCTCTCGGTGTTGGCCGACGCTAGCGGCGTAGGGGATACGGCAAGGTCGCTGCTGCACGACGTTGAAGAGGAGGAGATGGACGAAGGCGGGGGTGGCGCCACGCTCCTGCGTCCTGTGGCTGGAGTCGACTCAATTGACGCCGCCGAGAGCGACACGATCTTCGTCGAGGTTAAGACTGACGGATCCATCGACCCCGAGAGCAGACTGACTCTCTACCGGTCCTACGTCGCATCAGTCGCTCCGGAGCCGCGCGTACGTCAGCTCAAGATTGCCAGCCCTCTCGAAGCTGTCTTGACCACGCTCGCGGGCGACGTGAAGCCCGTCGGCTACTCGGTAGGGGCCCTGGTGGTGGCCGAGCGGATCCTCCAGATGATCATGGATTGGCAGAAGCATCGGGCGGATCTCGCAGAACGTAAGGAAGCAAGGGGCACGACGGAGCGCGCGGTGCCGGCCCAGAGGCACTTGGCAGCCCTCGACTCCAGCCCTTCGGCGAGTGGGATGGCCGGCCCGGGGATCGCCCAGCAGGTGGCATGGGAGGTAGTGCCAGACGCCGCGATTCTGGATGAGGTAGGGGCGAGTGAAGCGATCAATCGTCTCGCACATAGCGATCTTCTGGAAGTCCGGCTCTATCTGCCGCGCTCCTGGCAGGCCGACCGGCCGACTACGTAGCCGGTGAGGTCTCAGCGCCGTTGCAGCTAGCGGTCAGCCTGACCGAGTTCGAGTCTGGTGCCCGTGGACAACAACGTCACGCGGCCTGCGGTGTTCTGCAACTTCATCGTCAAGGGCTGCGCACAGGCGCGGCCGTGTTCAGCTCGGCGGCGTCGTGCCTGTGGGCGGTGGTGTGGTCGTGTGCGGCGAAGCAGCAGATGCCGCGGGTACAGAACGGCGGCCGTGTGTGCCCCGAGCCGAGTGACGATCAAGCCTCGGACCGTGCGCTCACCTCAGCTCGGCTGGTTCGTCGGTGGCCGTGTCGACATCGCCGGGGTCGGCATGGTCGCGCTCGCTGCCGTCCCACTCGAACCGCGCTCCCACCTCTGCGGCGGTGAGGGCGGTTTCGACGGCTGCTTCGGCGGTGTCGAAGGCGTCCTCACGGCCGGTAGCGGTGACCTCGAGGAGGACGGACAAGGTGAGGCGGACCTGCCAGCGGCGGGGCAGTGCTGGCAGGTCCAGTGCGCTCAGCACACGGTCTGCAGCGTCGGCGTCGATGTCGTGGGTACTGGCGGCCTCGCACAGGGATCGCCACACCTCGCGGCGGAAGTGGGCCAGTGCGTACGTGTCGGCGGCGGGCGGCTGGGTCTGCGGCGGGGTGTGTTGGTGGTGCAGGTGAGCGTGGATCTGGGCGGTGGTGTGGGTGAGCCATCCCAGTGGTGCGGGCTGGTCCGGGTGGAACATGTTCCAGGCGTCGAGTAGGACGGATTCCAGGGTCGGTGGTGACGTCGTCGTCTGAGGCGTGGTCATCGCAGGTTGCTCCTCGAGAACGGGAAGGGTCCCGCCGCCCTGGCGGGCGGCGGGACCGTCGGCTGGTGTCAGGACTGGGGGCGGATCCGGGTGACCCGGACCTCGTAGGTGTCGGAGCGCACGGTCAGGTGCAGCCACGAGTAGCCGGCGGCTGCGGCGGTGCGCAGGGTGGTGATCAGCGGGGTGGGCTGGTCGGTGAGGTGCAGGTGCTCGGCGAAGTCGTCGCCGCCGAGATCCGGGTCGCGGCGGTGGCCGCCGGTGTCGGGGTTCCAGCCGTGGGCGTAGACGACGAGGCTGCTGCCGGGCCGGTTCGGGTCCCCGAGGCGCGGCAGGCCGCTGGACATCAGGTAGACGCCGTGGTCGTGGACCCAGACCAGCGCGCCGGGGCATGCGATGCCGTCTTCGTGCTCGGTGAACGAGGGTGCCTGGTCGGTGGCGGCGACCGCGTGTTCCGCCAGCCGTAGCGTCTGGGTCAGGTCGAAGTAGAGGTGCAGGGCCATGGCAGTAGCGCCCTTTTCTGAGCGTGGGTGTGGTTGGGCAAGGCACCGGCACGCGAGGTCGGTCAGCCGGCGGTGGTGGTGCTGGTCCCCGGCCTGCGGATCGCGGCCATTCGGTGAACGACGCCGTGGCGCGCCGTCAGTGCCTCGCATCGCGGCCGGTCTGCCTGTTGCGCTCAGCGGTGCTGGGATTGAGAATCGATACCAGGTCAGTGCACGTGTGGATGAGGGACTCACAGGCGCGGTGAAGAGCTGTGGTGGCCTTGTCGTGGCGGGCGAGGGCGGTGGATAGCGCCTCCCCGACGCGGTCGAGCCGTTCCCGCAGCGATGGGCGTGTGCCGCGGTGCGTACGGGTGGCGGCGAGCGCGTTGGTGGCGTCGGTCAGGACGGCGATCTGCGCGCTGCTAGCGGCGATGGTGCCCGCTGCGGCGAGCAGCGCGCACACCTCGTCCGGGTGGTGGGCGCAAACGTCGGCGATCTGTTCCGGCTCGAAGGCATAGCCGTGGTCGTGCAGGAGCCGGGACACGAAGTCGAGGAATGGCAGCATCGGCGTTTCTCCCGGCGGTCAGAACGGGGGCTGGTCGATGTGGGGCCAGCCATCCAGCACGGACGGGGGAAGCCCGGCGCGTAGCGCTTGATCGATCACATGCGCGAGGCTGTAGTCGGGGTCGGCGGCGAGGGCACGGTCCACGGCGACGGACGCCAGGGCGCCTTCGCCGCATCGCCAGGCGGTGAAGGCGAGCAGGCTGGCCGGCGCCGCCGCGAGGGGCGGGTGGGCCCGGCGAGTGATATCGGTCCACATGGGCACCTGCCAGTCGTCGCTGACCTGCCAGGCGGCGTCGCGGATCACCGGGTCGGTTAGCAGGACGGTCAGCCAGGCCAGCTCGTCGTCGTGGACGACCTGCTCGTCGCGGTAGCGGGCGAGCGCGACGGTTACCGCGTTGACGCCGGCGCGGACCAGGCCGTCGTGTCCGGCTGTGGCGAGCAGCGCGCGGCGGCGGGCGCGGGCGGCGACGGTGGCGCGGCTGACGGCGACGCGGGCTGCCCCGCCGGTGGGGGCGATGCTGGCGACGAGCGCCGCCCGATCGGGCAGGGGTCGGCAGCCGGCGACGATGGCGTGCATCGTGACGTCGCTGCGGTGGGGGTCGAAGGGCGTCCCGTCGGTGGGGCAGCAGGCGGGGTCCTGGCAGAGGTAGGAGTAGTAGCGGCCGTCGGTGACTCGCAGGGCGTCGAGGATGTCGAGGCCCGCGGCGGTGAGGCGTGGGGTCAGGGCGTCCATGACCGGGGTGACGGCGGTGGCGGGCCCGTAGCCGATCACGATGACGCGGGTGGCGTCGGAGTGGCGCAGCAGGCGGATCTGCGACCGGGCCATGCCCTCGATCCAGGTGGCGACGTGGGAGGGTTCGGGAAGGTCGGCGCGGCCGGCAACGACGACCCGGGTGCCGGCGACGCCGACGGTGACGAGGCTGTCGGTGGGGTGGAAGCCCAGCAGGTACGGCACGGCGGTGAGCAGGTCGGCTGGTGAGCCGACCGGCAGCCGGTTGAAGTCGGTCATGGGTGTCTCCTGTCGTTGGTGAGATGAAGTCGCGCAGGGTCGATCGCCCGTGCCGGGGTGCGCGAATGTCGCGCCGGTATCCGGCAACAGCGATGGAGGTGCGGGGGCTGGTTTCTGCGGGCCTGCTGGCCAGCCGCTGAGGCGCGGCAACATCCAGGCCCTGTGCGTGGCGCGGTTCGGCCCGGCCGGTGTCGGGCTGCCGCCAGGTGTCAGGCGCGCTCGAGGGCGGTGACCGCGGCGTTGGCGATGTGCCCTATGGCCTGCACGGGGTCGGCCACGGTGAGGGTGCTGGTGTCGGTGAAGGTGTGCCCGGGCAGGTCGGCGGGGCGCAGCCACAGCACGGCGCAGCCGGTCCGGTGCAGGGTGGTGATCAGCTGTTGGGCGGGTTCGATGTCGGGGAGGTCGCCGTCGGAGACGACGGTGAGCATCCGCAGCCGGCCGGGCTGGCGCAGCTGCAGCAGCTCGTCGGCGAGCTTCACCGCGTCGGTGAACGCCGTACTGCCGCCGTCGGCCCGCAGCTCGAGGACCTGCTGAGGGTGCTGGCGGGGTGGGACGAGCAGGGTGACGTCGCTGCCGAAGGCGATGGTGGCGGTAACCGCCTGATTGGCGCGGGCGGCGTGGGCGAGGATCCACCCGGCCGACGACATCGGCGCCGCCCAGGGATGCATGGAGAAGGAGGCGTCGACGATGACCCCGAGGTGCAGTGTCGGCTTCGGCGGCGGCACCTGAGCGCGGCGCTGCCACGGGGTAGCCGTCGGCATGGCGCCGGCGGCGATCTGCGCCTTCGCGGTGATGGCGTGGCGGGTGCGCAGCCGTCCCGGCGGGGTGACGCTGGGGCGGGCCTCAGGTTCGGGCTGGTGGGTGCGGGCCCGCCGTAGTCGGGCGGCGAGGGTGCGGGCGGCGGCGCGTTCGGCGTCGGTGGGGTCGCGGAGCGACCAGGTGGTGGGCGCGGAGAACCGGGCGGTGAGCTGCTGCGCCCGATACTGTGCGCCGGTGAGGCCCGCGGTGTGGGCGAGGTAGTCCTCCAGGGCCTGGGCGAGCACACCGGCGAAGACGCCCGCGTCGACGGTGGGGGTGTCGGGTTGGCGGCGCGGGTCGATGCCGAGGATTTGGCACCACCGCCACGCCAGGTCGATCATCGCGTCGGCGTCGGTGTCCCCAGTGATGTGGGCCTCGCGCCACACGTCGCGTAGCTGCAGCAGCCTTTTGCGGCCGAGGATGGTGGTGACGGCGGCGCGGACACCTCTGATGTCTTTGGCGGTGATGATGCGGGCGTCGACCCGGGCCAGCAGCAGCCCGGCGAGCTGGCCTGCGTGCCACGGGTCGTCGACGGGGGCGTCGGCGGGGCTGACCAGGGTGGTGACGGTGTGGCGCAGCCACCGCCGGTCCGCCCGGCGGCGGGCGCGGTGCCGGTTCTCGATGCGGGACTCCTCGAGCAGTTCGGCGACGGCGGCGACGACCGGTGGAGTGCCGGGCGGGGTGCTCCACTGGCTGTGGACGGCGTGGGCGGCTTCGTGAACGAGCAGCCCATATGCGGTCGGAACAAGGCGCTTGTGGCCGGCGCGGCGCGGGTTCGCGACATCGGGAGCGCCGATATGGGCGGCGTCGACCTCGATGCGACCGGTCGCGGGGTAGAAGCAGGCGGGTGCGCCGCCGCCGGCGCCGGGGGCGACGGTGACGGTCAGGTCGGTGCGGCCGGTCAGGACCGGGACGTGCCGTGTCCAGGCGTCGCTCCACTCCTGCCAAGCCGGGTCGCCGCCAGTGGGCGAAGTCGCGGCGGGCTGCAGGTGATGTGGTTGAGGCATCAGTGCTCCATCCAGGGGTTAGCGCTGCTTGCCGAGGGTCAGCGGGGTGATCTCGGTGCCGACGTGCTGCCGCAGCGCGGCGAGAACCTGCTCCCGGTCCTCCTCGGGTGCGCGGCCGGCGAGGTTGGCGGCCGCGGCGGGCAGGCCGAGGGTTTTGCGGACGCGGGCGAAGCCGAGCAGCTCCCGCAGTTGCGGCGCCCAACTGACCCGCCCAGCGGCCAGGTCACCGTTGAGGGCGACGGCGGCGGCCACGGCGGGGGAGGGGACGCCGAGATGGCGGGCGAGGTCCCAGTCGGTGGTGACCTCGATGTGCACGTCGAACCGGGAGGCGAGGGCTTCGGTGAGGATGGCGCCGTGCACGCCCGGGTTGTGGCCGGCGATGACGTAGAAGCCGTCGGCGGCGTCGACGCGTTCGTTGCGGTAGCCGGGGATGGTGATGACCCGCCGTCCGTCCATCGCGGGGTAGAGCACGGCGAGGACCTTCGGCGGGATGAGGGTGGCGTCGTCGACCAGCAACGCCCGCCCCTCGCGCATAGCCGTCACGAGGGGCCCGTAGACGAACTCGAAGCCGCCGTCGGGGAGGGGGATGAAGTTGCCGAGGAAGTCCTCCACGACGGTGTCGCCGGTGCCGGCGACGGTGAGCAGGTCAGGGAATGCGGCCTCGACCAGGGCGGTCTTGCCGGTGCCGGGCGGGCCGTAGAGCAGAACCGGTATACGCTTTTCGCGTAGCCGTCGCAGTACGTCCACATCGGTTGCCCCCGCGAGCTTGCGCGGGAAATAGAGGTCCCCGTTGGGGCGTGTGACCGGCTGGCGCCGACCCGCCCCGCGACGTCCTTGGCGGGGTGTACGCGGGGCGGGCGGTGGCATGGTCCCGGCGGCGTCGACACCGGCCTGGGTGATCTGGAAGCGGTGCGGGTCGGTGGTGTGGGTGGCGTATCCGGCCGCCGCCATCTTCTTCAACGCTTCGAACACCGCCCCGGTGGAGGGGGCGGAGATCGCCGTGGTGAGTTCCCCGACCTTGAACACCTGATCGGGGTGCGCGGCGAGGTGAGCGGCGACCTGCCGGTAGAGGTAGCCGGGCCGGCGGCCGTCGGCTGGATGCGTGGTGGGGTCGCTCGGGTCGGGTGGGGTTGCAGGGTCCATGCGGGTCCTCCTGTCATAGGGGCCCGCGCACCCGTCTCCGGATGCGCGGGCGGTGGTGTGGTGTCCGCGCGGCGGAGACGAGCAGGTACTGGGACAGCCCCCAGGGCAGGGGCCGGGCAGCAACTCCCTGAGGTGCTCGAAGGGCATCCCAGGGAGGGCTGCCGGGTGGTGGTGTCGCCGCCACCGGCGGTGGGCGACGACAAGGAACGCACCCAATCCCGGATCGATCAAGTCGATCCGGCGGTGAGGGCCTACCTCCGGCGGAGGGTGACCTCGTGGCGGGGGCGGCGGGCGATGCTCACCGTCAGGCCGAAGACGCTGCCGTCGGACAGCTCCAGCCACACGCCACGGTCGAGGGTCATGACGCCGGCGTCGCGGTAGACGCGGGCGGAAGTGACGGTCACCGGCGTGCCGTCGTCGTGGGTGAGCTCGGGCAGGTCGGCCTCGTCGCAGAGCTGATCCAGGTCGGCGCTGGTCAGCAGGCTCCGGACGAGGGCTTGGAGGATCTCCTCGTGGGCGTACTCGCCGAACTCGTCGTTGTCGAGCATTGCGTGGTCCTTTCGGTGTCGGGGTTGGTGTCGGACGGCGTTAGGCCTCGGGTGCGGGCGGGTGGGGGATGTGACCGGCGATGCGGTCGCAGTCATAGGGGTGCACGGCGATCCAGGTCCAGGCGCGGCCCATCACGGTGTACCGGCCGTCTGCGTCGGGCGTGATGCGGTCGATGGCCTCCGGATCGTCGTACACCCGGGTGTCGTCGGCCACGATGACGTCGCCGTCGAAGCGCAGGCGGGCCATGGACTCGTCGACCATCTGCTCCTGGCGCTCCCCGGTGATGCCAGTGGCGGCGACGTGCTGCCGATAGCGGTCGCGCGCATCGTGCTGGTCGGCGACGATCGCCTCGGCCACCTCCCGGGTGCAGGTGAACACCGCCCATCCGTTCCACGTGTCGACCAGGGTCCCGACGAACCCGACCGGGATGCGCAGCTCCCCGTGCTCGTTGGGGGTCCACGCCCAGTCGCCGGCGAACACGCCCGGCCCGCCCAGCCGCACCCGGTCCGGGTACACGTGGCGCAGGTCCCGGTCGTCGCCGTCGGGGTGCAGGACCACGCGGCACTGCCGGGCCGCCTCGGCTTCGGCGGCGCCGTCGTACCCGTCGCACCACGCCCACCGCGCCTGATCACTCTGCCGCGCGGTGAGCCGCTCCCAGGCCGGCGCGCCAGGCGGGGCATGCTCGGCGTACCGGCCGGCGTCGTCAGCCAGGATGAACCGGTCGGCGGCCGGCAGCCCGTCAATGTCCAGACCCGCTTCGATGGCGGTGAGGATCTCCCGGGCGGTCGCCTCCACGTCGCCGCTGGCCCGCCCGCCGATGGTGTCCTGCGCCCACCATGCGGCGGCGTCCCGCCCGGCGGCCCGTCCGGCGGTGCGCAGCGCGTCGAGCACCCGTTCCCAACCGTCATCGGGGAGGCGACGCACGCGGTCGCCTGCGCCGAGCAGCATCGCCAGCTGGGAGCCGCTGTCCCACCGCACGTCCAGCACCTGCTGGCGCGGGTCGTAGCGGCGCACCGTGCCCTCCTCGCCCGGCCGCAGCCCGGTGTGCGGGTCGCTGGTGCGCTCCAGCGCGACGCGGTCGCCCGGCTGGTAGCTCACAGCGTCCTCGGCGTCGTTGTTGTTGATTGTGCTCACGGTGATGTCCTCTCGGTGTGGTGGAGGTCAGAAGTGGTGGCGGTCCGGAACACCCGGCTGCGCCACTGAGGGATCCGCGGTGTCGCGGACGGTCAGATCACGACGCGGCGCACGGCGGCGAGCTGCTCCGCCCACCCGGACAGGCGGGTGATCTTGACGACGTCGCCGCTGTGCGGGGCCTGCACGATCAGCCCTTGGCCCAGGTACATGCCGACGTGGCCAGGGCGGGCCGCGCTGCCGCGGCTGCCGGGGATGAACAGCAGGTCCCCGGGCCGCAGGTCCCGGTAGTCGGTGACAGGCTGGCCCGCGTCCACCTGCTCGCCGGTAGTCCGGGGCAGGGAGACTCCCGCAGCGCGGTACGCCTGCTGCACAAGGGAGGAACAGTCGCACTGGCGGGCGGGAACACTGGAGTGGGGCGCGGTGCAGTCCCCGCCGAAGGTGTAGGGAGTGCCGAGCTGGGCGAGGGCCCAGCCGACCGCTGTCACCACCTGCGCCGGGGCGCCCGCAGGCAGGGTGAACCCTGCCGGTAGCGGCACCTGCTCGCCGCCGGGTTGGCCGTCGCCGCCGTCGAACAGGCACAGCGGATTGCTCATGGCCTGCTCCAGATCGGCGGCAACCGGCCCGGCAGGGGTGCCGCCGGTCAGGACGCGGACCAGGGCGATCGCGTCGTCCTCCCAGCGGGCGTAGGCGCTGGGGTAGGCGGATCGCTGCACCGCCTGGGCGGCGTCGGTCAGCGCCATGGCCTGCCAGCCGTCGACGGCCAGCAGCGCCTGATAGAACCTCCCGGCCGCGTAGCGCGGGTCCCGTAGTTGGGCAGGGGTGCCCCAGCCCTGCGACGGGCGCTGCTGGAACAGCCCGACCGAGTCGCGGTCCCCGCCGGGCAGGTTGCGCAGGGTCGACTCCTGCATGGCGGCGGCCAACGCGATGACCCAGCCCCGAGGCGGAACCTTCAGGTCCGCGCCGACGGCGACGATCACGGCGGCGTTGACCACCTGGTCGCTGTTCCACCCGGCGGTGCCCGCCGCGGGCGGAGACACGGCGATGGTGGACCCGGCGTCGACGGCCCCGTGGCAGGCTGCCGACGCGATGCCGCCGGTGAACAACGCGCCGATCCCGCCCGCGCACAGCACCACCACCGCGACCACCCCACCGGCGAGGGCGGCGAGGGCGCGGGCGTTCACCGCGACGCTCCCGCCGCCGCTGCCGTGCGGCTGAGCTCTTCCACGCACCGGTTCGCGGCGGCGGGCCGGGGCAGGCACCCCGACAGGGGGTACCGGGCGACGAGGCTGCCGTCGTCGGTGTGCACGGCGATCGTGGCGGCGGCCGAGTCGAGCAGGTAGATCCATTCGACGTCGAGGTGCCGGGCGTGACTCAACGGGAACACGGTGACCGGTTCCAGCACGTCCACCGTCCCGTCGGCGCAGGTGGAGGCCAGCGTCATGCCGACGCCCGGCACCGGGTGCTGGCCGGCGAACCCGGACTGGGTGGCGGCGGTGATGTCCGGGTCGAGGCACTCCCAGTCGCAGGCGAGGATTGCGGTGACCAACGCACGAGTGTCGTAGCGGGCATGCCCGGCCCAGATCGCGGCCAGGCTGGGCAGGATGACGCTCGGGTGGCCGTCGCAGAGCACGAAGCGGGCGTGCGCGAGGCGCGGGCGGTCGGGTTCGGTGATGCCGACGTAGCAGTGGCTGCTCACGGGACAGGACTCCTTCAGCGAGAGGCGAGTGAAATGGGGTGCGCCCGCCCGCCTTGCGGCGGGCGGGCGCATGCGGGTGGTGGGGGAGGCCCGGACAGGCCTGCCGCGGCTGGCGCGAGCACTGCTCACGCGTCTCGACGCCCGCTGGTATGGCCATGCCGGGCGCGTGGGATGGGCGAAGCTGATGGCGCCGTCCGGTCAGGGCTGGCCGTCGTCAGGGCGGGGCGGCCAGGTGGCGGGCCGGGGGCGCCAGCCGAAAATCGGGTCGGTGGTCTCGACGGATCCGCAGCGGGTGCACCGGGTGTAGGTGTCCTCGCCGTAGCCGGCCATGGACGGCACCTCGTCGGAGACGATCTGGTCGACCGCACCGCAAACGCGGCAGCGGATGGACGCACCGTCGGGCCCGCACACGGTGAAGATCGGCTCGTCGGGGTCGGTGTCAGGCGGCCGCTGCCCGGTCATGCCGTGCCTCCCGCCGTGCTCCAGTGCGGGTGGCGGGCGGTGGCGGCCACCAGCGCGGCCAGTCCGGGCTGGGTGGCGGGAGTGTCGTCCGGGTCGGGGGTGTCGTCGACGACCAGCGCCGGGTGGTCCTCACCCAGGTGGTGGGTGAGTTGGTAGACGCGGCCGTCGGTGTCGACGGCGTCGATGCGGCGGACCTGCCTCGGCAGGCCGCCGACGGTGAAGACGTCGTCGTAGCAGGCCGCCCAGGCCAGCAGCCGCACGTCGGGCTGCGTCGCGCGGATCAGCCGGACGATGGTGTCGAGGGTGGCCCGGTAGGGCACCGCCGCCTCTGGCTCGTCGAGGTTGGCGGCGAGGCGGTGCAGCAGCGTCGGCAGCCCGGCCGGGTCGGTGGCCAGGTCGTCGCGGTGCAGCGGGAACTCCACGCTGCGCATCTGGCGTACCGGCGTCGGCCCGTCGGTGATCAGGGGCCGGTCGTGGATGAGCAGCAGCGTCACGGGCCGGCCCCAGTCCAGCGCGTCGGCGTCGGCGTCGACGGCCAGCAGGCATCCGGCGAGGGTGTGGACAGCGGCGAAGGACAACACAAGGGTCTCCTTGTCATCGAGCGGGAAAGGGGAGGACCCCACAGCCGGCGGCTGCGGGGTCCTCGGCATCAGGAACGGGCCCACTGGTGGGCGGGGGACCGGTGTTCTGCGCGGCCGGCGCAGACCCGGGTCAGCCGACCGCGGCGGTCCGGCACTGGTGGGCGCGGCGGCCGCTGTGGATTTCGGCCGGCGGCGCGCGGGCCGGGCGCCCGGTGGTCAGCGGTAGTGGCGGTCGCGGCTGCGCCCCTTAGGTGCGGCGGCGCGGGGGTGGTGCTCACACACGCCGCTACCAGAGCGCTTGGCCTGGTACATGGCGGTGTCGGCTTCGGCGAGCAGCTGCCGGGGGCTGGTGTGCCGGTTACCGCTGTGGGTGTGGCCGACCGAGGCGGCCATTCGGAGGTTGCCGTTGACCACGCGGATCGGAGCGGCGGCGATGACCTGCCAGGCCGCGTGGGCCGCAGCGGCGGTGTCGTCCCGGTCGCCGGACACGAGCAGGGCGAACTCGTCGCCCGAGAGCCGGGCCGCGAGCTGCACCGGCGCGGGCAGGCCGGCCAGGAGCCGTGCGATCCGTTCGAGCAGATCGTTACCGGCGTCGTGGCCGAGGGTGTCGTTGACGGTCTTGAACCGGTCCAGGTCGAGCAGCACCACGCCGACCGGCGTGCGGTCGGCTAGCGCGGCACGCAGCCGGGTGAGGAACAGCCGCCGGTTGGGCAGGTCGGTGATGTCGTCGTGGGTGGCCTGGTAGCGGGCCGTCTGCAGGGCTTGCTGCTGCCGCCAGAGCAGGGCTCCGGCGAAGGCGAGGCCGGCGAGGATGCCGCCGGTGGCGGTAGCGATCGTGTTCAGGGTGGGAGACACTCGGGACGCTCCTTGATTGGAAGGAGCACCGGGGGCGGGCGTAAGTCGCCAAACTTCCACGCCCGCCCTCGGGCTGCCGGACAGGTGGGCTACTCGCCGCCGCTGGCGGGGGCGAGCTGGAAGGTGGCGGGACGCTCGACGGTCTGCACCGCCTTGCCGCAGGCGACGAGCTTGATGGCCGCGTTGGCGACCGCACCGGCGCTGGCCTTGGCGGCGCCCGTGCCGGCGTTCGCGGCGTCGATGAGCTTGCACAACTCGCCGGTCCTGTAGGCCCGGTCTGGGTGTGCTTCGAGGATGTCCAGGACCGCACCGCGCAGCGACCCGCCCTTCCGGCGCGCCGCCGTTGAGCGGTCCTCGCCGCGCGGACCGTCGCCGCCGTCGTGGCTACCTGCCGGCGTCTGGCACGCCGGGTCGGTTGCCTTGTCCGCAACGTTGCCGGCGGTGAACTCCCCGGCGTCCGGTACTTCCGGCTCGGGCTCCCGCTGGGAGGCAGGAGAGCTGTCGGGCGGGCCGGTGGTGTCGGCTGCGGTCGACGGGTCGGCGTCACCGGGCTGGAGCTGCGCCTCGGCAGCGTCAAGCTGGGCACCCTCGGGGTCGGTGGCCGGTGCGGGTGCGTCGGCCGCCGCTGGCTGCGGGGTGGCGGTGGTGGCGGCGCGGCCGGCGTCGGTGAGCCGCCACAGGGTGCGGCCGTCGCCGGTGCGCACTCGCTCGGCCTGCCCGGAGCCTTCCCAGGCGCGCAGCTTCGGCGTGGTGGTGGAGTAGCCGAGTCCGGCGTGCTCGGCGACTTCGGCGGCGGTGGCCTGGCCGAGTTCGGCCAGCGCCGCGAGGACCTGTATCGCGCTGTGCGCGGGAGGGCTTTCCGTGTGCGTGTCGGTCATGCCAGTGGTCCTTTCATCGTTCGATTCGGGTCGAGGTCCGCGCACTGATCCACCCTTCGAAGGCGGCGGTGATCAAGTGCATGGACCGCATCTCGGGACAGGCCAGAGGGCTTGGTGCGGCCAGCCGGCCGCCGTGTGGCGGGATCCGGCGAGAGCGAGGCGTTGGCGGTGGAAGGCGCCGAAGCCGCCAGCCGGCCGGAGGCGACGACGGTTCTTGCGCGGGGCGCTCGCCGTCAGCGCGGACTGCCGCCAAGCCCGCACGGGAACACCGTGTGTGAATTGGCAGGTGGCTCGTGGTCGACATGACCCGTCGGCGTTACGCAGGGCAGCGGTGGCGTGACGGCCGTTGGTATCTTCTGCGGCATGAGTGGGGGCCGGGGATCTGGAAGCCGCAACAAGCGGCGGCAGGTCAGCGACGAGGAACGGGCTGCGGCCGTGGAGGACTACCGGGAGTCCGTCGGCCGGTTGCAGCACACCGCCTACCGGAACCTGCGGCAGACGATCGCCTACGCCACCGTCTTCGTCGCCGTCGTCGCCATGTGGATGCTGTTCATCGGCCAGGCCACACCGACGAGCTTCCCGTGGTATGCCGTGTCGATCCTCAGCGGCGCGTTCGGCCTGGCCACCTACTTCGTCCGGGAACCGCGTCCGCGGCTCTACGTCCTCGCCGCCGCCGTCGTCCTGGCCGTGATGGGCGTGACCGGCATGTTCCTCACCAACTAGGGCGGCGCAGATGACACTGTCGGTCGAGCCGGCAGCGCTGATCGGCTTTGCCGGCCAGGTCGACCGCGCCGCCGCAGACGTGTGGGAGATCCGCGCCTACCTCAACCGGCACGCCGACGTCGCGACCGGAGGCGAACAAATCAAGATCGCCAAAGAGGCGCACGAACACGCGGTGAAGGTCATCAACGGCACCCTGAACCGGCTCGCCTGCCTCCTCGAGAACTCCGCCCCCGAACTGCGGGCCGCCGCCGGCTACTACCGCAGCACCGACCTGGCCAACGCCGAGCGCCTCGACCGCACCCTGCCGCCGGCGGTCGACCGCTGCATCACCGCCCTGGAACTGGAACTGGCGAACAACCCCTGCGCTCCGGCCAACTTCGTCGACGTCCGAGATGTCCGCGGCCACCTCGACACCCCGGGCGACCCGGACAAGCCCGCGAACCCGCTGGGCTGGATGGACTACATCAGCCCCGCGAACTGGCTCAACGAGGTCTTCAACCACGTCTTCGGCTTCGACCCCATCGGCAGGATCCAAAGCCAGGTCTCCGGGGACTGGGAAGCCCTGGCCAACATGGCGCCCGTCGTCGACAACATCGGCGGCGCCCTGCACGACCTGGCCTACAACATCCAGTCCGGCACCACCACCCTGCGCCCCCTCTGGCACGGCGTCGCCGGCGACGGAGCGTTCCGCTACTTCACCACCGCGGCCAACGCCACCGCCGACCTCCACACCCCCATGTCCGCCATCAGCACGGCATACCGGGAGATGGCCGACGCCGTCTGGTCCGCCGGTGAAGCCCTCGGCGGTGTCGTCAAGAGCCTCATTGACGCCGCCATCATCGCCGGCATCGCCGCTGCCGCCGGCACCGTCACCTCCGAAACCGGCGTCGGCGCGCTCGTCGGCTACGGCGTCGCCGCCGCCGAAGTCGCGAACATGTTCCGGCTCTGGGGCGAAGCGACCAAACTCTGCCAACAGATCTCCGCTGCCGTCCTTGTGTTCCGGGCCGCCCTCACCCGCGAACTCAGCGACCTCGACACCGTCGCCCTCCCCGCGCTCCCGGACGGCGGTCGCTACGACCACCCCCTTGCCGGGGCGCTGGCGTGAACGGCGTGGACGATCCGGACGACATCACCGGCGGCGACGAGAAGCGCGGACAAGCCCTGCGCCAGGTCCTGGGCCAACTCGCCCGCAGCAACAACCCGCTGCTGCGCGAGATGGCCACCGCAGTCCAAGAAGGCCAACTCACCCTCCGCCAGGCAGCTTCCAGCAACACCTACGGAGCGGAGCTGACAGCGCCGTTCCATACCTTCTGGAACGCCTATCAAGAGATGACCTCCGAGGAGCGCGACGGCCTCGCAGCCCGCTCCTGACCACCAGGACGAGGCCTCACTGACAAGAGCTCTGTGCGTTGGGTCCGCACCCGTCCAGCAACGGCTCCACGCTCGGAGCTTCGTTCGTGCCGGCGCTTGGTTACGGCGACGCGCGCTGCCTTCTCGCTGCCTGGGCGTCTCCCGGCTTCCGAACAACCGCTCCGACACCCCCGAAGTGGCACGCCGCGAGATGGTGGAGTGAGTGGCTGAGCAAGGTGGCTCCTGCCAGCGCGGCACACGTCTCGAGGCGGTGCACAGTCGGTGTGTCGTGACGGAGCGGCTCTCGAATGGCATGTGGAAGAGGAAACAGCGGCCTGTCGCCGGCCTCGGCTCAGAGAGGGCCCCGAGCCCGGGGCGCTGGCGGTGGCCGCGTGCCGGCCGCCTCCCCACGGCCCGCTGGCCGGCACGCGGCCACCGCCCCTGGCGGATGACGCGCCGGCCGGGGCAGAGGCAGGCCAGAGGTGATGCGAGATCGGTTGGACTCAGCCGGCCCGGGGGAGCGGCAGCGGTCCGCAGCTCAATAGCCGATGCGGCCGACAGCGGCAGCGTCAGACAATGGGCGGCGGTCGGGTCCCTCAGATGACAGTGAGGTCGGCGGCCTGTCCCGTACTAGAGAGCGACGGCGAGCAGCCGCTGATCTGGGCCAAGGGAATCAAGGTGGGCCAGGGCCTGCTCCAGGTACGTGATGCGGTGAGCGAGGGCATCGCTGGCCGGGGCGAGCCTGCGGCCGTCGGCGGTGAGCAGCGCATCGCCGGCGACGGCACTCGCGGCCCGGTAGTGCTGGTAGGCGACTTCACCCGCCTGGTACATCTCCAGCTCCCCGACGGAGGGCTGCCCGGGACCGAGGGTGGCGGCGTGCAGACGCATGGCCTGTACGCGGGGCTGGGCGTGAAAGTCAGCGACCGCGGACTCGAGGGGGTAGTGGTCGGGGTCGGTGAGGTGGCGGGTTTCGAACACCGGCCAGGGGGTTGCCGATCTGGTGCCATGCACCACCTGCTGCCAGACCTGGTGGCGGATGCCGGCGCCTACGGCGGCGGCCTGGCGCATACCGGCCAGGTCGAGCAGCCGCACCGGCCCGCCCGCGCACGGCGCAGGGCAACCCTTGCGCAGCCCGATCATGAGGTGGTGCTGCCAGAGCCGCAGCCGCGGCGCCGCCCAGAACAGGGCCGTGAGGGTGCCGGTGACACCGAAGTGTGTGTCGAGGTGGTGGCTCGTGAGCGCTGCGGCGGGCAGCTCCTCGGGCAGGCAGATCACCATCGTGGCGATGCTCGGGGCTGGCGTGACGATCGGCCGCGACGCGGTGGTGGCCGCCCGGGTGGCGGACGGTCGGGGCCCTGACGGCGGGGTGGCCCTCGCTGAGGTCGGTCGTGCGGGGACGGCGGGCACGCGGCTGCCATGGCGGGTTAGCGGAGTGCCGTTGACAGGGGACACGCTGATCCTCCTTCGATGGACTTGCGCGTGGGCGCGCAGGGATGACCGGCCCACGGGGCACGCGGGTCGGCTTCAGGCGAACGGAGAGATGAATACGCAGTGGTGCGAGTGGCTGGTCGACCTCGAGGGGCCGCCGCGCGGGAGGTGTGCCGACCGGCCGAAGCGGGTGGGCATCGCATACCGCTGTTGGTGCGGCGGGGGGATCCCTGGGGGGACCGAACCGGATGTAGCGAGATGTGGGGATGGTGTTGGCCGATACGGTAGCGGCCCGATCTGTCAGCGCCCCTTGCCCCGTCCCGGTCCGGAAGCGGTGCTGACCTGCGATGTCAGCCCGTGTCACGGCCGTGCAGCAAGGGTTGCGGAATGCCTGTCAGATCAGGTGGGTCTGACAGGCGACCGGCGGCGGTGACAGATGGGCCGCCGACCGGGCGCTTGCGTCGGTGAGGAAGTCCAGCGCCGGCCGGTGCGGCGGCGGCGGTTGCGAGGCGGTCTGTGACCACCACCGGCAGCGGGCGGCGGAGCTGAGTTGTCGGCGATGAGCGCCGACGAGGTGTTCGGGGTCGCCTACGACACGGTCCGCTAACTAGACTCGCGCAGCTGGGCCGGCGCCGACGAATACCTGAACGACGGGGGAGACGATCCTGTGACTGACGTCGAGAACATCACTCTGGAAGCGGAACTCCCCAACGAAGACGCCGAGCGTGAGATCGCGAAAGCGGTGAGCGCCCGGCACGCGATCGCCCGCAAGTACGTGAAGCGGGTGCGGAGGCGGAATCCCGACGCGACTCCTGCCGAGGTCATCACGATGCTTGAGCGTCACTACGTCGCAGCGATCACCGTCGCCGGGGGCATCGTCACTGCCGGCTCGATTGCCGCTGCCGTCGGGATCGCGCTGATCCCGGGCGGCGGCGCCGCTACGGCTGCCAAGACTGTGAGCGCCCAGGCTGCGAAGAAGGCCGGCAAGGAGGTAGCGAAGAAGGCCGGCAAGGAGGTGGCGAAAAGGGCCGCGAAAGGCCTGGCGCTCAACGCCGCGAAGACAGGCGCCCAAAGGGTCGCCGCACTCCTTCCGGCTGGTGATGAGCAACTTCAGTTCGAGATCACCGCGATCTTCGCCCTCGCGATCGCCGACATTCACGGCATGGCTCTCGACCGGGACCAGGCCCACGCTCTCGTCTACCTCCTGTCCAACGAACGCGTCAGCCAGAAGCAGATTGCAACCATGGCCACCGACCTCGCGAGCGCGTCGACGGACGGCATCGTCAGCGTCGGCCACACCATCGCCTCCGGCCGCAAAGACTGGTCGCATTGGGCGAACACTCTTGCAGACAGCCTTCCAGGGGGCGCGGCACAAGACCTGATCCGGACCGTTCAGACGGGTCGGTTGGAGACCGTGCGCTCCGGCTTGAGCGGTAGGCAGCAGGCAGCAGTCGAGTACGGCGTCGGCGCCGTTGCCGGCGGTGTCGCTCGGTTCGTTTTTGGTCGCGAGGTCATCGAGGCGGCGAAGACGGCATTCGCCGAGGCGCCAACGGACTTCCCCGATCACCTCACAGTGCCGATCAATGTCACGGCGGAAGAAGAAGAGGATGAGCCAAACCGGGCGCTTGTGGCGCTCGAGGACGCGGCCAAAGCTACGGGCAACTGGGTGGCGAACGCAGCCGGCAGCGTAACCCGACCCTTCCGAAGCGTCGACCTCGATGGCGATGGAGTTCCTGACGAGCCTCAGGCGCTGACCGCCGTGAAGGGAGTCGGTGGGGCGATCGCCGGTGCGGCCGGGACCGTCGGCGCGGGGGTCACGTCCCTGTTCAAGCCGAAGAAGCGGGGCAAGCATGCCGCTGGTGAGCCGCGGCGAGAGACCGAGGCGGCCGAGGCGTCAGACGGCCAGTGAGGTGATCTCAACAAAGACGACCGCCGTCCGGTACCCGCGACTTGCGCTAGTGCGCCCCTGCTGGACGGTGCTTGAAGAGGGCGCCGGACCATCGGTGTCGGGGTACGGCATGGAGTGCAGAGCCGCATACGGGTGAATGTGCGTAACAGGACCGAACTCGCTCGGCCGCCGGTGTGACGTTTGGCGGCCTATGGTGTGGCGATGTCCGAGCAGTGGTCGTTGACCGTCGACTGCGCGCGCCCGCGCGAACTGGCTGGGTTCTGGTGCCTCGCGCTGGGGCTGACAACTGCTCACTCTGCCGTGATCAAACATACGAATATATGAGTGTTAGTATCGACCTCGACCACGGTGATCTTCTGGCTGGTCAGGTAACGGGCCAGGCCCGCCCCGTAGGCGCCGGTGCCCTCGACACCGACCTTCACCACCGTGCCAAAGGCACGCAGCCAGGCCAGCAGCTGCGGATAACCCACTGCGGTGGCGGGGAACTGTTGATCACCGAGCTTCCGCCCGGTCTGGTCCACCACGGCGGCGTGATGAGTTCTGCGTTGAGTATCGACGCCACCGGTGACCTTGCGCTTCCTGGCTGCCATGCTGGAACCGTCGTCCCTTTCGCTTGCACCGAACAGGGTCGGCACGCACTGCTGGGACGGGCGGACAGGACAGTGGCGGGGCCTCTTGCACAGGCTCCTATCAGGTCACGACGCCCCTGCCAGTGACGTGCAGGAACGGGGTCACCCGGCCAAGTCAACGAATCCGCAGCAGGACAGCAACGTCGGTCAGTCGGAGAGTCACACCCAACCGGGTGACCCCGCCCCTACATCCTCACTGGCAGTCGAGGAGAATCGAGACATGGCGTTATCGAGCCTGTGGCCGCTACTGGCTCACGGGGAGCCCGGGCTCGCGCGACTGGTACGCCAAGTGCTCGCGCATCCTGAGTTCACGCTGCATCTGGCCGACGTGGATCTTCAGGTGCGGGGCCGCCCCGTGACCAACCCTGACGAACGGGCACTCGTTTTCGGCGAGATCGTCCCGGCCTTGGACTGGGCCGGAAGCTTGGAGAGCTGGATTGCCGGAAGCCCGCTGGTGGAAATCGAGCTCGGCTAACGCCGCCTACGAGGAAGCAAGAATTCCGGCGATTCTGGTATGAGCGACGGACGGTATCGCGCGCCCCGCACTGATCTGCCGCTGACGGCGCGTGGCGCAGCGTCACAGTCGGTCGAGTGAACCCGCCCGAAACGGCGTCGCAGGACGCTTGACGTGAGGTCGAGATCGAATAGGTCTGGTGATCGGAGCCGATGGTAGGTCATGGGCATGCTGCTACTCGCCCATGAGCAGCCCGGTCGGTCTGTCGCTGGTCGCTGGTCGCTGTGGCATCGTGATGCTGTGAACCCTGCCGGCTGGCGGCAAGTGCTGCTAAGCGACGACGCCTACGCGCTGAAGCCACCGTCTTCCGTCGCTGCCGTCGCGCAGGTCGAGTCGCTGCTGGGCGTCGATCTTCCAGCCGACCTACGAGCTCTCTATCTCGCCACCGACGGCGTGTTCGACAAAGCCGGCCAATGGTTCGTGTGCTGGCCTCTGGACGAGGTGATCAAGCGCAACCAGGAAGCGTGGGCCCAGGAAGCGGGAATCCGGCGACAGTTGGTCGGCTTCGGTGACGATGGCACCGGCTCCCCGTTCTGCGTCTCCACCAGCGGCAGCGGCCACGTGTTCATCTGGGATCCGATCGACGCCGTGGCCTATCCGCTCGCGACCAACCTGGCCGACTTCTGGCGCGGCTGGCATGCGGGCACGTTGAAGACCTGAAGCTTCTCTTGTCGGTCAGCGCCATGGGTGGTGATCTGGTGTTTGGCCTTCACCCGCTTCATTCGGTGGTGCTGCGGCGGGGCACGGCGGCGATCGTGGTGGGCAGCGCTGGATACCGGCGGACGCCAGCGGCCAGGTGCGGCCTCTTCAGCCGTCGCACACCGTGTCGGCGTAGCGGGCGAAGTCCTCGGGCGTATGGAACGCGGCGACGTAGCCGCCGTGCTCCCCACCCTCCAACCGCTTGGTGAGGATCATGTCGGAGCCGGTCCGGCCGCGCAGCTCGCTGATCCGGAACGGGAAGTCCCTCACCGCGCCGATGTCCTTGTTCCACGCACTTAGGTCGTAAATCTGGTCATCGTCTAACGCGGGCGGTGCCAGCTTCGTCTGCCAGCCGGCCGCCGGGTCGAGCAGCACGACTTCCTCTGCGGTGCGGGCGCTGCGGCCGGGATCCCGCTCGAGCTGGATCACCTTGTCGGTGACATGGCCGTCGTCCATGCTGAGGTAGAGGGCGATCCCGTCGGTCCCCGCCTTGCCCCGGCACCAGTCGAACACCCCGACCAGCCGGCCGTCGGCGTCCAGCCGTACCCCGACCGCGCCCTCGGTGGCAGGGGTGCAGCCGGTCAGCCCTGCCAGCACCAACGCGCAGATCAGTCCCAGCATCCCCGTCCGTCGCATCCCTTCAGCGTGAGCATCGACGGTCACCAGGTGATTACGACGAGAGGACGACTTGACAGCACCGCGGATCGGCTTACTGGTTTAGTGCAGTCATTTGGGTCGGATGCGCCGAACGCACACCTGGCGGGGCCAGCTACGGGCCACAAGCCGGTGTCACCGGGGGCACGTGGAACCGCCCAGGGCCGAGCCGGGCAGGGGAAACGCCGCACCTCGAAGCCATGTTGTGCAATTCCCAAGCTGACAGTCTGGGAGCCACGCGCGGGAGCCACCGAGGCGAACGGAGCCGGACGAGCCCGGACCGATCCAGGCGCCGAGAGCGCGGCGACCAGGGCGAGGCGGACGTTGCCGAACGGCTGCGGAGTGGTCTTGGGAATCTACGGATCAGATGGCGGCACCGCACTGCATCAGTCCTCATTCAGTCCTCAAGAGGGCGGACCGCGACCACCGACACTGAGAGATGCCGAGAGGGATTTTCGCAGGCCAGGTGCGGTTAGGGCAGGTAGACCGAGGTGGGCAACTTGATCTCGTAATGCGCCAGTCATACCATCCGTAGGTCGAGCCCGGTCTCTGGCCGTAGGAACGTCGCCGTGAAGGTCATCGACCGTTCCGTTATGGCGGCCTCCAAACCGATCGTCTCGGTGCCGACGAGGTGCACCTCAACTGGCTCGCTGCTCTGCCAGTCCAAGTGAGCCTGTACCACATGCCGGCCTGGTGCTACGTCGACGCTTTGGGCGGCGCCGCGCTTCAGGCGCGCCACGACCTGCCCATCAACCTCGATTTTCATACGCCGCAGAACGCCACCAGCGTCAAAGGCGCGACGAACGGTGATCATCGGCATGCCTGTCCTACCCCTGGCCTGTGGCGGCGGCGAGACATGGAAATACCTCAGCGTCGTGTCCACCAAACCACCGGGCTTGGACACATGCTCGCGGAGGAAATGCCCGGGCCGCGTTGACAGCAGCGACTGACAGCAACGGCCTCGGACTGTGACGCACGGGCGAGGACGCCAGCAGGCTCTGTGCCAGGGGTCAAGCGCCGGTCCGGACCGATTGGGACAGCACCGCCGAGGCTACGGATAAGAAGGTCAGCGTCGGCCGCCCGTACAGCCATCGGTACTGCCAAGGACAGCCGCAGTCGCCGACGACGCCCGACAACCATGGACGGGCTGACCAGTCGCGGGTCCACCTGACCAGCCATCCGTGATCTTCTTCTATTCCCAAGGCCGGCGGCGCGCCTGGTAGAACAGGCGGCGTGGAGATCCCCGAGTTGCGCCGAGCACTGGACGACGTGTTCGACCAGGCGGTGATTTACCACGCCTACACCAACTACATGCGCGACTACGAGGTCATCGTCTACGTGACCGCCGACCCGAGGACCGGCATCCAGCCGGCACACCTCCGATAACTCTTCAAGCATTGCGTGGAGGCCGAGGCGAGCACGGCCCTGACCCCGGACACCTGGCGCAAGTCGTTAGATGAACGGCTGACGGACCCGGACATCGGGCCGGACCTCGACGGCTACGTGTGGGCCGTGAGATGGCAAGCGCTCTACCCGGGAGCGCAACTGGTTGCCGACTCCCGGCGTGCACAAGAATGGGCCGAGCAAGTTGGGATCGACTTCCACGAGGTCCGCATTGAGATGAATGGGCACAGCCTCACCCTGATCTTCAGCGAGCTAGAGGTGAGAGAGCTTGCCCTCGGCTACGCGCCCCACCTGGTTGCCGAGGACAAGTAGCGCCCAGGCTTGCGTGCCCGATCTGACGGACGCAGACGGCCACGAAGGGTCAACCCTGGTGCGCCGGCCGCAGCGACCGAGAGCAGGTCACGGCAGATGACCGACGTGCGTCGCGGCGGACCTAGCCCAGGAGGTCGCCTCGATCAAGCGCTGTAGGGGCCCGCCCCGCTCCTCAGCTGATATCGGCGTCTCCGGTGTACCGGTGCGGGTTGGTGGCGGTGTGGTCAGGGCCGTGGTCTGAGGGCAGTTCATGCAGCAAGCGGCGCGGCCCGGGGTCGGAGGCGAGAGCCCAGGCGGGTCCGGCGGGGTGTTCGTCGTGCAGGCCGGTGGCGATGGGCATGACGGTGGGCACCCCGGCGAGGGCGCGTTGGAGGTTGGCCTCCCGGCGGCGGCTGGGCACCCGCAGCAGCACCGGGTAGCGGGGCCCGAACTGGGCGAGGCGCTCGTAGCCGCGCAGCTTGCGTAGGACGACCGCGAGCGACTCGGTGCCGTTGTCGTGCTCCAGGAAGAACCCGACCTGCCGGTCGCCGACACACCACACCCCGTGGGCGTCGGGACGGATGCCGGCGATGGCGTAGGCGGCGGTCGCATGCTGCTCAGACCACCACCTCGCCAGCCGCACATCCTGGTGGCCGCGCGCGTGAGCGACGAGGTCGACGAACAGCTGATTGGTGCCGAGCAGGTGGGCGAGTTTGCGGCTGCCGACGATGCGTTCGGTGCGCTCGATGCTGCTGCGCGGTGGCCGGGCGTCGGGCCGGTCCGGGTCGTTGTAGGCGGTCGGGTGCACGAGCATGCCGAGCGGGCCGAGGGCGTAGAGGTACTGCCCGTCGCCGGTGGTGATGTCCACGAAGCGGCTGACGGCCTCGATGCCGTGCAGGGTGGCCAGCCGCAGCCGAGCGGAGCGGCGGGAGGTGAACAGCGCTTCGGCGATCTGGTCGGTCGAGAGCACATAGTGCTCGGCGAGCCAGGCGAGGAGTTGACGGTCGCGCAGCGTGAGCCGGCGAAGGTGTTCCAGCCGGGAGCGGCGGTTGGTGTTGCTGCGGGAGGCGAGGACCCGGGGGTTGGCGGACAGCGGGTGGAAGACGGGACGGTCGGTCGACACGAGTGGAATCCCTTTCAGGGGAAGGAATGGATCCCCTCCGTGGGAGGGGTGTCTGGAATCGGCGGCGGTCGCGGCCAGTGCCGGTCGGACGCCGTGTGCAGCACTGACAGCCCTGTCCGGGCGGACCTGTCAGCGGTGAGGGACATCCGGTGGTGAAGGGCTGAGGAAGCGTCCGCGGAAGGGGTGAGGGAAACCCCTGCCGGACGGCTGACAGATGCCGAAGGGATTGCCGCACCCGCGCCAAGGTCGCTCAGGGCTTGCCCTTGTCGCCCCGAGGACGGGATGTGCGCGTCTGGTCGGGCGGCCTGGAGTACCGGTCGACCAGAGCGTCGACCGCGCTGGTGTCCTGCGCCGGGACCGCGCGCGCCGCGACCTGCCGGATCGCCGCCGCCTCACCCACCAACGGCTTGGGTGGGCGGGTTTTCATGGTGAACGCCGGGGTTTGTCGGCCGGCCACCACCAGGCGGGTGGCGGTGGTGTAGGCGTCGAGGTGGGTCAGGTCGTGCTCGTCGAGTTCCGGCAGGGTGTGCCGCGCGAGGACCCGCGCGTCCTCCGGCGCGCAGGAGAAATAGATCTTGTTTCGGGCGTTCGCCGACGCCGCCGCGAGGAGGTCCTTCGGGAACTGGGCGAGGTCCTGGTGTGACAGCACCAGCGACAGCCGGTACTTACGGGCCTCGGCGAGCATCGTGTCCAGGCTGTTGGCGAGGGTGAGGAAGTTCTGCGCCTCGTCGATGATCAGGGTGGCGTCGCGCCGCTTGTCGGGTGCGATCTTCGCCCGGGCGGTGGCCGCCTGCCACACCTGCGCCAGCACCAGGGAGCCGAGCAGCTTGCTGGTGTCCTCCCCGAGCTGACCCTTGGGGATGCGCACGAGCAACGCCCCGCCGTCGAGGACCTCACCCATGTCGAAACTCGAGCGCGGGTATCGCATCGTGCGTTTGACGAAGTCCCGCAGCAGGAACGCCCGGAGGCGGGCGAGCACCGGTCCGATGACCTGGGAGCGCAGGGCGGGGTTCAGTTCGTCGTACCACTGCCAGAACCCGGACAGGCCGGCCGGATCATCGAGGTCAACGGTCATCGCCGAGCGAAACTGGGCGGAGTTGAGCAGAGGCGGAATGTGCTGCAGGGTGACGTTGGCGTGCCGCAGCAGGGTCAGGCACGCCACCCGCATGACATCGTCCATGCGCGGGCCCCACGCCTTGGCGAAGATGTTCCCGAAGATCGACACCAGATTGTCCACGACCAGATCCGGGTCGTCGCCGGAGAGCGGATTGATCGTCGGCGGGTTCGGCTGGTCCGGGTCGAACAGCACCACCCGGTCCGCGACCGATGCCGGGAGCCGGTCGAGGATGTCCAGGACCATGTCGCCGTGCGGGTCGATGACCACCGTCCCGCGGCCGGCGGTGATGTCATCGACGGCCATGTTCACCAGCAACGTCGTCTTCCCGGAGCCGGTGGCCCCCACAACGTGCAGGTGGTAGCGGGCATCCGGCACGGCCAGGGCCACACCGTGACCGCCGACCTGCGCGTCACCGAGCACCTTCATGCCGCGCCCGCCGCTGGCCACGGCGACCGGGGCGGGCATCGACTTCGCCCGCGCCCGATCCAGCCCAGGCACGGCCAGGTCCCGGGGCAGCGCGGCGAGCGCGGCCAGTTCCGGGGTGCAGGTGAGGAACCCGCCGCCGAGACGCCGCGACGCCAGCACCGCGGCCGGCGACGACATGCGGGTACGAGGGACGAGGCGGTTGCGGCCCGAATAGATCGCGAAGGACGACGCGATCGTGTCGGCGATGCCCAGCAGCCGGGGCCGCTGGTCCGTGCTCCCGCGCCGGCTGTCCTTGCCGACGGCGTAGCGCACGGCGGTCTCCCACAGCGGGTGGGAGGTCTTGTCGAGGATCGCCCGCACATCGCGCTCCACGCCCGGGTCGCGCCGCCCGGCCGGAGCTGATCGCGCGGGGCCGGCGGCGCTGCCGGGCAGGAACAACTCCACGAGCCACCGCAGGGGAGTGGCCGGGTTGAGCCCAGGGACGGCGGTTTTGCCGTCGCGCAATCGGGCGGCGGCCCGCCGGGCCCGCGACACGCGACGGGGCGCGGCCGGCCGGGCCAGGACCTGCACACACGTGTACTCGTCAGCCTTGAGCTGGGAGCCGGCGGACATCAGCGCCCGCAGCGGATCGTTGTCGTGGCCGGTGTGCAGCGGCAGCCACTCGGCGGCGATGGGCAGAAGGTGACCGCCCACCGCCGCCGGCACATCCAACGGCATCGGCGGGGGAGCGGTGTCCTCGACCGCGCAGGCGGCGCCGGGCCAGGCGGCGCGGACGGCGGCTTCCACGGCGCCGCGCGCGACGGTGCCGGGCACCCACACAGAGATGAGCAGCCGTCGACCGGTCCACGAGTACTGCCACACCACGTGCGGGCTGCCGTAGAGCAGCCGCCGCCGGCGCGACGGGGTGAGGGTGCCGGCGAGGTTGGCCCACAGCGCCGCGGCGCCGTGCGGGTCGACCTCCGGCGGGGGAGCAATGGTGACCAGGCGGGCGCCGACGGCGTGCCGGCGGTGTCGCCACAGCTGCAGCAGGTTGCGGCCGGCGACGGAGGCGACCAGCATGCTCGCCGCGACGGCGAGCAGCCAGGGCCGCTGCGCCGCCCAGCCGGCGGCGTCGAGCACCCACCGCGCGGCGCCCGTCGGTGGTGTGAGGACATCGGTGCCGGGCGCGGAGGGGCTGGGTTCGGCCGCCGGCAAGGCCAGGTACGTGGCGAGGGAGCACTTCACAGCTCGTCTCCTCCGTCGAGGTCGGCCAGTTCGCTCGGGCTCGTGGTGCAGAGCCGGTGCTCGGCGGGGGAGGCGACGGCCTCGAAGCTGGTCCGGTTGGTGCCGGAGATCAGCAACCCCGTGCCGACCCGGGCGGCGAGGAGTAGGCGTTGCTCGCCGGCGGTGAGCCCGAATGCCTCGCCGATGGCGTCGATGGCCTGCGGCGCCTGCTTGAGCAGCACCTGGGTGGCGGCGTTGGCGACGACGGCCTGGCCGAGGTCGGTGCCGAGGACGTCGGCGACGTCCTGGGTGATGACGGTCAGGCCGGCGTGGCGTTTGCGGGCGGCCTTGGACATGCGGAACAGGAACCGGGCGCCCTCGCCGTCGCGCATGAGCAGCCACGCCTCGTCCACGACGACGAGCCGCCGTACGGCCGACCGGCCGGGGGCGTCGACCTGCCGCCAGATCGCGTCCAAGGCGAGCAGGGTGCCGACGGTGCGCAGCTCGTCGGGCAGGTGCCGCAGCGACCACACCACCAGATGCCCGTCGGGGCGGGTAGTGCTCGGACCGTCGAACAGGTCCGAGAACGACCCCTGCACCCACGGTGCGAGGCGGGCGGCGAGCTGCCTCGCGGCGGGGTCGTCGTCGGTCTGCAGGCAGTCGGCGAGGTCGCGTAGGAGCGGGGCGGGCCGGTGGTGGGTGGCGGGATCCGGGGTGATGCCCGCGGCCCGGTAGACGGCCAGGATCGCTCGGTCCAGGGCCGCCCGTTCGGCGGGCGGCGGCTGCTGCCCGAGCAGGACGCTGACGAGGGTGTGCAGGAACAGGCCGCGTCGGGTGAGCACGTCCGGGCGGGTGTCGCCGGCCGGCAGATCCAGGGGGTTGATCTTCACCCCGGCTGCGCCGAGGCGGACCACGGTGCCGCCGACCGCGTCGGCCAAGCGCGGGTACTCGTCTTCGGGGTCGATGACGGCGACCTGCACCTGCTGGTAGAGGTTGCGCAGGATCTCCAGCTTCACGAAGTACGACTTGCCGGCGCCGGAGCGGGCCAGGACGACGCTGTTGTGGTTCTCCTGCGCCCAGCGGTCCCACCACACGATGCCCTGCGAGTCCGGGTTCACCCCGTAGAGCACCCCACCCTCGGCGGGCGGGTCGCCGGGCAGCGGCGCCGGTAGGTCGGCGGAGGCGAAGGGGAACGCGGCAGCGAGGGCGGCGGTGTCCATGGTGCGCCGCATCCCCAGCGAGTCCGTCGCCAGCGGAAGGGTGGTGCTCCAGCCTGCGAGGTGCCGCCAGGTTGCCGGTTGCACCTCGATCAGGGTGGACGCGGCGGCGGCCTTTACCTGCGCGCACGCTTCGAGGAGCTCGTCTTCGGTGCGGGCGTGCACGGTCAGGTAGAGGCCGACGCGGAACAGTTTCGCCGCGCCACGGGCGAGCCGCTGCGCGAGGTCCGCCGCGTCCTCGGCGACGGCGTCGACGCTCGGGTCGGGTAGCTTGCCCCGCCCGGCGTCAGCGCGCCGGGAGGACTCGAAGCGGGCCCGCTGGGTGCGCAGCCCGGCAGCGGCGACCGGGGCGGGCAACGGGTCGATGTGCAACGCCAGGTCCAGGCGGCCCGGCCAGGACAGCAGCGGCTCGAGCCAGGCCGGGCCGACCTCGGCCGGATAGCCGGTGACCACGAGGGTGGCGGCGTACCCGTCGCCGACGCGCAGCATCCGGGGCGTCACCTCCACCGAAGTGGGGGCGACCGTCGCGGTCAGCCCCTGCACCGGGCTGCCCTGCTCGCCCGGGTGGGAGTGGTTGCTTTTCGTCATGCCTGTCAGCTCCTCTCGGGTCGGTGACTCTGGTGCGACGCGGATGCGGTGATGACGGCGTCGGGGCCCGCGAGGCCGCCGGGTCGGGGCGGCCGATAGGGGTCAGCCGCGGCGGCGAGAGCGGCGGTGACGGCAGCGCCATCGAGGGCCCGGGTGGTGACGCCGAGGCCGGCCAGCGCGCGGACGGTGTCCTCGGCGCGCCGGCGGGCGGCGCGCTCGCCGCCGGTAGTGCGGGTGACGATGAGGACCTGCCGGCGCAGTGGATCGCGCCGCGCGGCGAGGTCGTCGAGGAAACGGGCATGGTCCGCCGCCGCGTCCGCCAGGGCGGGGTGCGGCAGCTGCTCGGCTGCCTCGGCGAGGGTGCGGGCGGCGCCCTGCAGGTCCACCGGTTGGGCGGACACGACGATCTGCGTCGGTGCGGACAGCGAGTTCAGCCATCGGCCGTATGTGTCCACCAGCGCTGCCTGCTCATCGGGGGTGCGCAGGGCGAGGTTGACGCTGGTGGCGGCGACCATCGCCGCGCGCGCCCCGGCCAGGCAGATGTCCCCGCCGTCGTCGATCGCGTCGGCGGGCAGCGTCAACGGCGCCGGCAGGGTCACATTCGACGCCGGGGCTTGCACCCAGCCCGGCACCGCGGTGGTCGTGTCGGTCGTCGACAGCGCCTGCGGCGCCCGAGAGTGCCGCACGGCGGCGAGCAGCCACACGTCCAGCGGCAGGCCGTCCCGCCGGCCCACGGCCACGCCGAACACGAGACCGCCGAGCACGACAGCCGCGCCGACCAGTACCAGCGCGGGAACGAACGTGTGCAGGGTCCGCCAGGCGCCGTAGAAGGCGATGGCGGCGACGGCGAGGATCGCCAGCTGCCGGAACGTCAGCCCGTACAGCACCTTGTCGGGAGCGTCGACGTCCGCCGGCATCCGCACCCGGCCCGCATCGGCGCGGTCGTCGTGGCGGCTCATCGGCCCACCGCCTTCAGCCCGCGGCCGAGGCCTGGAACGGAACGGGTGACCTGCTGCACGACGATGACCCGTACTGCCGCGCCGAGCATGTTCACCCCGCGGCCGCTGTTGCCCGTGGCCACGTAGCGGCGCATCAGCGACGGCACCCGCAGCGTCGTCCAGAGCATGACCATGACGACGAACAGGTTGATCGCGCCGCCCGGATCCACCGGCAGTCCGAGCACGGGCAGTAGGTGCTCGGGGTCGGTGAGCATCCAATGCCCGGCGTAGAGGGTGAAGCCCTGCACCACAGGCACGGCGAGGACGCCGGTGTAGGAGCGCCACCACATGCGGGCGATCGGTTCGGTCTGCGGCAGCGCGTGACAAGCGAGGGCCAGTGGCGCGAAGGCGGTCAGGACGATGACGACGGCGAAGCGGACGATCACGCTGAACGCGGTGCCCGCGAGCAGGACGGCGATGATCGCCACGCAGATCACGAACAGCAGCACCGCCGTGGTGTCCCGCCCGGCGAGGATGTGCGTCTTGATGGCGCGCAGCGCGCCGTCGCTGTCGCCCTCGGGTGTGGTGAGCGCGCCGGTCAGGGCGTTGGCCAGGTCGATGAGCATGCCGCACCACAGCTGCGAGAAGTGCGCGGCGAAGAACCCCACGACCAGCCTCGGAATGAGGTCCTTGGCGGTGTAGCGGGTGGTTTCACTGCCGCCGGCGGTCATGGTGAGCACCCCGGCGGCCACGAAGGCGAGGACGAAGACGGTGTCGACGACGAGCACCGAACGGCCCGTCAGCGCCTGCACCTGCGGCAGGGCGGTGACCTTCGGGGTGATCAGCAGCGCGCTGCTGATCACCCCGAACAGCGCGTCCAGGCTCGCGAGGATCGCCGCCGACAGCCAGTCCAGGATCTGGTCGAGTAGCCAGCCCATGGTCAGCCCCCGACGATTCCCTGGACGACCTGCAACAGGACAGGCGCGAGGACGGCCAGGCCGTAGCCGACCAGGGCGTTCTTCAGTGCGCCCTTGGCCCGCTCGACCTGCGCCGGGTCGCCCCCGGCGGTGGCCCAGTAGACGCCGGCCAGGACGAGGAACAAGGTGGCCAGGGCGGCGAGGATGCCGATCAGCCAGGCCCGCAGATTGGCGATGACGACCGGAAGCGAGTTCACCGCCACGATCGCCGGCGACCCAGCATCGGCGTGCGCGGCGGCCGGCGCCGCCACGACCAGGACGATCGTGACGGCCACCGTGACGGCGCGGCGGAAAGCGTGAAAGTTGGTGAGGGCACGAAGACGTGCGCGGATGCGGCACATGGGCGGGTTCACCTCCAGCCCACCCCTCGATCTAGCGAGGGGTGGGCGTCGAAAGGATGTCGACAGGGCCGCCGCCGGGCACTGGAGACGGAGCGTCGGCGAGCCGCGACAGTCCCTCGGGAGGAGCGCGTCCTCCCTGTCGGGTGTAGCGGGAATCGGTGAGGTGTCAGCGCACCAAGACGGCGCGGCACCCGAGGCGCCCGGCTCGCATCAGCCCCCACCTCGGGCCCGGCGGCGGGCGGAACCTCCCAGCGCCTCATGTGGCGCCGCGGAGGAGTTCCGCACCCTCAAACCGGCGTTTGTCAGCTCTGCCGGACACCCCCGAACCTGACACCGGTCTGACAGCGACGGCGCTCGTCTGACCACCAGCGGCGCCCCACGCGCGGGCATCGTGATGCCCGGCCCGCTCGGTGCTCCGTCTCATTGAATCTGGCACCGACGCGGCGTCGCCGATGAGTTCTGGGAGGCCGGACGGTCCAACCCTGAAGACAACGTTCAGGGGGTCTCGATGGGCACCGTGGTGCTGTACAAGAGCATGTCGTTGGACGGCTTCGTCGCCGGCCCCGACATCGGCGCGGAACATCCCATGGGAAAGGGCGGCATGCGGCTGCACGAGTGGCTGTTCACCGACCGTCCCGACCCGCGCGACAAGGAGGTCATCGCTGCGACGTTCGCTTCGGTGGGCGCGGTCGTGGTCGGCAAGCGCACGTTCGACGTCGGACTGCCCCACTGGCAGGACACCCCGTATCCGGCACCGACCTTCGTACTCACCCACCAGGCCCGTGACGAACTCGCTATGAAGAGCGCGACGTTCACCTTCGTCACCGACGGCATCGAGACCGCCCTCAAGTCCGCCCAGGACGCGGCCGACGACAAGGACGTGATCGTGATGGGCGCCCAGACGGGACGGCAGTTCCTGCGCGCCGGGCTGCTGAATGAGTTGCAGATCAACCTGGTGCCCGTCGTGCTGGGCGCCGGAACCCGGCTGCTGGACGACCTGGGCCACATCGAGTTGGAGCGCACGCAGGTGATCGCCTCCGACGCGGTCACGCACCTGCGGTTCCGGGTCGTGAAGTAGCGGGTAGCCGTACCCGGCCCTGACCACGCGGCGCCCTGCCTCCGGGCCCTTCGAAGCCGCCAGGCCGCAGCGAAGAGCTTCGCAGGTCAGGCGGCTGCCCGAGGCACGCTCCGCCGGGCGCCGGCGCGGCCGGTGCGAGTCCGCGCGCGGTGCGCGGACTGGTGCTGCAGACACTCGCGAGCCTTGGCCGAGACGACACCGCTGAGCAGTCCCATGGCGAGCGCTTCGGCAAGGCGCTGGTCAATGCCGTTCATCCGCTTACGCAACGCGTCGACGGTGATGCCCAGACGCGCGGCGATCGGTTCGATCGCTCTGCCCCCAAGCCGCAGGTCGATGTAGGGCTCGAGGTCACTGGCCTCGAGCAGACCGAGCCTGGCGGCCCGGCGAACGAGGAGGTCGGGGTGGCCGTAGGGAACATGCGGGGCGCGCGGGCCGATGACCTGCTCCAGGTCCTGCACCGGCACCGCGGTGCCCGCGCGGCGCAGCATCTCGTGACCGGCCCGCCAGGCGGCCATGCACAACGCGGCGTACGGGGCCGGCTTGGCCAGGTCAACGCGGTCGCGCAACGCGGTGAGGAAACCGGTGAGGATCTCCGCGTCCAGGTCGGCGCCGTCACCGGACCAACCCACGTGCAGTCGCCCGGCATGCCGGCGCAGCGCGGGCATCGCCATCGCCACCGCCGCGATGACCCAGGACGGTCCGTCCAGGCGAGCGCGGCGAACCAGGCCCCGCCACACCGCGTCACGCGCCGGGTAGGCGCGCGGATGGTGCAACAACCAGTCCCGCAGCGCAGGCAGTGTCATGACACCGGCCGGCAAGCCGGTGCCAGGTCCGAGCGTGTCCAGGTCGAGTGTCATGGGCTCGGGGCCCGTGGTCAGTGCCGCGAAGGCGGCCTCGACAGCGTCCAGCGGCGAGTCCGGCCAATTCGAGTCGGACACGGTCATGTCACACACTCCCAGAGGCGATCGTCGACGACACGCCGAGGTGGTGTCACACCGGCGCGGAAGACACGATTGCGCCACAGCGCCCTCACAGACCTCTGACAGTCCAGGCCAGCACGACGGCACCGCACCGGCACGCACCAATGCAGGCAACGGTCGCCGTCCGCGCCGGATCCTGACATCGGCCTGACAAGTCCGCTCTGACCTGCGCGTCGACATCGGCAGCCCGGTGGTGACACCAACCGCGTCGGCGGACCTGACAGCCTCGCCGGCCCCTCAAACCGAACCTGACGGCGGCCTGACCGTCGCACGGTGCCGCCGTGGCCGTCTCTGACAGCATTCCGCTGTCGGACACCACCGATACGGCGAAACGTGGCACGGCGTCTGACACGGCGGCTGCACCAGGTCTGACAGCGGCACCGACGGATGACAGACGTGACGGTCGTCGACGAGGCCGCCTCACCGCGCTGCACCTGACACGCGCGCGGCGACCACGACCCGGCGAATGTCTGACAGCGGCGGCCACCCCAAGCGTCATCCACCGCTGCCGCCATGGCTGTCCGTCGCCGTCGGTCAGGGCGGGCCTGACAGCCGCCCGGACACGGTTTGACCGATCCGGGGCGCCACGCTTTCACGGCCGGCGGTGCTGTCAGACCTCCGTCAGACCGAAGGCGTGTCCGCCACGCCTGACAAACGCCGATTTGAGGGTGTCAGCGCATCACGGCGCGGCTCGGAGCCCACATCCACATGAGCGAGCACACGCCGCAGCACCCCCACGACCCTGCCCAGCCCGTCGACCCACCCGACGCCGACCCGACCCTGACCGACGTGGTCGCCGGTGACCCACCGGTGCCGGTCACCGTGTGGCGCACCGCCCGCACCAACGCCGACACCGGCCGCAGCATCGGCGACCGCCTCGCCTACCGGCTGGTCGCCGCCTACAGCCGTCCCGGCGACCCGGTCGTCGACCTCACCGACGACCACGCCCTGGCCGCCGTCTGCCACGCAGGCCGTCGCCGGCACCACCCCGGCTGGTTCACCGACGTCTCCAGCCTCATCATCGGTCCCGCCACCGCAGCGACCCCGCCCGCCCCGCCGTCCGCTGACGGGGACCTGCCGAACACGGGCGCCTGGTTCGGCGACGACCTCACCGACCCCGACCTGCCCCCATCCACCGAACCGACCACCCAGGCCCGACACGGCACATCACTGCAGGAGGCGACCAGCCTCGTCGTGGCCCGCTGGCCCCTCGACCCCGCAGACGCCACCAACCGGATCCGGCTGGCATGGCTGCTGACCGCCTGCGCGCGCCTCCTGCGCCCCGGCGGCTGCCTCGTCCTCGTCGTCACCGTCCCCACCACCACGGCCGCCGGGCCCGAGGACTTCACCCTGGTGGCCACCGCCGCCGCGTCCGTGGGCCTGGGCTACCTGCAGCACATCGTGGCCGTCACCGCCGACACCGAAGGTGACGCCTTCATCTACCACGTCACCGACGAGGAACTACTCACCATCGCCCAGCAAGCCAGCCTCGAGCGGTGGGCGGTGGCGCACCTGAAGGTCCATGCGGACCTGCTCGTGTTCGGCCCCGTACTCGGACCGGCCACCAGGCAGGCGAACCGGCGGCGGCGCGGAGGCGGCGAGCCCCGTGGCTGATCACACCCCCTTCCCACCGAGCCAGGGTCAGCCCGGGGGCACTGAGGACGCCAACCCCGGCCGGCGCCCCGACGACGGCAGCCACCGCGAGAGCAGCGGTCGTCATCGGGCACCGGACCAACCACAACGGCTGTCGGTGTGGGCCACCGCCCAGCAGACCGGACCGGTTCAACGCCGCGGCCGCTACATCGCCGAGTCCGTCAAGCACCCCGCCCGGATGCTTCCCGCGATCGCCGCGCACGCCATTGCCGCCTACACCCAGCCCGGCGACCTCGTCCTCGACCCCATGTGCGGCATCGGCACCACCCTCGTCGAAGCCATCCACGCCGGCCGCGACGCCATCGGCGTCGAATACGAGCCACGCTGGTCGAACATCGCCGACGCCAACATCGCCCACGCCCACCAGCACGGCGCCACCGGCCGTGCCTCAGTGGTTCGCGGCGACGCCACCCGACTGGCCTCCCTCCTGCCCGCCGCGCTCGCCGGACAGGTCGCCCTCGTGGTCACCTCACCCCCGTACGGGCCCACCGTCCACGGCCTCGTCCGGCCAGGGACCGACGGAGTCGCCAAGTTCGACAACACCTACGGCACCGACCGCGGCAACCTCGCCTACCGCGACCTCACCGGCCTCACCCACGGGTTCGAACAGATCCTGGCCGGCTGCGCCACCCTGCTACGCCCCGGCGGCACCGTCGTGGTCACCGCCCGCCCCTGGCGCAAGAACGGTCAGCTCGTCGACCTTCCCTCCGCGGTCATCGCCGCCGGACTGCGCGCCGGCCTGGCCCCGACCGAGCGGTGCGTCGCCCTGCTCGCCGCGCTCCGCGACGGGCACCTCGTCGCCCGGCCGTCGTTCTTCCAACTCCAAGCCGTGCGCAAGGCCCGCACCGGCGGCACCCCGCTGCATCTGATCACCCACGAGGACGTGCTGATCTTCCGCCGGCCGCAAGCCCAGCCGACGCCGGAAGACCTCACGGACACCGGAGGTGGTCCATCTTGATGACCACCCGTCGCCGCAGCTCGCTACCCCTGGTCCATCAACCACTCGCCGGGCAACGCCCGCCGCACCGCGGTCAGGCCGTCGGCGGTCGCCGCGCGCACCCACAACCAAGCCCCGCCGTCCGCACGCAGGACCGCCCCCAGCCCGTCGAACCACCTCATCGGCCTGCCACCCGGCCCGGCCCAGAACGGGTAGTCAGGCATCGGCAGCCGCCGGAACCGCTTCTCCAGCGACGCGATGGCCTCATCGTCCAGCTCACGGTTGTCGGCGAACATCTCAGCCGAGAACATCCACTCCGACAGCACCATCTCCACACACGCCAAAGAGACCCGATCGAGGAACGGCTGCCAGGCCCGCTCGGTCTCCCTGGCCGAATCAAGCCGGAACACCACCGGCGGGTCGGGCTCGGTCACCGCCGACAGCGGAACGCCCCACTGCGCCACGTTCTGGTTCTCCACCCGGAAGACCAGCACCTCACCCGTGTCGTCGACGCCCACCTCATTCGGAGCAAGCAGGCGATCCTGACTCCGGGTCAGGTCATAGCGCCTGCCGACCAGCGCGTATGCCTCATGCACGGACGCCGGCAAGGGGAAACCCAGCCGGGCTTCCGCCGCCCGCAACTCGCCCTCGTCGCGGCCGTCGCCGGCCACGATCGGACTCGCATAGCGCGCGGCAAAGAGCCGGATGAATCGCCACGCGCCAGAGGCGTCACGAACGCCCCGCGCGAGTTCGTCGTGGAGATCAAAGCCGCCGCTCACGAGGCAGACCCTAGCGGCAGCCGGACCGCCATCCCGGAGCTCGACACCGGGCTCCCCGACGGGACCTTGACCGGAACTCGGCCGCGCCTCGCCGCGCCAGCCGCGCGATCGACCACAGTGGCGTCCGAGGCGGCGACTCGCCGCGGGTCGGCGCGCGCCAACGACGCCGGACAGTGATCCTGCGCCGGCACGTCTTCCTGCATCGGGCGAATACCCGCCGACGAGCGGCCAGTGTCGACGCAAAGGCGGGCCGTCGTGCAGTGACTTTCACGCCGCCCCTGGGACACGCGGTGGCCGCGCCGGGGCGGGAGGTGCGTGATTGACCACCAAGCCCCGCGCATCGGATCGCTGCGCACCCGATACGGCGGCCTCGACCTGGCCGTCGAACGGGTGCTCGGCGGCCACCTCGCCTGGTACGCCGAAACCGACCGAGACGCCGGCACCGTCTGCGCCCACCACTGGCCGCACGTGCCCAACCTCGGCGCACGTCCTGCCCGTCGACGTTGTGCGCCGTCAACAGAGGGTGACTGCGGCAAAGCCGCTACCAGCGGTACGGTCGCTGACCTCTTCGGGAAGACCGAAGGAGTCAACTTGCGGGCGCTGTTCGCACGCGGCCCGCGGCAACAAAGCGGGCTTGCCGCCGTGGGGGGGGGGGGGGGGGGGGGGGGCCCCCCCCCCCCCCCCCCCCCCCCCCCCCCCCCCCGGCCCCGCCGCCCCCCCCCCCCCCCCCCCCCGCCGCCCCCCCCCCCCCCCCCCCCCCCCCCCCCGGGCCCCCCCCGC
>NZ_JBIAKG010000011.1:190234-246457 GCF_042872345.1 Micromonospora sp. NPDC005299
GGTGGGTGGGCGCCCCGGTGCGGGACGCCCTTTTGTTTATGGGGGGGGGGGGGGGGGCCCCGGGCCCCCGGCCCCCCGGGGGGGGGGGGGGGGGGGGGGGGGGGGGCGCCCCCCCCCCCCCACCACAGCGCCGGCGACCACCACGTCCATGTCCGTGCTTAACCGGTCACCTTCGCCGGACGACGGGAGCGCAGCCGCTCCAGCAGCCGGTCGGTGCCGGTCACGTCCGCGTACTTCTGGGCCATGTCGAAGAGGTTGACCTCGTGTACCACCGGACTGCGGTCGTAGACCGCGTCGGCGGGCACGGTCACCTTGAAGTTGTACGAGAAGGCGTCGACCACACTGGATCGGACGCAGCCGGAGGTTGTGGCACCGGTGACCACGATGGAATCGGCGCCGACGTCGATCAGGTAGCTGGCGAGGGGGGTGCCGAAGAATGCGCTCGGGTGCCGCTTGGGCAGCAGGATGTCGCCCTCGACCGGGGCGATCTCCTTCACGAACTCGTAACCGTACGTGGGGATCGACATGATTCCCGGCACCTTCGCTCCGAGCCGGCCCGCGTCGTATGACGCCTTCGGCGCCACGTGGGGGTAGAGCACCGGCAAGTCGTTGGCCCGGAACTCGGCCAGCAGCTCGGCGATCCGCTCCACGGCGTCCCAGCCCACGTCGCCGCAGCTGGTGGTGAACTCCTCCACGGCGGCGTCGAACGGCTGCCGGCGGGTGCCGACCGTACGGTACTGCACGTCGATGATGAGCAACGCCGGCCGTGCGCCCAGGCCGACCGGACTGCCGAAGCCGGCGCGGCCGTACCGCCGGATGGTCTCGTTGTCGACCACCCCGGCGCCGCCGACGGTCCACGGTTGCTGCGTATTCATGGCTGGTCCTCCTCGCTGCCGTGCACGGCTCGCAGCGCGACCGAGCCGCTGTTGTGACGGGTCAGGTAGCGGCCGGTCGCCGTGGTGTCCAGCTGCCCGTCGCGGACCGCGAAGTGCCCGCGTACCAGGGTGTGCACGACCCGGACCGGCACCTTGCGGCCCTCCCATGGGGTGTACTGGGCGGCCGAGTGCTGCTCGTCGGCGGTGATCGTGGTCGTCCCGTCCAGGTCGACCACGACCAGATCGGCGTCGGAGCCCACCCGGATGGTGCCCTTGCGGGGATAGAGGCCGAACAGCTTCGCAGCTCGTGTGCTGGTGGCGTCCACCAGCCGGGCCAGGTCGACGCCGCGGGCCAGCCCCTCGGCGAGGGTGAGCGGGAAGAGCACGCCCACGCCGGGGAATCCGGCAGAGGCAGTCCAGATGTCCTTTTCCTTGAACGACCGGTGCCGGGCGTTGTGGTCCGAGCCGATCGTGTCGACGCTGCCGTCGGCCAGCCCCTGCCAGAGCGCCTCGACGTCGGCGGGGGTGCGCAGCGGCGGGTTCACCTTGCCGTAGGTGCCGCAGTCGGACTCGACGCTGAGCGTCAGGTAGTGCGAGCAGGTCTCCACGAACAGGTTCGGGTACGCCGAGCGCTGCATCCGGGATACGTCCAGCGCCGCCTTGCTGCCGGTGTGCACGGCGTACATCGAGGCGCCGGTGACGCTGGCCAGGTAGGACACCCTTTGCAGCGCCTCGGCCTCCACGTATGGCGGTCGCGCAGCGTTCCACGCCCACAGCGGCCCCTGCTCGTTGTCCGGCCGGGCGCCTTCGCGCAGCCGGCGGACCAGCTCGATGTTCTCCGGGTGGGGGTTGACCATCGCGCCGTGCTCGGCGGTCAGCCCGAGCAGCTCGTACATGAAGGCGTCGTCGTTGCCAGGCATGCCCAGGTAGGCGCCTTCGTCACCGCGAAAGTTCATGAAGAACTTGAAGCTGGAGACCCCCAGCTCGCTGACGTACGCCGGCAGTGCCCGCAGATGCTCGGGCGTGCCGAGGACGAAGTGGAACCCGAAGTCGGTGTGCGAGTGCTGCTCCATCACGGCCCGCGCCTCGACGAAGACGCTCTCATACGGGTCGGCGCTCATGAGGTACACCAGCACGGAGGTGACCCCGCCCGCGACGGCGGAGGCGGACTCCAATGCCGCGTCGTCTGGGTCCTTCGGCACCCGGATGTCCTTTCCGAGGTGTACGTGCGGGTCGATGGCGCCGGGTAGGACCATCGCGCCGTGCAGGTCGACCGTCTCGGCGGCGGCGCCCGGAGCGTCCGGGGCGACGATCCCGGCGATCCGACCCCTGGCCAGGAGCACGTCGACCTCGGTCAGCCCGGTGCCGTGCAAGAAGACCCGCCCGCCTTGCAACCGCAGGTCGACTCGGTCCGCGTTCATGCCGCCTCCTCCTTCCGGCCGACCGCGTAGCGGCGGTCCACGTCGTCGAACTCGGGCTTGCGAACCAACGCCTGCCGGTCTGTCCAGGTGATCATGAGGCCCTCTGCGGCACGAGTGTCGCCGTGCTTTGCCAGGTGGGCCAGGACGGACCGCATGCCGACCACCGCGCCGCGCATTGCGGCGTTGGCGTACAGCGCGATGGCGAAGCCCAGGTCGGCCAGCTCATGCCGGGACATCAGCGGGGTAAGGCCGCCCTCGACCATGTTGGCCATGTGCAGGCCCGCTACCTGGCTGGTGACCTGGCGCAGTTCGTCGACGTCCCGAGGTGCCTCAACGAAGAGGACGTCCGCCCCCGCTTCCCGGTAATGTGCGGCCCGCTCGCAGGCGGCGTCGATGCCGTCGACGGCCCGCGCGTCCGTACGGGCGATGATCACCAGGTTTTCATCGTCCCGAGCGTCCACCGCGGCGTGGATCTTGCCGACCATCTCCGCGGTGGAGATGACCTCCTTGCCGGCGAAGTGGCCGCACTTCTTGGGACTGACCTGGTCCTCGATCTGGATTGCCGCAGCACCGGCCCGCTCCAGCCGCCGTACCGTGCGCTGTACGTTCAGGGCGTTGCCGAAGCCGGTGTCGGCGTCCACCACCAGCGGGATCTCAACCGCGTCCGCCATCGCCGCCACGTGATCGGCCAGTTCGCTCATGGTCAGCAGGCCCAGGTCGGGCATGCCCAGGTAGGTGTTGGTCACGCCGGCGCCCGAGACATACACCGCGCCGAAGCCCGCCTCCTCCACGATTCGCGCGGCGAGCGCGTTGGGCGCTCCGGGCAGCAGCAGCGGTGGGCCGCTACCCGCGAGCAGCTCCCGGAGCCTGCGGGTGGTCCTCATGGCTGGTTCCTTTCGTTGGCCGGCTCCTCGTCGAACGGGAGACCGAGGACGGAGATAGCGCTCTCCATCGAGTGGTGGAGGTGTTCAGCCATCAGTCGGGTGGCCAATTCCTGATCCCGCGCCCGCAGCGCATCGAGGATGTCGGTGTGCTCGACGATGGCCGCGCGCGCCCGGGTAGGTCGATGGGCGGACATCGTTCGGGCAAGGGAGATCTGCCGCTGAGCCTCCAGCGCCGCGGCCAGCAGCGCCGGGTTGCCGACGAGCCTCACCAGCTGCAGGTGGAAGTCCAACTCCGGCGGATATGCCGGGTCCGCGCTGCCGCTGAGCCGGTTCTCCGTCTCGTCCAGCATCGCGGCGAGGCCAGCCAGGTCGTCGTCGGTGGCGCGCTGACAGAGCAGGCGTACGGCGTGCAGTTCCAACGCGGCGCGCAGTTCGTAGAGCTCGGCCACCTCGGCCCGTTCGAAGGTGCGGACGAAGGCACCGCGGTGACTGATCACCGTGAGCAGACCCTCGCTGGCCAGGCGCTGGATCGCCTCGCGCAGCGGGCCTCGGCTGATGCCAAGGGATGCGGCGAGGATTACCTCGTTGAGCCGCTCACCGGGCTTGAGCTCACCGTCGAGGATCATGTCGCGCAGCACCGACTCGGTACGCTGGGAAAACGTGCTGTCGCGGGTCAGCCGCTTGCTGACGGGCTGGGTCACCGGGGCTCCTTCTGGTCGTCACGCAGGCTGGCACCGGCAGTTTCCTGCACCCGCAGGGCGGCTACGAGCGTCACTGCCGCAGTTGCCAGGAACCGGCGAACCTCGGCGTCTCGGCTTGCCTGCTGCCGTGCTGGGCATGCTGATGGCCTCTCAGCTTGAGGGAGCGGGCGTCCGCCGGTGTGTCCCAACCCGCATCTGACCAGGAAGCCTGCCTACTGTCAACAGTTGGCAAGCCTGCCACCGGTCAGATGGGCCGCTGATGTCCTGCCCGTCGGGGTCGCGAACACGTCGTCTCGGTGTCTGATCGCGGCTACTCGCCCCAGCCCGCCTGTGCGGCCGGTCTCTCACAGCTACCACCTTGAAGGCCAGAAAGATGCTCCACATAGGTCTATCGGGAGGGTCGAAGCATTTTGGGGCAGTTGGGATCCGTTCCGCTGACAGGAACGTCGAAGACAAGAAGTCATTTGATACGCCTCTGGTCAACGGCCATTGGTTGCGGTAGCTTCCACTAACGCGCCTCTAGCAGTGCTTTTGAGAACCGAGGGGCATCTAGCCTCTCGCTCGATGCTGATCCGCTTAGCGGAACGACCTTGATGGACGGCTAACAGGAGGACTCCCCGTTACTGCGCTGGCGCCGGTCCGGGCCACGCCATCGGACCGGCGATTGGAGTCGAGGACTATGACGAACAGCAGGCTTCTACAAACGGAGGCTTGTCGAAGATTGGGCGTCAGCCTCCCGATTGTCGGTGCGCCGATGGGCGGGGTGGCCGGCCCAGAACTAGCCGCAGCGGTGTCCTCCGCCGGCGGTCTCGGCATGCTGGGACATGCCAACAGCGATCTCGCCGCAGTGCGCGAGGAGATTAGGCACGTCAAGGATCTGATCGACAAGCCGTTTGGTGTCGGACTGCTGTTTCCCACAAGCGACCGGACCGAGCCACCCGGTCTTGTACACGAGCCGCCACAGGACTCGCCGCCAGAACGCAACCCATTGCCCCTGTTCCTACGGCAGTTCCAGGCCGTGCAGCCGGCTGGTGTGCCCGCACCGTCGCGGTCGCCGAGACCCAGGCGTGTCCGTCCATACAGCTTGGAGGCGGCCGAGCAACGGCTCGACATTGTGATCGAGGAGAACGTCCCGGTGCTGGCGTGCGGGCTCGGCACGCCGGCACGGGTGGTCAAGCGCGCCAAGGCACATGGCATTCAGGTGATCGCGCTGGTCGGCAGTCGCCGTGCAGCAGTCGAGGTCGAGGAACGCGGCGTCGACATCGTGGTGGCGCAGGGGCACGAGGCCGGTGGGCATACCGGCCGCACCACGACCTTCGTCCTCGTCCCCCAGCTCGTCGACGCCTTACGGATTCCGGTGCTCGCGGCCGGAGGGATCTCGGACGGCCGACAACTTGCCGCTGCCCTGATGCTGGGGGCCTCCGGCGTGCTGCTGGGCACGCGTCTGCTGGCAACACCGGAGGCGCGCACAGCCGACAGTCACAAGGCCCGTGTCGTGGAAATGCGGGAGGACGACACGGTGGTGTCCCGCTGCTACACCGGCAAGCCGTCCCGAGTGCTCCGGAACGCGTTCACCGACGCGTGGAAGGGCCACGAGAACGAGATCCTGCCGATGCCGGAGCAGTGGGAGATGGTGGAGCCGGTGGTTGCCCCAGCCAAGGCGGCCGGCTCGCTGACGTTGGCGAACTGGCCGACCGGGCAGGGCGCCGTTCTGGTCCGGTCGATCGCGCCTGCCGCGGAGGTGGTTCGGCAACTGGCGGCGGAGGCGGCAGCGCTCATCTCGAACGGCGGTAGCGGAGGGGAAAGGTCCGACCGGGAGGGGGCGCGGTGCTCAGGTTCGTGATCCGCCGGCTTCTGCAGGCCGTGCTCACCGTCTTCGGAGTCCTAACCGCGACGTTCTTCCTGGTTCGGCTCAGCGGCGATCCCACCAGCCTGCTGCTGCCCGTCGAAGCCAGCCAGCGCGACATCGACCGGCTGCGCACCGAGCTGGGCCTGGACGAGTCGCTGCCGAGGCAGTACCTCACGTTCCTCGGCAACGCGTTGCAGGGCGATTTCGGCGAGTCGCTGAGGCACCACAGCTCGGCGCTCGGTCTCGTGATCGAGCGACTGCCGGCCACGCTCGAGCTCGCGGCCTGCGCGTTCGTGCTCGGCCTGCTGCTCGCGCTCCTCACCGGCGTCGGCCTGCGGCTCGCGGGAAGTCATTGGCTGCGGACGGTGGTGATGTGGTTGGCCTTCGTCCGGCAGGCCATCCCGGTGTTCTGGTTCGGACTGTTAATGATCCTGCTGTTCGCCGTCACCCTCGGCTGGTTCCCGTCGCTGGGATACGGCGGATTGCAGCACCTGTTCTTGCCGGCGGTGACCCTGGGCACGTACGAGCTGGCCCTGTATCTCCGGCTGTTCAACTCGGCCTTCGCCGAGGAACAGGAACAGGACTACGTACGGACCGCATATGCCAAGGGGCAGAGCAAGGCCGGTGTCGTGCTCCGCCAGATGCTCCCCAACGCGCTACTTCCGCTGATCACGATCGCGGGCATCAACCTGGGCGTGCTGCTCGGCGGAACGGTCGTGACCGAGACCGTGTTCAGCTGGCCCGGCGTCGGCCGGCTGATCGTCCAGTCGGTGAGCCAGCGGGATTATCCGGTGACGGTGGCCGGTGTCTTCCTCGTCTCCTTGGTCTTCGTCCTAGTCAACCTTTTGGTCGACCTCCTCTACGCCGTTCTCGACCCGCGGGTCAGGCTGTCATGACGATCTTCACCCGGCGTACCTCAACGCAGCCCGACGTCACCGCCCCGGTGGCGGACCCGGCCCGCCCCGGCGCGCTCCGACGGCGCCGGCCAATGCTGTCCGGCACCATGCTGCTGGCAGCCGCACTGCTGGTCGGTGTAGCCGTCCTCGTGATCATCGTGCCGTTCTTGCCCGGCTACGACCCGTACGGCCAGGACTTGGGTCGGGGCCTGTTGCGGCCGATGCAGTCCTTCAACGGCGACCTCTTTCCGCTCGGTACCGACAGCCTCGGCCGCGACCTGCTGAGCCGCCTCGCGCTGGCGGGGCGGGTATCGGTCCTGATCGGGCTGAGCGCCGTGGTCGTCAGCCTGCTGATCGGCGTGACGCTCGGCCTGATCGCCGGGTATTTCCGGGGGGTTGCGGAAAACGTCATCATGGGACTGGCGGACCTGCAGTTGGCCATCCCCAGGGTGCTGCTTCTGATCGCGGTGGTCGCGGTAATCGGTCCGAGTGTGCTGAACCTGACCGTGTTGCTCGCCCTGACCAGTTGGGTCGCATACGGCCGGATCGCACGGGCGATGGCAATGTCGTTGCGGGAGCGCGAGTTCGTGCTCTCGGCGGTGACCCAGGGCGCGACGGCCGGCTGGAACATCCGCAAGCACCTGCTACCGAATGTCGTGCCGCAGATGCTGATCGTCGGATCGTTCGAGCTGGGCCAGATCATCGTGTTGGAGGCGTCGCTCAGCTACCTGGGCCTCGGGGTCCAGCCACCCTTGCCGAGCTGGGGCTTGATGATCAGCGAGGGGCAGGACTACCTGAATTCGAACCCTTGGCTCTCGGTGCTGCCCGGGATCGCGATCTTCATGCTCGTCGGCGGGGTCCAGTTCCTCAGCCAGCGGTTCACCGCCGAGAGCCACCAGGATCTCGACATCACGGCGAAGACGTCGGTGTAGGAGTTGATGTGTCCGGACAACCAGACCGCGAAGCCCTGCTCTCCGTACGCGATCTCGTCGTCGAGTTTGCCGCACCGGACGGGTTCCACCGCGCTGTGGACGGAGTCTCCTTCAACCTCTACCCGGACGAGGTTCTGGGCGTAGTCGGCGAGTCCGGCTCGGGTAAGAGCGTCACGATGCTCGCCGTCATGGGCCTGCTACCGCCCGCACGTGCCCGGGTTGTTGGCGGGGAGATCTGGTACCGCGGGCGAAACCTGCTCACGGTGCCCCGCAAGGAGTTCCAGGCGTTGCGGGGCGGCGACCTCTCGATGATCTTTCAGGACCCGATGACGTCGTTGAACCCGGTACGCCGGGTCGGGAGCCAGATCGCCGAAGCGATCCGGCTGCACCGTTCGACTCTGTCCCGCTCGCAGGTCCGCGACCGGGTGGTGGAGTTGCTCGGCGTGGTGGGCGTGCCCGCGCCGGAGCGACGCTATCGTCAGTATCCGCACGAGTACTCCGGCGGAATGCGACAGCGGGCGATGATCGCGATGGCGATCGCGAATGAACCGTCCGTGCTGATCGCCGACGAGCCGACGACCGCGCTGGACGTGACGATCCAGGCGCAGGTGCTGGACGTATTGGCCGAGGCTCGCGGGCGGACCGGCGCCTCGGTCATCCTGATCACCCACGACCTGGGTCTGATCGCGGAAACGGCGGATCGAGTCGCGGTGATGTACGGCGGTCGAGTCATGGAGCTGACCGGCGTAGAAGAGATCTTCGCCGCGCCGAGGCATCCGTACACCGTCGGGTTGCTGGCCAGCCTGCCGAAGCTGGATTCGTCCGCCGACGTGCTCTACTCGATTCCCGGCCAGCCGCCTGGCATTCGCAACCGGCCCTCCGGGTGCGTGTTCCACCCGCGGTGTGGCATGCGACAGGAGCGCGTCGAGTGTGTGGAGAGGATTCCGGTCCTCGAACCTGTTGGCGACCCCGGCTCCGCTACGCCGCACAGCGCCGCCTGTCACTTCGTCGGGGAGACCGCCGAGTGGCGGCAGCGGGTGTCCACCGACGAGGTTCCGGCCGGCAATCCGGTGGGAGGGTGAGTTGACCATGGCCATCGACAAGGCTCGTCCCGGCGCCCAAGACACGGGGCCTGGGACGGACGAGGCACTGCTGCGAGTGGTGGATCTGCACACCCACTTCAAGATCCGAGGATCGGGCGGCTGGCGGAAGGACGCCCTGCGGGCCGTCAACGGGGTGTCGTTCAATGTGGCGCGGGGCGAGACGTTGGGCCTGGTCGGCGAGTCCGGCTGCGGAAAGACCACGCTCGGCCGCACCATCCTGGGGTTGCATGCCGCAACCAGCGGCGCGGTCCATGTCAGCGGAACCAACCTGGTGGGGCTACGGGGTCGCCGTCTGCGCCGGCACCGCAGCGGCATGCAGGTCGTCTTCCAGGACCCGTACGCTTCGCTCGACCCCCGCATGAGTGTGCACGACGTGATCGCCGAGCCACTGCGTATCAACGGCATGTACCGCCCGGAGCGGGTGGCGGAGTTGCTGGAGCAGGTCGGGCTCAGGCACGACATGGCGAGGTCGCGACCCGCCGAGTTCTCCGGCGGTCAGCGACAGCGGATCGGTATCGCTCGTGCCCTCGCTCTCCGGCCGGAGCTGCTGATCCTCGACGAGCCAGTGTCGGCCCTCGACGTATCTGTCCAGGCCCAGGTCATCAACCTGCTCAAACGCCTTCAGCGGGAGCTCGGGCTGACCTACCTGTTCATCGCTCACGATCTGTCCGTGGTTCGGCACATCTCGCATCGGGTGGCGGTGATGTACCTCGGCAAGATCGTCGAGATCGGCGACCGCGATCAGGTGCTTCGGAACCCGACGCACCCGTACACCCAATCCCTGCTGTCCGCAGTACCGGTACCGGATCCGGTACGGCGGGACGCGCGACGCCGGATCGTCCTGAAGGGCGACATTCCCAACGCGATCAACCCACCCTCGGGCTGTTCGTTCCGCACCCGATGCTTCCGTGCCGAACCGAGGTGCGCGACCGAAACGCCGGCGCTGGTCGAGCGCGTCGGCCCCGGCCGGCTCACGGCCTGCCACTTCGCTGCACCAGATCTGGTCAGTGACCGGGCCGCGACGGCGACTCCGGCCCCATGACGAGAGTCTTGTTGGAAACCCACGTGATTCCTCGAGGAGAGACATGTTTCGTCGACTAGGGAGAGTGAAGCCGCGCGCAGTTGCCGCGGTGATGGCTGCGCTGGGCCTGGTGTTGGCCGGATGTTCCGGTTCTCCCGTTGAGAACGGGGAAGAGGATCGCCTGGTGGTGGCGCAGAGTTCGGACATCCTGACCATGGATCCGAGCGTCGACACCTCACCGATCAGTCTCAATGCATTCAAGAACGTCTATGATCAGCTCACCGATATCAGCGCAGACGGCGACGTGGCCCCGCAGCTGGCCAGCTCGTGGGACTCGTCCGCGGATGCCACCACCTGGACATTCACGATTCGCACCAACGCCAGCTTCCATGACGGAACACCGGTCACGGTCGATGACGTCATCTGGACCTACAAGAAGATCATCGCCGACACCAAGTCGCCGGTGAATACCTACCTCTCCGACGTGGCCGACATCGAGCGGGTGTCCGACGAGCAGATCCGCTTCAAGCTGAAGAAGCCTTTCGCACCCTTCGACCGGCAGGTGTCGCTGATCTCGATCATGCCGCAGAAGGCGTACGAGAAGATGGGCGCCGCCGAATTCGCGAAGACGCCCATCGGTTCCGGTCCGTTCAAGTTCGTCAGCTGGCAGAAAGACACCCAGCTGGAACTCGCGGCCTTCGACAAATACTGGAAGGGCGCGCCGGCGATCAAAACCTTGATCTTCAAGCCGGTGCCGGACGAGAGCGCAAGGCAGGCCGGCCTCATCTCCGGCGAGTTGGACGTCGTGCCGGTCCTGCCGCCGTCGTCCCTCCAGCGAGTGAAGTCCACCAAGGGCGTCCGGGTTCAGCAGGTGGCCAGCAACCGGGTCCTCTATCTGGGCTTCAACGCCACCCAGGCTCCGCTTGACGACTTGAAGCTGCGCCAGGCCATCGACTACGCGATCGACCGCGAGGCGATCTCTCGCGACCTGCTCAAGGGCCTGGGCAAGCCGATCGGTCAGGTGGTGGCTCCGGTCACCTTCGGCTATGACCCGAACGTGGCGCCCGCCAAGTACGACCCGGCTCGTGCCAAGGCGCTGGTCGCCGAGTCGAAGTACGACGGGCGGCCGATCGTGTTCCAGTACCCCAACAACCGCTACGCCTTCGGCAACGAGGTTGCCCAGGCGGTCGCCGGCTACCTGGGTGCCGCCGGCATCAAGGTCGAGATGAAGGGCATGGAGTACTCGGCCTTCTTCCCGCTCTGGACGGGCAAGAAGCTCAGCGGCATCCACATGTTCGCCTACGGTCCGTCCATCATGGATGCCGAGCTGCCGCTGGGCAGCCTCTATGCATCCACATCACGGGGCTACTGGTCGAACGAGCAGGTCGACAAGCTGATCGAAGAGCAGCGTGCGGCCAGCAACCCCAAACAGCGTGCGGAGCTGATTGGCCAGATCTGGCGCCTCAGCCAGCAAAACGTGCCATACGCGTTCCTCTACAACGAGGTTCAGGCGTACGGAATCAGCGACCGGGTGAAATGGGAGCCCCGCCCGGACGAGCGGCTGCTGTTCCAGCAGGCATCGATTAAGTAGCCGACATGGGAAACATGCTCAGCAACCGGGCTGCGGCCGAATCGGCGGGAGCCGTCGAGCGGAGGTGGCGCAGGTGACGGCTCCTGCAATCCGGGCGGACCCAGCGCGAACGGCGCTGGTGATCGTCGACATGCAGAACGACTTCTGCCACCCGAGCGGCTACTACGCTGGAGCGGGGCGGGACATCTCGGCGCTGCACGCCACGATCGGGCCGGTTCGGCGGCTGCGGGACCGGGCCCACGACGCTGCTGTGCCGGTGGTCTTCACCCGGCTGTTGCACGACACCGCTCGCGGACCGATGGAGCGGCGGCATGACCTGGTGCCGCGCCGGTGGACCGCTTCCGGACGCCGGTTGGAGCCCGGCTCCTGGGGGGCGGACATTGTCGCGGACTTGACCCCCCGGCCGGACGAACTGGTGGTCGACAAGGCCGGTTACTCGGCCTTCGACGGCACCGGGCTGGAGCGGTGGCTGCGGGAACGACAGATCAAGACCCTGCTGCTGGCCGGCGTGGTCGGTTACGCCTGCGTCCTGGCGACCGGCTTCGCTGCGTTCGACCGGGACTTCGACGTACTGCTGGTCTCCGACGCCGTGGGGAGTTGGGAGCCGGAGCTGGGCAGGTCAGCGCTGTCCATCGCGGATCTGCTGCTCGGCTGCGCGGCTCCGGCGGACGAGATCGTGTTCGAGTCACATCGAGGGACGGGCGCCCCGGTCCCCCCGGGATGAGCCAGGACCCGACAACGGAAGGAGCGCGGTAAATGTCATATGCTTTCGGGGCGATCGACACGGTGTGCAACTTCGAGTTCGCCGACCCGGACATCGAACGGCCGGAATGGTCCAAGACCTTTATCACCGGGAAGATCGGCGCCGATCCGTCCTCGGTCGGCTCGTTCACCGTCGAGTCGTTCATTGAGAAGATGGACAGGGCCGGTGTCGAGCACGCTTTCCTGATCGCGGTCAAGGCGGGCAGCATCCAGCACAAGATCCACCGGCGGGTCGCGTACGAGAAGGTCGCCGAAGTGGTCCGGCAGTACCCGAACCGGTTCAGCGGCCTGGCCGGGGTGGACCCGACCGAGGGGATGGCCGGGCTGCGCGAGCTGGAGTGGGCGATCACCGAGCTGGGATTCGTCGGGGCGCACCTGTATCCGCACTGGTTCGAGCTTGCACCGGACCATGCCAGGTACTACCCGATCTACGCGAAGTGCGCCGAGCTGGACGTGCCGATCCAGATGCAGGTCGGCCACTGCCTGCGGTACTCCGAGGAGCGCCCGCTGGCCAGTGTCGGGCGCCCCATCACCCTGGACACGATCGCCTGCCACTTCCCGGAGCTCAAGCTGGTCGGCATCCATATCGGCTGGCCGTGGGTGGAGGAGATGATCTCCGTGGCGTACAAGCATCCCAACGTCTACATCGGCTCCGACGCGTATGCGCCCCGGTACTGGTCGCCGCACTTCGTCCACTTCATCGACTCCTGGGGCAAGAAGAAGGTGTTGTTCGGCACCGACTTCCCGGTGATCGATCCCGAGCGGGCCCGTAAGGAAATCGAGGAGTTGGACATCCGTCCCGAGTCCCGGAAGCTGTTCCTCCGGGACAACGCCATCGATCTTTATCGGCTGAACCTGCCCAAGGCCGAGGAGGTGCGATGACGGCGGAGGCGTCCCTCGCCGACCTGACCCTGCCGGATCTGCTGTTCCGGCCGCCAGCCGAGGTCGGCGCGTTGCAGGACCGGCTGTTGGCCGAGACCGTTGAGCGTTGCTACCGCGGTCATCCGTTCTATCGCCGACTGATGAAGCAGGAGGGCCTGGAGCCCCGGCACATACGCAGCCGAGCAGATCTGTCGCGGCTGCCGGTTACCCGCAAATCGGACTTCCTGGCGGACCCCGAGGCATTCCGGTTGCGCGCTGACGACGCGACGCTGCTGGAAAAGACGCTGTGGAAGGTGATCTATACCACCGGAACCACCAGCGGGCAGCCGGCACCGGTCTACGTGACCTCGTACGACCACTACGCCTACATGTACCTTGCGTCGCGACGGCAGGACCTCATCGGGATCCAAACCACCGACGTGGTCGCCAACCTGTTCCCGCTGACGGAGTTCCCCATGGGGGCGTACTCCCGAGCAACGGACGAGGCGGCCGCCTGCGGTGCCGGCATCGTCTTCGCCCACCCGGGTCGGCCCGGCTCCCCCTTCCCGCTCCACCGCGGCCTGAGCGAAGCCGTCCAGCTGGTCGAACGCCAACGGGTCACGGTGTTGTGGGGGATCGCGAGCTTCGTCCGGCGGGTGCTGGTGCACGCCCGGGAGGTGGGAGCGGACTTCACCGCGGTGCGGATGGCGATGATCACCGGTGAGGCCGCTTCCGGGGCGATGCGCGAGGACCTGCGGCGCCGGCTGCAGGAACTGGGCTGCGTCGACCCGCGGGTGGTGAACAGGTATGGCTCCACCGAGCAGGGCGCGAGCATGGTGGAGTGTCAGGAGGGGAGCGGATTCCACAGCCTTGCGCCGGACCAGGTCTTCCATGAGGTGGTGGACGCCGACACCGGCCAGCGGCTGGCTGATGGAAAGCTGGGAATGCTGGCATTCAGCCACCTGATCCGACGCGGCACCGTGTTTCTCCGATACCTTGTCGGCGACGTGGTGTCGATGACGCACGAAACGTGCCCGCACTGCGGCCGTAGCTGCCCCCGCCTCACCTCGCAGCCGGTGCGCAGCGGGGACTTCGTGAAGGTGAAGGGCACGCTGGTGAACCTTCAGGTGCTCCGCGACCAGTTGGAGCACGAGGAGTCGATCCAGGAATACCAGATCGTGCTGCGGCCCGTCGACGAGCACGACGAACTGTCGGTGGATGAATTGGTGATCAGACTGGCCGTGACACCGGGAACGGAGCAGGGTGTGGCATCAGCCGTGACAGCTGCCGCCGTGCGTACTACTCACGTCCGACCACGGGTCGAGTTCGTCGAGCCGAGCGAGATTTTCAACCCGGCACAGTCGATCAAGCCCGTCCGGGTGCTGGATCTGCGGCCGACGCGGGTGTGAACGGAGATACTGGGATATGGCTCGCATCTGGTTTCAGAAGCACACCGTCGCCGGCCGGTTGCCGGGGCTGGACGAGATGTACCACCAGCACTTCGATGCGGTGCGCAGCGCCGGCACCGAGGTGGTGGTTCATACTCTGCCGGAAGCCACCTACCCGGATCGGATCCCGGCCGGGATGGTGCGATACGGCGCGGTGGAAGCGTTGTTCGCGCCGTACTTCGCGGCGACGGCCCGCCGCGCGGAGAAGGAGGGCTACGACGCATACGTGATCGGCACCAGCCAGGATCCGGGGCTGTGGGAGGCCCGGGCCCTGGCGAGCATTCCTGTCCTCGCCTACGGCGAGACGGCATTCCACTTCGCGGCGATGACCGGGCGCCGCTTCGCGGTGGTTGGGTTCATCCCCGAGCTGCGAGAGCCGATCGAGGAAAACATTCGCCGGTACGGGCTGACCGACAAGCTGGTCGGGTTCGAGTACTCGCCCGAACTGGGGCCGGAGGCCGTGGTCGACGCACTCAACGGTGATCCCAAGGCCTTCCTCGCCGCGTTCATCGAGACGGCAACCAGAGCGGCGCGCCGGGGGGCCGAGCTGATCGTGCCGGGCGAGGGGCTGCCCAACGAGATCCTCGTCCACGCCGACGTGCGACAGATCGCGGGCGCGGCCGTCCTGGACGTCGACGGGCTACTGGTCCGGATGGCGGAACTGCTGGCGGGCCTGCGGTCGTCCGGCATAGCGCCGGATGCCGAAACCGGCTACCGTTCCCGGCGGCCGGACGAGGCCGTGCTTGACCACATGTTCGACCTCTTCGCCCCGAAGGTCCTGAAGTAGGACGGGAAGACTCCGATGACCGCGACATACGGCGACGCCGAGGCCGGCACTACCGCAGCAGCACGGGTGGCCGACGTGCTGCTGCTGTTTCTCGGCGGCCCTGAATCGCTCGGGGTCACCTCGATCGCTAACCACCTCGGCCTGAGCAAGGCCGTCGTCCACCGCATCCTGGTCTCTCTGGTCTCCCGAGGTTTGCTCGCAATGGACGGGAAGACTCGGCGGTACCACCTGGGCCCGGCCGCCGCAGCCGTGGGTGCGCGCGCCCTACGCGGGCTGGATGCACGGGAGATCGCCCTGCCGGTGCTCACGCGGCTGCGGGACGAGACCGGTGAGACGACAACGCTGTCAATGCGGGTGGATCGGGCGAGGGTATACGTGGAGCAGGTCGGGTCGCCCCGAGAGATCCGCATGTTGGTAGCGCTCGGCCGGCGCTTTCCGCTGCACGCCGGCAGCTCGAGCAAAGCAATCCTGGCATTCCTTCGCACCGACGTCCAGGAGCGAATCCTGTCGGAGCCGCTGGAGCGGTTGACCGACCAGACGATTGTCGACGTCGCGGCACTCCGCGATGAGTTGGCCAGAATCCGTCGGTCGGGCGTCGCGACCTCGCTTGGGGAACGCCAGGCGGGGGCTGGGTCGGTCGCCGCGCCATTGTTGGGATTGGATGGCTACTCGGTGGGGGCGATCAGCGTGTGTGGACCGGCTGAGCGCTTCGGCGGCGACCGGTCCCACCAATACCAATCATTGGTGTCCGAGGCCGCCCAGGCCATCTCCCGGAAGCTCGGGTGGGGAGGACCGCTCTGACCGGTTCGCCGGCTGTTCCCCTCCCGAATGTATCCAGATTCCAGCCAGCGAGCGGACGGTCATGGCGGCCGGCGGGATCGCGGCCGCCAGACCGATGCCGCAGTGGTCAGCCGGCCAACGCGCCCGCCCGCCGTACCACCTCGGCCGCGGTGCGGACCACGGCCCGGTCCAGCATTCGACCGTCGGCGTCGGTCGCCACACCGGAGCCACGGCGTTCAGCCCGCTCCATCGCCTCCAGCACGGCCCGCGCGGACGCCAACTCGGCGGCGGTGGGAGTGAACAAGCGGTTCTGGCAGTGGTGGCCACGGGGATTCCTCGCGTTTCGCTCTAGTCGCGGCGCCGTCAGGCGACGACGTTGCGGGCTTTCAGGTCGGCGATCTCGGCCGGGTCGCAGCCGAGCTCGTCGACGAGCAGAGAGTCGGTGTCGGCACCGGGGTCGCGTCCGGTGAACCGGATTCGGCCCGGCGTCTCCGACATCCGCCACATCACGTTGTGCATCCGCATCGAACCCAGGTCGGGGTCGTCCACCACAGTGATCATCTCGGTGGCCTGGACGTGCGGGTCTTCGACGATGTCCTTGGCGTTGTGGATTGGGGCGACGGCGGCACCGACCTCGGCGAACGCCTGGGTCACCTCGTCCCGGGTGCGCTCACCGATCCAGCCGCCGACGTACGCGTCGAGCTCATCGGCGTGCGCCACCCGCCCGAGGCCGGTACGGAACCATGGCTCGTTGATCACCTCGGGGTGGCCGACCAGCCGAAGGACCCGCTCGGCGATGCTTGGGCACTGGTGGACACGGCCGCCCACGAACCGTCTTTGGTCTCGTACGTGTTGCGGGGCGCGTTGTTGGTGGAGCGGTTGCCCTGCCGGCGTTCCACCACGCCGAGCTGGTCATAGATGGTCGGGCCGGGCCCGACGGCGGTCATGATCGGTTCCAGCAGACTCATGTCAATGACCTGGCCCCCGCCGCCGGAGCGCTCCCGGTGCCAAAGCGCCATCATCACGGCGGAAGAGGTGGTGATCCCGCAGATGCTGTCGGCCAGGCCGAACGCGGGCAGCATGGGCGGCCCGGCGGTACCGGTGAGGTGGGCGAAGCCGGATCTGACAGCACAGTGGCCCGGCCAGGATCGTCGAGACGTCCAGGACCCGCAGGCCCGTCAGCGGTCCGTTGCTCACCTGTTCCACCTCCCCAGTCATTGTTTGGTTTAGCGGAACGCGATTCCGCTGCGCAGAAAGTCCTGTCGTACCTACTGGTCAATGCCGCGTCGCGACCGGATCCGTCCCGCCTGTGGCGATGCGCTGCGCGGGCGCCCGGAAGCCAAGCTCGCCAGAGATCTCCGCCGCCGCCGCAGCGACGAGGGCGCCGTGCGCCGCGCAGACTTCGGGCGTGAACCGGTCCTGTGGCCCGCACAGCGAGATCGAGCCGAACACCTGGCCGGTGGAGTAGCGCACCGCCGCCGCCACGCTTCCCGCGCCGCTCTGCCTCTCGCCTTTGCTCACCGCGTACCCATGGCGCCGGATCCGGGCCAGCTCCGCCCGCAGCTGTATCGCGGAGGTGATGGTGGACGGTGTGACCGCCTCCAACGGCTGGTTGTCCAGATAGTCATCGACCTCTGTGTCGGATAGCGCCGCGAGGATAGCCTTGGAGGACGACCCGGAGTGCAGCGGATGACTGGTGCCCAGCGACACTGACATCCGCACCTCGTGCGACGAGAGCACCTGGTCGACGTAGACCCGGTACCAGCCCTGCCGTACCGACAACGTCGCGGTCTCACCGCTGGTGCGCACCAGCCGGACCAGGTACCGGCGGGCGATGTCCGGCACGTTCATGGCGCGCAGCGCAGCCAGTCCCACCGTCAGTGCGCCCGCGCCGAGCCGGTATCGCTTGGTCTCCTCGTCGAAGTTGAGGAACTCGTCGGCCACCAGCTCCTTGAGGATCCGGTGGGCGACCGCTTTCGGCAGCCCCAGCTCCCGTGCGATGGCCGACACGCCGAGGCTCTCCGGGGCACGGTCAGCGATGATGTTGATAACGTCGAGGGCACGCCCGAGGCCCGACCGGGCCCGACTGGCATCACTCGCGATGACGGGTGTCGTGGTCATCCTCAGTCCTTCCTGTCGATGTACGGGGGCGGGAACCGCCGGAGCATCAGGTGGGTGCGACGGGTGTGCCGGCTGGCAGGCCCTCGACCTGTTGGGGCCGTTGGACCGCGATGACCAGCGCCACCGAGGCGAGCACGGCCAGACCGGCGACCAACTGCCGGCCGGTGAACCTTTCATCCAGCGCCATCATGCCGAGCAGCGCCGCCACGGCCGGAGCCGCTGTCCCGAGCCTCATGCCGACCCTCCTGTCCCAGGTCGGCCCGCACCTGCGCGGCCACCGCGGCCGCGAACGCCTCGGGCTGCTCGTCGGCGACGAAGTCCGTCCCCCCTGGAATGGTGACCAGCGGCGCGTGCGGCAGCGCGGCCCGCACCTGCGGCGTCATCCGGTCGAGCAGGTCGTCGGCCCCGTGCAGCAGCACGATGGGCAGCCCGTCCAGCGCGGCGGTGTCCACGTGGTGGTCGAAGACCGCCCGGTAGGCCGTGGCGTAGTCCGGTCCGGTCAACAGGTACTCGGTGACCTGTCGGTTCGCCCCCTCCGGGGTCAGCCTCGGGTAGAGGCCGTGCACCCGGTCCCAGATCACCCGAAGGTGCTCGCCGTCGCGCGCCGGGACGTAACCCGGGGCATACGACCGCTTCTTCTCTGTCCGCTCCTGCTCGTCATAAAGCGGGATGCCCTGCAGAATCAACCGGTGCACCCGCTCCGGCGCGCGCATCATCGCCTCGGCCCCGATGATCGCGCCGGTGTGCTGCCCGAGCAGGTGCAGCCGGGGCAGATCGAGGGCGTCGGCGACCTGCCAGACGGCCTCGGCGTACTCGGGAATGGACCAGGGGCGTGGCGGCGGGTCGGACATGCCGAACCCCGGCGTGTCCAGGGCAATGACCCGCAGGCCCTGCTGCGCCACCGGCTCGACGACGGCGTCGTACGTCGCCGACGACAGCGGGGACTGGTGCAGGATCAGCAGCACGGGGCAGTCGGCGTCGCCGCCGTGGCGGTAGTGCACCTGTCCCCACGGCACGTCGACGTATCCCCGGCGGGCCACACCGCGTGCCCGGCTCACCGCGCCACCGCCATGGCCGCCATGATCTCGATGACGTGCTTGATTCCGGCCCGGTAGTCGTCCAGCCGGATGTGCTCGTTCGGTCCGTCCACTCCGGAGTCGGCCCGCGAGACGCCGATACCGACGATTGGGCGATCGGCGAGCACCCCCTGGTTGCCGATCCACTGCGTGTACGGCTCGATCACCGGCTCCGTCCTGTGCACCCGTCGGGCCGCGTCGGCGACCAGCGCGACGAACGGATCCCGGTGGTCGGTGATGTTGGGCCGGCTGATTGCCATCACGTCGATTCGCAGGTCACCGAAGCCGGTCGAGGCGAGGCGGTCCTGGATGCAGCCCAGCACCCGCTCCGGGTCCTGACCGGGGACCAGGCGGATTTCGAGCTTCGCCGACGCCGTCGACGGGATGCCCAGCGTCACGTCGTCGCGCATGTCCCCGCCGGCGAACCCGGCGACGGTCAGGGTCGGCACGGTACGGATGGCCACTGCCGCCTGCCGGTCGTCGAGATCCCCGGTGAACCGCTCGACCTGCGCCCGCTTGCGCAGGAAGTCCCCGTCGAATGCCACGTCCGCCAGCAACTCGCGCTCCGCGTCGGTTGGCGGCCGGGCGTCGTCGGCGAAACCGGGGATGGTCACGGTCCCGTCGGGGCGCTGCAACTGGGCCAGGGCGGCTGCCAGCCGGGCCGTCGCGGCCGGCAGCAGCGCGGTGTTCTGGCTGGTCAGGTCCCGGGGCAGCGTCTGCGCGGTGAGCCGCAGGTAGAGCACGCCCTTCTCGCCGAGCTTGAGCAGCGGCCGGTCGTCGCCATCGAGCCAGGAGTTCTCCCACAGCGCCGCGTTGCTGGCGAGACGGTCCGCGTGCGCCTGCACAAAGGAGCCGAGGCCTGGGCTGTGCAGCCATTTCTTGCCCTCGAAGATGATCCTGCTGGTGACCGGCGGGGTGAGGCCGGCCAGCCGCCAGGCCGCCACCGCGTGGATCCGGGACATGACGACGCCCTTGTCGTCGGCCACGCCCCGGGCGTAGAGCCGCCCGTCGTGGATCTCCGCCGCATATGGCGGGCTGATCCAGTCGTCGTCGCCCCCGGCCGGCTCGACCTCCACATCGTAGTGAGTGAAGTGCAGTAGTGCCTGGTCACCCTCCCCGGGCACCTCGGCGAGCACATACGGGTAGGACTGTTCCCAGGGGATGACTTCGGCGGTGCCGCCCCAGCGGCGTACCGAGTCGGCGATGAACTCGGCCGTGGCCGCCATCTGCTCCGGCTCCTGCCGGCGACTGCGAATGCGGCACAGCTGCTGCAGCTCCTCGACGAACTCGTCGAAGTGCGCGTCGACCGCCGCCAGGGCGGCCGCAGTGTCAGGGTGTGGCATGCGGTTCCTCACACGGGGTGGCAGGGCTCAGTGGATGGTGACGCCGCCGTCGACGAAGATCGTCTGACCGGTGATCATCGATGCGGCGTCGCTCAGCAGATAGGCGACCGCGTTGGCTACGTCCTGCGGCTCAGCCATCCGACCCAGCGGGATGGTGGCCATCTTGTCCGTCAGGTATGCCGGGTCGCCGCGAACGTCGGAGGTCATGTCGGTGGGCACGATGGTCGGCCCGACCGCGTTGATCCGGATCTGGTCCGGTGCCCACTCCAGGGCCAGGACCCGCGCCATGTGCATGACGCCGGCCTTGCTCACGCAGTAGCCCAGCGTGTTCAACACCGCGATGTGGCCGTTGGTGGACCCGATGTTCACCACCGCACCGCGGGTGTCCCGCAGGGCCGGGAATGCGGCCTGGCACATCCGGAACGTGCCGGTCAGGTTGACGTCGACGACGGCGGTGAAGTCCTCCTCGGACATCGTCGCCGCCGGCCCCCGGCGGACCACCCCGGCGTTGTTGACCAGGAGGTCCAGGCGGCCGTGCCGGTCCACGACCTCCGCGGCCAGGTCGGCGCAGGACCGCGCCGAACGCACGTCCACGTGGTGCCGCGTGTGCGTACCGCCGGTCAGTCCGCTGTCCCAGTCGTCGAGGACGTCGGCCTGGGCCACCGTTGCCCCTCGCTGCGCGAGAGTGGCGGCGATGTGGGCGCCGATGCCGCGCGCCGCGCCGGTGACCACGGCCACCCGGCCGTCGAACCGGTTCGGATCAATTGTCATGGCGTACTCCGTGCCTCCCGGGGCCGGTCAGCGGCCGTGCGGACGGACCCCCGCTCGACCCGTGTCCGGCACACGTGATACCGCTCCCGTCCAGGGTCGTCATGCCCCGATCACCTTGCTTTCCTCGGCCCAGAAGGCCACCCGCTTCTGCACCAGTCGGATGACGAAGTGCGCCACCAGCCCCATCACCGACAGGACCACCAGAACGGCGAACATGCCCGCGATGTCGAAGTTGTAGTTGGTCTGGAGCAGCAGATAGCCCAAGCCCTCCTTGGCACCGATGAATTCACCGACGACCGCGCCGAGGATGGCGAAGACGATGCCGATGTCGAGGCCGGCGAAGATGAACGGCAGTGCGCTGGGCAGCCGCACCATCCGGAAGATCTGCCCCTTGCTCGCTCCGAACACGGTTAGCATCTGGATCTTGTCGGCGTCGGCCGCCCGCAGCCCCTCGACGACGTTGACCAGCATCGGGAAGAACGAGATCACCGCCGCCATGACCACCTTGCTGGTCAGGCCGAAGCCGAACCAGACCACGAACAGCGGGGCCAGTGCGACCTTCGGCACGGTCTGGAAGGCGACGATGTAGGGCATCAGGGTGGCCTCGACGACCTTGATCTGGGAGATGAAGGTGCCGAGCAGCACCGCCGCCCCCACGCCGATGACGAACCCGACCAGCGCCTCCTGGCTGGTCACCCAGAGGTGGCCCCAGAACAGGTCGTCGCCGAGCTCCCGCCACAGGGAGTCGACCACCTGCGACGGCCGCGGCAGGACGTACTCGTCGACACCGATCAGCTGGATGCCGTACTCCCACAGCAGCACGACCACGACGAAGACCGCCGGGACAAGCCAGAGCTGCGGCTTCTCCCGGAAGTCCAGCCGCCGCCGGGCGGAGCCGCCGGCCGGCGACGTCGGTGGCTCGGCCGGCTTGTTTACCAAGTTGGTTGTTGCCATGGCTGCCCCCTGGTCAGTCGATTACGCCAGCGGCGTTGAAATGCCGGCGGATCCGTTCCACGTAGACCCCGGCCCGGTCGGAGGACATGACGCTGAGGTCGCGGGGCCGCGCCAGGTCGATCGGCATGATCTCGGCGATCCGGCCCGGCCGGGGGCTGAGCACGACCACCCGGTCGGAGAGGAACACCGCCTCCGGGATGGAGTGGGTGACCAGCACGATGGTCTGCCCGCTTTCCTGCCAGATCCGCAGCAGTTCGACGTTCATGTACTCGCGGGTCATCGCGTCGAGCGCGCCGAACGGCTCGTCCATGAGCAGAACCGCCGGGTCGTGCACCAACGCCCGGCAGATACCGGCCCGCTGCTGCATGCCGCCACTGAGCTCGTGCGGGTACTTACGCTCGAAGCCGTTGAGGCCAACCATGTCCAACAGTTGCTGGGCGCGTTCCCGGTGTCGGCGGGGATCCAGCTTCTGAATCTCCGCCGGCACCATCACGTTGTCGAAGATGGTGCGCCAGGGCAGCAGCGTCGGTGCCTGGAACACCATCCCGACCTCGGGAAGGGGCTTCGTCACGTCCCGCCCGGCGATCCGCACGGTGCCCCCGGTCTTCGGGCTCAGCCCAGCGAGGATCTTCAGCAATGTGGTCTTGCCACATCCGGACGGTCCCACAACCGAGATGAACTCGCCGCGGCGCACGGTCAGACTGATGTCGCTGAGCGCATGGGTCGGGGTCGACTTGCGGGGCCGGTACTCCTTGTCCAGCCCGGCGATCTCGATCCAGGAACTCTCCGACACCGATGTCGGTGTCTGCGTCCGGCGGGCCGTCGCCTTGATGGCCATCGAAATCCCTTCCGCTTTCGCTACTGCTAGCTGGCGGTGTAGTGGGCGGCCTTGTCGAGCACCGCGGCCTTGTCGAAGTTGTTGGCACCGGAGAGCAGGCTCGGGTCCCACAGCTTCTTCAGATCGACGTCACCCTTGATCTGACCCGCCTCCTTGGTGTACGCCTGCGTCTTTGCCCACTCCTGGTCACTGATCGCGCCCCAGTTGGCGAACTGCTCCGGGGTGCCGCTGGCCGGGGTGGCCGTCTTCAGCCAGGCCGTCAGGCTCTTGGTGTCGGCCGCCAGCCGTTCGTCGACGGGCTTACCGGCCAGGATCTGCGGGAACACCTTGTAACCGATCCGCATGGCGGCTTCCGGGTTCTTCGCCGAGAAGAGCATGGCCTTGTACGACGCGCGCAGGAACCGCGTGTAGACGTCCTTCTTATCGGCGAAGTCGCGCCCCCCGCCGGCGAAGGTCAGCGAGCGGATGCCGCTGAAGATGTCCGGGTTGTTCAGGTACTTCAGTTGGGTACCCGAGTCCTCGATCACCGCGTACGCCTGAGTGTAGAGCGCCAGCATGTCCACCTTGCCGCCGTTGAGGGCGGCGGCGGCCTGTGCGCCGACACCCACCGGCAGTAGTTCGACATCCTTGGCCGGGTCCAGCCCAGCGGCCTTGACATAGGCGCGGGCGTACGGGGCGGAGCCGGATGCCAGGCTGATCACACCGATCTTCTTGCCGCGCAGGTCGGCGCTGCCGGTGACCGTGCTGTCCGGCTTGACGGCCATCACCCACGGCCAGTTCTGCACCAGGCCGCCGATCGCCTTGATCGGGACGTTCTTCTCGGCCGCGCCGAGCACCGAACCCGCGTCGGCGGCGCTGATGTCGGCGCTGCCCGAGGCGACCGCCTGCAGGGCGGCGACCGAGCCGTCGGCGTTGATGGTCTCGACGGTCAGCTTCTCCTCGGCGAAGTAGCCGAGTTCCTTGGCGACCGCATAGACCGCCACCTCCTCCTTGGGGCCGATCACCGCGGAGGCGATCGCCATCGTCACCTTGGCCTCCTTGCCGGCCCCACCGCCGGCCGTGGCCCCGTCATCGGAGCCACCGTTGCAGGCGGACAGGACCAACGCGGCGGCCAGCGCCGCCGGGAGCAAACCCCACTTGCGTTTCATCTCAAACACCTCGTCATCAGTTGGAAGGTTCGGTCGGCCGCCGAAGGCAGCCGACCGTCGATCAGGTGTTCAGCAGCGAGGCGACCAGCGCCAGGTCGTTGTAGACGTGCTGCTCGACGATCAGCCCGCCGTCGAGGACGAACACGTCCGCGTAGCGGATGTCGTCGAACGGGCTGCCGTCGAGCCACTGCCCGAACAGCCTCCCGAGGGAGGTCACCGAGATCCGTCCTTCGGCCTCACCCACCAGGTATCGGTCGCGGTGCTTGCGCACCCACCGGTAGGTTCCGGTGGACGCGGCCGCCATCTGCGCCAGCGAGGAGTACTCCCGCTCGCCGGGAAAGACCAGCCGCGCTCCCGGCGCGAGGAGCCGGCCGGCCTCGTCGAGCTTGCGGTCCTCGCACAGTTGCAGGTAGCGGTCGACCAGGCGGGTCGGGTCGGGGGTACCCATCAGTCGGTCTTGCCGCTCAGTGCCGCGTCCCACTGGTCCCGCAGCGGGTGCTCGGCGGGTCCGTGCTCGGTGAGGATGCGCATCAGTCGGGCCAGCAGCTCCTCCCGCTCCCGGTCGAGGACCTGCTGTTCCTCCTGCCGGGCCACGAAGCCGTCGACGGCGTCCGCGGCGAGAACGTCTCCTCGAACCAGCAGCGCCTCCACGACGCGCAACCGCTGGCGGGTCACGTGCAGCTCGGTGGAGAGCTGCAACACCAGGTCGAGCAGCTTGCCGACCTTGGGGTCTCCGAAGTAGTCGAATTCGGTGCTCATCACGCCTCCGGCTTGGTCGCGGACAGTACGGCCCAGGGGAAGTGCCACTCCGATCGGTCGCCCCAGCCCTGCGGCTGGACGCCGTTGCGGCGCTCGTCGAACGGAGTCCAGGACACGTTGGTGAGGCCGGCCTCGGTGCACGCCGCGATCAGGTCGGAGCCGAACAGGGCCCGGAAAAAGGGCTCGTTGTTCCGCTCGGCGTGCTCGTAGATGGTGGCGTCACGCAGCGGATCGCCGGTGAGCATGAACTCCAGGAACCGCAGTGAGCCGCCTGGCTTGAGCAGGCGGGCCACTTCCTCGATCGTTTCCCGGATCGCATCTGCCGGCATTTCGTGCAGCACCATCGTCCCGGTGACCACATCGCAGCTGTCGGCCTCGATGCCGGTGGCCCGGCCGTCGGCCTGCCGGTAGTCGATCGCCAGCCCGGCCGCCTCCGTCTCGGCGTGGGCGAGCCGCAGCCCGGGGGCGGCCAGATCCACGCCGATCACCTGCGCCGTCGGGTACCGCCCCACCAGCGGGCGGGTGCTCTTGCCGAATCCACAGCCGACGTCGACCACCCGGGTCGCCGCCCACAGCTCCGGCAGAGCGGTCTCGGTGAACAGCTTGTGGAACTTGTAGCCGTCGTTGTCGCGCAGCATGACGATGCGCGCGCCGAACTCGTACACGTACGCAGACATGTCGTCGGAGAAGAAGCAGCCGGGCTGGATGTGGATGTCGTAGTCGGTGTACCAGTCCGGCAGGTCCAGCTCCGGGTGTAGCTCGAGAGAGCCCTTGGTCTGCTCGGGTAGCGCCCTCATCTGGTTGACCAGCTCCTCGCGGCGACTCAGCACTGCGTCGCCGGCGAGCTTCCACAACATCTTCTGCTGCACCCGCTCGAGGTGACTGAACCACGGGTACAGCGGCAGGCCGCGCAACACCTGCCCGGCGTCCGCGACGGTCGTCGCCGGCGCGCCAGCGACGTCGTACTCCTTTCGCAGTGCCGGGTAGACGGTGTCCGCCCAGCGCTTGCGCAGACTTAGGACGAAGTCCACGGCGGAACGCTCATCCAAGGTGAGGCGCTCCTCGACATCGAGCATGTCTCGACTCCTCTTCGGACTGTGGTGGGGGAGGGTCGGCCAGAGCGGTCCGGACGACCGGCCGGCCGGGTCAGTGGGCGTACAGCACCCGATGCGCGGATGCGGTGTCGTAGCTGCCGAGGAACGCGCCCGCCATCCGTCCCTCGTAGACGGCCTCGAAGGCGGTGCGGGGGGCGTTGGCGTCGCCGACGAGGTGGATCCGGGGCCCGTCGGGCAGCGCGTCGAGCTTCCGATACAGCTCGTCGTCGGCGTGTGCCGAGCCGGCGTCGACCACCATGGAGACCCCGCCGATATTGAGATCTTCGCCAGCGAGAGCGCCGGTGAGGGTGACCGCGGAGGCGCCCGCGCCGCGGACGGTCCGCAAGGGATGAGCCACGATTCCCAGGTCCGCGAAACGCTTGAGTAACGCCATCCGCGAGTACGTGGTGATCCGGGCGCTCACTCCGGCGGTGGGCGAGACCAGGTGTACGCGGGCACCCCGCCGGGCGAGGTTCTCCGCGACCGAAGCCGCCGCCCAGGTACCCTCGTCGTCGAGGACCACAACGGCGCCGGAGGGCCGGAAGGCCGGATCGGCCAGTTTGTCGACCGCCTGCCAGAGGTCGATCACCGGCGGGCCGCCGGGCAGTGGCCGGCGGGCGGGGCGGGAGCCGGTCGCCAGGATCACGTCCTGGTAGTCGCTGGCCAGCACTTCCTCGACGCTGATCCGGTGGCCGAGTCGTACCGATACGCCGGCGGCCTGCACGCCGCGTGCGAGGTCGCGGGTGAGCAGGCCGAACCGCTGCCGACCGAGGACTCGTGCGGCTAGCTCCACCTGGCCGCCGAGCTGCCCACGCGCCTCGACCAGGGTGACCTCGTGTCCGGCCCGCCGGCCCGCGAGCGCGGCCTCCAGGCCGGCGGGGCCACCGCCGACCACGAGGACCCGGTGCGGACCAGCCGGTCCGGGCAGCTCCGGCCAGGCTTCCGACCATTCGCGCTCGGCGCCAACCTCCGGGTTGACCACGCAGGAGATCGGCAGGTTCGTCTCCAACCGGCCGATGCAGCCCTGGTTGCAGGCCAGGCACGCGCGCACCTCGTGCTGGCGGCCTTCGGCCGCCTTGCGGACCAGGTGCGGGTCCGCGATGTGCGGGCGGGCCAGGCCGACCAGGTCTGCCTCGCCAGCGGCGATGAGTTCGGCCGCCTCCGGCAAGCTGTCGAGCCGGCACACCGCCAGTACGGGTAGGTCGGGGAATTCCCGCTTGAACAGGGCGGCGTGGTACCGGAACGGGGCGTGGCCGAAGCTCATGTCTGCCATCTGGGTCGCCAGCGAGCAACTGCCGTGGTAGGCGGAGTGGCTGACGTGTACGTACGCCAGCGGATACTCGGTGCGCAGCTTGCCGACGATCTCCAGCACCGCGGCCGGGTCGAGCCCGCCAGGGAGGAACTCGTCGGCGCTGACCCGCAGCCCGACCGGCAGCTCGGGGGCGGCGGCCAGTACCGCCGCCAGCACCTCGCGAGTGAGGCGCATCCGGTTGTCGAGGCCGCCGCCGTACGCGTCGTCGCGGGTGTTGGTGTGGGGCGAGAGGAACTGCTGGAGCAGGTGGCCGTGGCCAGCGTGGACCTCCAGCCCGTCGAAGCCGGCCTGCCGCATCCGCCGGGCCGCCGCAGCGAACGCCGCGACGACGACGGCGATGTCCCGACGTCCCATGGCGTGCGGCACGTGCGCGCCGGCCGCCCACGGCACCGGGGACGATGACCACGCGGCGGTGCGGGTGGCGTCGCCGTTGGCCTGCCGCCCGGCATGCATGATCTGGGCGAACAAGTGCGCGCCGTGGGCATGGACGGCCTCCGTCACCCTTGCGTACGCCGGAATCGACGAGTCGTCGAAGCTGCCGAGGCTGATGCTGCGACCCGCGCTGGTCGGGTGGACCCGGATCGCCTCGGTGATGATCAGGCCGACGCCACCCTTCGCCCGCTCCTCGTGGTAGGCGACGTGGCGCTGCGTCGGCACGTTGTTCCGGCCGAAGTTGGTGGTGTGACCGGGGACGAAGACCCGGTTAGGGAGTTGGAGAGAACCGAGCTGAACGGGGGAGAGAAGGGTACGGAGCTTTTCGTCAGGCATGCTCGGGCTTCCTAATTCGGGCCGCGCTCGGCTGGGCCGAGAGCGTTCGGATAAGCCGTACGCCGTTCGATTGAGTGGAACGGTAGGACCGGCGTTCGTGGTCCGTCAATGGGCTACCGTTGAGTAACTTCTTGAATCGCAACCCCACTGGGTGCTGTTCCGCCCAGCCGAACGGTTCCCGGGCTGGTGGGGGGTTTCACCAGGGGTCCAGCTCGTGACGCCGATCAACTTCCGCCTCGTCCGGTCCTGGCTGATCGGCCTCCACCCTCGTGAGCGGGAGCCTGCGCCAATCGGGATCCGGCAGAGCGAGATTGGGGTGCGTACGCCGCCGGGGAGGCCTCAGGCTCGGGTGCTCCCAGCTCAGGAAGCGTCTGGTGCCCGGGCGGCCTGCGTGGGCGGTGGGTTGACCGCGTTCCGGCGCAGGCCCTATCGTTCCAGCACGTAGAACGGCGTACGGCTGAGTCGAACGACTTGAGGGGCGTAATGATCGAGACGGCTGTGGGTGCCATTGTTCCGCCAGCCAACCCGACGGTGGAGCCCGAGCTGCGCCGCCTGCTGCCCTCCACCGTCCGCTACCACGTTGCCCGCCTACCAGTCGTGGACGGGTCGCTGGCGCAGCGACTCGATCAGTACGCCGAGCAGTTGCCGTCGTCCGTCTTCGGCTTGCGGGGTCTGGGCCTGCGGAGCGCGTATGTCGCGTGCACTGGCTGTTCCTACCGACCCGGACGGACGGACCAGGAGCTCGACCAGGCGGCGACCGAGCAGCTCGGCGCGCCGGTGTTCGGCGCCGCGACCGCAGTGCGGCGGGTGCTCGATCACCTCGCGGTGCGATCACTGACCCTGGTCTCACCGTATCCGGACTGGCTTACCGAGCAGGCGGCGACGTTCTGGCGGGCGACCGGCCGCACGGTCGCCGAGATCGTGTCCGTGCCCGGCACGGGTGCCATCTACGACCTTGCCTCCACCACGGTGCGGGACGCCGTGCACCAGGCGTTGCGGTCGCTGGCGAACGGGGCCCCGCTCGGGCGCGCGGTGCTGATCACCGGCACCGGCGCACCCAGCCTGGACGCGCTCGACCAGCTCGTGCCGGAGGCACCCGTGCCGGTGCTCTCCTCGAACCTGGCTGGCGCATGGCTGATGTTGGAGACCGCCGGCGCGGGTCACCTGGCGAGCGGGTCGCAGAGCGAGGCGCTGCGCCACCTGGCCACCACCATGGCCGCACCCACCGCCACGGGAGTCGCACCCGTTGCAGCGGGAGCTGCGCCCTCCACCACCGAAGTCGTCGGCGACGTCGCCGACGGGAAGGAGTGAACGTGGCGCTGCCTGGCCGCCCCGTGGAAGCGCCGGTCGTCGTCCTCGGGGGCGGGCCGGTGGGCATGGTCGCCGCCCTCGCGCTGGCCCGACGAGACATCCCGGTGATCGTCCTGGAACGTGGCGACGACGAGGTGCGGTCGGAATGGCGGGGTTCTACCGTGCACCCGGCGACACTCGAACTGCTGGACGAGCTCGACCTCGCCGCGCCGATGCTCAAGGAGGGAGTCCGGGCGCACCACCTGGACTACCGCGACCTTGAGCTGAGCGAGTCCGCCCGCTTCCCCTACGAGCTGTTGGAGCGGGAGACCCGGTATCCCTTCCGGTTGCAGTACGAGCAGTACAAGCTGGTCCGGCAGTTGCGCCGGGCGGTCGACGGGTCGCCCAATGTGGACATGCGGTTCGGGCACGACGTGGTCGGGCTGCGCCAGGACGACACGCGCGTCGAGCTGGACGTGACGGTCGGCGGGGAGCGGGTGGTGGTGGCCGGTCGCTGGGCGGTCGCCGCCGACGGCGCGCACAGCATCGCTCGCAAGCTGCTCGACGTCCCGTTCCCCGGCTTCACGTACCCCTTCCTCAGCCTGGTGGTGGCGACGCCGTTCCGGTTCGAGGACGCCCTGGCCGACCTCGGGACGGTCGGATACTGGTCCGGGCCGCGCGGCCGTTTCTCCCTGATCAGGACGCCGGACGTCTGGCGCGCCGCGCTGTCGACGGCCACCCGCGTTGACGACGACCCTCCGCCGGGTACGCACCCGGACTTCCACGCCGCCGTCGACCTGCTGCTCAAGGGCTGCCTCGATCCGCGAGAGCTGCCGTTGAGTCAGCACCAGATGTACCGGAGCCACCAACGGCTCGCCGCATCGTTCCGGCTCGGCCGGGTGCTGCTCGCCGGCGATGCCGCCCACCTGAGCAGTACGACCGGTGGCATGGGCCTGAACTCCGGCATCCATGACGCGATGGCGCTCGCCGCCGCGTTGGCCGCGCCCGACCAGGAGACCGCCACCTCTGCCTACGCCGAGCGTCGCCGAGCGGTGGCCGAGCGTTTCGTCCAGCCGGCGACGACGGAAAGCCGTACGTCGGCGGACGCGGTCGACGTGGCCGTGCGCCGAGATCGGCTGGTCCGCCTGCGGGCTCTTGCAGAGGACCCGGCGGAGGCCACAAGGTATCTGCGGCGTGTCAGTATGCTCGGCATCCAGAACTAGGCATGCTTGGATTCGAGGACTATGCGCCGGGCGTTCGCGGGCTGTCGTGCCTGCCGGTGTGCGGACGATGCATCGACGACAGGTCATGGTCGAAGATAGGGGATCGGCGGTGCCGGTGAGTGAGCCAGCGGACGGTAACCGCTACACCACGAGCGGTCTGGGTCGCGCGTTGGCGGTGATTGACCTCCTCGCCGAAGGTAGCCCGGAGATGATCGGGGTGTCCACCGTCGCGCGGGAGCTGAACCTGCCCAAGGCCGTGGCGCACCGCATCCTCAAGGAGCTGACCGCGAACCAGTTCGTCACCTTCGACGAGGGCACCCGGCGGTACCGGCTCGGGCCGGGCGCCCTGGCGGTCGGTCTGGCCGCGCTCCGCGCCATCGACGTCCAGGCGATCACGAACCGGCACATGCGGCGGTTGGTGGATGCCACCGGCGAGACCGCGACGTTGTCGATGCGTCAGGGCTGGATACGGGTTTACACCGACCAGGTGCTCTCGCCGCACGAGATCCGGATGTCCGTCACGCTCGGCTCCCGACATTCGCTCTCCGCGGGCTCCTCGTCCAAGGCGATCCTGGCGGCACTGTCGGACGCCGAGGTGGAGGAGTACCTGACGACCCATGAGCTGACCCCGGTCACCCCGGCCACCATCACGTCGGTCGAGCAGCTCCGCGACGACCTGCGGTCGGTCCGCAGGCAGGGCTACGCGGTGAGTCGGGGCGAGCGTCAGCCGGGTGCGGCGAGTGTGGCGGCGCCCATCCGCCTCGCCTCCGGGGAGGTCTACGGCTCGCTGTCGCTGTGCGGCCCGGCGGACCGCTTCTCGCCCCGGCTGCTGGCCGAGTACGGCGACCTGGTGGCCGACGCGGCTCGCCAGGTCAGCGCCGAACTGGGCTATCTGCCCGCCCAGGAGCAGGAGCAGCAGCAGGCCGCGGCGGACCCGGGGCCAGCGATCCCCAGCCGGCCGGCCCGGCGTCAGGCCTCCCGGGACCAGCCCGCGACCAACTCGGCCGAGGTCGTGGCCTCGCAGAAGTAGAACCCGAGGTTGCGAATCGCCGCGTCGGCGAGGTCCGCGCGGGTCCAGCCGACCAGGTCGGTCGGCATTGTGACGGCCAGGTCGGCCATGTAGGCGTCCCGGATGGTGGAGTCCACGCAGACGTTGGCCGCCGTGCCGACCACCACCACGTGGTCGCGTCCGCGTGCGCGCAGCAGGTTGTGCAGGGGAGTCCCGACGAAGGCGCTGTAGCGCGTCTTCTCCAGGTGGCAGTCGCCCGCTGCGGGCACCAGGCCGTCGGCGAGCTCCGCGCCCCAGGAGCCGGCCGCGCAGACGCTGAGCGGGCTGCGGCCCATCGCCTCGGCGCGCGCCTGCCGCGCCGGTGACACCAGCTGTTCGTGGGCGGCCTGCCGCACCCAGGCCACCAGGCAGCCGGCGGCCCGGGCCCGGTCGAGGAAGTCCGGCAGCCGGCCGGCGAGCTCGGCGTTGACGCGTACGTCGGCCCCGAGCGCCGCCATCGCGCCGGTGGGGGAGCAGAAGTCCTTCTGCATGTCGATGACCAGTACGGCCGTGCGCAGGGGCGGGTATTCCATTCGGTTCCTCCTCGAACGGGGGAAATGGCGCGACCGGCGGGCGGAGTCCGCCGTGCCAGGCCATTGACCTTGGCGCTGAACATAGCTTACGTTCGCACCAACAGAACGGCGTACTGCACAAGCGAACAGTCTCGCGGGTGCTGCCAGTCGGTCGGCGACAGGGGAAGCCATGAGTGCGATCACAGTGGAGGGCGTCAGCAAGGTCTTCGCGGGCGCGAACGGACAGTCGATGCTCGCCCTGAGCGACGTGTCTCTCGACATCGCCGACGGTGAGTTCGTGGTGCTCCTCGGCCCGTCGGGCTGCGGCAAGACCACGCTGCTGCGCATCATCGGCGAGCTGGAGAGCCCCACGACGGGTCGGGTGCGCCGCGACCACGGCGGGCCAGCCGACGGAGCCGAGAAGCCGTTGGGCTTCGTGTTCCAGGAAGCCACCCTCATGCCGTGGCGGTCGACCGCCGCGAACGTCGCCCTGCCGCTCGAGATGGCCGGCGCCGGGCGGCGGGAGCGGACGGCCCGGGTCCGCGAGATGCTGAGCCTGGTCGGGCTCGCCGAGGCGGAGGAGAAGTACCCGCACCAGCTCTCGGGTGGTATGCGGCAGCGGGTCTCCATCGCCCGGGCGCTGGCACACGACCCCAAGGTGCTGCTAATGGACGAGCCGTTCGGCGCGCTCGACGCGCAGACCCGCGACACGATGAACGTCGAACTGCAGCGGATCTGGCTGGAGACCCGCAAGACGATCGTCTTCGTGACCCACTCCGTCTCCGAGGCGGTGTTCCTGGCCGACCGCATCGTCATGCTCGGGACGAAGCCCGGCCACATCCACTCCATCACCGAGGTGACGCTGCCCCGTCCGCGCACCGTGGACATGACCGAGTCCGCCGAGTTCCGCCACCTGGCCGCCGAGCTGCGCCGCCAGATCGGCGAGGTCCAGGACACCGAAGCCCGCCCTGCCCTCTCGGCCTGACCAGCATTCGAGGTGCCGCACGTGACCAACATCGACCAGCGCCACCGAGCGCCGACGTCGCCTCCCGGGCAGCTGCTGCAGCCGCCGCGACCGAGCTGGTCGCAGCGGCTGCGCAACAACCGCTGGCTGTCCTTCTACACCAGCCCGCTGCTGATCGCGCTGTTCATCCTTGCGTGGAAGCTCTACGTGGAGGCCACCGACCTGTCGCGGTTCGTACTACCGCCGCCGGAGGCGGTGTTCCGATCGTTCATCGAGCAGATCATCGACCCGTTCGTGTGGCAGCAGCACATCTGGACGACCTTCTACGAGGTCATGATGGGCCTGGTCCTGGCGATCGTGCTGGGTGTCGGACTCGGCCTGATGATCGGCAAGTCGCCGCTGTTCGACCGCATCAGCCGGCCGTTCATCGTCGGCACCCAGGTGGTGCCGAAGGTCGCGCTGGTGCCGCTGTTCATCCTCTGGCTGGGCTTCGGTCCGTCGTCGAAGGTGGTCATCGCCGCGCTGCTCGCCTTCTTCCCACTGCTGATCAACACCTCGTTCGGCGTCCGCTCGGTACCGCGCTCCATGCACGACCTGATGACGACGTTGAAGGCGTCGCGCTGGGAGCGGTTCAGGCGGGCCGACCTGCCGTACACCACGCCGTTCATCCTGGCCGGCATGGAGTTGGCGGTCGTGCAGGCGACCATCGGCGCGATCGTCGGTGAGTACCTGGGCGGCGACAAGGGGCTCGGCCGGTACGCGGTCAACCTCCAGAACGGCCTACAGGTCGACCGGCTGTTCGGCGCGATCCTGATCATGGCTCTGTTCGGCTTCACCCTCTACAGCATCGTGACCAGCGTCCGCCGGCTGCTGATCCCCTGGCACGAGTCCGTGCAGCCGCGACGCACCCCCTGACGGGACGTCGCCGCCACATCCCCCACATCCCCTGGTCAACGCCGCAGCGCGGCGCTGGCGGATCTCCTCTTGCCGTTATCCGTCCGCACATCCCCCATCCTTTCAAGCCCCCCGGGAGACTCCCGTGACAGAGAACCGTTACCTCGGTGCGCCGGTCTCGCGGCGCTCGTTCCTCCGGCTCGGTGCCACCGCCGGGCTTCTGGTGCCCAGCGTCGGAGGCCTGACCCTGCTCACCGGCTGCGGTGACGATGAGAAGACCAACCCCGACGGCAGCCTCCCCGGCACGTACATGACCGCGTCCGGCATGACCCTGAGCTTCGTCGAGACGATGGTCGCCAAGGAACGCGGCTACTTCTCCGACTACGGGCTCAACCTGGAGATCAAGGGCGGTCAGGGCACCGCCACGGCGATCCAGGCCGTGCTCGGTGGCTCGGCCGACCTGACCCGGGCGAACGGCATCAACGCGATCATCGCGGTGGCCAACGAGCAGGCGCCGTTCATTACCATCGCCAGCGTGCGGCAGAAGTCGCAGTTCGAGGTGGTCTCCCTGCCGGACGACCCGATCAGCGACCCGGCTCAGCTGGCCGGCCGTACCTGCGGCATCGTGTCGACCGGTGGCGCCACCGAGAACCTGCTCGACGTCATGCTGATCAATGCGGGCGTCGACCGCAAGTCGGTAAAGCGTCCGGTCACCGGCGTCGGCACCGCCGCGTACGAGTTGGCCCGCAAGGGCCAGGTCGACGCGTGGATCTGCGTCAACACCGACCGGGCCACCATCCAGAGGGACGTCGGCAAGGTCAACTTCTTCAGCACCGACGACTTCGCGCCGATGCCGTCCGACTCGTACAACACGAGTCTGAAGATGGTGGAGTCGGGCAGCGACATGCCAGTGAAGTTCCTCGCGGGCGTGCTCAAGGCCATGGACTACGCCAGCAAGGAGGAGAACTGGGACCAGGTCATCAACGACCTGCGCAAGTACAACCCCGAGGCCGACCCGAAGCAGGCGCGCGCCGAACTGCCGCTGTTGGTGGAGAGCTGGCTGGCGGCCGGACCGGACAAGACCCTGCAGATGAACGAACAGGTCTGGGCCAAGGGCCAGGAGAGCCTCGTCAAGGCCGGTCTGGTCAAGTCCACGGCGCCGATCGACAAGCTCATCCACCCGGAGTACCTCGAGCGCGCGAGGAAGCTGTGACCGCCGCAACCACGCCAGGCGCCGGTGACAGCGCCGCTGCCGCCGTCCTGGCGTCGGCCGCGGCCAGCGGCGTACAGCGGCTCTGGTTCACCAGCGGCTCCGAGCTGACCTCGTTCCAGGAGGCCGCCGCGCGAGCCCGGCACGCGGGCGAGCCGACTCCGGAGATCGTCACCTGCCCGCACGAGCACGTCGCACTTACCGCGGCGATGGGCGACACGATGGTCTCCGGTCGACCTGCCATGACAGCCGCCCACGCCGACCTCGGTCTCCTGCACCATGGCGGTGCCATCCACAACGCGATGTGGGGCGACCACCCTGTGCTGATCATGTCGGGTTACCCGCCGACCCGCGCGGAGTCGCGGACCTCACCGGTGTTCTGGAAGCAGCAGCGCTGGGACCAGGGCTCGATCGTCCGGCAGTACGTGAAGTGGGACTACAAGCTGTCGGCCCTCGACGACCCCGGCCTGATCGTTGCCCGCGGCCTGCAGGTCGCGCTCGCACCACGACGCGGTCCCGTGTACCTGGCCGTGCCGGAGGAGGTGGGCCGGCACCCCGTCCCCGCCACCGGACGGGTCCCCAGCGCACAGGCGCTGGGCGTCCCGGTCCTCGGCCCCGGCGACGCCGGGGTGGTCAGCGAGGTGGCCCGCCGCCTGACGACAGCCAGGCGACCGGTCATCGTCACCGACCGCGTCGGCGAGTACCCGCGCGCCGTGGCACTGCTCGCCGAACTGGCCGACAGTCTCGGCGTCGAGGTACGCGCCACCCGGTACCGGATGAACCTGCCCGACGACAGTCCGTGGCGCTCGACCGCGCCGCTGGACGAGTTCGATGTCGTCGTCGTCCTGGACCACCCGGTGCCCTGGATGCCTGCCATGGAGCAGCCGCGCGACGACGCGTGGATCGGCTGGGTGGGACCCGACCCGATCGAGAGCCGCGTCCCGCTGCACGAACTGCGTGCCGACGCCCGTACCACGGCCGACCCGGCGGCGTTCCTCGCAGCCGTGCTGGGCGAGGTGGGCGGGGCTGGGGCGAGCGACGCCGACCAGGTGCGACGGCGCCGGCAACGACCCCCGGTCGACGCCGCGGCCCGGCCGGAAACCAGCGGCGTCCCTGCCGCCGGCATGCCCACCCCCGCGCTCATCGCCGCGGCGCTGGACCGGCACCTGAGCCCCGACGACCTGCTCACCTGGGAGGTATTCGACACGGCCACGGTCACCCGCACGAAGCCGGGCACCCTGTTCGAGAAGGGCGGCTCCAGCCTGGGCTGGTCGGTCGCGGCGGCGACCGGCGCGAGCATCGCCTCCGGCGGCGCCCACGCGGTGGCGGTGACCGGCGACGGGTCGTACCTCTTCGGCTCACCGGATTCCTGCCTGTGGCTGCAGCAGCAGCACGACGCCCCGGTGGTCACCGTGGTGGTCAACAACGGCGGCTATCGGACCGGCACGACCACGCTGGCCGCCCACTACCCGGGCGGGTTGGCCGCCGCCGAACCCACAGTGATCGGCGGCCACCTAACCCCCTCGCCGGACTTCGCGGCGCACGCGCGTTCGCAGGGCTGTTACGGGGAGCGGGTGGTCCGGGCGGCGGATCTCGCCGCCGCCCTGGACCGGGCCCGGACCGCGGTCGAGCGCCACCGCGTCCCCGCCGTGCTGGACGTCTGGGTGCCCGAACACCTCACCGGGTCGATGGACCCGGGACGCCGGGAGCGTGCCCGTACGACGACCGAAGGGAGCAACGATGGTTGACGTCTTCTCACCCATCGACGCCCGGGTACTGGCCCGCCTCACCCCCGCCACGCCGTCCGACGTAGACGTCGCGGTCCGCGCGGCGCGTGCCGCGCAACCGGCCTGGGCACGGCGCACCGCCGGCGAGCGCGGCCGGATCCTGCACGCGGTGGCCGACCTCATCGAGGCCAACCTGGAGGAGTTGGCCGAGACCGAGACCTGCAACACCGGAAAGATCCTCGGTGACACCCGCCGGGAGGTACGCCGGGCCGCGGGCACGTTCCGCTACTACGCCGGCTGCGCCGAGCAGGTACGCGGCGAGACGATCCCGGTCGGTACCGAGTACCACACCTACACCGTGCCCGAGCCGTACGGCGTGGTCGCCGGCGTCATCCCGTGGAACGTGCCGTTCTTCTTCGCCGCCAAGAAGATCGCGCCGGCGCTCGCCTTCGGCAACGCCTGCGTGCTCAAGCCGGCCGAGGAGACGCCGCTGACCGCCCTGCGGCTGGCCGGGCTGCTCGCCGAGGCAGGTGTTCCGGAGGGCCTGGTCCAGGTCCTGCCAGGGGGCAGGGAAACCGGCGCCGCGCTGGTGTCGCATCCGGGCGTCGACCTGATCGTGTTCACCGGGCACCACGAGACCGGCAAGGCGATCGCCCGTACGGCGGCGGCCAACCTCACGCCGGTCGCGCTGGAACTCGGCGGCAAGTCGCCACAGGTCGTCTTCCCCGACGCCGACCTCGACCGGGTGGTCGACGCGGTGGTGCTGGGTGTCTTCGCCTCCTGCGGTCAGATGTGCATCGCCGGCTCGCGGCTGCTCCTGCACGAGTCGATCTACGACGACGTGCTCGACCGGGTGGCCGAGCAGGTACGGGCGCTGCGGGTGGGCGACCCGTTCGAGGAGGAGACGGACCTGGGTCCGCAAATCACCGCGGCACAGCGGGACAAGACGTTGGGGTTCATCGCCGAGTCCCACTCGACCGGCCGGGTGGTGGCGCAGGCGGCGCTCCCGGACGACGTGCGGTTGCGCGACGGCTTCTACGTACCGCCGACGGTGGTCGACCGGCTGGCCGACGGCGCGCGCCTCCTGCGCGAGGAGGTCTTCGGGCCGGTGTTGGCGGTGTCGTCGTTCCGCGACGACGCCGACGCGCTCCGGATGGCCAACGACTCGCTGTTCGGCCTGGCCGCCGGCGTCTGGACGGCCGACATCGCCCGGGCGCACCGCTTCGCCGGGCAGGTCCGGGTGGGCACGGTGTGGATCAACACCTATCGGGTGCTGTCCGACCTCGTTCCGTTCGGTGGCGTCGGCCTGTCCGGGTACGGCCGGGAGAACGGGACCGAGGCCGCGCGCCTCTACCTGCGTCCGAAGTCGGTCTGGACGTCGTTGACGACGGGATTACCGCAGGGCTACGGGCTGGGAGGCGCGGGTGCCGCAGGCTGACCGCACAGCCACGGCGGCCACCGCGGAGGTGGGGCGCAGCGCTGCCGCGCTGCTGCGCGACCGCCGCTTCGGCCCGTACTTCTTCGGGTCGCTGGCGTCGAACACCGGCACGTGGTTCCAGAACGTCGCGGCGATCCTGACGATCTACGCGCTGACCCGGTCCGCCTTCATGGTGGGGCTGGTCACCGCGTTGCAGTTCGGGATGCAACTGGTGCTCGCCCCGGTGATCGGGGCGGTCGCCGACCGCGCTGACCGACGGCTGCTGATCGTCGTCGGTCAGACGCTGGGCGGTCTGGCCGCCGCGGTCCTCGCCATGCTGGCGTTCCTGGATCAATTGAACCCGTGGCTCATCCTGGCCTTCGTTGGACTGTCCGGGGTGGGACAGGCGATCACCGGACCGTCCGCGCAGGCGCTGGTGCCGAACATCGTCGGGCGCGCCGATGTCGCCCAGGCGATCGCCCTGCACTCGCTCACCTTCAACCTGTCCCGCGCGATCGGCCCCGTCGTCGGAGCGGCCACCTACACGCTGGCTGGCGCCGGTACGGCATTCGCCGTCAACGCCGGCAGCTTCCTGGTGTTCGCCCTCGCGCTGGCCCGCGTACGGCTGCCCCGGCCCGAGGGTGGCGTGCGTCCGCGGGGGCGGCTGGGGGTGTTCGGCGGCGTCGCCTACGTGCGCGACCGCCCCGACCTGGTGCGCTGCCTGGTCGCCGTGGCCCTCATCGGCCTGGCGATGGAGCCGATCAACACGCTCTCCCCGCTGTTCGCCGAGAGGTTCGGTGGTGGGGACGTCCTGGTCGGCATCTTCATCACCTGTTTTGGGGTTGGCTCGGCGCTGATCGCCAGCTGGGTCGGCAGGCTGCGACTGGTGGTGGGCAGCGGCCGGACGGGTGCGCTCGGCGTGCTCGCGCTGGGCGCCGGGATGACGGTGCTGGCGGTGAGTTCCGGCCCCGTGATGGCCGTCGTTGGCATCGCCGTGGCGGGCGCCGGCTATCTGCTCGCCGTCAGCGACGTCAACGCCACCATGCAGCAGGGTCTGGCCGACGCGGTGCGCGGCCGCGTGATGGCGTTGTGGTCGATGTGCTTCCTCGGCATCCGTCCGTTCGCCGCGATGCTGCACGGCTGGCTGGGCGACACCTTCTCCGCCCCGGTCGCAGCGTTCGTCGCGGCCGTGGCTGCGGTGGCCGCCGCCGTGGTCCTGAGCGACCGGCTGCCGGCGCCCGGTTGGCTGAGGTCGCGTCGGAAGGCTGCCGGTCCCGACGCGGAGTAACGGGGATGTCGGCGCGTTGACCTCGCGTTCGATCCCGGACTACTCTGCTGAGCGAAACGCCGTTCGCTTGACGCGAACGATTTGGAATGGAGGGCCAGTGCGCGACGGACCGCTGACCGGACTCCGCGTCATCGACGCCTCGACGATCCTGGCCGGGCCACTGTGCTGCCAGATCCTCGGCGACTTTGGCGCCGACGTCATCAAGATCGAGCACCCGGTAGCCGGAGACAGCATGCGGGGGCACGGCCACGCCAAGGACGGCGTGCCACTGTGGTGGAAGGAGATCTCCCGCAACAAGCGGACCGTCGGGCTGAAACTGTCCGCACCGGAGGGCGCCGACCTGCTGCTGCGCCTGGCGGCCACGGCCGACGTGCTGGTGGAGAACTTCCGCCCCGGCACGCTGGAGCGGTGGGGGATCGGCCCGGAGCAGCTGCGGGAGGTCAACCCAGGCCTGGTCCTGGTGCGCATCTCCGGCTTCGGCCAGCAGGGCCCATACGCGCACCGGCCCGGCTTCGGCACCCTCGCCGAGGCGATGAGCGGCTTCGCGCACCTCACGGGCGAACCGGACGGCCCACCGACGCTGCCGGCGTTCGGCCTGGCGGACAGCATCTGCGGCATCGCGGCGTCCTCGGCCGCCATGGTGGCGCTCTGGGCCCGCGAACGCAACGGCGGGAAGGGGCAGATCGTCGACATGAGCCTGCTCGAACCGATCATGATGGCGGTCGGGCCCGGCCCCACCGTGTACGACCAGCTCGGCGTGGTCCAGCAACGGCACGGCAACCGCTCCACGAACAACGCCCCGCGCAACACGTACCGCACCAGCGACGGCGCCTGGGTTGCCGTGTCCACCAGCGCGCAGACCATCGCCGAGCGCGTGCTGCGCCTCGTCGGCCATCCCGAGGTCATCGACGAGCCCTGGTTCGCGTCCGGACGGGAACGGGCCCAGCACGCCGACCTGCTCGACGACCTCGTCGGCGGCTGGATCGCCGAGCGCACCCGCGACGAGGTCATGCGTGCCTTCGAGGAGGCCGGCGCGGCGGTCGCACCCGTCTACAGCGCCCGCGACATCGTCGCCGACGAACACGTCCGGGCCACCGACATGGTGGTCAAGGTCCCCGACCCGGACCTCGGCGAGGTGCTCATGCACAACGTGCTGTGGCGCATGTCGGACACGCCCGGCCGGATCCGTTTCACCGGTCGGCCTCCGGGGGCCGACACCGACGATCTTCTCATCGACGAGCTCGGCTGCTCGCCCGACGACATCGCCGAGCTGCGCACCCGGGAGATCGTGGCCTGACGGCCGCCCCACGAACGTAAGGATTGCCGTGACCACAAGGAGCACCACCGCAGGGACCAGCCCGGCGACCGGAACCGAGTCGCTGTTGGCTGCCGTCCGCGCCGGAGTCCGGGCCTACGACCTGGGCCGCCGCCTGACGATCGGCATGCCGCAGTCGCCGAACCATCCACCGTTCTGGCACGCCCTTCCCCGCCGGCACGGGGACATGGTGCGGCCCGACGGCGGATCCGCCGCCAACGACATCATCACGATGGGCACCCACGTCGGCACCCACATCGACGCCTTCTCCCACGTGTCACAGGACGGGCAGCTGTTCGACGGCTCCGACGCCGCGGCGGCCGGACGCGGTGGACGTTTCGCGGCGCTGGGCGCGCACACCATCGCCCCGATGGTCCGCCGAGGCGTGCTGCTCGACGTCCCGGCCGCGCTGGGCCTGCCCGACGGCTGCGCCCCCGGGTACGAGATCACGCCGGAAGACCTGTCGAACGCGGTCCAGCGGCAGGCCACCCCGGTCCAGCCGGGCGACGTGGTGCTGGTCCGCAGCGGTTGGGGACGGCTGTTCGACCACGAGGACCGCATCCGCTACGTGGGCCACGCCACCGGCGTACCCGGCGTCGGCGCGGCTGGCGCCACCTGGCTGGCCGACCAGGGGGCGCACGCCGTCGGCGCCGACACAATCGCCTTCGAGTGCCTACGACCCGGCGCGGGCCACAGCAGCCTGCCGGCCCACCGCGTGCTGCTGGTCGAGCGCGGCGTCTACATCATCGAGACGATGGCGCTGGAGGAACTGGCCGCCGACGGCGTCCACGAGTTCCTGTTCGTGCTGTCGCCGCTGGCCATCTTCGGTGCCACCGGCTCGCCGGTCCGTCCACTGGCGGTGGTGACCAATGGCTGAGCCCACCCTCGCCGAGCAGCTCGCCGCCTTCGCAGCCCGTGCCGGCGCCACGCCGCTGCCCGAACAGGTCGCCGCCAGCGTGCGCCAACGGGTGCTGGACGTCCTCGGACTCTGCGTGGCCGCCCACCAGTTACCGACCAGCGGCGCCGCGCTGGACCTCGTGGCCGAGCAGGGCGGGCGCGGTCAGGCGCACGTCGTCGGGCTGCCCGAGGCCGTGCCTGCGGCGCAGGCCGCGTTCGGCAACGGCGTACTGGCGCACTCGCTGGACTATGACGACACCCACCTGCCCTCGGTGCTGCACCCCAGTGCCGCCGTGGTCCCCGCCGCGCTGGCCGCCGCCCAGGCCGGCGACGCTGACGGCGCCGCCCTAACGTCCGCGGTCGCGGTCGGGCTCGAGGTGACCGTACGGCTCGGAATGGCCGGCTACGACCCGGCGCTGAACAACTCGGTGTTCTTCGAGTACGGCCAGCACGCCACCTCCATCTGCGGTGCGATGGGCGGTGCCGTCGCCGCAGGCATGCTGCTGGGCCTCGACGAGCGCGGGCTACGGGACGTGCTCGGGGTGACGGCCTCGATGGCCGCCGGCGTGATCGAGGCCAACCGCACCGGCGGCACCGTGAAGCGGCTGCACTGCGGCTGGGCCGCGCACAGCGCCGTCACTGCCGCAGACCTGGTCCGACGTGGCTTCACCGGACCGCCCACGGTGCTGGAGGGCCGCTTCGGCTTCTTCACCGCGTTCCTGCGTGGACAGGCCGACCACGATCAGGTCACCGAAGGGCTCGGAGAGCGATGGGCGGTGCCGGACATCTTCTTCAAGCCGTACCCCGCCAACCACTTCACCCACGCCGCCATCGACGCGGGCTTGGCGCTGCGCGCGCAGGGGGTGCCGGTGGACCGGATCGAACACATCGAGCTGCGGGTGCCCGCCGCGGTGATCCGCACCATCGGGGAGCCGATCGCCACCAAACGCGCCCCGGACACCGGCTACCAGGCGCAGTTCAGCGGGCCGTACGCGGTCGTTGCCGGCCTCTGTGGCGGTGGCGGTCTGGGGGTCGCGTTGGGCGACTTCACCGACGAGTTGGCGCGCGACCCGCGACGCCGGTCGCTCATGGCACGCGTCGACGTGGTCCCGGACAACGAGTGCGACAAGATCTTCCCGTACCAGTTCCCGGCCGTCGTGACGGTGCGCACCGACGACGGACGGATGTGGCGCGAGAACGTGCTGACCAACCGTGGCGGCCCGCAACGGCCACTCTCCGACGCCGAGCTGGCCCTGAAGTTCCGGGACAACGTCGCCGGGCGGGTCGACCCGGAGATCGCCGATCAGGTGGTGGCCGCGGTGCTCGGTCTCGCCGAGGTCGCCGACGTCGGCGACGTGCTGCGCCCCCTGACCCGACTCCGGACCGGCTCCGACTGACCCGTCCGACTCCGACTGACGCACCGACTCCGACTCCCTGTTCCCCCATCCCAGGAGCACATCGTGGAACCTTTCGATCTCGTAGTGAAGAACGTCCGTGTGGTGCGGCACGACCAGACGGAGCCGGCGGCGCTGGACATCGGCGTCCGGGACGGCCGGGTGGCCCACCTCGCGCCGGCCATCGACACCGACGGTGCGCGGGCCGTAGTCGACGGCGGCGGCAAGCTCGCCTTTCCCGGCGTCGTCGACGCGCACCAGCACTGGGGCATCTACCACCCCTTGAGCGTGGACGCCGGCACGGAGAGCCGCGCCTGCGCGCAGGGTGGTGTAACGTCCGCGATCAACTACATCCGGACCGGGCAGTACTACCTCAACAGGGGCGGACCGTACCGGGAGTTCTTCCCCGACGTGCTCGCGGCCGCCGACCGGAAGTCCTACGTGGACTACGCGTTCCACGTCGCGCCGATGACGGCGCAGCACATCGAGGAGATCCCCGAGCTGGTCCGCGACCACGGCGTTACGTCGTTCAAGATCTTCATGTTCTACGGCGGGCACGGGCTGCACGGCCAGTCCGCCGACCAGAGCTCGTTCCTGATGATCCCGCCGGACGCCCGGTACGACTACGCCCACTTCGAGTTCGTCATGCGCGGCATCCAGGCCACCCGCGAGCGGTTCCCCGAGCTCGCCGACGCGATCTCGCTCTCCCTGCACTGCGAGACGGCGGAGATCATGCGGGCGTACACCCGGTTGGTCGAGCAGGAGGGCACACTGACCGGGCTGGCTGCGTACAGCGCCTCCCGACCGCCGCACTCCGAGGGGCTCGCGGTCAGCATCGCCGCCTACCTCGCCCACGAGACCGGCCTGCCCACCATCAACCTGCTCCACCTGTCCTCGGCGAAGGCGGTCGACGCGGCGCTGCGCATGGCGCAGGCCTTCCCGCACGTCGACTTCCGTCGCGAGGTGACCGTCGGTCACCTGCTGGCCGACATCGACACGGCCTACGGCCTGGGCGGCAAGGTCAACCCTCCGCTGCGTGCCCGGGAGGACGTCGAGGCGCTCTGGGGCTACCTGCTCGACGGCAAGCTCGACTGGGTGGTGAGCGACCATGCCTGCTGCCGCGCGGAGGTCAAGTTTGGCCAGCCCGAGGACGACGTCTTCGTCGCCAAGTCCGGCTTCGGCGGCGCCGAGTACCTGCTGCCCGGCCTGGTCAGCGAGGGCGCCAAGCGTGGCCTGTCGTACGCCCGCGTCGCCGAGCTGACCTCCTGGGCGCCGGCCCGCCGCTTCGGGTTGGCAACCAAGGGCGCCATCGCGGAGGGGCTGGACGCCGACTTCTGCCTGGTCGACCCGGATCACACCTGGACGGTACGGGCGGACGAGTCGCTGTCCGCCCAGGACTACACGCCGTTCGAGGGCATGGAGCTGACCGCCCGGGTCACCGACACGTTCCTGCGCGGAGAGCAGATCCTGCGCGACGGCAACGTGGTCGGGCAGCCGCGCGGCCGCTACCTGGCTCGCCCCACCCGCCCGTGACCGTCGGACGGAGCGTGGCGGCCGCCCGCAGCTACCTGTACGTGCCGGCGGACCAGCCGGACAAGCTGGCGCGGGCCGGTGACCGGGGTGCCGACGCCTGCATTCTCGACCTCGAGGACGCAGTCGCACCGGCGTACAAGGCCGCCGCCCGGTCGGCCGTCGGCGCGTTCCTCGCCGACGGCCCTGCGGAGCCTGCCGACCCGCAGTGGTGGGTACGCGTCAACGCGGACACCGCCGCGGCGGACATCGCGGCGGTGGCCGGCCCCAGGCTGACGGGCGTGGTGGTGCCGAAGGCGGATGTCGACCTGCTGGCCGAGGTGCACCGGCTGCTCGGCGAGGCGGAGCGGGCACGCGGACTGCCGGACGGCTCGCTGGCGGTGTTCGCGCTGCTGGAGACAGCCGGTGGCGTGCTGCGCGCCGAGGCCGTGGCCGCCGCCCCCCGGGTCGTACGGCTCGGCCTGGGTGAGGCCGACCTCGCAGCCGAGTTGTGCCTGCAACCCGGCCCGGACAAGGTGGAGCTGTGGCCGCTGCGCTCGCGTGCCGTCCTCGCCGCCGCGGCAGCCGGCATCGCTCCACCGGTGGGCCCCACGGAGACCGTCCTGCGTGATCCGGATCGCCTCGAAGCGACCAGCCGGCTCCTGCTGCGGCAGGGCTACCGTGGTCGTACGGCCATCCATCCGGCCCAGGTTGCGGTCGTCAACCGGGTGTTCTCGCCGACGCCGGCGGAGGTGGACGCCGCCCGGGACGTCGTGGATCGCCTGGCTGCCGCCGAGCGGAACGGCACGGGGGTGGCCGTCACCGCCGACGGGCGGATGATCGACGCGGCGGTTGCGCGCAGCGCGCGCGAGGTGTTGGACCGGGCGACCACGGGCCGGTAGGCCGCTGGCCCGGGGCGTTCCTCGGGCGGCGCGCCCCACCGGACCGTCCGGGCGGCGTCTTGCGAATAAAACATCATCATGTTTAGCCTCTTAAGAGAGTGGCCGAAGGGAGCTCCGCAATGGCCGTCGCCCAGGTCCCGCGGACCGCGCACCCTCAACCGTCGTCCGATCCCGCGATGCGACAGCACACCTGCCAGGTGTTCACCTGTGCGGTGACGATGGCCAGCTGCGGACCACCGACCGTGCCGTTCGCGGAGGCCGAGCGCCGCCTGCGGGCCCTGGACCGGCGATACTCCCGGTTCCGCACCGACAGCGAACTGTCCCGGCTGAACGCAGCCGCCGGGCGCTGGCACGACGTCTCCGGCGACCTGCGCGCAATGCTGAGCCACGCGCTGGCGGTCGCCGCCGCCAGCACCGACCTGGTCAACGTGGCGGTCCTGCCGCGTCTACTCGTCGCCGGCTACGTACGGTCGTGGGCCGAGGGCGCCCCCGACGCAGCACCGGCACCGCCCGTGGCACCGGTGCCACCGCTAGCGTCGATACTCGAACTGCGCGGCCGTGCGGCCCGCCTCGCGCCCGGATACGGCGTCGACGTCGGGGCGCTGGCGAAGGGCCGGTGGGCCGACGACGTGGTGACCTGGCTGGGTCCCAACTCAGCGGCCGGGGTCGGCGGAGATGTGGCGTGCCGTGGGCCGGGCCCAGACGGCGACGGCTGGCCCGTCGCCCTCCCGAACGGCGAGGTACTACTGGTACGCGACGGCGGCGTGGCCACCAGCGGTACGGCCAAGCGGCGCTGGGGCACCGACGGCCACCACCTGATCGACCCACGCACCGGTGTTCCCGCCGCGTCGGACATCGTTCAGGCCACCGTCCTCGCCGACACGGGCGCCTGCGCCGACTGGGTGGCCTCGGCGATGGTGATCGGCGGCAGCCCCGCCGCCGACCGGCTGGCCGGCCGCCCCGACGTGCACCGCGTGTGGCTGAGCCCAGCACTGGGGTCGGAAGGGGAAGCGGCGCGGTGAACAGCGACGACCGCACCTGCGCCGACCCGACTGCCGGGCGACGTCTGGTCGAGCCGGCCCGGTTCCGGGCCGCCTTCCGGCAGGTTCCCGCGCCGGTGGCGATCGTGCTCGTACCCGGCGGCGCGCTCGGCATCACCGGGATCACCTGCACGTCCGCCACGTCGCTGTCCGGCGAACCGCCGATGGCAATGCTGGCCGCCGACGAGAAGACCCGCCTCGCCCCGCTGGCCGAGCGGGCCGGCCGGTTCAGCATCAACTACCTGGCCGCGGACCGGGCCTCCTGGGCTCGTGCGTTCGCCTCCCGTGGCCGGGACCTCGATGAGCTGGCGGCGGTCGTGGTCGCTGGCCGCACCGGGGTGCCCACCCTGGCCACCGGCACCACCGCGGTCCTCGAATGCCGCACCGCCGCCGCGTACCGGGGCGGGGATCACTGGATCCTCTGCGGCGAGGTGCTGCACGCCCGATCCCAGACCGACGCCGAACCGCTGCTCTACCTCGGCGGGCGCTACGGCACCTTCCAGCCAGCCAACCCGCAACCCGGTCCGCACCCGTACCCGTAGCCCGACCCGGGCCTGTCCGCCCGCGACGACCGCAGGCACCGCATCCGGAGGCAGGAAAAGATGGCCCCACCACGTACGCGCACCATCGAGGCCGGCGGCTTCACCACCCGCTACTGGGAATGCGAACCGCCCGGGCGGCCGAAAGGGACGGTCGTCCTCGTTCACGACGGGGCATTCGGCGGCGACGCCATCGGCAGTTGGTCCGAGCTCATGCCGCTGCTGGCCGAGCATTACCGGGTGCTGGCACCGGACCTGCTCGGCTACGGCGACACCGACAAGGTCGTCTACCTGGACCGGCCGCCGTACACCTTCCGCGCCGCCCATCTCGCCGCGTTCTGCGCCGCCGTGGGCGTGGACGCCGCGCACATCGTGGGCCAGTCCTTCGGCGGCTCGCTAGTGCTGCGGGCCCTGGCCGCGCCAGCGCCGGTGCTGCCCGCGCTATCCGCGGTGAGCATCTGCGGCACCGGCGGCCCGTGGCGGTCGGCGAAGGGCATCAGCGAACTCGGGCGGTACGACGGCACCGAGCAGGACGTCCGCCGCCTCGTCGCCCTCACTGTGGACGACTACCCCGGATTCGACGAGGCCGTCCGGGTGCGGTACGCCAACACACGCAAGCCCGGACACGTGCAGGCGTGCCTCGCCGCCCGCCTGCGCCATCCGACACTGCCGAAGGCCGACGGCTCCGGAACCTGGCCGGCGGCGCTGCGGGACTGCACGGTGCCGACGCTCGTGGTCGAGGGCGCCCGCGACGACCTGCTCGAGCCAGGCTGGAGCCGGCACTTCGAAGGCCTGTCGCCGCTGGTGCGGGTGCACCGGATGGACTCCAGACACGCGCCGAACCTGGACCAGCCGGAGGCGGTCGCCGCGCTGCTGCTGGCCTTCTTCGAGGGGAGCGGACGGTGAGCCGGCTGCTGTTCCTGCACGACGTGGACGTACTGCCCGGACCTGTCGGCGCGTTGCGCCCGCTCGCCGACGGCGTCGACGTCGTCGTACCGCGCCACCCCGGGTTCGGGACCCCGGTCGACGACGTCGCTGAGCAGTGGGACAGCGTCGCCGACCTGGCGCAGCACTACCTGTCCGACGTGGTGCCCGGTCTGGTACGCAACCCGGCGGCCAGGCCGCTGCACCTGGCGGGCGCCGGTTTCGGCGGCTGGATCGCGTTGGAGATGGCGGTCCGCGCGCCGCACCTGTTCGCCTCCCTCGTCCTGACCTCGCCGTATGGGGTGAAGTTGTCCGGCCGGGACGAGCACGACTTCGCCGACATCCTGCTGCTTGACCCCGTCGAGGTGGTGGAGCTGGGCTGGGCCAACCCGGCGGCCTGTCGCGAGCTGCGGATGCCCGGATTCCCCGCCGGTCTGACCGACAGCGAGTACGAGCGCGCCTTCGCGGATCGGGCCGCCGTCGCTCGGTACGCCTGGAAGCCGTTCCTGCACGACCCGCGGCTGCGCCGGTGGCTGCACGTCGTCACCGTGCCCACGCTCGTGCTGGCGGGCGCCCGCGACCGGCTGGTGCCGCCGAAGCACAGCGCCGAGCTGGCCGGCCTACTCCCGGCGGCGAGTTTCGTCGAGGTGCCGGACGCCGGGCACTACCCGTACCTGGAGCGCCCCGACGAGTTCCACCGGCTGGTCCGATCCTTCCTGAGGGGAGTGCACCCGTGAGGCTCTACCACTTCACCGAGATGCCGTACCCGTTCGTCTCACCCGAGGCGGAGGAGGCCAACCGGGGGCTGAAATACTTCATGCCCAACCGGTACTACGACCCGGTCCGCGGCCACGAGCTATACCAGCGGTATCTCGACGAGTACGAACTCGCCGACGAACTGGGCTTCGACCTCATGGTCAACGAGCACCACCAGTCAGCGTCGACGCTGCAGGTGTCGGCCACGCTCAGCGCCGCGTCCGTGCTGCACCGGACCCGACGTGGTCGGGTGCTCGTGCTCGGCACGCCGTTGCCGCACCGGGAGAGCCCGGTGCGGGTCGCCGAGGAGATCGCGTACCTGGACGCGGTCAGCGGCGGACGCATCGACTGCGGCTTCGTCCGGGGCGTGCAGGGCGAGACGTTCCCCTCGAACCAGAACCCCGTGCACAACATGGAGATGTTCATCGAGGCGCACGACCTGATCAAGGCGGCGTGGACCCGCGGCGACGTCTTCTCCTGGGAGGGCCGGCACTACCACTACCGATACGTGAGCGTGTGGCCCCGGCCTTACCAGCAGCCGCACCCGCCGATCTGGGTCAGCGGCACCTCCACCCGCCTGGTGGAGTGGACCGCCCGGCACGGCTACACCCTGTGCAACCTGCTCGGCACCTACGACGACACCGCGACGTCCTTCCGGCTCTACCGGCGCACCGCTGTGGCGGCCGGCCAGCCCGAGCCGGGCCCGGACCGCTTCGCGTACATGGCGCTGTGCCACGTCGCCCAGACCGAGGAGCAGGCCCGCGAGACCGGCCGCAAGCTCATGTACTACCTCAGGTCCGGCCGGTTGCGGCTAGGCGCGGCCAGTCCACCCGGCTACTTCCCGCCCTCGGCGGCGGTGGCCGCGCTCCAGGGCCGGCTCGGGGCCGTGCGGCGGATGAGCTACGAGGAGCTGATCGACGCCGGCATCCTGCTGGTGGGCACACCCGACCGGGTTGCCGCGCAGATCCACGAGCTGTACGCGCAGACCGGTGCCGGGCACCTCATCCTGATGAACCATGCCGGTGACATGACAAGCAACGAGGTGCGCGACCACCTCACGCTGTTTGCTAGGGAGGTGATGCCGGCGGTGTCCGGTCTCGGTACCGACTGGCGTACGCAGGACACCACCTGGCGGGTGGACAACGACCGCACGCCGGTTCAGGCGGTTCTGTCCAGCGCCCTGTCCTGACCGGCGTCCTTACCAGCTGACGATCTCGTCGCGCAGGCCGGCGTAGTCGCGTTCGAGATGCGTGGCCAGCGCGACCATGTGCACCCGCATGAGCTCCTCGGCCACGGCCCCGTCCCCGTCGACGATGGCCTCGGCGACCGCCTGGTGCTCCCGCCGTACCTCCGCCCAGCGCTCGGGGCGGCGCTCGGCCGCGACGACCCGTTCGGTGTAGATCTCCTTCAGCGCCCGACCGAACAGGTCCAGCACGCCGTTGCCAGACACGCCGGCGACTACCCCGTGGAAGCGCTGCAGGACCGCCAGGTAGTCGCGCTCATCGCGGTCCTCCATGCTCTGGTGCTCGCCCATCGACTCGGCAAGCTCCCGCAGGCGCGCGGGATCACGGCGCTCGGCGGCCAGCCTCGCCATCATCGGCTCCATGATCACGCGGGCCTCGACCAGCTCACCGAAGGAAGTCCGGTCCATCTGTAGGAACAGCGCCAGGGTCCGGCCGAAGGTGTGCGGCTGGGCGGCCCCGACGACCGGCCCGCCGCCTCGACCGGGCCGGACCCGCACCAGGCCGTTGTTCTCGAGGATCCGTAGGGCCTCGCGCAACGTCCCGCGGCTTACCCCGTACGCCTGGAGCATCTGCGCCTCGGTGGGCAGGGCGGCGCCGGTGCGTAGCCCGTGCTCCACGATGTCCTCCACGACCTGCCGGGCCACCAGTTCGCTCATCTTCGCCGCGCGCTGACGAAACCGCGGGGTGGGCTGCGGATCGGGCATGGACCCAGTCTACGAGGCCGTGATCTCGCGGACCTGCTGGCCGTGATCGGCAGGGCAGCCGGCGGGATGCTGAGCATGATCCCGGTGAGTTTGTCCCGGACGTCGGATGCTCTGGCTGAGTCGACGGTCTCCAGGATCGCCACCGAATCGCTCCACGAGCGGCGGGCGTTCGCGGTCTCGCCGACGGCGGCGTAGGCGTCACCCAGGTGATCCAACACCTCCGCCTCGTCGAGGCGGGCGCCGACGCCGCGGAACAACCGGAGGGCGCGCTGGTAGTGCGAGATCCCCCGCCGGTAGAGGTTGGCGCGAACGAGCGCGTAGCCGAGGCTGTCCCAGGCGTTCGCCACACCCGCGGGGTTGTTCAACCGGCGGCGTGCGCCCGGATCTGGTGCCGCGGTCGGGCGGGCGCGTCGGCTCTCTTGACCGCCGGCTTACTGCTTTACTATGGTCCTAGTAAAGCAGTAAGGGGCTACCGTGTTCGTCTTCCGGCTCGACACCCACTCCGGCGTGCCGCCGTACCTGCAACTCGTCCAGCAGGTCCGCCAGGCGGTGCTGCTGGGCTTTCTCCAATCCGGTGACCGCCTCCCGCTCATCCGCGAGGTGGTCGAGGACCTGGCGATCAATCCGAACACCGTCGCCAAGGCGTACCGGCAGATGGAGCAGGAGAACCTGGTCACCGGCCGGCCCGGCCAGGGCACGTTCGTCAATGAACAGCAGTCGGCCGCGATACCGGCATCGACGTACACGTCGCTACGCCGCGGCCTGACGACCTGGCTGCGCCGCGCCTACGCGGCCGGCCTCGACGAGCAGGCGGTCAACGCGCTTCTTACTTCCGTCCACCAGCAGACCAGGAATGAGGACGTGGCGTGACAGAGACCGAGTTCGCGCTGCGCACCGACGCTGTGGGCAAGCGGTACCGGAAGGGCTGGGCGCTGCGCGACTGCACCCTGGCCCTGCCGGCGGGCGGCGTGATCGCCCTGGTCGGGCCGAACGGCGCGGGCAAGACCACGCTGCTGCGCCTGGTCGTCGGGTTGCTGGCACCGAGCACCGGCACGGTGGAGGTCCTCGGCCACGACGTCACCGCCAGCACCCCGCAAACTCTGTCCCGGGTCGGGTTCCTGGCCCAGGACCACCCGCTGTACAAGCGCTTCACCGTCGCCGAGATGCTCCGCTTCGGCCGGGCCTGCAACCTGCGGTTCGACCAGGGGCTAGCCGAGCGCCGGCTGGCGAAGCTGGGCATCCCGCTCGACTGCAGGGCCGGTACGCTCTCCGGCGGGCAGCAGGCCCAGGTCGCGATGGCTCTGGCCCTGGCGAAGCGGCCGGACCTGCTCGTCCTCGACGAGCCGGTGGCCAGCCTCGACCCGCTGGCCCGGCACGAGTTCCTGCAGGTCCTCATGGGCGCGGTGGCCGAAGGCGGGGTGACCGTCCTGTTCTCCTCCCACGTCGTGCACGAGCTGGAGCGCGTCTGCGACCACCTGGTCGTGCTTAACCACGGGCGGGTCACGCTCACCGGTGACATCGACACCCTCCTCGCCGAGCACCGGCTGCTCGTCGGCCCGCGCACGGCCGCCGACCTCGACCGGGCCGGCCCCGTCGTGGAGGCCGTCCACAGCGACCGGCACACGACCCTGCTGGTACGCGACGGCGCGATCCCGGCCGCGCCTGGGTGGCAGGCCCAGCCGGTCGCGCTGGAGGACCTGGTGCTGGCGTACCTGCGCCGGCCGTCCGAGGCGAGCGCTGCGGTCACGTCGGGGGTGGCGGCATGGCGTGGTTGATCTGGCGCCAGCACCGGACCGAGGTCTGCGTCCTGGGTCTGCTTGTCGGCATGTTCGGCATTGCCCTGCTCGTGCTCGGGACGCAGGCCCACGACCTGTTCCCCGGCGGTCCCGCCCGGTGTGCGGGAGAGGCCGGTATCAACGAGGCCTGCGCTGCCTCCTTCCGCCGGCTCGACGAGGAGTACGGGTACGTCGAGAACCTCCTGGCGGGCTTCTATCTGGTCCCCGTCGTCATCGGTGCGTTCCTCGGTGCGCCGCTGCTCGCGCGCGAACTGGAGGACGGCACCTGGCAGCTCGCCTGGACGCAGGCCGTGCCGCGGATGCGCTGGCTGGCGGCCAAGCTCGCGGCACTGGCGGGCGTCACCGTCACGCTCACCGGGATGTTCACCGCGGTGCTCACCTGGTTCCGTCAGCCATTCGACGCGTGGGAAGGGCGGTTCCAGTACGACGCCTTCGACCTGGAGGGACTTGTTGCGGTGGCGTACGCGCTGTTCGCGTTCGGCGTCGCCACCGCCGCCGGGGCGATCCTGCGGCGCAGCCTGCCCGCGTTCGGCGTCGCGTTCGGGGCGTTCCTCGCCGCCCGGATGCCGGTGGCGCTGTTGGCCCGTCCCGCGTACGCCACGCCGCTCACCACCATGGAGCCGGTCCCCGTCGGCGGCTCGAAGGACCAGGCGGGCCACCGGCCCGTGTCCAGCTTCGCTGACTGGGTGATCGAACACGGCTACGCAGACGCCACTGGGCGCAGGCTGAGCTGGACCGAGTACTACGAACTGGAGGCCGCCGCCAACCGGGCCGGCACCAACCTCAACCAGTTCCTGCACGCGCGGGGCATCCAGCAGTTCAAGGTCTACCACCCGGCCGACCGGTTCTGGACGTTCCAGCTCATCGAGGCGGCCCTGTTCGTCGCCGTCGCGGCGGTCCTGATCGGTGTGGTGGTGTGGCGGGTACGGCGCCGTATGATCTAGTGCCCTGACCACAAACGTTCACGGTGTTGGTTGACACGCTGTTCGGCTTGTCGGCCGGGGCGGCGTGTCGCCGTTCACGCTGTGTGGATGGCGGAGCTGGGCTTCCCCCGGGGGGTGTGGACACCGGGTTATGCCGCGATCGGTAGCAGCGTAGTGGGTTCGAGGGTTCGTTCGTACTCGGCAGGGCTGCGGTAGCCGAGGGCGGAGTGGCGACGGCGGTGGTCGTAGAAGGCGATCCAGCGGAAGATGTCGCGTCGGGCGTCGGCCTCGCTGTTCCAGCGTCGACGGTCGACGGCGAGTTCGCGTTTGAGGGTGGCGAAGAACGCCTCCGCGAGGGCGTTGTCGAACGATGAGCCGATGCGGCCATCGAGCGGCGCACGCCGTGGCGGTGGCAGACGTCGGCGAAACCGCGCTGCCGTACCGGGCGCCGCGGTCGCTGTGAAAGATCACTCCGGGTCCGGCCGACCTGCGCAGAGCCCCAGGTCAACGCGCTGAGCACTGACGTCTCTGTCGCGAACCTACATCGAGCGCCCAGACTTGTGCATTACCGCTGCCCAGCAGGTCGACTGCCGGGCGGGGCCGGTTGAGCTGTTCAGCAGGAGATAGTCGTTCCCACGCTCGCGGGGGTGGACCTCGGTAGCCTGCTATCCGCGCTCGTCCGAAGGCTGCTCTTTCGTCAAGTGGAGCAGCCACCCCTCGCCGGTGCGGATGAGCGCGTATCGCCGGCGGCCGGTGCGGCCGTGCAACGTAAACAGCATGCGGCGCTCGGTGCGGTCGTGCTCCTCCCACGTGCCGATGTCGGCGATCGACTTGTCGGCGTCCTCGTAGGTGAGGTGATCAAGGTGGTGGTCGGGCACGGCGATCGCGAGCCGGTTGTCACTGGGATCGTCCGGCAGGCCGCGAGGCACCGCCCATGAGCGCAGCACTCCATTCTCCTCGAGCCGCAGGTCAAAGTGCGGTCGTGGTTTGCGGTGGTGGTGCAGGACGAAGACGAGCGGCACCCTTTCCATTGTGGTCGCCCGCCGACTCTGCCGCCCGTCAAATGCGCACGCTGAGTGCGTTACCGCTCAACAGCAGAGGCGGCCTTCGCACCGACGAGGTCCTGGTACAACGCCCAGTCCGGCTCGGTCTCGGCTGCGGCGTGCACACTGACGTACCCGCCGCCGGCGGTGACGTGACTTTCGAACGCGGCCTGCTGGCTGGGGTTGAGGACGTCGCCGGCGGTGTTGAGGAACACCACCGCCCGGAACTTGGCGAGGTTGGTCGTGGTGAACGCGCCGGCGTCCTGGGCCACGGTCGCCGTGAAGCCGTTGACTTGGGCGAGGGCGCGGATGCCCGCCACACCGTCCGGAATGCACGGCCGGCGCTCTCCGGCCGTCCTGGTGAAGACCAGTGCCGCCACCGTCCTCGCCATCCCACCACCATCCCAACACCCTAGGCCTGCGGGTCACCGTGACCGTCGTGGCCGCGTCGTGGCAGGACCGCGACGGCGCCAAGACCGCCCTGCTGAGCGCCTACATGGTCACACCGATCCGACACGTCTTCGCCGACCAGGGCTTCACCGGACGACTCGTCGACTGGACCCGCGACACCCTGCGCACCATCCGACAATGCGTCGCAACGGCCCAGCGGCGGCTCAGGCTGTCGGTCGGTGGGAGCCACGGTTGGGAGCCACCTGGGCGAACGGGTGCGGACGAGACCGGACCGTCCCAGTTGGCGACGCGGTGTCCGCTCTTCGGCACGTCCGGACGCGAGTCATCTCTGAGAACGGTCACCGAATGTAAAGCGAACTTGCGCAGCGGGCCGGCGTTCGGGCGGTGAGAAATGAGCTCGTCCCGGCCCTTCCCAGCGATGTGCGCAGCCAGCTCGTCGACGAGAAACCGCGGAATCGGAACCGACCGGCGCTGGTGTTCATGGGCGTCCCCTCGACCAGCTCCCCACCGACCTCCGCGAGCGCCACGGCCACCGTCACCCGACGCCGCAGCAGATCCAGTCGCGACACCCGCAGCGCCGACGCCTCACCCCTCCCAGACCCGTGTACGCAAGAAACCGGACCAGCAGCCCGTAGCGCCCGGATGCCTCCGCGAGCCTCGCCACCTCGTCGTGGTCGAGAAACACAGGCTCCTCACCGGCCTGCTCCTCGTCGCCGCCCTCGACGGCCCGCAGGACACCGACCTGAGGTGACGATGCCCCTCAGGCGAACGGGACGGTGGTCGCGATGAAGCGGTCGGGGCGCACGATCTTGGCTTGCCCTTTTGCAAACCCATCCACGTTGGCGAAGACCGCGCCGCGCGCGGTGAGCCACGCCCTGGTGCCGTGGTCGAGGGTGCCGGCGTCGCCGCAGATAACGCCCCACCGGTTGCCTAGCAGCGCGTCGAGGTTGGTGCGCCGGCCGTTGATGACGAGCGGGGCATCGGGCAGCTGCCGGGCGCCGCCGGGGAGGCGCTCAGGCGCTGCGGCTGCCTTGGCTACGCGCGCGTCGAGGCCGGGGAGCAACCCTGCGGTCCGCACGAACCCGCGCAGCGCGGCTGCTGTGAGACGGTTGCGGCCGAGCATGACCCGGCCGGTGAGTAGCGCGGTGCGGGTCATCC
>NZ_JBIAKG010000012.1:0-222266 GCF_042872345.1 Micromonospora sp. NPDC005299
TAGCGAGTCACCCGACAACACCGGCACTGATCCTGACGGCAGTCCACCCAGAACCGCCAGACGTGACACTCACAGATCCGTAGATTCCCAAGACCGCTTCCAGCACGTCCGGCCCGGTCCGAGATCCCGTGGTCGCCGCACACTCGGCACCTCAGTTGGTTCGGCTTGGTCCGGCTCAGTTCGTCTCAGTGGCTCCCACACGTGGCTCCCAGCGAAGACTTCCTAGGCGCGTCAGGTCCGCCAGGTCAGTGCGCCGTACGACGTCTTATTGACCTCGCTCGGCCAGGTTCGCCGGACCAGCTGCAGCCGGTCGCGGTGATCGGTGAGCCACCCATCGGGCAGGCACACGGCGACGCGAACCGAGGTCATCGACATCACGGGGTCGATCACGACGACCTCAACGTAGTCAGCTTCGTCCGTCCGCTCGACCTGAATCTCCGGGTTACGGCCATCCTCCATCCATCGGACGCTCTGCCCGGCTTCCAACGCGTCCACCGTCCGCTCCCAGTCGTCAAGGTCGTCACGAGACAGGGGCGTGCCGAGCTGCCCACGGGCGAACCCGCTGTCAACGACGATTTCGGCGCGGAAATAATCGTGAAAGGTGAGGTTCCCAGGTTCAAGGCGTCCGAGAACTCGGACGATGACGCTGTTCTCCTCGTCCGCCAATCGGATGAGCTCTACCGGGCCAGCCTCGGACATCCAGGTCTCCTTCAACGACTCCGCTCAGGATGTCAGCACTCTGCGGAGGCCGGCTTCGCCGGGTGCCACCCCTCTGATCCGTAGTCCGATGCTCCGTATCCGCTGGTGGCAGGGTGACAGGGCACCGAACCGATGGTGAACCAGCGCACCGATTGTCGGTGTGTCAGATGATCTTTGCGGTGCTCGAAATGCGCTCGGTGGGTGGTTGGTGCCGATTGACAGCTGCGGTCACGGCCGGGCAGCGGTTGGCGCGGGTCGGTCCGGCGGGCAATCGGTGTGCTCCATGTGTGCTCCGCCGGTCCGAGCAGCGGGCAGCTGTCACCGGTGAGCACATGCCGGTACTCCTGGGTACTCCCGGACACCCGGTGGCAGGTAGGCTGGGCCTTCGCGCCCTCGTAGCTCAGGGGATAGAGCATCGGTTTCCTAAACCGTGTGTCGCAGGTTCGAATCCTGCCGGGGGCACCAGATCACACCCTCAATCAAGATCACTGTTCCGCCTTCCGGGGCTTGCGTGCCCGCTGCGTGCCCGAGCCTGCGGCGCGAGCGTCCGCCTGGTCCTACGCTCCGCCCGTGACCAGCGATCGGATAGCTGATTCTCAGCTTGCCGCCCTGCTGCGCTGAGTGCGCGCCCACCTCGGAGAGACGTCTGCCGTGGTTCCGGCCGCCGACACGGACGTCAATCTGCGGCTGCCGGCTCGGTGGGCCGCGGCGTGAAGAAGCGGATGATGTCCTCGGCTGCGGTGGGGGACAGCATCATGGCCTGGACTCGTGCGGACATTTCGGCGATCGGGTGGATTCTGGCGAACATCGCCTCCTCGTACGTCCGGATCGCCGAGTCGGGGTCGGCGGGGTTGGTGGCGAGTTCGGCGGCGAGTTCGGCGGCGTCGAGCATGGCTTGGTTGGCGCCCTCGCCGACCGGCGGCATGAGATGCGCGGCGTCACCGATGAGGGTGATGCCCGGCTGGTGGGTCCAGCGTGTACCGGTGGGCATCGCCTCGATCCTGCGTGGGGTCGGCGCGCTGTCGCCGGCTTCGATGAGTGCGGTGAGGCTGGGGTCCCAGCCATCGAACATGTCCAGCAGAGCGCGCTTGCTGCGGTAGGTGTCCAGGTGGCGATCGTCCGCGGGTAGGGAGATCCCGACTCGGATGGTGCCGTCGCCGAGGCGTTGTGCTGCCAGGATCTGGCTCACGCCGATGCACCAGAGGTTTCCGGGGCCGACCAGTTCGGCGAGATCCGGGTGGCGCCGGTCGGCGTCGCTGATGCTGAGCTCGGCCAAGGTGGCCACGGAGGACAGTGTCGCGTCGGTCAGCAGCGATCGGACGACCGAGCGTGCGCCGTCTGCGCCGATGAGGACGTCGCAATCGGCGGTGTGGCCGCCATCGAACGTCAGCCCGAAGCCTCCGCCGGGTCGTGGCGTCGCCGCGACGAGCCGGTGCTGCCAGGCCACCGCGTCGCCGGGGAGCGAATCGAGCAGCAGATCACGCAGTGCGCTGCGGTCGATCTCGGGGCGTCCGGAGAATGAGCCGGGTTGTGGCTTGTGGTGCACGAGGGTGCGTCCGGCCGGGTCGAGGATGCGATGTTCCTCGCCCTCCGGCCGTGCCTCGGACCGGAATCGGTCGGCGAGGCCCGCATCGGCCAGGGCCTGTTGCCCGGACTCCGGGTGCAGGTCGAGCATTCCGCCCTGTGATCGCGCGGATCGGCTTGCCTCGCGTTCGTACACCACCGCGCCGATGCCGTGCCGGTGCAGGATTCGGGCCAGCGTCAGGCCGCCGAGGCCACCACCGGCGATCGCGATTCGCATCATCATCTCCGTTACCGTACGCTGTATTTCATGGATACGCCGTACGGTAGCGCACCGCTGCCCGTCTGGGAACGCCCCGAGCCTCAGCCGCGGGCGGCGCCGGTGCCGTTGAGCCGCGCGAAGATCGCCGCCACGGCGATCCGGATCGCCGACGCACACGGCCTCGACGGGCTGTCGGTACGCAAGATCGCCAAAGAGCTCGGGGTCGGTCCGATGCGGCTCTACGACTACGTGATCAACAGATCCGAACTGCTCGATCTGATGGTCGACGCCGTGTATGCCCAGATCGCCGAGGCCGGCCAGCACTCCGAGTGGCGCGCCACGGTACTGGCCATCGTTCACCGGACCCGCCAAGCCGCTCTTGATCATGAGTGGTTCGTCGACCTGCTCGGCGGAAGGCCACACCTGGGACCTCACGCGCTCGCCGTGGGCGAATCGACCGCGGCGGCGCTCAGCCAGGCCCCTGGCGTGCGCAGCATCGACGATCTTCAGCGGGCTCTGGGCGCCCTCAACGCGTTCATCGTCGGAGCGCTCCGCAGGGAGATCACCGAGCGCCGCACCGCCCGTTCAACCGGCACCGACGTGTTGGCCTGGCAGGCCGCCCTCGGGCCCTACCTGACACGCATGCTCGAGACCGGCCGCTACCCCACCGTCGCCCGGCTCGTCATCGACGGCGCCCACCTCGACGCCGAGGAAACCTTCCACCACAACCTGATCACCATCCTGGACGGCATCACCAGCCATCCCCACACGTGACCCACTGCTCGCAGCCCAGTTCCCGGCCTTCACGTCTTGCTGCCGCCCCTTCTGGTCGGCCTGGTGATCTCGCTGCTGGTGCACCGGTTCCTCGTCCGCCGGTGGGAATCGGCGGTGGTCACGGGCACACTGGCGGCGTTCAGCGGTTGGCTTGGCTGCGCTCTGCTGGCCTGCGGTCTCCTCATGATGCTGTACTCGTAGCCGGACGTCTCACGGAGCTGCGGGCCGGCGGGACACGACAACCTGGAGGGAGTCGGCTCATGGCCGGCAGCACCGTCCGGCCGATGACGGCGGAGGACGCCGACGCGGTGCTGGCGATCTACCAGGCCGGGCTCGACGCCGGCGACGCCAGCTTCGAGACGACCGCTCCCACCTGGCCGGAGTTCGACGCCGCCAAGCTGGCGGACCATCGGTTCGTCGCCGTCGACGGCGACGACACCGTCATCGGCTGGGTCGCCGTCTCGCCGACCTCGACCCGTGCCGTCTACGCGGGGGTGGTGGAGCATTCCGTGTACGTGAGCCCCGCCGCTCAGGGGCGAGGCGCCGGCCGGCTGCTCCTGGACGCGCTGATCGCCTCCACCGAAGCGGCCGGCGTGTGGACCATCCAGTCCGGTGTCTTTCCCGAGAACACCGCCAGTCTCGCCCTGCACCGCCGGGCCGGCTTCCGGGTCGTCGGCACGCGGGAGCGGGTCGGCCGGCACCACGGCCGGTGGCGGGACGTCGTCCTCCTGGAACGCCGCAGCCCGGCCGTCGGCTGACCGCCGAGGCGAGTCGCCGGTCAGCCGGGGAGGCGGTACACGGAGACGTGGGATCGGGACTCGGCCGTGAACTCCGCTCCGGACCAGTCCGCGTGCCGGGACTCCAGCTCGAATCCGGCCAGCTGGCCCATCAGGTCCAGCTCGGCGGGCCAGATGTAGCGGTGCGGGCTGCGGAACACCCGCGCCTCGCGGCCCTCGCCGAACCGGAAGTGGTGCGACACGACCTGCTGGCGCACCACGTCGTAGGTGTCCAGGCCGATGTAGCCGGGATCGGCGCGCCACACCGTCGCCTGCTCGCCGGGGGTCAGCTTGCGCAACTCGGGCACCCACAGCTCGATGACGAACCGCCCGCCCGGGCCGAGGTGGCGGGCTGCGTTGCGGAAGCAGGCGACCTGCTCGGCCTGGTCGAGCAGGTTGGAGATGGTGTTGTAGACCAGGTAGACGAGGGTGTGGTCGCCGGGCACCCGGGCCGTCGCCATGTCGCCGACGACCACGGGGATCGTGGCCTCGTCGGCCTTCGTCCGGAGCTGCTCGACCATCGGGACGGACAGCTCGATCCCGGTGACCGGCACGCCGCGTTCCGCCAGCTGGACGGCCACCCGGCCGGTGCCGACGGCGAATTCGAGGGCGCGTCCGCCACCGGCGAGCGCGGCTAGGCGGTCCACCGCGGGCCCGAGGACCTCCGGCGCGAACATCCCGGTGCCCGGTGTGTCGTAGCGCTGGGCCGTCTCGGCGTCCCAGATCTCCTCCTGGCGCATGCGCCCACGATCGTCGTCGATGGCGGTGCTGTCCAACGGATTCCGGAAGGCCGGCGCGGGAGAAGGCGATAGCCTGCGTTCGGAGTGCTGCGTGGTGTGACGATCGGGGCTCGCGGGTGCCGGATGGTCACCGTCGGTACCCTGCTAGTCCTGGCCTGCCCGCGACGACATGGTGGTACTTCGTGAACGATCTTCGAGTGGTGGCGTTCGACCTGGACGACACCCTGGCGGTTTCCAAGTCCCAGATCGATCGTCGGATGGCGGAGCTCCTCGGCCACCTGCTCACCGAGGTGGATGTGCTGGTCATCTCCGGTGGCCGGTTCGAGCAGTTCGAGGCGCAGATGCTGGCGCACCTCGACCTGACCGAGGAGCAGCGTGGCCGGCTGCACCTGATGCCGACCTGCGGCACCCGCTACTACCGGTGGCTGGACGGGGACTGGCGGCAGGTCTACGCCGAGGACCTGAGCGAGGCCGACAAGGCCCGGGTCGTCGCGGCGCTCACCGAGTCGGCGCAGGCGCTCGACCTCTGGGAGTCGAAGACCTGGGGCGACATCATCGAGGACCGGGGCAGCCAGATCACCTTCTCGGCGCTGGGCCAGTCCGCGCCGCCCGCGGAGAAGTACGGCTGGGACCCGGACGGCAGCAAGAAGAAGCGGCTGCGGGACGCGGTGGCCGCGAAGCTGCCCGATCTGGAGGTCCGCGGCGGCGGTTCGACCTCGATCGACGTCACCCGCAAGGGCGTGGACAAGGCGTACGGCATGCGGAAGTTGCTGGAGTGCCTGGACCTGAAGATCGACAACGTGCTCTTCGTCGGTGACCGGCTCGATGTGGGTGGCAACGACTACCCGGTGAAGGCCATGGGCATCCGCTGCGTGGCCGTCACCCGCTGGGAGGAGACGGCCGACTACGTGGAGGCCCTCGTCGACGACCTGGTGAAGCAGCGGGCCGAGCCGGCCTGACCGCCGCCCCGGAATGAGGGGCGGCGGCCAGGGGGGCGTCAGAGGGCGGCGCGGATCGCCTCGGCGAGCGTGGTCGGGGTGCGCCCGAGCAGCCTGGCCAGGTCGTCGCCGACCGCCAGCTCGCCCTGGGCGAGGCCCCGATCGCCGTCGGCGAGCACGGCCGCGTACCCCTCGGGCAGGCCGGCCGCGACCAGCAGTTCGGTGTACTTGTCCACGGGCAGGTCGAGGTAGCTGACCGTGGCGCCGGCCTGCCGGGAGATCTCGGCGGCCAGCTCGGTCAGGGTGAACGGCGAGCCGCCCAGCTCGTACACCTTGCCGGCCTGACCCTCGGTGGTGAGCACCGCGGCCGCGGCCTCGGCGTAGTCCGCGCGGGTGGCGGCGCTGACCCGCCCGTCGCCCGCCGCGCCCGCCACCCCGTGCTGGAGGTACGTGGGGAGCTGGCCGGTGTAGTTCTCCAGGTACCAGCTGTTGCGCAGGAAGACGTACGGCAGCCCGGAGTCCTTGATCAGCTGCTCGGTCGCCTTGTGCTCGGCGGCGAGCACCAGGCTGGAGGTGTCCGCGTTGACGATGCTGGTGTAGACGACCAGCCCGACGCCGGCCTCCTTGGCGGCGGTGACCACGTTGCCGTGCTGCACCACCCGCTTGCCGACCTCGCTGCCGGAGACGAACATGAGCTTCTCGGCGCCCGCGAAGGCCGCCTGGAGCGACCCGGGGTCGTCGTAGTCGGCCCGCTGGGTGACCACGCCCAGCTCCGCGAGGCCGGCGAGCCGGTCGACGTCCCGGCCGACCGCCACGATCTGGTCGGCGGGCACGCCCCGGTCGAGCAGCGAGGAGATGATCAGGCGGCCGAGTGGGCCGGTGGCACCGGTGACGACGATGGACATGAGCACTCCCTGTTGGTGGCGACGTCAACTGTCTTCCCTCGCCAACGGGAACAACTCCCTGATACTTCCCGTTGGAGAGTAGACACCTTCAAGTTCGATACGCACTGAAAGAGAGTGCCCAGTGCAGGCGGACCCGTTCAACCGGAACTGCGGCAGCCGGAAGGTCCTCGACCGGATCGGCGACCGCTGGAGCGTGCTGGTCGTGCTCACCCTCGCCGAGGGCGACAGGCGCTACGGCGAGCTGGCCGAGCGGATCGACGGGATCAGCCAGAAGATGCTCACCCAGACCCTGCGCGGTCTGGAGCGGGACGGCATCGTCACCCGCGCCGTGCACGCCATCGTGCCGCCCCGGGTGGACTACGCGCTCACCGACCTCGGCCGCAGCCTGCTCGACCTGGTCGCCGGCCTGGAGGCATGGGCCACCACCCATCTGACCGAGGTGGAGGCCGCCCGGGCCCGCTACGACGCCCGGGGCTAGTTCCGGAACCGGCCCGAGTCTGGCGGGATCGGTGTCGATGCGGTAGGAACGCGCAGAGAGCGCTCTCCGTCCCCATCACCGAACAGGCAGGCAGATGAGACCACTCGACCCCTCCCGCCGCCGCTTCCTCGCCATCACCGCCGCCTCGGCGGCCTCGGTCACCGCCCTCGGGCTCCCGGCCGTGCCCGCCGCCGCGTCCCCGGCCGGCGAGGACGCCGCCGCCGAGCCCGACTTCGGCCCCAACGTCTTCGTGTACGACCCGGCAACCCCGGTGGAGGAGATCCAGTCCAACCTGGACCGGATCTTCGCCGCCCAGGAGCACAACGAGATGGGCCTCGACCGGTACGCCGTGCTGTTCAAGCCCGGCCGGTACGAGGTGAACGCCCGGCTCGGCTACTACACGACCGTGGCCGGCCTCGGCGCGCACCCCGACGACGTGGAGGTCCACGGCGCGGTGCGGGTGATCGGCCAGCCCGACCCGAACTCGCAGGCCGGCATCTCCGCGCTGACCAACTTCTGGCGCTCGGTGGAGAACCTCGCCGTCAGCCCGACCGACTGGTCGAACCAGTGGGCGGTCTCCCAGGCGTCGCCGATGCGCCGCGTGCACATCAAGGGCATCCTCTGGCTCGAGCCCGGCAACGGCGGCTTCTCCAGCGGCGGCTACATCGCCGACTCCAAGGTGGACGGCATCACCATCAACGGCTCCCAGCAGCAGTGGCTGACCCGGGACAGCGAACTCGGCGGCGACTGGACCAACGGGGTCTGGAACCAGGTCTTCTCCGGCGTCGTCGGCGCACCCGCGCAGGGCTTCCCGAACCCGCCGTACACCACCCTGGCGACCAGCCCGGTGACCCGGGAGAAGCCGTACCTCTTCGTGGACGGCGCGGGCCGCTGGCGGGTCGCCGTTCCCCGGCTCCGCCGCGACACCGCCGGCACCACCTGGGCCGCCGGTGCCCCGCCGGTGCCCTCGCTGCCGCTGTCCGACTTCTTCATCGCCAAGCCCACCGACTCGGCCAAGCGGATCAACCAGGAACTCTCGCGGGGGCGGCACCTGCTGCTCACCCCGGGCGTCTACCGCCTGGACCGGGCGCTGCGCGTCAAGCGGCCGGACACCGTCGTGCTCGGCCTCGGCATGCCGAGCCTCGCCCCGACCAGCGGCGACGCCGCCCTCCGGATCGAGGACGTCGACGGCGTCCGGGTCGCCGGGGTGCTGGTCGACGCCGGGCCGGTCGAGTCGGAGGTGCTCGTCGAGGTCGGCAAGCGGCACAGCCACCGCTCGCACGCCGGCGACCCGATCTCGCTCCAGGACGTCTTCTTCCGCATCGGCGGCCCGTACGCGGGCCGGGCGGTGACCAGCCTCGTGGTGAACAGCCGGCACACCCTGATCGACAACATCTGGGCCTGGCGCGGCGACCACGGCAAGCCGGGCACCATCGGCTGGACCGTGAACACCGCCGATACCGGGGTGGTGGTCAACGGCGACGACGTGACCGCGTACGGGCTCTTCGTCGAGCACTACCAGCGCTGGCAGACCATCTGGAACGGCGAGCGCGGCCGGACCGTCTTCTACCAGAGCGAGCTGCCCTACGATCCACCGAGCCAGGCGGCCTGGCGCAGCCCGACCGGCAACGGCTGGGCGTCCTACAAGGTCGCCGACCACGTGCGCGAGCACGAGGCCTGGGGGCTCGGCGTCTACTCGTACTTCAACCAGCAGGTGGACATCCGCTGCGACCGGGCCATCGAGGCGCCGCGCCGGGCCGGCGTGCGGTTCCACGACGCGATCACCGTGTTCCTGGACGGCAGCGGCGGCATCGAGCGCACCGTCAACGAGGCCGGCACCCCGGTGGTCGGCTCGTACGGCACCAGCCCGGTGGTCAGCTACCCCTGATCCGCCGATCCGGACCCCGGCCGGCCGCGCTCGCGGCCGGCCGGTGGTGGCTCGGGCGATGTAACGAGAATTCGCCGGAACACGCTGCAGCCGTCGTCCTGTGCGCGCTAGGAATCCCGCCCATAGGCTCGATCCGGCGGCACCGCGGCCACCCGCGAGGGGCGACGGACGCGATCGAGGGGGCGCGTCCGACGCCGGCCGGCCGCGTTGTCGGCCGCCCCGCTCAGGCGGGAAGTTGCTCGGCGCGGGTGACCACCTGGTCGATCAGGCCGTACTCGCGGGCCTGCTCGGCGGTGAACCAGCGGTCCCGGTCCCAGTCGCGCTGGATCTCGTCCAGCGTGTGCCCGCTGTGCTGGGCGATGAGCTCCTGCATGGTCCGCTTCACGTGCAGCATGTTCTCCGCCTGGATCGTGATGTCGGCGGCCGTGCCGCCCATCCCGCCGGACGGCTGGTGCATCATCACCCGCGAGTGCGGCAGCGCGAACCGCTTCCCGGCCGCGCCGGCGCAGAGCAGGAACTGCCCCATCGAGCCGGCCATCCCGAGGGCCAGCGTGGCCACGTCGTTCTTGACGTAGCGCATGGTGTCGTAGACGGCCATCCCGGCGCTGACCGAGCCGCCCGGGGAGTTGATGTAGAGGAAGATGTCCCGCTCCGGGTCCTCGGCGGCCAGCAGCAGGATCTGCGCGCAGATCTGGTTGGCCGAGGCGTCGGTGACCTCGGTGCCGAGGAAGATGATCCGCTCCTTGAGCAGCTTCTCGAAGACCCGGTCGCCGAGGGTCGGTTGCCCCTCGTCCAGCATCCAGATGCCGTATCCCATGACCTGACCACCCTCCGTGCCGCCGGTGGGCGAGGGACCGCCCGGCAACCGGCGGTCTCCAGCCTCCGGCGGGCGGCACCCCGCGGCCCAGGGTTTCTGCCCGGGGCAGATCCGCCGTGGGCAGAACCGGCCGGCCTAGGCGGCGATCAGCCGCCGCCGGCCGGCGCGGGCCCGCCGCCGGGCCAGCGTGACGGAGGTACGCGGACGGTGGCGGGCGGCCGGCGCGGAGGGGATCAGCCAGATCCGGGTGCCGGTGCCGAACGCAGTCGGGGAGGCGTATCCGAGTTCCGGGCCGACGGGCGCGGGCGCGATGCCCGGCAGCCGCAGCGCCCCGCCGAGCAGCGGGGTCGGGGTGACCGGCCGCCGGGTGGCGTGCAGCCGCGGCCCGCCGACCCGGAGCTGCGGCCCGGTCCGGGTGGCCGGCACCCGGTCCAGCCGGGCCAGCGTCACCCCGGAGGCCACCGGGGCCCGCCGCTCGACCCGGCGCAGCTCGTCGCGGGCCTCCTCGAGCAGGTCGGAGAGGTGGATGCCGAGGGCGCGGCAGATCGCCGCCAGCACCTCGGAGGAGGCCTCCTTGCGGCCGCGTTCCACCTCGGAGAGGTAGGGCAGGGAGACGCCGGCCGCCAGCGCCACCTCGCGCAGGGTGCGGCCCTGGCGCAGGCGTACCCGGCGGAGCACCCCACCGATCACCCGTCGCAGCAACGACATGCGGGCCTCCTCGCGGTTGTCGTCCCCCGGACGTCCCCATCATGCCCCGTCCCGGCGACGGAGACCGGCCCGGCCGGGCCCGCACCTCGCCCCGGCAGGCCGGATCCCGGCGTACCCGCTATGTTGTGGGCGTGCAGGCGACGGTGGCGGAGCAGGGCCGACGGTGATCCATTTTCCCGCGCAACGGCGGGGGCCGCTGAGCGCGCTGAGTCTGCGCCTGCTCGCCGCCCTCGGCCTGGTTCTCGCCGTGGTGACGGCGGTCTGGATCGACCGCGATGGCTACCGCGACGTCAACGAGGACGGCCTCACCCTCCTCGACTGCTTCTACTACGCGGTGGTCTCGCTCTCCACCACGGGCTACGGCGACATCACCCCGGCCGCCGCCTCGGCGCGCCTGGTCAACGTCCTGTTCGTCACCCCCGCCCGGGTGCTCTTCCTGATCATCCTGGTCGGCACCACCCTGGAAGTCCTGACCGAGCAGTACCGGACCGGCCGTCGCCTGACGCGGTGGAGGAGAATCGTGAAGGACCACGTCATCATCTGCGGCTACGGCACCAAGGGCCGCAGCGCCGTCTCCGCCCTGCTGGAGAACGGCGCGGACAAGTCCAAGATCGTGGTGGTCGAGCGGAGCGGCCCCGCGCTGCGGCAGGCCACCTCGGCCGGGCTGGTCGCCATCGAGGGCTCGGCCACCCGCTCGTCCGTGCTGGAGGAGGCGCACGTCCGCACCGCCAAGGCGGTCATCATCGCGACCGACAGCGACGACGCCTCGGTGCTGGTGGCGCTGACCGTCCGGCAGCTCACCGCCGGCCAGGTGCGGATCATCGCGGCGGTCCGGGAGGCGGAGAACGCTCCGCTGCTCAAGCAGAGCGGGGCGCACCACGTGATCGTCTCCTCGGCGACCGCCGGCCGCCTGCTCGGCCTGTCCACCTCCGCCCCGCCGCTGATCGACGTGGTGGAGGACCTGCTCACCCCCGGCCAGGGCATGGCGCTGGCCATGCGCTCGGCCGAGCGCAGTGAGGTGGGCCGGCCGCCCCGTGAGCTGGATTCGCTCGTCATCGCCCTGGTTCGGCGGGGCAAGGTGGTCACCTTGAACGACAAGGCCGGCGCGGTGATCGAGACCGGCGACATGCTGGTCCACGTCCGTGACGACCGGCCGCAGTCCGCGGCCACGGTCTGACCTTCCCCCGACCCGCCCGCCGGCTCGGCGGTCAGCAGGTGGCGTCCGACTCGTCCCCGGACGCCTCGACGCAGCTCACCGGGCGGCCGCTGGTCGCCCGGCGGAGCAGTTCGTAGAGGGTGTCCCGCTCGGCCGGCTCCAGCGCGCCGAGCACCTCGTCCTCGGCCACGGCCAGGGCGCACTCGGCCTCGCGGAGCCGCTTCGCGCCCGCCGCGGTGAGGCTCACCACGTGGCGGCGGCGGTCCTCGGGTGACCGTCGCCGCTCGACCAGGCCCTCCGCCTCCAGGTCGTTGAGCAGCCCGACCACGTTGGTGCCGTCGATCTGCAGCGTGCCGGCCAGCCCCTGCTGGCTGATGCCGCCCGACTCCCGCAGCACGGTGAGCGCGACGAGGTGTCGGGGCCGCAGGCCGAGGGGCGCCAGCACCGACTCGGAGCGCAGCCGCATCCGCCGGGCCAGATGGTCGAGCAGCGGCCCGGAGCGGTGCTCCGACTCCTCGACCGGCAGGGCTGACATGTGACCCAGTTTACGCACGGCGTGGAACATCGGCCTGGTATAAATGATTGGCGTTACACAAACGATCCGTGGAAGGCTAACCAAACATGGCACACCTGTTGTACATCGATTCCAGCATCCGGGGCGAGCACTCGGTCAGCCGGCGGCTCACCGCCCGGGCCGCCGCCGCGTGGCGCGCCGCCCACCCGGGCGGCACGGTCACCCACCGCGACCTCGGCCGGGAGCCCCTGCCGCACCTCGACGAGGCCGGTGGCCTGGCGCGCATGGTCCCGGCCGAGCAGCACACCCCGGCGCAGCGCGCGTCCTGGCAGCTGAGCGAGCGGCTGGTGGACGAGGTGAGGCGGGCCGACACGATCCTGCTCGGCCTCCCGCTCTACAACTACGGCGCGCCGAGCAGCGTGAAGACCTGGGTCGACCACCTCATCGCGCCCGGCATCGCGTACGACCCGGCCACCGGGGCCGGCCTGCTCGGCGGTCGCGAGTTCATCGTGCTGGGCACCCGGGGTGGCGGCTACGGCGCGGGCACCCCCCGCGAGGGCTGGGACCACGCTGAGCCCTGGCTGCCGCACGGCCTGTCGATGACCGGCCTGGCGCCGCGCTTCATCTCGGCCGAGCTGACCCTGGCCCCCGTCACCCCGGCCATGGCCGAGCTGATCCCGCTGCACGAGCAGAGCCTCGCGGCGGCCGAGCGGGCCATCGACGAGCTGTGGGTGTCGGCCTCCGCGGTGGCCTGACCCGACGACGAAAGGGCGGGCCGTCCCCTCGGGGGAACGGCCCGCCCTTCCGGTCGTCGTCAGGGACGGGTCAGAGGATCGTCCAGGTGTCGCCGGCGGACAGCAGCCCGGCGAGCTGCTGCTCGGGGGTCTGGTCGGCGCCGGCCTTCGCCGCCGCCACCTGCTCCTGCACCACCCTGTCGTAGGAGGAGCGGGTCACCGAGCGGAACACACCGATCGGGGTGTTCCGCAGGTCCAGCCCCGGCAACCGGGACAGCGCGAAGGCGTACGCCGGGTCGGGGACTCCCGCGTCGTGCACCACGATCTGTTCGACCGGGGTGGCCGCGGTCTCCCGGACCTCCAGCCCGAAGCCGCCCGGCGGGTGGACGACGCAGAACTGGCCGTCCTTGCCGAAGGTGATCGGCTGCCCGTGCTCCAGCCGGATCAGGAAGTCGTCCCGGGTGGCCGGCTCCTTGAGCGGGTCGAACGCGCCGTCGTTGAAGATGTTGCAGTTCTGGTAGATCTCCACGAACGCGGAGCCCTGGTGCTGGGCGGCGGCCCGCAGCACCGACTGGAGGTGCTTGCGGTCGGAGTCGATGGTCCGGGCCACGAAGGTGGCCTCCGCGCCGAGCGCCAGCGACAGCGGGTTGAACGGCGCGTCCGCCGAGCCGACCGGCGTCGACTTGGTGACCTTGCCGATCTCCGAGGTCGGCGAGTACTGCCCCTTCGTCAGGCCGTAGATCCGGTTGTTGAACAGCAGGATCTTGAGGTTGACGTTGCGGCGCAGCGCGTGGATCAGGTGGTTGCCGCCGATGGAGAGGGCGTCGCCGTCACCGGTGACCACCCAGACCGACAGGTCCGGCCGGCTCACCGACAGGCCGGTGGCGATCGCCGGGGCGCGGCCGTGGATCGAGTGCATCCCGTAGGTGTTCATGTAGTACGGGAAGCGGGACGAGCAGCCGATGCCCGAGATGAAGACGACGTTCTCCCGGGGGATGTTCAGCTCCGGCATGAAGCCCTGGACGGCCGCCAGGATGGCGTAGTCACCGCAGCCGGGGCACCAGCGCACCTCCTGGTCGGACTTGAAGTCCTTGGCGGTGAGCTTGAGGGCGACGGGCTCAGACATTCTTGAGGACCTCTTCCAGCATCGTCTCCAGCTCGGCGGCGGTGAACGGCAGGCCGCGGACCTGGTTGTAGCCGATCGCGTCGACCAGGTACTTCGCCCGGATCACGTGGGCGAGCTGGCCGAGGTTCATCTCAGGGATGACCACCCGGTCGTACGCGCGCAGCACCTCGCCGAGGTTGGCCGGCATCGGAGCCAGGTGACGCAGGTGCGCCTGGGCGATGGCGAGCCCGCGCTGCCGCAGCCCCCGGCAGGCCGCCCCGATCGGGCCGTACGTCGAGCCCCAGCCAAGCACCAGCACCCGGGCGTCGCCGTCCGGGTCCTCCACCTCGACGTCCGGCACCGGGATGGTCTCGATCCGGGCCGCCCGGGTGCGCACCATGAAGTCGTGGTTCGCCGGGTCGTACGAGATGTCGCCGGTCTTGTCGGCCTTCTCCAGGCCGCCGATCCGGTGCTCCAGCCCCGGGGTGCCCGGGATGGCCCACGGACGCGCCAGCGTCTCCGGGTCCCGCAGGTACGGCAGGAAGGTGGTGCCGTCCTCGCCGTTGGGCCGGCTGGCGAACTCGACCCGCAGGTCGGGCAGGCTCTCCACGTCCGGCAGCAGCCACGGCTCGGAGCCGTTGGCCACGTAGTTGTCCGACAGCAGGAGCACCGGGGTGCGGTAGGTCAGCGCGATCCGGGCCGCCTCCAGGGCCGCGTGGAAGCAGTCCGCCGGCGACTTCGGCGCGATCACCGCGACCGGGGCCTCGCCGTGCCGGCCGTACAGGGCCATGTTGAGGTCGGCCTGCTCGGTCTTGGTGGGCATGCCGGTGGACGGCCCGGCCCGCTGCACGTCGACGATGACCAGCGGCAGCTCCAGCGCCACGGCCAGCGAGATCGTCTCGCTCTTCAGCGCGACGCCCGGGCCGCTGGTGGTGGTGACGCCGAGCGAGCCGCCGTACGAGGCGCCCAGCGCCGCGCCGACCGCGGCGATCTCGTCCTCGGCCTGCATGGTGACCACGCCGAGCTTCTTGTGCTTGCTCAGCTCGTGCAGGATGTCCGAGGCCGGGGTGATCGGGTACGCACCCAGGAAGACCGGCAGTCCGGAGCGGACCCCGGCGGCCACCAGGCCCAGCGACAGCGCTGCGTTGCCGGTGATGTTCCGATAGGTGCCCGGCACCATCTTCGCCGGCTTGACCTCGTAGCGGACGGAGAAGTCCTCGGTGGTCTCGCCGAAGTTCCAGCCGGCCCGGAAGGCGGCCACGTTCGCCGCGACCAGCTCGGGACGGGCCGCGAACTTGCGCTCCAGGAAGCGCAGCGTCGACTCGTACGGGCGCGAGTACATCCAGCTCAGCAGGCCGAGCGCGAACATGTTCTTGGCCCGCTCGGCGTCCTTCTTGGACACCTCGTGCTCGGCCAGCGCGCCGACCGTCATCGAGGTCAGGGCGACCGGGTGCACCACGTAGCCGGCGAGGGAGTCGTCGTCGAGGGGGCTGGTCGTGTAGCCCACCTTGGCCAGGTTGCGCCGGGTGAACTCGTCGGTGTTGACGATGATGTCCGCCCCGCGCGGCAGGTCGGTCAGGTTGGCCTTGAGCGCGGCCGGGTTCATCGCCACCAGCACGTTCGGCGCGTCGCCGGGGGTCAGGATGTCGTAGTCGGCGAAGTGCACCTGGAAGCTCGACACGCCCGGCAGGGTGCCGGCGGGGGCGCGGATCTCGGCCGGGAAGTTGGGCAGCGTGGAGATGTCGTTGCCCAACTGCGCCGTCTCCGAGGTGAACCGGTCACCGGTGAGCTGCATGCCGTCGCCGGAGTCGCCGGCGAACCGGATGACCACCCGGTCCAGTTGACGGATCTGCTTGGTCACGCCCGCACCTCGCTTCGCTGAGCGCCGTCGCACGGGCGGCTGAACGTGATGGTGACCCCGCCTTGCCCGGCCACGTGCCCTCCTAGACGTGCTGCTGCCGCCGGCCGTCCGTCGATTGGTCCGACCTGCTTCATCTCTCACGTCAGAGCCTACGTCGGTCCGTTAGGGCAACCTTGGTGGAGGTCCGACGTATGGGACCTGATCGGACCGCTGTATGCCCGGCTTTGCGGTGTTTAGTACCGCGGCCCGTAATTCAGATCACCGCAACCAGCCGGACGCATCCGTAACTCACTCCTCGGCGGGGCGGGCAACCGGCTGCGCCGGCGTGCCTCCCATGCGGCGGCGCAGCGAGGTGGTCGCCAGGGCCAGCGCGAGGACCACCAGCAGTCCGGAGACCCCGATCAGGGTCACCGCCGTCCCGTGCATCGAGTTGACGTCGTCGTCGGTGGCCGGCGCGGCGGCGGCCACCACGCCCTGTGAACCGGTCGGCGCGGGTGTCCCGACCCCCGGGGTGGCCAGCGCGGCCGCGGCGGTGATCCGGAAGCTCATCTGCACCTGCCGGTCGCGCCCGCTGCGCGGGTCCAGCCGCCCGACCACGGCGCCGGCCAGCGGCGCCCGGCGCTGTGCCTCGGCGGAGGCGGTCACCGGCAGGCTCAGGCTGATGGTCCGGCCGGCCGGGACGGTGCCCAGCTCGCACCGGGTCCGGTCGGGGGCCGTCGCGGCGCAGCCGGCCGGCGGGTCGGTGACGCTCACCCCCGCGGGGAGGACCACGTCGACCCGGCCGGCGGCGTCGACCTCGCCGGTGTTGCCGAGGCGGACGCCTAGCGTGCTCGGCGCGCCGCTGATGTCGAAGAGCACCTCGTCGGCGCGGAGCGAGATGCCGGGCACCGGCGGCCCGGGCGGGAAGAGGACCGCGAAGCCCTCGTCGTCGCCGGCCGCGCCGGCCACTCCGGGGGCGGTGGCGGTGACCTGGACCGACCCGCTCAACGGCATGGACCGCCAAGCGGTGCCGGCGACCCGCACGCGGATCGAGGCGCGGAACTGGGCGCCCGGGGCGGTGGTCCACCCGCCGCAGCGGTGGCTGCTCCCGCCGGCGGAGGCGCAGCCCGGAGTGCCGGCGTCGGTCAGGCCGGACGGCAGGGTGTAGCCGAGGCGGATCAGCTCCGGTCGGCCGCCGGTGTTGGTCACCGTCACCCGCAGCGTGGTCACCGTGCTGTCCGCGTTCCAGTAGGCGGGGGTCAGCACGACGTCATCGGTGGTGACCCGCACGCCGAGCGGGCTGCCCGCCGGCTGGCCCGGCGGGGGCGGGGCCACCACGGGCGGCGGCCCGACCGGCGGGGGAGGCGGAGCGGTGGTGGGCGCCGTGGTGGTGGGCGCCGGCTCGGGGGCCGTGGTGGTTGGTGCCGGAGGGGTGGTGGTCGGTGCCGGCGGCGTGGTCGACGGCACGTCCTCGGTCGGCGGCGGGCTGGTGGGCGCCGGCTCCGTCGTCGTGGGGTCCACGGTCGGTGTCGCCTCGGTCGGGTCGGTGCCGGGGTCGCCCCCGGGCTCGCCCGGGTCGCCCGGATCGGCCGCCCGGGCCTCGGCGGTCACGGTCGGCGAGGTCGCCGCCCAGGCCGGCCCTACCGCCACGGCCGCCACGATCCCGGCGACCAGTGCGGGCACGAGCAACGCGGGGATACCTCGGAGCGCGGCGCGCCGAGCAGGCCGTACGCGGGGGCGGGCCATGTGTCCTCCGTGACGGTCAGTGAGGTCTCATTATTTGGCAACCGTTGCCTTCGGGCACTAGTCCCCCAAGGAAACAAATCCGTAACGTGTTCGAGGCGGCCGGACGGCCCGCCCGGTAGGCTCCCGACCGTGACCGGTTACCTCGGCTCGTACGCCACGCTCGGTCTCCTCCTCCTTGCCGCCGTGCTCTTCTTCGTTACGGCGTTCTCGGCCAACCGGGTGTTACGTCCTGGCCGTCCGGCTGATCCCTGGGGCAAGCGGGCCAGCTACGAGTGCGGGCTCGACCCGGTCGGCGGCGACTGGGCGCAGATGCAGATCCGCTACTACGTCTACGCCTACCTGTACGTGCTCTTCGCCGTGGAGGCGGTCTTCCTCTTCCCCTGGGCGCTGGTCTTCGACCGGCCCGGGTTCGGCGTGACCACAGTGGTGGAGATGGGCGTCTTCGTCGCCGTGGTGGCCCTCGGCATCCTCTACGCCTGGCGCCGGAACATCCTCCGCTGGACCTGACCCGGCTCAGGCCAGCCCGCGCCGGGTCAGGGCCGGTGGCCGGTCCCCCCGGATCGACGCCACCATGTCCAGCACCCGGCGGGTCTCGCGGACCTGGTGGGCGCGGAACACGCGGGCGCCGAGCCAGGCCGAGACGGCGGTGGCCGCCAGAGTGCCCTCCAGCCGATCGGGCACCGGCAGGTCCAGCGTCTCGCCGATGAAGTCCTTGTTCGACAGGGCCACCAGCAGCGGCCAGCCGGTGTCGGCCAGCTCGCCGAGCCGCCGGGTGATCTCCAACGAGTGCCGGGTGTTCTTGCCGAAGTCGTGCGCCGGGTCGATCAGGATCCCGTCCCGCCGTACGCCGAGGCCGACCGCGCGCTCGGCGAGGCCGGTGACCGTTCCCACCACGTCGGCCACCACGTCGTCGAACGCGGCCCGGTGCGGCCGGGTCCGCGGGGCGAGCCCGCCGGCGTGCGAGCAGACCAGTCCGGCGCCGGTCGCCGCGGCAACCCGGGCCAGCGCGGGATCCGCCCCCGACCAGGTGTCGTTGAGCAGGTCGGCGCCGGCCGCCACCGCCTCCACGGCCACCTCGGCGCGCCAGGTGTCGATCGAGATGACCACGTCCGGGAAGGCCGCCCGGACCGCGGCGATGGTGTCCACCGTGCGGCGGATCTCCTCGGCCACGTCGACCTCGTCGCCCGGCCCGGCCTTCACCCCGCCGATGTCGATGACCTCCGCGCCCTCGGTCACCGCCCGCTCGACGGCACGCAGCGCGTTGTCCTGGGCGAAGGTGGCGCCCTTGTCGAAGAACGAGTCCGGCGTGCGGTTGACGATCGCCATCACGACGAGGTCGCCGGGGGAGAAGGTCCGCCCGCCGAGCCGCAACGCCTCGGTCATGCCCGCCTCCTCCGCGCCGATCTTCCACCGGTCGCCCCCGACGCTATCCGGTCCCGACCGCCCCGGCCCAGGCCGGGCGGCGTCGCCCGCCGGACCGCCCGCGCGGCCGGGTGTGGCGAACCCGGTGTCCGGAGGACGGCGGACGCCGACCTTCGCGAGCCGGGCCGGCGCGGGCGATTCCGATCGGAGGCGGCGGAGGGCTCGCCCGATCCCGGCCCGCATGCCACGATCTCCCCATGGGTGAGGTTCTGCTCCTCTTGGTCGTCGCGCTGACCGTGGCGGCGGTGGTGTTCGGGGTGACGGTGCTGGTCTCCGGGCGGGATCCGGGCCTGGCGCCGGCCGAGCCGGACGGGCGGGCCGTGCCCCTGCCGGGCAGCCGCCCGCTGGACGAGTCGGACGTCGCCGAGGTGCGCTTCGACACCGCGCTGCGCGGCTACCGGATGGCCCAGGTCGACGCGGCGATGCGCCGGGCCGCCTACGACATCGGCTACAAGACCGAGCTGATCGGCGTGCTGGAGGCCGAGAACGCCGCCCTCCGCGAGGGCCGGATGGAGGAGGCCGACGCGCTGCGCCGGGCCCGCGCGGAGGCCGCCGCGACCGGTTCGGAGGCCGAGGCCCCCGCCCGGCCGCCGGCCGCCGACCCGCCCACCGCCGGCGCGACGCCGCTCACCGCCGAGGCCGGCGTGGCGGAGGCCCCGGCCGCGGCCGCCGTCGAGGACGTGGCGACGCTGCCGTCCGCCGCCGTCCCGGCGGCGGCCACCGGTGGGCCGGCCACCATCGCCCCCGTGGCGACCCCGGTCGACGAAACCCCACCCGAGGTCGGCCTCCGGCCGCCCACCGACCCGACCGCCACCCCCGCCGACCGCGACGCCACCGCGGAGGCCACCCGCGACGCCGGACCGACCGTGGAGGCCGCCCGCGACGCCGGGGCCGCCGACGCGGACGCCGAGGCCGACCGGGAGCGCGGGCCGGTGGTCCGCTCAGAGTCCGCGTGACCGGCGCGGACGGTGGCGCCGGCTTCGCCGAGGCGGCGCAGCCCGGAGCCGCCGAGGTCACCGCCTCGGTGATCGTCGAAGCGCCGGCCGAGCGCGTCTTCGCCGCGCTGACCGCCTGGGAGCGGCAGTCCGACTGGATCCCGCTCACCACGGTCCGGGTGGTCGAGGGGGACGGCGGCGAGGGGAGCCTGGTCGAGGCGGTCACCACGCTCGGCCCGGCCGTGCTCCGCGACGAGATGCGGGTGGTCCGGGTGGACGCGCCGTACGAGGTCGGCGTGGTGCACTGCGGCAAGCTGCTGCGCGGCCCCGGCGTGCTGCGCTGCACCCCCATGGAGCGGGACCGGACCCAGGTGGTCTGGCACGAGTGGTTCCACCTGCCCGGCGGGCCGGCGGGCCGGGTGGCCTGGCCGGTGCTCTGGCCCGGCTCGAAGTTCAGCCTGACGCAGGCGTTGAAGAAGTTCGCCCGGCTGGTCGAGCAGGGCCGGCTGCCCTGACGGCGGCCGCCGCCGGTTGTCGGTGGGCTGACCTACCGTGTACGACGTGACTGACCTGGTGACCGGCGCCGACGGGCTGCCCCGCTGCGCCTGGGGGGCGAGCACCCCGGACTACGCCATCTACCACGACGAGGAGTGGGGCCGGCAGCTGCGCGGCGACGACGCGCTCTACGAGCGGCTGACGCTGGAGGCGTTCCAGTCCGGCCTGTCGTGGCTGACCATCCTGCGCAAGCGGCCCGCGTTCCGGCTTGCGTTCGACGAGTTCCGGATCGAGAAGGTCGCCGGCTACGGCGAGGCCGACGTGGCCCGGCTGCTGGCCGACGCGGGGATCGTCCGCAACCGGGCCAAGGTCGAGGCGGCCATCGCCAACGCCCGGGCGGCCCTGGCGCTGCCCGACGGCCTCTCCGCGCTGCTCTGGTCCTACGCGCCGCCGCCCCGGGCGGCCCGGCCGGGGTCCTTCGCCGAGGTGCCGGCGCTCACCCCGGAGTCCACCGCGATGGCCAAGGCGCTCAAGAAGAGCGGCTTCCGCTTCGTCGGCCCGACCACGGCCTACGCGCTGATGCAGGCCACCGGCATGGTCGACGACCACCTCGCCGGCTGCCACGCGGCCGGCGACCGTCCGGAGGCGTGACCCGGCGGCGGACGTGCCGGGACCGGCTCCGGTCCGGCGTGATGGGATTGGGACATGACCGACACCGAGCCGCGGACGAGCGGGACGATCGAGGGCGGCACCGCGCCGGGCGCCTGGGCGGTCCTGCTGCCCGCCGAGCGCTACGAGGCCGAGCGGCTGGTGCACCACGACACCCTGGAGCTGACCGGGCTCGACGAGGCCGCCGGGCCCCGGCCCGGCGACCCGGTCGCGGTGCTGGTCGACGGACCGCTGCGGTTGGTCGCGCTCGGGCGGGTCGCACCCGCCACCGGGGAGACCCGGGAGGACCCGGACGACCCGCAGTCCGAGGCCGGTCCGGGGGTGCTCGTGGTGACGTACACCCAGCGGGTGCTCGACGAGCCGGTGCCGGTCGCCGGCCTGGCCCTCGACGGGCCGGTCACCGGGCTCGACCCGGGCCGCTTCCGGGAGTTGGCCGACCGGATCGGCCCGCCGCCGACGCGCCGCTCGTGGCTGGTGAGCCTCGACCTGCCGATCGAGGCGGCCTCGCCCGCCGAGGCGGTCCGGCTCTTCTGGGCCTACGTGCAGGAGCTGGGCCCGCGCGAGCTGCCCGCCTTCGTCTCGCCGGCCGGTGACGAGCTGGCCATGCAGGCGTTCGTGCTCGGCGCCGAGGCCAACCAGGATCCCGAAGAGGACGACTGACCGGCGGTCAGCGGCCCTCGAAGACCGGCTTCTGCTTGTTCACGAAGGCCATGGTGGCGGCCCGGTGGTCGGCGGTGGCGCCGCAGATCGCCTGGGCCTGCGCCTCGGCGGCCAGCGCGTCGGCCAGGGTGCCGGCGTCGGCGATGGAGAGCTGCCGCTTGATCGCCCCGTAGGCGACGGTCGGGCCGGCGGCGAGCCGGGCGGCCAGCTCCTGCGCGGCCGGCAGCACCTGCTCGTCGTCGTCCACGAGCCGGGTGAGCAGACCCAGCCGGCAGGCGTCCTCGGCGCCCACCGGCTCGGCGAGCATCAGCAGCTCGACGGCCTTGGCGTGGCCGACCAGCCGGGGCAGCGTCCAGGAGGCGCCGGTGTCGGCGGCGAGCCCGACGCCGGCGAAGGCCATCAGGAACCGGGTCTTCGGGCCGCCGATGCGGAAGTCGGCGAGGAACGCCAGCGAGGCGCCGGCCCCGGCGGCCATGCCCCGGACCGCGGCGATCACCGGCTTGGGCAGGTTGGCCAGCCGGGCGGCGATCGGGTTGTAGTGGGCCCGCACGGTGCCGAGCGGGTCGGCGTCGGCCGACTCCAGGGTCTGCACGTGCTCCCGCAGGTCCTGCCCGGCGCTGAACGAGCCGCCCGCGCCGGCCAGCACGACCGCCCGGCAGGACCGGTCGGCCTCCAGCTCCGCCAGGGTGTCCCGGAGCGCCTCCTTGAGCGCCACGTCGAGCGAGTTCATCGCCGTCGGGCGGTTCAACGTCAGGGTGACGACGGCGTCGGTGCGGTCGACGAGCAGCGGCTCGGTCACGTTTCTAACGACCCTTCTGTCGGGCGAGGCGGTTGCTGGCGTCGAGGCACTGCTCGACGTACCGGTCGGCGGCCGGCCGGAGCCGGGCCGCGTGCCGGTCGAAGAAACTGGCGGCGCTGCTGCCCGGCCAGCGCTCGGGGAGGAGCGCCGGCGGCAGCTGCGGATCCCGGAACAGGAAGGTACGCCACGCGTGGACGAGCCGGAACCGGGCCGCGTACGCCTCCTCGTCGCTGCTGCGCACGGTGACCCCGGTGAGCAACGGCTTCTGCTCGGCGACGAACCGCTCGTACGCGCGGCCGATCTCGGCCAGGTTCCAGGCGCGGCGGACCACCCCCATGGCGCCGGGGGTGCCGGCGGCGTGCGCGGCGGTGAACCGCTCGAAACGCACCCCGGCTTCGGCGAGCAGGACGTCGACGTCCTCGCCCGGCCGGGTCGCCACCCAGGTGCAGTCGTCCAGCGTGCCGTAGCCGAGGAAGGTGAGGTTGGCGGCGAGCCGCTGCCGGTCCCGGCGGGACGCGGGCGCGTCCAGCACCAGCAGATCGAATCGGCCGTCCCAGGCGTGCCGCCCCGTGCGGTAGATCCGGGCGCCCGCCTCGTCGAGTCTGCGGGCCGCCTTCGGTGTGATCGAATATCCGGGCCCGGAGGCGAGCCGGAGCGGTTCGAGCCAGCCCTGACGGACCATCCGGGAGACCGCGGTGCGAACCGCCGGCGGGGCGATCCCGAGCGGTGCCAGCAGCTTGACCAGGGCGGCGACCGGTGCACGGCCGCCCCTCGCCCGGAGGTGGTCGCCGTACAGGTCGAAGAGTGCCGACCGTGCCTGCATGACCGCACATTGTGACAGGCCTATCCAAGATAAGCTAGATGCTGTTACATCAATGCTGCTTCGGTTTGGGTCCGGCGGTGTTCATCAGGGAAAATCGTTGGTCGACGCCCCCGCGACGGTTGCGGGTGGTCATGACGAAGTGGCTGTGGGGCAACCCACCGACCCTGGTGTAGGTCTGAGGGGAGACAACATGGCGGCGATGAAGCCGCGGACGGGCGACGGTCCGCTGGAGGTCACCAAGGAGGGCCGGGGCATCGTCATGCGAGTCCCGCTGGAGGGTGGTGGCCGGCTCGTCGTCGAGATGACTCCCGACGAGGCCACCGCGCTGGGTGACGCGCTGAAGGCGGCTGCCGGCTGATGCGGCGAGCGGTTCGCGTGACGTCCGTCGCGCGAACGGTTCGCCCTACCCTGAGCCACCGGCAGAGCCGGTGGCTCAGGGCCTTCCTCGCCCGGTGAGCGACAAAATGTCCCGCTTCGAGCAGTTTCGGAGGTACCGTCCAGCGTGCTGGCCATTCGTCTGGTGAGCGGGCCCGCGCGGCCCGACACCCTTGTCCTGCCCGTTCGTCCCGAAGGGCCGGACGCCCCGGCCGCGCTGGTTCCCACCGCCGTCCCGCCCGGCGACGACGTCCGGGCCGAGGCGACGGCGCTGCTGCCCGCCGCCCGGCTCACCGGCGCCGCCGGTGAGGTCCGGGAGCACCTGCGTCCCGGCGGCACCCCGGCCCGGCTCTGGCTGCTCGGCGTCGGCGACGGCGACGAGCACGGCTGGCGGGTCGCCGGCGCGGCGCTCGCCCGCGCCGCCAAGGATGAGACACACATCACGATCACCCTGCCGGACGAGGCCACGGACGCGCTGCGCGGCCTGGCCGAGGGGCTGCTGCTCGGCTCCTACCGCTACCGCCTGACCGAGGCCGGCGGCAGGCCCGCGCTGGCCGAGGTGGACGTCGTGGTCGGCGACCCGGAGGCGCTCGCGCCGACCCTGGCCACCGCCCGGACCACCGCTGAGATGACCCGGCTGGCCCGGGACCTGACCAACACCCCCTCGTCCACCAAGAACCCGGAGTGGTTCGCCGCCCAGGTGGCCTCCGCCGTGTCCGGCCGCGCCGACCTGCACCTGCGGGTGCGCGGGCCGGAGGACCTGGACGCCGAGGGCTTCGGCGGCATCCTGGCCGTCGGCGGCGGCTCGGCCAGCGGCCCCCGCCTGGTCGAGCTGGACTGGCGGCCGGCCGGCGCGCGTACCCACGTGGTGCTGGTGGGCAAGGGGATCACCTTCGACACCGGCGGCATCTCGATCAAGCCGGTGCCGGCCATGAAGCTCATGCGCAAGGACATGGCCGGGGCCGCCGCGGTGGTCGCCGCCACCCTGGGCGCCGCCGCGCTGGAGCTGCCGGTGCGGGTCACCACGCTGGCCCCGCTCGCCGAGAACATGGTCAGCGGCTCGGCGTTCCGCCCCGGCGACGTCGTCCGCCACTACGGCGGCCTGACCAGCGAGAGCACCAACTCGGACGCCGAGGGCCGGCTGGTCCTCGCCGACGCCATGGCGTACGCCGTCCGGGAGCTGAAGCCCGACCTGCTGGTCGACCTGGCCACCCTGACCGGGGCGAACGCGGTGGCGCTGGGCAAGCGGCACGCCGCCCTCTACAGCGAGAACGACGACCTGGCCGCCGACCTGCTGGGCGCGATCGCGGCGGCCGGCGAACGGGCCTGGCGGATGCCGCTCGCCGACGACTACGTCGAGTACCTGGGCAGCAACATCGCCGACCTGCACAGCTCCCCGAGCCGGGGTGCCGGCTCGGTGGTGGCCGCGCTCTTCCTCCGCGAGTTCACCGGCGACCTGCGCGACCGCTGGGTGCACGTGGACATGTCCGCGCCCTCCTGGTCGGACGACGTGCACGGCGAGCTGGTTAAGGGCGCCACCGGTTGGGGCGTCCGCGGGCTGCTGCGCTGGCTGGCCACGCTGGGCTGACCGGGTAAGGCGGTCAGCCCTTCACGGCGGCGAGCAGGCCGTGCCCGACGGGCAGCAGCGCCGGCACCCAGTGCTCCGACTCGCGGATCGCCTTGATGGTCTCCCGCACGGTCACCGTCTCCACGTCGCGGGCGGCCGGGTCGCCGATCCGGCCGCCGGCCAGGGCCCCGTTGAGCGCGAGCACCCCGCCGGGGCGCAGCAGCCGCAGCGCGGCGTCCACGCAGGCGGCGAAGCCGGCCGCCTCGGCGTCGACGAAGACCAGGTCGTAGGCGCCGTCCGCGAGCCGCGGCAGCACGTCGAGGGCCCGGCCGGTGATGATCCGGGTACGCCCGGACGCGAAGCCCGCCTCCTGGAACAGCCGCCGGGCGATGCGCTGGTGCTCGACCTCCACGTCGATGGTGGTGAGCACCCCGTCGGGGCGCATGCCGCGGAGCAGCCAGACACCGCTCACCCCGGTGCCGGTGCCGATCTCCACCACCGCCCGGGCGTTCCCGGCGGCGGCGAGCAGGCGCAGCGCGGCCCCGGCGCCCGGCGTCACCGCGTCCACGCCCACCTCGTGGGCGAGGGCGCGGGCCGTCCGCAGCACGAGATCCTCGGTGACGTACGACTCGGCGAACTTAAGCACCTGGGCGGTCGAGTTGCCGGAGCCGGCGACCGTGGCGATGGGACACCTCCGGGCGGGATGGTGCGAGGGGTCGGTTGGCACTGAGAGCCTAGAGGCGCGCCTCGACGGGCGCAGCCGCGCGTCCGCCCTCAGACGATCACGCGCGGCAACCCCTGACTCCACTCGGGGCATTCGTGCAATCCTGGACGGAGTCCCGTGCGGCACGGCCGGCTCCGCCGACCGCCCGGCGCGGGGCGTGGGGGACGGACTGGGAGGCACCGACGTGACCGACGGCTGGGACTGGCGCCAGCCCGGCGGGGGTCCGGCACCGGCGGGAGGGCCGGCGCCCGGACAGCCGCCGCAGGGCGCCGGGGGTGGCACCTCGCCCTGGTGGTCCGACGCGCTCGCCGACCCCTGGCGCGACCCGTACGCGCCCGCTGCCGTGGTGGTGCCGGCCGCCCCGGTCGCCGGCAGCGGCGAGCCGGAACCGGTGACCGACCCGGATGCGCCGAGGCGGCCGGGCCTGCGCCAGGTGGTGCTGGTCTCGCTGATCACCGCCCTGCTCGCCGGCTCGCTCGGCAGCGCGCTGACCTACGCGTTCCTGCGCACGGGCGGGAGTGTGCCGACGCTGGGGGCGCAGTCCGGGCAGGCCCCGGCGCTCGCCCAGCGCAAGCCCGAGTCACTGGCCGGAGTCGCCGAGAGGGTGCTGCCCAGCGTGGTCACGGTCCGGGTGGCCAGTCTCGGCGGCACCAGCGAGGGCTCCGGCTTCGTGGTGAGCGCCGACGGGCACATCGTCACCAACGACCACGTGGTCGCGGGCGGGCCCGGCAAGGCCACGGTGGTCTTCAACGACGGCAGCACCGCCCCGGGCACCGTGGTCGGGCAGGACCCGGAGTCGGACATCGCGGTCATCAAGGTGACCCGGACCGGGCTGAAGCCGGTGGAGTTCGGCGACTCCGACGCGCTCGCCGTCGGCGACCCGGTGCTCGCCATCGGCTCGCCGCTCTCCCTGGCCAACACGGTGACCGCCGGCATCGTGAGCGCCCTGGACCGCACCATGATGGCGGGTGAGCCGGGCGGGCCGACCCGCTACTACGCGGCGATCCAGACCGACGCGGCGGTCAACCACGGCAACTCCGGCGGCCCGCTGGTCGACGGGGCCGGCCGGGTGGTCGGGGTGAACTCGACGATCAAGTCGCTGGTCGCCGACGGGCAGGAGGCCGGCAACATCGGGCTCGCCTTCGCCATCCCGATCAACCAGGCGAAGCGGGTCACCGAGGACATCATCGGCACCGGCAAGGCCCGGCGTACGGTGATCGGCGCCCAGGTCGGCGGCACCGGCGTGAGCGGCGGCGGCGTACGCCTCAACACCGTCGAGCCGGCCGGGCCGGCGGCGGCCGCCGGGCTGCGTACCGGGGACGTGGTGCTCCGGCTCGACCGGCACCCGATGACCGATCCGACCGACCTGGTGGCCCTGGTCCGCAAGTACGCCCCCGGTTCGGTGGTGACGGTGGAGTACCGGCGCGGGTCGAACCGGCAGAACGCCTCGGTGACGCTCGCCGCAGACGCCAAGTGAGGTCCCCTCACCCCCTCCCGGCCGGCCACCTGACGTGCGTAGTCTTGCCCTGACACGCCACGAGGAGGCCGAGTGTTCGAGAACCTGAACTGGTGGGAGATCGGCGCCCTGCTGCTCCTGGCACTGTTGATCTTCGGGGACCGGCTGCCCACGGTGATCAACGACGGCCTCCGGATGGTCCGCAACCTGCGCAACATGGCGCGGAACGCCACCGGTGACCTGAGCCGCGAGCTGGGCACCGACATCCAGCTGGAGGACCTGCACCCGAAGGCGTTCATCCGGAAGCACCTGCTCAGCGAGGAGGACGAGCAGGCCCTCCGAAAGCCGCTGCAGAGCATGTACGACAACCTCCGCTCGGACGTCACCGGCGTGCACGACGACCTGAAGGACGTGGCCAAGGCGGCCGACCTGCGTACCAACGGCACCCGCCCGGCCACCGCCACCGGCGGCGCCCCGGCACCGGTCCAGCGCCCCTCCTACGACGACGCCACCTGAGCCCGCGCACCACCCCGTAACCGGACCGACCCTCCGCGGCCGGGGCCGGGGAGGGTCGGTGCGGAGCTTTCCGGGGGTCAGCGACCGGCGGGCTTGAGACCTAGGGGCTTGCCGAGCAGGGACTCGCGGCGCACCGCGAGGCGGTCGGCGACCTGGACGAGCGCCCGGGCGGCCGGGGCGTCCGGCTCGGCCAGCACGATCGGGTTGCCGGCGTCGCCGCCCTCGCGCACCCGGGTGTCCATCGGGATCTGCCCCAGCACCGGCACCTGCGCGCCGATGGTCCGGGTCAGCGACTCGGCGACGGCCGCACCGCCACCGGCCCCGAAGACCTCCATCCGGGAGCCGTCCGGCAGCTCCAGCCAGGACATGTTCTCGATGACGCCGACCACCCGCTGGTGGGTCTGGAGCGCGATGGCGCCGGCCCGCTCGGCCACCTCGGCGGCGGCTGCCTGCGGGGTGGTGACGACCAGGATCTCGGCGTTTGGCAGGAGCTGGGCGACCGAGATCGCGATGTCGCCGGTGCCCGGGGGCAGGTCGAGCAGGAGGACGTCCAGGTCGCCCCAGTAGACGTCGGCGAGGAACTGCTGCAACGCCCGGTGCAGCATCGGGCCGCGCCAGACGACGGCCGCGTTGCCCGGGGTGAACATGCCGATCGAGATGACCTTCACGCCGTGCGACTGCGGCGGCATGATCATGTCCTCGACCCGGGTGGGCGCGCCGTCGGCGCCGAGCATCCGGGGCACCGAGTGGCCGTAGATGTCGGCGTCCACCACGCCGACCGAGAGGCCGCGGGCGGCCAGCGCGGCGGCCAGGTTGACGGTGACGCTGGACTTGCCGACGCCGCCCTTGCCGCTGGCGACCGCGTAGACGCGGGTGCGGGAGCCGGGCTGGGCGAACGGAATGACCGGCTCGGCGGTGGCCCCGCCGCCGCGCAGCTTCGACTGGAGCTCCTGGCGCTGCTCCGGGCTCATCACGCCGAACTCGATCTGGACGCCGGCCACGCCGGGCACCGCCCCGACGGCGGCCGTGATGTCGGTACGCAGCTTGTCCTTCAGCGGGCAGCCGGCCACGGTGAGCAGCAGTTCGACCCGGACCACGCCGTCGTCGCCGATCTCGGCGGAGCGGACCATGCCGAGCTCGGTGATGGGCCGACGGATCTCCGGGTCGTTGACGGTGGCCAGGGCGGCCTGGATCGCGTCGGAGATGGTGCTGACGGGTGCTGACATGTCCGCAATGCTACGTCGGTGGTCATCGGCGTCCGCCGCTGGCGGGGGCCGGGTGTGAGCGAATCGATGGCCGCCCGAGGGGTGGACGGGCCGTGCCGCGAAGTGGGACGATCGCACCGAACGCCGCTCGCCTGGCCCCTTGAGGCGCGCGGCGTTCAATACGTTTCCCGGCGAATTCAGCCCTCGAACTGCCCGTCGCGGGCGAAGTCGCCGTCGAGGTCGTCGCGGGGCTCGTCCAGCGGCTCCCCGCCGGCCTGCCGCCGGGCCTCCCGCTCCTGCTGCCGGCGCTCCAGCTTCCGCCGCCGCTCGGCCGCCTCGTCCAGCTCCTCGGCCAGCCGGGCCAGCTCGGAGCGGAGGAAGTCCCGGGTCGCCACCTCGCCCAGAGCGATGCGCAGCGCGGCGATCTCCCGGGCCAGGTATTCCGTGTCGGCCTTCTGCATGGTGGCCCGCCGCCGGTCCTCCTCCAGCGCGATCCGGTCCCGGTCGGCCTGCCGGTTCTGCGCGAGCAGGATCAGCGGGGCCGCGTAGGAGGCCTGGAGGGAGAGCACCAGGGTCAGGAAGGTGAAGGTGTACGGGTCGAAGCGCAGGTTCGTCGGGGCCAGGGTGTTCCACGCGAACCAGGCGGCGATCACCAGCGTCATGTAGACGATGAAGTTCGCCGTGCCCATGCCCCGGGCGATCCCCTCCGACCAGCGGCCGAAGGTCTCCGCGTCGATCCGGGGCAGCCGGAGGCCCCGGGGCGCCCGCGGCTGGTCCAGCCGCTCCGCTCGTCGCTGGTCAGCCATTGCCGCCGTCCAGGGTTCCCTCGTCGGCGGGCGCGGGCGCCATGGCGTCCCGGTCCCGCCAGTCCCGCGGCAGCGAGTGGTCCAGCACGTCGTCCACCGTCACCGCGCCGACCAGCCGCATGGACCGGTCCACCACCGGCATGGCGACCAGGTCGTACGTGGCCATGCGGCGGGTGATCTCGGGCAGCGGGGTGGTCGGCCGCAGCGGGTCGATGTCGTTGACGACGACCCCGCCCAGCAGGTCGGCCGGGGGCTCGCGGAGCAGCCGCTGGAAGTGGACCATGCCCAGGTAGCGCCCGGTCGGCGTGGTGAGCGGGGCGCGGGTGACGAAGACCTGCGCGGCCACCGCGGGGGAGAGCTGCGGCTCGCGGATCCGGGCCAGCGCCTCGGCCACGGTGGCGTCCGGCGGCAGGATCACCGGCTCGGAGGTCATCACGCTGCCGGCGGTGCCGGAGGCGTAGCGCAGCAACTGGCGGACCGGGGTGGCCTCGTCCGGCTCCATGAGGTCGAGCAGCACGTCCTGCTCCGGCGGGGGCAGCTCGTTGAGCAGGTCGGCGGCGTCGTCCGGGTCCATCTCCTCCAGCACGTCCGCGGCGCGTTCCCGGTCGAGCGCGGCCAGGATCTCCACCTGGTCGTGCTCGGGCAGCTCGCCGAGCACGTCGGCGAGGCGCTCGTCGTCCAGCGCGGCGGCCACCTCGTTGCGCCGGGCGTCGGGCAGGTCCTGGAGGGCGTTGGCCAGGTCGGCCGGGCGCATGTCCTCCAGCACGGCGAGCAGGTTGGCCGTACCGCGGTTCTCGCCGAGGGTGCCGAGGCCGCGCACCCGGTCCCACTCCACCTGGTGCAGGTGGCCGCGGCGGGCGAGCCGGCTGGTCTGCTCGCGGACGGCGACCCGGGTGAGTGCCCACTCGCCGCCGCGGCTGCACTCCATGGCCACGTCGACCACCGAGCCGGCCTGCCCGGTGTCGAGCTGGACCCGCCGGTCCAGCAGCTCCTGGAGCACGAGCAGCTCGTTCGGGCGCTTCTCGAACCGGCGCAGGTTGAGCGTGCCGCTGCCGAGCACCACGGCGTCCGCGTCGATGGAGGTGATCCGGTTGATGGAGAGGAAGATGCGCCGCCGCATCGGCATCTCGGCGACCAGCCCCACCACTTCGGGCGGGCGTTGGGTCGGCCGCACCCGGGCGACGGCGTCCCGGATCCGACCCACCTGGTCACCGTTCGGGTCGAAGACGGCGACTCCGGCGAGTCGAGCGATGTAGACCCGGTTCGGCGTGCTCACGGGCACCAGCCTAAGGGCCTAGTGTTTATCAACATGTCGACCTTGGCCTACGAGATCGTGGACGTCTTCACCGACCGCCCGTTCGCCGGCAACCCGCTGGCCGTGGTGTTCGGCGCGGAAGGGCTCGCCACCGAGCAGATGCAGGCGCTCGCGCTGGAGTTCAACCTGTCGGAGACGGTGTTCGTGCTGCCGCCCACGCAGGTCGGTGCGACGTACCGCGCGCGGATCTTCACCCCGGCCGAGGAACTGCCGTTCGCCGGGCACCCGAGTGTGGGCGCCGCGGTGACCGCGAGCCGCCGCGGCATGTTCGATGTGGGCAGGGTCACCCAGGAGTGCGGTGTCGGGGTGCTGCCGATCGAGGTCACCCCCACCGGCGCGACCCTCACCGGGAGCACACCGACCCTGGGGCCCGAACTGGACCCGGAGCCGCTGCTGGAGATGGCCGGCCTCACCGCCGCGGACCACGCCGGGCCGGCGCCCCGGGTCGCCGGCTGCGGGCTGGAATTCCCCTACCTTCCGGTACGTCCCGACGCAATGGCCCGCGCCAAGGTGAACGCGGCGGCGGCGGAGCGGTACGGCGTGGAGCACGTCAGCGTCTTCTCCTGGGACGCCGACTCGCAAACCGCGCACGCGCGCGTCTTCGTGCCGGGCCTCGGGGTGCCGGAGGACCCGGCGACCGGCTCCGCCGCCCTGGGGCTGGGCGTCTGGCTGGTGGCCAGCGGGCTGCTGCCCGGCGAGGGTCGCTTCGAGTACGCGGTCCGCCAGGGCATCGAGATCAACCGGCCGTCCGCGCTGGCCTGCACGGTGACCGCGGCCGGCGGGGTGGCGGTGGCCGCGACGGTCGCCGGCCACGTCATGCCGGTGGCCCGGGGCGAGATCGCCGTCCCGCCCTTCGTGGGCTGAGACGGCGGATGCCGGCGCGGTAGCGTGCCGCTGAGGACGTGGTCCACCCCGGCCGAGCCGGGATGCGGGAGGATGCCGGAGTGAGCGACGAGGTCGGCGAGCGGACCACCACACCGCTGGTGGACGAGGCGATGAAAAAGGCGGCCGTCTGCTGGGTCAGCGTCGACGGCGGCCCGGCGTACGGCCTCTGGTGCCTGCCGCTCGACGGCGCGCTGCTGGTGGTGACCGGCCCGGGCGAGCAGTCCGCCCCCGGGCTGGCCGACGCGGACGCGGCCGAGGTGACGCTGCGCGGCGACCACGGCGGCCGGATCGTGACCTGGCCGGCCCGGGTGACCCGGCTGCGGCCGGGCAGCGAGGAGTGGGAGAGCGCCGCGCCGCTGGTCGCCGCCAAGCGGCTGAACGCCTCGGGCCCCTCCGTCGACCTGGTGGCCCGCTGGGCGGCCGAGGGCTGTGCGGTGAACCGGTTGAGCCCGGAGGGCGCCGCCGTCGCGGGTGCCGACCTGCCGGCCGACTCGCTCGCCGAGCAGCCCCGGGAGACGACGGCGGTCCGGGCCACCCGCAAGCCCTTCCGGCTGCACAGGGTCCGCCGGCGCTGAACCGCCCCGGCCCGTCACCCGGTCAGCCGACGGCGATGGGGTCGAGCAGGCCGAGCACCTCGGTGAGCGAGGTCAGCTCCGGGCCGTCCCAGCCGTGGTCGGCGTTGAAGACCATGTGACGGGCGAGGTCCGGGGCGGCCAGCCGGACCGCGGTCATGCCGGCCCGCTCGGCGCCGGTGAGTTCCTGGCTGCCGCCGTCGCCGACGTAGAGGCAGTCGGCCGGCGTGAGGTGGAGCCGGTGGCAGGCGGTCAGGTAGAGCGTCGCGTCGGGCTTGCAGCGCCCGACCTGCACCGAGAAGACCCGGACGTCGAGCAGCGGCGCGACCGCCAGTTGAGGCAGGAAGGCCGGAAGTTCGTGCGTGCAGTCGCTGATCAGGCCGGTGCGGACGCCCAGCCCGCGCAGCGCGGCCAGCACCGGCACCGCCTCGGCGCGCAGCCGGGTGTCGGCGCGCACCGCCCGGTGCCGGGAGGCGACGGCGGCGCGTACCGCCTCGTCGGAGGGGTGCACGCCGGCCTGCCCGCAGACCCAGCGCAGGGTGGCCTCGGCGTTGCCGAACCGCCCGCTGGCGCGCTGGTAGTAGCTGCGGTCGAGGACGTCGGTCAGGGTGTCGGCCGAGCAGCCGAGCAGTTCGGCGATGGTCCGGTGGGCGGACCCGCGCTGGACGCAGCGGGTCAGCGTGCCGAAGAAGTCGAACAGCACCGCCTGGTATCTGGGCATGGGGGAGGGCTCCGGACGTCGAGGGGGTTCGCCGGGACGCGCATGATCGTAACGGAGTGCTGACCGTCCGTGGTGCCAGATGGCGTGTGAGTATTGCTCTCCGTGTCCCACCCTCCGCACCGCCCGCCGCTCGACGCGCTGACCGTCGGCGCGCTCGCGCTGGCCGTCACCGCCGTCTCGTCCTCCGCGCCGCTGGTCGCGTTCGCCGCCGCGCCGGCCCTCGCCATCGCCTTCTGGCGCAACGTGCTCTCGCTGGCCGTGCTCGGCCCGGTCTCGCTGACCCGGCGGCGGGCCGAGTTCCGGGGGCTGACCGTCGGCGCGGGCCGGCGGGAGGGGCTCTACTGCGTACTCTCCGGGGTGGCGCTGGCCGCCCACTTCGCCACCTGGATGCCGAGCGCGCAGCTCACCTCCGTGGCCGCGGCCACGGCGCTGGGCGCCACCCAGCCGGTCTGGCAGGGTCTGATCGCCCGCTGGCAGGGTCGGCGGCTGCCCGCGGCGGTCTGGGCCGGCATCGCGGTCGCCGTGCTCGGTGCGGCGCTGGCCACCGGGGCCGACTTCGGCGTCTCCGGCCGGGCCTTCGCCGGTGACCTGCTGGCCGTCGCGGGCGGCATGTTCGCCGCGGTCTACACCGCCTTCGGCGAGCGCGCCCGGGCCAGCATCAGCACCACCACCTACACCACCATCTGCTACGGCGTCTGCGCGGCGATCCTGCTGGTGGTCTGCCTGGTCGGCGGGGTGCGCCTGCACGGCTACGACGGCGCCACCTGGCTGGCGATCCTCGGCCTGGTGGCCGGCGCCCAACTGCTCGGCCACTCGATGTTCAACTACGCCCTGCACCGGGTCTCCGCCACCACGGTGAGCGTGCTGATCCTGCTGGAGGCGCCCGGCGCGGCGCTGATCGCCGGGGTCTGGCTGGGCCAGTTGCCCCGCCCGCTCGCCCTGCCCGGGCTGGCCCTGCTGCTGGCCGGCGTGGCCGTCGTCATCCTCGGCGGGGCCCGGGCCGGCCGCCGCACGGTGCCGGTCGCGGTGCCCGCCGACCCCGCACCGCTGGCCGACTGACCGGGTCCGCCTCGCATTCGCAGAAACTGCTCCCCGCCGCGCCGGTTTCGGTGAGAGTGCGGAGGGTGGGGGCGGAAGGGGAACGCGACGACGCGGCCGAGCGGGGGACGATCGTCACCCCGTCGGCCGAGTTCCCGCCGCTCGGCCCCGAGGAACGGGCGGCCCTGGGCCGGATCGGCGAGCGCTGGCGGGAGCCGCGCGGCCCGGACGAGCTGCCCGTCGACCCGACCCTCGGCCGCAGCGGGCGGCCCCCGCGGCCGAGCCGGTTCGGCCGGCTCGTTCCGATCGAGATGTTCACCGTCGAGGAGCCGGACGAGCTGGTCGCCACCGAGCCGGCCCACCTGCCCGGCTCGCGGGCCGGGCGGCTGCTCACCCGGGTCCGTCGGACGCTGTTCGGCCCGCCGATCTCCAGCGCCTCGGTGCTCTACGAGCGGATGCGCAAGCTGGTCGCCCTGCCCGTGCTCTCGTCCGACCTGCTCAGCTCGGTGGCGTACGGGCCAGAGGCGATGCTGGGCGTGCTGGTGCTGGCCGGCAGCGCCGCGCTCGGGCTGTCCCTGCCGCTGGCCGCCCTGCTGGTGGTGCTGATGGTCGCGGTCGGGCTGTCCTACCGGCAGACCATCCCGGCGTACCCGCACGGTGCCGGTTCGTACATCGTGGCCAGCGACAACCTGGGACGTACCTCGGGACTGGCGGCGGCGGCCGGGCTGATGCTCGACTACGTGCTGACCGTGTCGGTGTCGGTGGCGGCCGGGGTGCACGCGGTCACCTCGGCGCTGCCCGCGCTGGCCCCGGTCACCGTGCCGCTCGGGGTGCTGGTGATCGCCCTGCTGCTCGCCGGCAACCTGCGCGGCGTGCGCACCGCCGGAAACCTCTTCGTGCTCCCCACCTACGCCTTCGTGGTCACGGTCCTCGCGCTGCTGGTGGTTGGCTACGCCGGAGCGGCGGGCCGGGGGTTCGCGCCGGTGTCGCCGCCGCCGGTGCCGGCCGCCGAAGGACTGGGCCTGCTGCTGGTGCTGCGCGCGTTCTCCTCCGGCGCGGTGTCGATGACCGGCATCGAGGCGGTGTCGAACGCCGTCCCCGCGTTCCGGCCCACCGAGTGGCGCAACGCCCGCGCCACGCTGGGCTGGATGGTCGCCATGCTGGTCGTGCTCTTCGCCGGTCTGGTCGGGCTGATCCACCTGGACGGCCTGGTCCCGCAGCCGGGCGAGACGCTGCTCTCCCAGCTCGGCCGGGTGACCTTCCCGACCGGCCCCTGGTACGCGTTCCTCCAGGCCACCACCGCGCTGATCCTGCTGCTGGCGGCGAACACCGCGTTCAACGACTTCCCCCGGCTGCTCTTCTTCATGGCCCGGGACGGCCACGCCCCCCGCCGGTTCCTGCACATGGGCGACCGGCTGGCGTTCAGCAACGGCCTGGTCGCGCTGTCGCTCGCCGCAGGGCTCATCTTTGTCGCCTTCCGAGGCAACACCGCGTCGCTGATCCCGCTCTACGCCGTCGGCGTCTTCCTCGCCTTCACCCTGTCGCAGGCCGGCATGGTGGTGCACTGGCGACGCCGCCGCGGGCCGGGCTGGCATCGCCGGCTGGTGCTCAACGCCGTCGGCGCCACCCTCTCCGGGCTGGTGCTGCTCACCGCCGCGGTGGCCAAGTTCAGCGAGGGTGCCTGGGTGGTGGTGGTCGCGGTGCCGCTGCTGGTGCTGCTGTTCCGGCGGATCCACCGCCACTACGCCGCGCTGCACGACGCGCTGGCGCTGCACCCGCCCGCGCCGCCCGGCCCCGCCGGACCCGCCGGGTCCGCCGAGGGCGAGGAACTGCCCCAGGAGGTACGCCACCTGGTCGTCGTGCCGGTGGCCCGGCTGAACCGGGCGTCGCTGCGGGCCCTGGCGTACGCGGCGTCACTGGGCCAGCCCACGCTGGCCGTGCACATCGCCCCGGAGGAGGCCGAGTCGGACCGGTTCCGCGAGCAGTGGCGGGCCTGGGGCGACCACCTGCGGCTGGAGACCATCGTGTCGCCGTACCGGGCGGTGATCGGGCCGCTCGCGCACTACCTGGAGGCGCTGCACACCACCCGGCCCGAGCTGACGCTGACCGTGATCGTGCCGGAGGTGGTGCTCCGCCACGCCTGGCACCGCCCGCTGCACAGCCGCGCCGAGCACCGGCTCCGCGCCGCCCTGCGGGCGCTGCCCGGCGTGGTGGTCACCAGCGTCCCGGTCCACCTCGCCGAGTGAGCGTCAGACGTCGTGGACGTCGAGGACCCGGGTGGTGGGGGCGGTGTCGCCCAGCGCGGCCCGCAGCGCCACCCGCTCCGGGTCCACCATGAAGGCGTCGTAGCCGGCCCGCGCGGCGAACCGGATCACGTGCACCTCGGTCGTCCCGTCCCCGGTGCGCAGCCGCCGCTCCAGCCGCCCGCCGTGCCGCCCGAGCAGGGCCAGCACCGCGTCCTCGTACCGCTGGCCGGCCTCGGGGTCGGCACTCAGGTCGACCAGGGCGACGAGCAGGGGCGCTTCCGCGTGTTCGGTCATGCGGCGGAGTATGGCAGCGGTCGGCCCGGCCGGTTGCCGGGGAAGCAGGTCAGGCTTCGATCCCGACGGCCTTGGCGCTGGCGCTCCAGAGTCGGGCGGCGAGGGCCGGGTCGGCCGCCTTGGGCAGCGGTCGGCGGAGCCGCCGGTCGGCGTAGTAGCCGCCGTCGACCAGCCGGGCCGGGTCCTGGTTGGCCAGCCAGACGAGGGTCTCCGCGCCCCGCTCGGGGCTGCGAAACGGCAGCAGCCGCATGCCGAGGGCGACCAGCCGGCTCTCGTTGCCGAACCGGGTCCGCACCACGCCGGGGTGGAACGAGTGCGCCGGCATCTGCGGCCAGCGCCGGGCCACCTCGGCGGTGAACAGGATGTTCGCCTGCTTGCTGGTGCCGTACGCGCGCATCGGGCGGTAGCGGCGCAGCGCGGCGTTGAGGTCGTCCGGGTCGAGCACGCCGCTGCGGTGTGCGCCCGAGGCGGTCACCACCATCCGGCCGATTTGATCCCGCAGCAGGTTGCTGAGCAGGAACGGCGCGAGGTGGTTGGCCTGCATGCTCAGCTCGAACCCGTCGACGGTGGTGACCGGGTGGAGCACGATCGCCCCGGCGTTGTTGGCCAGTACGTCGATCCGGTCGAACGCGGCGCGCAGCCGCTCGGCGAGCCCGCGTACGTCGTCCAGCACGGCGAAGTCCGCGCGGAACAGCTCGGGCTGCTCGCCGCAGCACTCGCGGACGCGTTCCCCGGCGGCGCGCAGCCGGGCCGGATCCCGGCCGACCAGTACCACCCGGTCGCCACGACCCGCCAGGTCGACCGCGGCGGCGAGGCCGATGCCCGAGCTGGCGCCGGTCACCACCACCGTCCGCCGCTCAGTGAGATCTTCCACAGGTCCATTCACCCCGGTCACGGCACGAGGTTACCGTGGCGTCACAACGCCCTTTGGGATCGTTAAGTTCTCGTCTTTCACGTGGTGGCGTCGGCGTGCCCGCCGGACGCTGGAAGGAGCGCATCCATGGCCGCAGTCGGTCGCCCCCGCCGGTCCTGCCTCGCGGTACCCGGCTCCAGCGTCAAGATGCTCGGCAAGGCCCAGGGCCTCCCCGCCGACCAGGTCTTCCTCGACCTGGAGGACGCGGTCGCCCCGCTGGCCAAGCCGGACGCCCGCAAGAACATCGTCGCCGCCCTGAACGAGGGCGACTGGGCCGGCAAGACCCGGGTGGTCCGGGTGAACGACCTGACCACGCCGTGGACCTACCGGGACGTCGTCGAGGTGGTCGAGGGCGCCGGCGCCAATCTGGACTGCATCATGCTGCCGAAGGTGCAGAACGCCGCGCAGGTGCAGTGGCTGGACCTGACGCTGACCCAGATCGAGAAGACCCTCGGCCTGGAGGTCGGCCGGATCGGCATCGAGGCGCAGATCGAGAACGCGGCCGGCCTGGTCAACGTCGACGCGGTCGCGGCCGCCTCGCCCCGGGTCGAGACGATCATCTTCGGCCCCGCCGACTTCATGGCCTCGATCAACATGAAGTCGCTGGTGGTCGGCGCACTGATCCCGGACTACCCGGGCGACCCCTACCACTACATCCTCATGCGGATCCTGATGGCCGCCCGGATGCACGACAAGCAGGCCATCGACGGCCCGTTCCTGCAGATCCGGGATGTGGACGCGTTCCGCGAGGTGGCGAAGCGCTCGGCGGCGCTGGGCTTCGACGGCAAGTGGGTGCTGCACCCGGGTCAGATCGACGCGGCCAACGAGGTCTACTCCCCGGCTCAGGCCGACTACGACCACGCCGAGCTGATCCTCGACGCGTACGACTGGTACACCTCGGAGGCGGGCGGGAAGCTCGGCGCGGTGATGCTCGGCGACGAGATGATCGACGAGGCGTCCCGCAAGATGGCGCTGGTGATCGCGGCCAAGGGCCGGGCCGCCGGAATGAGCCGCACCTCGTCGTTCACCCCGCCGGCGGAGTGACCACGAGCCGTTGACGCGACGGGCCGCCCCGGCCGACCGGGGCGGCCCGTCCGCGTCAGTAGCTGCTGGAGCTGTCCGAGTTGATGGCGATGATGATCATCACGACGTAGAAGATGATCAGCAGCACCAGCAGGGCGGTGAGGATCCAGCCCACGATGATGGCCGCCTTCGCCATGCCCTCGCCCTGCTCGCCGGTCTGCCGGATCTGCTTCCGGGCGACGTGGCCCATGATCGCGCCGATCGGGGCGGTGATGCAGGAGGTGAAGCCGACCAGCGAGAGCACCAGCGCCACGATGGCCAGCGTGTTCGTCTTGCTGGAGGGGGGCGCGTAGCCGGGGTATGCCGCCGGCGGGTAGCCGGCCGCGGCGTAGGGATCGCCGGGCGGCGGGTAGCCGGGCGGGGCGTACGGGTTGCCGGCCGGCGGGTAGCCGGGGGCGGCGTACGGGTCGGCGGGCGCGTACGGGTCCGCCGACGTCGGCTGGGTCGGGATGGGGTTGCCGGCCATCGGCAGCGTCGGGTCGACCGGCGGGCTCGACTGTGGCCCGGCCGCCGACGGGTCGTGCCAACCACCGGGCGGTGGGGGATAGCTCATCAGATCATCTCCATGGACGTGGTGCGGTCAGGGTAGCCACCGGCGGGCAAGTCGGAGGGACCCCTTTCCGGGTGCCGCGTTGCCCGGAACGTCCACAGCGGGCAGGATCGCGGCATGGCACTTGACGCGCGCGGTGGTCGGTCTCGACGGGACGTCAGCCGGCCGGGCCTGGTGCGCCGGCCCCGCGGCGGCGCCCCCACGGGCTCCGCCGACCAGGAGGACCAGTGGGCACCGCTCGACGAGCCGGCCACCATGCGCCTGGACGGCCGCGTCGCGCTGGTCACCGGAGCGGGCAGTGCGGACGGCATCGGGTACGCGACGGCGCGCCGCCTCGCCGACCTGGGTGCCCGCGTGGCGATCGTCTCCACCACCCGGCGGATCCACGACCGGGCCGGCGAGCTGGGCGTCACCGGCTTCGTCGCGGACCTCACCGACGAGTCCGAGGTGGGCGCACTCGCCGACGCGGTGGCCGAGCAGCTCGGCGACGTCGAGGTGCTGGTCAACAACGCCGGCCTGGCCAGCCGGGCCAGCCCGGAGGTGCTGCGGCCGGTGGCCCAGCTGACCTACGACGAGTGGCGCGGCGAGATCGACCGGAACCTGACCACGGCGTTCCTGTGCAGCCGCGCCTTCATCAGCGGAATGGCCGAGCGCGGCTGGGGGCGGATCGTCAACCTGGCGGCCACCGCCGGGCCGGTCAACGCGCTGCCCACCGAGGCCGGCTACGCGGCGGCGAAGGCGGGCGTGGTCGGGCTGACCCGGGCGCTGGCCATGGAGATGATCGCCGACGGGGTGACCGTGAACGCGGTGGCGCCGGGCATCATCCACACCGCGGCGTCCACCATGGTCGAGATCAAGCAGGGCCACGGCACCCCGGTCGGCCGCCCCGGCACGCCCGACGAGGTGGCGGCGGCGATCGCCTTCCTCTGCTCGCCGGCCGCCTCCTACATCACCGGGCAGATGCTGGTGGTCGACGGCGGCAACAGCGTCCGGGAGGCCGAGTTCCGCTGACGGTCAGTAGGTGTTGCCGTTGTCCGAGTTGGCCCAGATGGCCAGGCCGATCCAGCCGCAGCAGACCAGCAGGCCGATCACGGTGAAGACGTAGCTGAGGATCAGCCCCCAGGTGGCGAGCTGGTCGCCCTCCTCGCCGGTCCGCCGGATCTGCCGCTTGGCCAGGTGACCGCAGACGATGCCGGCCGGGGCGAAGACGAAGGCGAAGACCAGCGACAGGATGGCGAGCACGTTCGGCCCGCCGCCGCGCGGCTGCGGTCCAGGGCCGGGCGGCCCGTACTGGCCGTACGGGGGTTGCGGGGCGTAGGGCGGCTGGGCGGCCCCGGGCGGCTGGTGCCCCCAGTGCGGCTGCTGCTGCGGCTCCCCGTACGGCTGGCCGTAGGCCGGCGGCTCGTACGGCGACGGTGGCTGCTCGGGCTCACCGGGTGGTTGGCTCACGTCCCTCCTCGCCCCTTCGTCGCAGGTCGACGGCCCTCTCTCTTGCGGACGCTACCCGCAGCGGTGAACCTTTTCACAGCGGTTGTGTGGACTGGTCACCTTGGCTCCGCCGGTCCCGGGACCGATACTGACCCAGCGTTCAGTTACCCACGAGTAATGCGCCGATCCCCCGGAGGCTGAGATGGCTCGACTCGCCCAGACGCCCGGCCTGACCGACGTGCAGCGGTCGATCCTGGAAACCGTCCGGGAGTTCGCCGACAAGGAGATCATCCCGCACGCCCAGCGGCTGGAGCACGCCGACGAGTACCCCACCGACATCCTCGACGGGATGCGCGAGATGGGGCTGTTCGGCCTCACCATCGACGAGGAGTACGGCGGTCTCGGCGAGTCCCTGCTGACCTACGCCCTCGTGGTCGAGGAGCTGTCCCGGGGCTGGATGTCGATCTCCGGCATCGTCAACACCCACTTCATCGTGGCGTACCTGATCTCTCAGCACGGCTCGGCCGACCAGAAGGCCCGGCTGCTGCCCCGGATGGCCACCGGCGAGGTGCGCGGCGCCTTCTCGATGTCGGAGCCCGAGTGCGGCTCCGACGTCTCGGCGATCAAGTCCAGGGCGGTCCGCGACGGCGACAACTACGTGCTCAACGGCCAGAAGATGTGGCTGACCAACGGCGCGTACTCGTCGGTGGTGGCCACCCTGGTCAAGACCGACACCGGGGCCGACTCGGTCTACGGCAACATGAGCACCTTCCTGCTGGAGAAGGAGCCCGGCTTCGGCGAGACCGCCCCCGGACTGACCATCCCCGGCAAGATCGACAAGATGGGCTACAAGGGCGTCGAGACCACCGAGATGGTGCTCGACGGCGTCACCGTCCCCGCCTCGGCAGTGCTCGGCGGCGAGGAGAAGGTCGGTCGCGGCTTCTACCAGATGATGGACGGCATCGAGGTCGGCCGGGTCAACGTGGCGGCCCGCGCCTGCGGCATCTCGATCCGTGCGTTCGAGCTGGCCGTCGCGTACGCCCAGCAGCGCCGCACCTTCGGCCAGCCCCTCGCGAAGCACCAGGCCGTCGCGTTCAAGCTCGCCGAGATGGGCACGAAGATCGAGGCCGCCCACGCCCTCATGGTCAACGCGGCCCGGCTCAAGGACGCCGGCCAGCGCAACGACGTCGAGGCCGGGATGGCGAAGCTGCTCGCCTCGGAGTACTGCGCCGAGGTCGTCCAGGAGGCGTTCCGCATCCACGGCGGCTACGGCTACTCCAAGGAGTACGAGATCGAGCGGCTGATGCGGGAGGCCCCGTTCCTGCTGATCGGCGAGGGCACCTCGGAGATCCAGAAGACCATCATCTCCCGAGGCCTGCTGAAGGAGTACAAGCTCTGAGGCGTGTGGCGGGGCCCCTTCCTGACGGCTGCCGTCGAGGCAGGGGCCCTTCTCAACGCCGGGGACGCGAGCCGGACCGCCCGGGGGAGTGATCCTCCGTGCCCGTCCCGGGGAGGTGCCGGCGGGCCCGGGCCACCAGGGACTTCGGGTCGTCGGCGTACAGCCGGATCTCCCGGACCGGCTCGCTCGGTCCCTTCGGCAGGCGCACCGACAGCGGCTCCCGCAGCACCACGTCGACCGCGGTCTGGCTGCCGACGCCGAGGTTCAGCACCGCCGGGTCGTCCGCGTCGTACTGCACGGCGCGGCTGGACGGCAGCGACCGGTAGCGCGCCTCCACCCCGGCGACGGCGGACCACGGGATCAGGACGTCGAGCGAGACGCCGTTGCGGAGCCGCAGGCCGGCGTCGTCGACGACGTGCGGGTGGATCCGGAGGCTGGCGAGCAGCCCGATCATCCACAGCACGCCCCAGACGCCGAGCCCGATGGCGACGTGCCGGACCGTCGGCCAGCCGACGGTGTGCCGGAGGATCAGGTCGAGGACCGGGATCTCGATGGCCGACAGCACGATGAACACGCCGAGGATCGGCTGCACCACGCCGACGTAGGCGAACGTCGCCGCGCCCGGGGCCAGCGGGTAGGGCCGCCGCAGGACCCACCGGGCCAGGCTGCGCCACATGCCCCACTCGTACGCGACGGCGCGCCGGGCCAGCCGGACCACGTCGATCTTTGCCATCCCCCGCCCACCCCTCTTTTGCATTGCAGTTGCAACGTAAACGCTGCCGGGCGGCGTGTCAATGCAGTCGCATTGTGAAAGCATGGGGGGATGCCGAAGCGGGTCGACCACCGGGAGCGCCGGGCGCTGATCGCGGACGCGCTGATGCGGGTCGCGGCCGAGCAGGGCCTGGAGGCGGTCAGCCTCCGGCACGTGGCCGCCGCGGCCGGGGTCAGCGCCGGGATGGTGCAGCACTACTTCGGCACCCGGGACGAGATGATGACCTTCGCGCTCGCCGTGGTCCGGGAACGCAACGAGGCCCGGGTGACCCGGGCGATCGGGGCGCTCGGCGCGACGCCGGCACCGCGCACGCTGCTGCGGACCATGCTGGCCGAGCTGCTGCCCTTGGACGAGGAGCGCCGCGCCGACGGCCGGGTCGCGCTCGCGTTCCTGGCCTACACCGCCGTACGCCCCGCCGTCGCCGCCGCGCTGCACGACGAGACGGCCGCCCTGCTGGGCTTCATCGCCAGTCTGATCCGCTCCGAAGCCGGCACGAAGGTGGATCCGGAGCGGGCCGCGGTCGGGTTGCTGGCGGTGATGGAGGGCCTCGGCATCTACCTGCTCGGCGGGCACTACCCGCCGGAAACCGCGCTGGCCGCCCTCGACACCCAGCTCGACCTGCTCTTCGGCCCCGAGCCCGATCGTCCCCCGGCCGGGGTGGCAGTCAGCCGCGCCGCGTCAGGCCCCCGGCGGCGCGCTCGATGATGAGGCAGCGGTCCTCGACGTAGTCGATCCCCGCCTCCTCGGCGACCCGCCGCGCCTCGGCCGAGAAGATCCCGAGCTGCAACCAGACCGCCGGCGCGCCGATCGCCACCGCCTGCCGGACCACCTCGACGGCGTCCCGGGCCGGGCGGAACACGTCGACCAGGTCGACCGGGTGCGGGATGTCGGCCAGCGACGGGTACGCCTTCTCGCCGAACAGCTCGTCCACGGTCGGGTTCACCGGGATGACCCGCCAGCCGTGCCGCTGCATCTCCAGCGGCACGCGGTGCGCGGCCTTGCCCGGGTCGCGGGACGCGCCCACGACGGCGATCACGGCGGAGTCGGCGAGGATCTGCTGGGCGGAACGCATTCGCCGAGCCTAACCCGGCCGGCGGCGGACGGCCGGGCGTGCCTCCCGGCTACAGCAGGGAGAGCTGCTCGGCCGCCGGGGCGGGCGCGGCGGGCAACTGGCGATTGTCGCCGACCTCGCCCCGGTGTAGCCCGTGCCGGCGGGCCGCCATCCGCACCCGCGCGGTCACCTCCCGCTGGTAGGCCTGCGGCGCGTACGCCCCGGCCTGGTAGAGCTGCCGGTAACGGGGGACCAGGTGCGGGAACTCGCGGGCCAGCCAGCGCGCGTACCACTCGCGGGCGCCCGGCCGCAGGTGCAGCGGCAGCGGGGTGACGCTGGTGGCCCCGGACGCGGCGATCGCGGCGACCGTCGCGTCGATCGACTCGTCGCCGTCGCTGAGCCCCGGCAGGACCGGCGCCATCAGCACCCCGACGGAGAAGCCGGCGTCGGTGAGCCGGCGTACGGCGTCGAGGCGGCGACGCGGGCTCGGCGTGCCCGGCTCGACCGTCCGCCACAGCGCCTCGTCCACGAACCCCACCGAGTAGGACAGCCCGACCCGGGTCACCTCGGCGGCCTGGCGCAGCAGCGGCAGGTCCCGCAGCAGCAGAGTCCCCTTGGTCAGGATGGAGAACGGGTTGGCGAAGTCTCGCAGCGCCGTGAGGATCTGGGGCATGAGCTGGTAGCGCCCCTCGGCCCGCTGGTAGCAGTCCACGTTGGTGCCCATGGCGATGTGCGCGCCGCGCCACTTGGGCGCGGCCAGCTCCCGGCGCACCAGCTCACCGGCGTTGACCTTGACGATCACCCTTCGATCGAAGTCCGCGCCGGCGTCGAGGTCGAGGTAGGTGTGCGTGTTGCGGGCGAAGCAGTTGTGGCTGACCACCCCGTTGGCGATGAAGTCGCCGGTGCCGGTGGTGATGTCCCAGAGCGGGAGCTCCAGCCCGAGATCCTCGATGCTCGCCACCCGCAACGCCGCCTGGCACTTCAATGCCGCACCGTCGATGGATCGCTTGCGGGTGATGGCCGGGTTGGTCAGGTGAAAAAAGCGCAGCCGGGCCGGGAGGCCACCGGTGAGACGGATCTGCCGTAGTCGATTGGGGCGGCGGCGGTCCTCAAGGACCCATTTGAAGCCGAAGTTTTCCAAGGCATCGACGGTGTGGTCGAGGATTTCGTCATCACAGTTGCTGATCCGGAACACGCCCCGGCTGCAACTGCCCTCGGCGTCGAAGATGCCAGCGAGGAAGCCCAGTCGCCAGTCGTCCGTCGGGGCGCCCGGCCAGCCAATCAGCTTCTTGATCGCATCGACCTTCTGTGTGCCCGATGCGCGGATGGCTTCCATCGCCCGGCGGTTCGGCTTGGCCTGTCCGAAGGGAGCGCGGGATGTTCCCACGCCAAATTCCTTCAGGAACCGCTCGGCGCGGTCGAGCGCCTCTCTGTCCGTCAATGCCAAGCGAAATTGGCGGCTCCAACTGTTTCGAAGGGGGTAGACGCCAATGGTTCCATCACCCCGAATCATGCCGCATAGATATCCCTGTCGGTAGTCGGCGGACTCCTTGGGCCCGGCTACGAACCGGCCGGTCCCAATCAGTCGGTTGCTCGTGGTCAGGTGCGGCCGCTTGCTGGCACCGCCCATCCCGCCGGTCACGTGTTTCCAGCCGCGCTCGCTGAGGAACCGGTGATCGCCGCTGGCCACCAACGTGGTGCCGTCCTCCAGGGTCACTCGGTAGGCCCGCTTCACCATCGACCACTTGTCGAGGACCGTGGTCACTACATACCTGCGATAGGCGCCGCGCCGTTCGGTGCCGTAGATCCGGTCACCCGGTTCCAGTTCACTGATCGGCTTCGTGCTGCCGTCAGCCATGAGGATTGGCGTGTCGCCGGCGACGCAGTACACACACGCGTGGCTGCAACCCCGGTAGGGGTTGATCGTCCACTCGAACGGGACGCGGGACTGGCCCGGCACCCGATTGATGATCGATTTGGCCCGCACCTCGTAGAAGGTCATCCCGGCGAAGCCGGGGGTGTCGAACGTGCGGGCGATCGCGCCGGGGAGCGCCAGCGGCAGGGGTGGAGTCGCTGGCGCTGCCCCGTCGGGAGTCCCCTCGTCCGGGGGAGCGGAGAGGTTGTCCCAGCGCATGTGCTTCATTCGAACATGCGTACGAACGAAGCGCAAGTGACCCGCCGGACACCGGCCACCGGAGTGGGACCCGCGGGGTGCAGGATGGGGGCATGGAGACGTCGACCTTCGTCTACGACGGCGACTGCGCGTTCTGCACCCGGTGCGCGCGGATCATCGAGCGCTGGATCCCGACCCGGGCCCGGGTGCTGCCCTGGCAGTTCGCCGACCTCGACGCGCTCGGCCTGACCGCCGCCGAGTGCGAGGAGGCGGTGCAGTGGGTCGGCGCGGACGGCGTACGCGCCGCCGGCCCGGACGCCATCGCCCGGCTGCTCGGCGACAGCAACCCGCTCTGGCGGACCGCCGGGGCCGGTCTCCGGTTCCCTCCGGTACGCGCCGCCGCCTGGCCGGCGTACCGCTGGGTGGCCCGCAACCGCCACCGCCTGCCCGGCGGCACCGCGGCCTGCGCGGTCCCGTCCGCCGGTCGCAACTGACGCGGTCGACCCGCCGCCTCGGCCCGGCCGGTCAGCCGGGCAGGCCCGTGCAGGCGGCCCCGTCGATGGTGCACGCCGTGGGCGTGGAACTGAGTGCCGCGCCGTCCACCCGGAACGTCACCCGGACCGTGCCGCGGCCGGGCACCCGGCCGGCGTCCCCCTCCGGGACGAAGGTCCACGTCGCGCCGTCCCGGCTGGCCCGGGCCCCGGTGACCGAGGTGACCCGGAGCGACTCGCGGGGCAGCACGACGACCAGCGTCCAGGTCGCCGCCGGCGTCGGACCCGGGTTGTCGATCGTCACCGCGGCGCCGTAGCTGAGCAGGGCGTTCTCCTCGACGGTGAAGGCGGCGCCCAGCGGGACGGGCGCCGGTGGCGCCGGGGTGGTCGCCGACGGCGCCCCGGTCGAGGGCAGCGTGGCCGGTGGGGCGGGGGCCGCCGGCGCGGCGGTGCTCACGGGCGGTGGGGACGTCCGGGGGGTGGCGTCGGTCGACTCGGGCTGCTCGTCCGGTGTCCCCGTCACCACCGGGTCGGTCGCCGGCACGGCCCCACCGGGCCCGACGGCCACCGGGGTCAGCCGCTCCGGCGTGCTCAGCACCGTGACGATCGAGTAGGCCGTCGCCAGCAGCACCCCCAGCGAGGCGGCGATGGCCACGTAGGCGAGCCGTGAGCCGTCACGCCGGCCGATGACGGCCCGGCGTACGGCCCCAACCGCGGCGACGAGCCCGTCCAACAGGATGATCGGCAGGGTCCGCCGTGGCGGGGACGGTGGTGCCGGCACTGGGCCTTTCCCCCTTCAGGTCGTCCATCGGGCCGGAGTCCGCGGTCTCGGTCCCGGCGGTCTCCACCCGTCACAGCGTGCGAAGACCGTCGAGCAGCGCCTCAAGCAGTTCCCTGGACGGCGCCCCGGACAGCGACGGTGGCTCGTGCGTCTCGATCAGGCCCGCCTCCAGCAGGTCGCCGAGCAGTACCCGGACGGTACCCAACGGCAGATCCAGTTCGGCAGCGACCTCCGCCACCGACAGTGGACGCCGGCACCGCTCGATTATGCAGGCCTGTTCGGGAAACAGCAGTGTGGAGGCAGGGGCCTCCCGCCGGGCCACCACGAGGGAGATCAGGTCGAGCTGACCGTGGTCGGACGTGATGCGGCCGCGCGTCACCGTGTACGGCCGGGCCACCGGCCCGGCGTCCTCGTCGTACCACGCCTCGTCATGGTCTCCAGTGGTGCGCACCGCTGATCCCGCCTGTCACCGTCCGGGCCGGTTCGAGGTAGACGGGCAGGGCCCGCTCGGCCTGCGCCGCGAACAGCGCCACCTCGTACGCCATGTCGCCGATGTCGGCGTCGCCGCCCATCCGGACGGTGAGGATCGCTCCGCCCCGGGTGGTGGCCACGAACACGAACGAGCGCGACATCTGCACGACGACCTGCCGCAGCCCGCCGGCGACGCACACCCGCCCGGCGGCCTGTCCCAGCGCGTACAGCCCGCTGACCAGGCTGGAGACCTGCTCCGCGAGGTGGTCCTCGACGTGCCGGGACCGGCCGAGCAGCAGCCCGTCGGGGGAGAGGACCACGGCGACCTCGGCCCCCGGGACCCGGTCGACCAGGCCGTCCAGGGCGGCGGCCAGGCTGTCGGTGGCGACCGCTGAATGCGTCATGTGGGTCCTCTCCCGCTGTTGCGGAGCGTTGTCTCGGGGGTGTCGGGGCCGGTGGCGCCGGGTGCGGGCCGGACCGCCCCGGACTGGCGGATCCGGGTGGGCAGCGCGGCGCCGGCGGCCGCCGGGGCCGGCGGGTGCGGGGGCCGGGCCGGCGCCGGCACGGCCGCACGGCCGCCGGCCACCGTGTCGCCGGCGGGTGCGGTCGCGGCGACCAGACCGGGCGGGAGCAGCACGACGGCGGCGGTTCCGCCGCGCGGGCCGGGACGCAGCGAGACCCGTGCGCCGCAGCGGGCGGCGAGCAGGGCGGCGACGTGCAGCCCGGCGCGGCCGGCGGGCGGGCCGTCCAGGGGTGGCCGGTCCAGGAGTTCGTTCGCCTCGGCCAGCGCGGCGGCGTCCAGGCCGGGCCCGTCGTCGAGGATCACCACGGCGCAGCCCTGCGGCCCCGGCTCGCCGGCGACCCGTACCGTGGTGTGCTCCGGGGAGCAGGCCAGCCCGTTCTCGATCAGCTCGGCCAGCAGGTGGACGACGTCGGTGACGCCGGATCCGGCGAGCGTCCACGGCCAGTGCGGCGCGACCAGGACCCGGTGGTAGTCGGGCACCTCGGCGACCGCCCCGCGTACCACGTCGAGCAGCGGCACCGGCCGTCGCCAGCGGCGGGCCGGCGCCGCACCGGCCAGGATCACCAGCTTCTCCACGTTGCGCCGGATCCGGGTGGCGAGGTGGTCGAGCCGGAACAGGTCGGCCGTCTCCTCCGCCGCCCGCTCCCGCCGTTCCATGGCGGCCAGCAGGTCGAGCTGCTCGCGCAGGAGGGCCTGGTTGCGCCGGGTCAGCCGCAGGAACAGCTCGCCGGTGGCGGCCACCGCCGGCACCGAACCCCCGTCGTCGCCGGTCCGGCGGGCGGCGGAGTCACCCGCGTCGCCCGGCGCCCCCGCCGGAGGGAGGGCACCGGAGCGGTCCGGCCCGTCGGTCCGGCGGCGAACGGCGCGGGACCAGCCGACGAGCACGACGAGCACGGCGATGAGCCCGAACCCCACCACCACGCCGGTCCGGGTGACCACCAGCGCGGCGCCCGGCGCGGCCCGCTCGACGCTGCCCCGGGCCGTGGCGGTCACCAAATCCCGCAGCCCGCTCAGGGCCGGGTCGACAGCCTCTCGCCAGCTCTGCGCGCTGATTCCGGTCGTGCCGTCGGCGTCCGCCGCCCGGAGCAGCCGGTCCTCCAGCCGCAGCAGGCCGGCGAACCGTGGGCCCTCCACCAGCCGTTGGTGCTGGTCCCGTCCGCCGGCCGGCAGCGCCGCGGCGGCCGTTGTCCGGGCGTACCGCTGGATGGTCACCAGCTCGGCCAGGCGGCGCCGGTCGTCGTCGCCGATCTCGCCGCCGGCCAGTGCGGCGGTCACCAGCGTGTCCTCGCGGGCGAGCAGCTCGCGGGCCCGGGCCAGCGCGACGACGGCCCGGGTCTCGCCGGCCAGCTCGTCCTCGCGGCCGCCCCACTCCGGGCCGTACACCGCGAAGGCGGCGTCGACCAGCCGGTCGTACGCGGCGACCGCGCTGGGCCGGTCGAGCCGCCCGCCGTCCACCTCGGACCGGAGAGTGGCCAGCCCGGTCAACTGCCGGACCAGCTCGTCGGCCCGGTCCCGCACCGCGCCCGCCGTGAGCAGGCGCGGGTCGTGGTCCTCGGTGAACGCGCGCACCGGGGCGACGGCGCCGTCCGTCTGGTCCCGCGCCTCGGCCAGTGCGGCCCCGGCAGGGCTGGCACCGGCGATCGTCTCGGCGGTCAGCCGGCGTTCGAGCTGAAGGTGGAGGATCAGCAGGTCGGTGGGCTGGCCGAGGGTGTCCGCCAGGGCCCGGACCCGCACGAGGTCGGCGGCGTCCCGGCTGGTCAGCACCGCGGCGTACGCCCATAGGGTCAGCAGCACGGCGGCCAGCGCGCCGAGCCTCAACCGCATCCGTCGGTCACCGGTCCGCGCCACCGGTGGCGGCCCTGCCGGCCGGCTCACCGCGGGTCCCGTTCCGGCCACGGCTGCCGGCCGGCTACGCCCGACCGGTCCGCCACGATGGTGCGCAGCAGGGCCAGCAGCTCCGCCCGGTTGGCGCAGTTCAGCCGGGACCGCATCCGTGCCACGTGGTGCTCCACCGTCTTCGCCGAGATGAAGAGCCGGTCGCCGATCTCCCGGTAGGTCAGCCCGGCCAGCACCAGCTCGGCCACCTCGTGCTCCCGGTCGCTGAGCCGGTACCGGGTGGCACCGGTCGCGGAGTCGGCCACCGCTGCCGAGCCGTCACCCGCGCCGTCCGTGCGGGCGGGCGACCGGGCCTGGAGCACCCGGGCGCACTCCAGCAGGGCGGTCATCGCACGCCGGTCCGAGGTGCGGATGGCGGCCTGCCCGGCGAGGCGGGCCGCGTCCCAGCACAGCCCGGCGTCGTGCAGCCCACGGGCGGCGGCCTCCACCCGGACCGGGTCCACGACGCCGCGCAGCACCTCGACCCAGACCGTGGCGGCCCCGGCGGCCACGGCGGCGTACCGGCTGTGGTCGGCGGCGGCGAGCAGGGCGGCGACGTGCGCGTCGGCGACGGCCGGCTCCTCGGTGAGGATCGCGGCGTGCAGCCCGGTCCAGTGCAGGGGTGCGCTCCACAGCGCCGTGCCGCCGAGCCGGTCCAGCAGCAGCCACGCCTCCCGCAGGTAGGGCTTCAGCCGGCCCAGGTCGCCCAGCCGGGCGCCGGCCACCGCCAGCTCGCCCAGCGGCAGCAGCGTGAACAGGTCCACCGGGTGCCGGACGACTGCGTCCAGCGCGGGGCCCCAACCGTGTTGCAGCCCCGCGACGTCGCTGTTGCGCCGGGCGATGCCGAGTCGGAGCGCACTGGCCAGGAGCAGGTCGCGCGACTCCAGCGGCCGGTCGCCGGCGGTCAGCGCGGCGAGGCGGTCGGCCGCGGCGGCCGTCTGGCCGCGGACCATGAGGATCCAGGCCTGCAGCAACCGGTGCCGGCGGGCCATCAGCGGCCCGCCGATGCCGGTCGTCACGGCCCGGTCCAGCACGCCCTCGGCGATGTCCAACTCGGCACAGTGGATCGCGGTCAACGCGGCGAGCGCGGCCGGACTGTCCGGCAGGAGCACCCGCCGCCCGTCGGGCTCCAGCAGCGCGGTCGCCTGCACCAGCCGGGACAGCGCGCTGGTCGGCGGGGCGGTGATGCTCTCCCGTACCCCCTCGGCCATCAGCCGTGCGGCGCTGGCGTGCAGGGTCGGAGGCCCGCCGGCCGGGTCGTCGGGCAGGTCCACGCCCGTGACCGGGCGGCCCAGGGCGAGCGCTCCGACGGCGGCGAACGCCGCGGACGGGGCGAGGCCGGACCACCGGTACAGCTCGACGCTGCGCTCCACCTGGCCCCGGTGCGCCAGCGCCGTCGCGGCCACCGTGGCCGCCTCCGCCCGCACGTCCGGCGGGGCCGTCGCGAGCAGCCGGTTCGCCAGCCGCAGCGCGGCCTCCAGGTCGCCGGCGAGCGCCGCGGCGACGGCCTGGCGGGCAGCGGCCGGCAGCCCTCCCGCGGTGGCCGCGGCGAACAGCTCGGCGGAGAGCGCGGGCTCACCGCCCAGCGCCTCCTCGGCCGCGGCCTCCAGCGCCGCGGCCGGGCAGTCGGTGAGCGCGCCGGCCGTGCGCAGCGACCGGACCAGCGGGAGCACCGCCGCACCACGACCGAGCTGCACCTCGGTGAGGCGGCGCCAGATTGCGGTGCGTTCGGTGGCCGGGCTGAGCGCGACGACCGCCCGCCGCACGATCGGCGCGAGCCGGCCGTCCGCGCCGAGCAGGCCCGCCGCCCTGGTGTACGCCACCAGTTCGTCCACGGCCGCCGGCTCCCGGTCGAGCAGCGGGCCGAGCAGGTCCACGGGCAGCGGCACGCCCGCGGCGACGGCCAGGAGCAGCCGCCGGACGTCCTGCGGCAGCTCCTCCAGGTCCGGCCCGAACGGAAGGATGGCCGCCCGCGGCGGCTCGGTCGGCAGGCCGGGCGGGCTCTCCGATCCGCGCAGCCCACGGACCAGCCGGTCGACGTCCCGCGGGACTCCACCGGTCTGCGCGTGCACGAACGCGGCCAGCTCGCTTCCCCGGCCGAGGTCGGGTACGCCGGCGAGGTAGTCGCGGGTCTGCTCGGCGGTGAACGGGCCGAGCACGACCTGCTGCCCGTCCCGTTTCAGCGCGTCGGCCAGCTGGGCCAGCGCCGCCGGCCGTGGCCACGGGCGGTAACCGACCAGCAGCCGGTGCTGGCGGTCGGCCACCAGCCGGCGCAGCGTCTCGAGCCGCGCGTCGTCCAGCAGGTGCGCGTCGTCGACCAGCAGCACGGCCCCGGGGTCGACCGGGAGGTCGGGGCTCGGGGCGCCTTCCCGCACGGTGCTGCCCGCGTCCCGGTGGGCCCGCGCCAGCTCCCTGAGCAGGGCGGTCTTTCCGTGACCGCCGGGACCCGTCACGCCGACGGCGAGGGGACGCCCGGGATCCGCCACGACGGCCCCGAGCAGGGCGGTCGGCCCGGTGCCCAGCACGAGCCGGGCGTCGGTGACGGTACTCATGATCATGTGGGTCATCCTTCGCGGTCCCGGTCCCGGCCCCGGCCGCGGGCCAGCGCCAGGCGGGACGCCTTCGGCAGGTTCAGCGGGGTGATCCGGACCGGGGGTCGGGCCGGCGGCTCACCGGTGAGGGGCAGGTCGGGTTCGGCGTGCCGCCATGCCGGAACGGCCGGTCCGGCGTCACCGGCCGGTGCGGCGGCGGGGACCGGCGCCGGGCGGCGCGGGCGCGGTGACACCACCTGGCAGGCGGCCAGCGCCGCCCCGGTGGCGGCGGTCAGCTGGGGGTCCGGCTCCACTTCGACGGGGACGGGAAGCGCCGCGGCGAGCAGTTCGGTGACGAGCGGGATCCGGGCCGAGCCGCCGGCCAGGAGCACGCCGTCGAGCTGCGCCGGCGTCAGACCTGCGGAGTGCACGGTCTGCACCAGCAGGTCGACGGTGGCCCGCACCGCGGGCCGGATCATGTCCTCGAACTGCGCCCGGGTCACCGGCACCCGGACCGGCCCGCTCGGCAGGGTGAGCATGACGTCGGTCTCCGTACCGATGGTCAGCTCGCGCTTGACGCGGTCGCACTCGGCCAGCAGCCCGCGCAGGGCCGGGTACGCCTCTCCGCCGGCCGGGCCGGCGAGCTCGCGGCCGAGCGCGGCGCGCACGTGTTCGGCGAGCGCCTCGTCGAAGTCGGTGCCGCCGAGCGTCTCCAGGCCCTGCGGCAGGCCAAACGTCTCGTACCTGCCCCGCGCGTTGCGGCGGACCAGCGCCGCCTCGAACGTGTTGCCGCCCAGGGCGTAGACCGCGGCCGTGGTGCCCGGGAAGCCGCGCGCGGCATGGCTCTCCGCCACCGTGACCGTGCGGGGGAGCAGCGTGACGTTCCGCAGGTCGAGGTTCCACAGCGCCCGGTGCAGCAGGTCACGTCGGTGCGGGCCCCATCCGGCGGGATGGCTCAGCACGACGGCCTCGGCGAACGCTCCCTCGTGGGCGGAGACCCGGTGCACGACCCACGTCGCCAGCTCCGCGACCAGCGTTTCCGGCGGGCACGGCTCGCCGCCGAGCAGGAGGGGCACGTCGTCACCGACCCGGCGGACGAAATCCCGGGTGGTGCCGCTGCGGTCGTCGGTGGCCGGCTCGCCCACCCGGAGCGATCCGTCCGGCGCCAGGTGCAGCACCGACGGTACGACGGCCGACCGGCCACCCAGCGCGACGACCTCGGGGCGGGCCCAGGCGTCGCCCCGCCGCCTCGCGACGGTGGCGGCCGTGCCGGTGTTCCCGATGTCCAACCCCAGGACGTACGGCATTCGTTCTTCCTCCACCGCGAGTGGCCTGGGGACGGTGTCGGCACCGTGTCGACCCACCCCCGGCGAACCCCGTGGGCTCCTACGTTCGTACCAGAGATCGCCTCCGACCCGGTACCCTAACTCCGGCCGGCCCGGCTCCCCCTGTTCCCCTAACGCACGAGGGGGCGAGGGCCCTAATCGGCGGGGGCCGGTTGCGGGTCGCGCCCCGATGACGACCACCGACCCCCGGCCATAGCGTCACTGTCGCGGCACGACGGTGCTGACGCTACGTTCGAGGAGAAGCCCCCATGGATTCGCACCAGACCCTGCACGACTTCGTGCTCAACCTGCTCACCGACCCCGACGCGCGGTCGGCCTTCGACCTCGACCCGGAGGGCGCGCTGCAGGCCGCGGGGCTCACCGACGTCACCGCCGCTGACGTGCAGGACGTCGTCCCGCTGGTGGTCGACTACGCCCCCGGCGCGGCGGGGCTCGCCCCGGTGGCCCCGGTGGTCGGGCAGCTCGGGCTCGACCCGCTCACGAGCGACGCCACCGACGTGGTCGGCCAGCTCCAGGCGGTGCCGCACCAGATCGGCGTGAGCAGCTCCCACAGCGGTGTGGACGTGTCGGCCGGCGCGCTGGGCGCCATCGCGGTCGACCCGGCCGGCCTGTACGCCGGGGCGGCCCTGGTCCCGGGCATCGGCCTGGGTGTCGGGCCGGGCGGGCTCGGCACCGACCTGACCGCGGTGCACGATGTGGCGGACACCCTCGACTCGGACGTGGTGGGCACGGTGAACACCGCCGTCGACCCGGTCGTCGGGGACGTCGCCGGGACGGTCGGCGACCCGCTCGGCACCGCGGCCGGCACCGACCTGCTGCACGACGGCGGCGTGCTCGGCGGCGACCTGGGTGTTCTCGGCGGCACGCAGGCCCAGGTCCACGGCGTCGTCGGTTCCCTCGGCGTCGACCAGACCCTGGGCGGGCTCGGCCTGGGCGACGGCACCGGTGTGGTCCCGCCGGTGCACGTGCCGGCCACCGTGGACGGTGTGACGCACCAGGTGGACAGCACGCTCTCCGGTGTGACCGGCACGGTGAGCGGCGTGACGGGCACCGTCGGCGGCCTGACCGGTGGGCTGACCGACGGGGTCACCGGCGACGCCGGGGCGCACGGCGCGGGGGTCCACGGCGACGTGCACGGCTCGACCGATGGCGGCCTGCTGGGCGGGCTGTTCTGACGGAGGGCTCAGCCAGGAGCGGGAGGCACGATCCGGCCTCCCGCTCCTTTCTCCGTTCACGACCCTCTTGATAATTGAGCCACAATCCGCACACTTGGTGCGTGATCGCGGGGATCTGGCTGGATGTGCTCGATGAGATCGCCCGTACGTGCGGCGCACACGGGCGAGGCGACCTGCTTCAGACGGTGCGGCAGAAGCGGCTGCAACTGCTGGACCCCAGGCTGCGCGTCCTGGTCATCGGCGAGTCGCAGCAGGGCAAGAGTCAGCTGATCAACGCCATCGTCAACGCGCCGGCCTGCCCGGTCGGCGACGGCCGCACCACCGTGCTGCCCACCGTGGTGCAGCACGCGGAGGTCCCGTCGGCCGCCGTGGTCCAGGCGCCGCCCCCCGCCCCGGGCCGGCCCGCCGGCGCGGTGCTCCCGGTGACCGGCGAGCGGACCCCGGTGCCGCTGGACCAGGTCGCCGCCGGGGTGGCCGGCGCGTTCGGCCGCCGGGCGGGCGGCGGCCCCGCGTACGTCGAGATCGGACTGCCGCGCGCGCTGCTCGGCTCCGGGCTGGTGCTGGTGGACACCCCGGGCACGGAGGAGGCGGCCGCACTGGGCGCCGCCGGCCCGGCCGCCGCGCCGGCGTGGGCGGACACCGTGCTGCTGGTCTCCGACTCCACCCGGGAACTCTCGGCCGGCGAGCTGACCATGCTGCTGCACGTCGCGCGGTCGCACCCGAACGTGGTGCTGGTGCAGACCAAGACTGATCTCGTGCCGGACTGGCGCGCGGTCGCCGAGCGCAACCGGCGGCACCTCGCCGAAGCCGGCGTGCCGGCGCCGGTCATCCCGGTCTCGGCGGCCCTGCGGCTGCGCGCGGCCGTCGGCGACGACCGGGAGTTGAACGCCGAGTCCGGCTTTCCCGTGCTGATCGGCCGGTTGCAGCGGGATCTCGCCGGCAAGTCCGACCGCCTGGCCCGGGCCGCGGTCGGCGTGATCGCCCGGACGGTGGTGGAACAGCTGGCCGCGCCGCTGCGTGCCGAGCTGGAGAGCCAGGAGGTCGAGGAGCAGTCCGGCCCCATCTCCCGGCTGCACGCGGCGCAGCGCGAGGTCGACGAGCTGCGTCGCTGCTCCACGAGGTGGCAGAACAACCTCGCCGACGAGATGGCCGACCTGCTCTCCGACATCGAGTACGACCTGCGCGACCGGACCCGGCAGATCCTGCGGGAGGTCGACGAGGCGTTCGACAGCGCCGACCCGCTGGTCAGCTGGGAGGAGTTCCAGGAGTGGCTGGAGCGCAGCCTGTCGGAGGCGGCGGAGGCCAACCACGAGTGGCTGGTCCGGCGCTGCGACTGGGCCGCCCGCCGGGTGGCCGACAACTTCGCCCGGTACGGCGGTGACGTGCTGCCGCCCTGGTCGATGACGACGCCCGCGGACCTCGGCGCCGGCCTGCCCGAGCTGGAGCTGCCCACCATCGACCGGTTCACGACCAGCCAGAAGCTGATCAGCGGCATGCGGGGTTCGTACGGCGGCCTGCTGATGGTCGGGCTGGCCACGACGCTGGCCGGGATGCCCATGATCAACCCGCTCTCGGTCGGGGTCGGCGCGCTGTTCGGCGGGAAGAGCATCCGCGACGAGAGCAAGCAACTGCTCCGCCGCCGCCAAGCGGTGGTCAAGACGGCGATCCAGCGGCACGTCGACGACTTCTTCGTCCGGGTCACCAAGGACCGCCGGGACGCCGTCCGGCAGGTCCAGCGGATGCTGCGGGACCACTTCACGGCGCTGACCGAGGAACTCCAGGAGGCCATCATCCGGTCGTTCCGCAGCGCCAAGCAGGCCGCCGACACCGACGCGGCCGTCCGTGACCAGCGGCAGCGGGAGATCCGGCTGAAGATGACCCGGCTGGCCGGGCTCTTCGAGCAGGCCCAGCAGTTGACCGGCGCCCGGTCCGCCCCGGCGCCGCTGGAGCCCCGGCCGTGACGGTCGGGCTGCGGCTGGAAGAGGCGGTCTGGGGGCTGCTGCACCAGGCGCTCCAGCACTACCGGGACAACCCCAGGGCGACGGACCGCCTGCGGCACCAGTTGGCCCGGCTGGAGCAACCGCTGCGGATCGCGATCGCCGGCCCGTGGCGGTCCGGCAAGTCGACCCTGCTGAACGCGATCATGGGCGAGGAGGTCGCGCCGGTCGACGGGGTGGACGGCAGCACCGTCTTCACCTGGTACGAGGACGGGCCCCAGCCGAGCGCCACCGCGTACGCGAGCGGCCAGCCGCCGCAGGAGTTGGCGATCGCCAAGTCGGCGACCGGCATGCGGGTGGACCTCGTCGGCTGGCGGGCGGGCGAGCTGCGCGACATCGTGGTGCAGTGGCCGACCCGGACGCTGCGCCAGGTCACGCTCATCGACACCCCGGCCACCGGCCGCGACGAGCAGGGCCGGGCGCCGGTGATGGAGCGGGTGCTGCGGGACGCGGACGCGGTGCTGTACCTGACCCGCGACGGCCGCGACAGCGATCTGCGGGTGCTGGAGACCAGCCGGGAGAGCGCGGTCGGGCAGGCCGCCGCGGTGCACGTGATCATGGTGCTGTCCCGGGTGGACGAGACCGGTGGCGGACGGATCGACGGCCTGCTCACCGCCCGCCGGCTCGCCCGGCGCCAGCACCGGGACCCCCGGGTGAACGAGCTCAGCGTGCACGTCGTCCCGTGCAGCGGCCTGCTCGGCCTGGCCGGCCGCATCCTCAGCGAGTCGGACTACGCCGTGCTCGCGGCGCTGGCCCGGGTGCCCCGGCCGGAGCTGGAGACGCACCTGCTCTCGGCGGATCGGTTCCTCCGCGGCGACCTGCCCGTCCGGCTCGACACCGGCGTGCGCGCCGCGCTGCTGGACCGGCTCGGGCTCTTCGGGATCCGGCTGGCGACCACGCTGATCCGCACGGGCTGCGACAGCCGGGCGAAGCTCTCCGCCGAGCTGATCCGGCGCAGCGGTCTGACCGAGCTGCGCGAGTCCATGGCCCGCTTCCTCGTCGACCGGCGGGACACGCTCAAGGCGCGCTCGGCGCTGGCGGCCGTCGAGGCGCTGCTGCGGGCCGAGCCCGGCCGGGGTACGGACGAACTGCTGGGCCGGGTCGAGCAGATCCTCGTCGGGGCGCACGAGTTCCGCGAGCTGCGCCTGCTCGCCGCGCTGCGGACCACCCGGCTCGGCTTCGACGCCGAGCTGGCGGCCGAGGCGGAGCGGCTGGTCGGCGGCGACGGGGTCGGCCTGGCGGCCCGGCTCGGCGTGGAGCACGACGCGACGGTGCACCGGCTCTGGGACGTCGCCTCGGAGGCCCAGTGGCGGTGGCGGAACCGCGCGGAGGATCCGCTGCTACGGCTGGCCCAGCGGCGTGGCGCCCAGGTGGTCGTCCGCAGTTGCGAGGGGATGCTCGCCGAGCTGGCCGAGGGGGGCCGGTGACCGGCGCCGGCGGAGCAGGGCGATCGGACGGACCTTCTCCAGGGGCAGGAAGCTGGTCATCGCCACCAGGTGCGGCGCGAACGAGATGGTGATCGTCGCGATGGTCACGAGGTGGAACGAGTAGAAGTAGCCGACCATGGCCAGCCGCCACCGCTCCGGCAGCAGGAAGACCAGCGGGCTGAGCAGCTCGAACGCCAGGATGCCGAACTGGGCGACGATCAGCAGGTGCGGCACCTGGGCGATCACGTCGGCCAGGTCGGTGCCGCGCCGGATGATCGCGCGGGCCAGCACCGAGCCGGTGGCCCAGTCCAGGCCGCCGAAGCGGAACTTGGCCCAGGCGGCCAGGAAGTAGGTGCAGATGACCGCGATCTGGGTGACCCGGAGCGCCCAGCCGCCCGCCTCGGTGCGGGTGGGGTCGCCGTGCCGGGCACGACCGGCGGTGGGCAGCACGGCCAGCGCGACGAGCAGCCCGAACCGGTCGTGGTCGACCTTGCCGTAGCTCATCGCCACGATCATCCACTCGAAGTAGAGGGCGAAGACCGTCCAGCCGAGCAGCCGGGGCGCCCGGCCGGTGGCGGCGAGCAGGGAGACCGCCAGCAGCACCCAGAAGATCGCGCCGACCAGGGCCGGGGTGGGGGTGGGCAGCGGGAGCAGCCGGCCGATCAGCAGCGGCTGGTAGAGGTCGCCGGGCACGTCGACCCGGGTGCGTACCCAGGGGGTGAAGACCACCAGGTCGGCGGCGACGAAGAGGTAGACGAGGGTCCGGAAGGCGGCCACCCGGCCGCGCGGGACCGCCTCGGTCAGCCAGCCGGTCACGGGGCGGTCTCCCAGCGTACGGCGGTGCGGTCGGTCCAGCGGCCGGTCGGCCGGCCGCCCTGGATGTCGTACCAGCGGACCACGATGCGGACCTCGACCAGCGCGGGGGCGGCCGGGTGGCGCTCGGCGTACGCCTCGGCGACCTGGCGCAGCAGGCTCGGGTCGGTGGCGTACCGGTCCTGCTGGCCCTCGATCTCGGCGCGCCGGATGCCGGTGGCGTCCTGGCCGAGCGGCACCACCGTCCCGGTGCGGTCGACGCCCTCGACGCGGGTGTCGGGGGCGGGCGCGTCGGGCGGGTCCGAGGTGGAGTACATCCGGAACGGCCCGAACGGGAAGTCGTCGTCGGTGCCGCGCACGGTGCCCAGGAGCAGGAGCGCCAGCCCGAGCAGCGTGGCGCCCAGCCGGACGGCACGCCCGCGGGTGGTCAAGGTCTCCATCGGCTGGTGACGATACGGGAGGAACATGTCCGGAAGGCGTCGGTCTGTCGGCCATTCCTGGCTGCCCGTGTCGCTCTTTCCGGGCCGTCGGCACCGGCCCCGGACGACATCGGCCGGGCCCCTGTGAGGGGCCCGGCCGGTGTGTCGGAGCCGGTCGCCGGCTCAGTGCTCGTCGCCGGTCAGTGCTTGTGGCCGTGCTCGGCGAGCTTCTTGCGGACGTCGTCCATGTCGAGCTGCTGGACCTGCTCGATCAGGTTCTCCAGCGCCGACTCCGGCAGCGCGCCCGGCTGGGCGTAGACGATCACGCCGTCGCGGATCGCCATCACGGTCGGGATCGAGCTGATGTTGAACTTGGCGCCCAACTCCTGCTGCGCCTCGGTGTCGACCTTGCCGAAGACGATGTCCGAGTGCTTCTCGGACGAGCGCTCGTAGACGGGGGCGAAGCGTTTGCACGGGCCGCACCAGTCGGCCCAGAAGTCGAGCAGGACGATGCCGTCGCGTTCGGTCACCTCGTCGAAGTTGGCCGTGGTCAGCTCAACCGTTGCCATTGCACTCTCCGATCAGCGCGTATTCCTACGTCCCGTGGAACCAGGGTGAATGCCTCCGCATTCCCGTGACGTGCGCGACGAAACGCTGCGCAGCGCGATGGTGACGCTCCGGCGCATCGAGGGCAGTCTGTTTCCCCCGTCCTGCGGAACGCAAGTGCACGCCGCATTTGCGTGACGGGACGTGATGGGAGCGCTTCCAAGCCAATCACAGGGGGCCTGCGCTACGAATCGGTAACTTGACGCTTGACAAGCGGCGATCCGGACTGCGGAGATCGCTTGTGGAGTGATCACGAGTCACTACGAGTAGTGTTACGAAAAGATAAATGTGACGTCCGTCTCTGTCGTCACAGTACCGGCGTACGGCAGAATCTGTCGCATCAGAGCGTGGGCGGCGGGTGCCGGGGAGGGCCCCGCCGCTCATTGCGTCTCCACCCGGGTCGGTCCGGGTGTGACTTTTCCGCACCGGCTGCGCCCCGCCCACCGCCTTAACAAGCGGTAAGGCATGCTGTGCCGAACTCCATCGCCGCCCGTCGAAGGGGACAAGGATGCAGTTCGGCCGCTACTACGAGGAGTTCGAGGTCGGCGCCGTCTACCGGCACTGGCCGGGCAAGACGGTCACCGAGTACGACGACCACCTCTTCTGCCTGCTCACCATGAACCACCACCCGCTCCACATGGACGCCCACTACGCCGAGTCGGCGAGCCAGTTCAAGCGCAACGTGGTGGTCGGCAACTACATCTACTCGCTGCTGCTCGGCATGTCGGTGCCGGACGTCAGCGGCAAGGCGATCGCCAACCTGGAGATCGAGTCGCTGCGGCACGTCGCCCCGACCTTCCACGGCGACACCATCTACGGCGAGACGACGGTGCTGGACAAGCGGGAGTCCTCCTCGAAGCCGGACCGGGGCGTGGTCGCGGTGGAGACCCGGGGCTACAACCAGGACGGCACGCTGGTCTGCGTGTTCCGCCGCAAGGTCATGGTCCCCAAGAAGGAGTACGCGGCCGCCGCCCTGCCCGAGGGTGTCGACCCCGAGCGGCCCAGCTTCCCCGAGCCGCGCTGACCCTTCACGTACGCCCGGAAGGGCCCCCTCTCCGATCCGCGGGGAAGGGGCCCTTTTCCCGTTCCGGGGCATATGCTGACGCCGGAGGTCACCATGAGCCACTCCGTCGCCGGAGAGCCGCCCTCTGCCGGCCGCCGTGCCGCACCGCTGACCACCGCCGTCTACTCCGCAGCGGAGTGGGACCTGTTGACCGACCTGCCGGGACGGGTCCTCGTCGCCGCCGCCACGCCCGGTCCGGGCCGTGCGCCGCGCGGCGTCGCCGCCGGGCTCGCCGGACTGGACGCGGTGGCCGCCGGCCGGGCCTTCGACAGCGACCTGATCCGGGCCGTGGTCGCCACGATCTACGCCCGCCACGACGGCGCCGCCCAGCGGGACGAGCGCCTCACCGACCTGGTCGACCTGCTCGCCGCCGCCCGGGCCGCGGTGCGGGTGCTGCGGCGGCGCGCCGACCCCGCCGACTCGGCGGCGTACCGGCAGTGGGTGGAGTCGGTGGCGGCCCGCGTGTGCCGGGCCGGCGAGGCCGTCCCCAGCCCCGCCGACCGGCGCTTCCTCGACCGGCTCGCCGGCGCGCTGGACCTCCGCTGACCTGCGGGCCCGTGGCGGCCATCCCGCCGGTCGGGCCGTACCCTCTGCAGACCGTGACCGACGACCAGCTCGACGTGGGCGTGGGGCCGTGGCCCGGCGACCCGCCGGACGACCCGCGCTACGACCCGGAGCTGCTCGCCCAGGGCGACCGGCGCAACGTCGTGGACCGCTACCGCTACTGGCGGCGCGAGGCCGTGGTGGCCGACCTGGACCGGCGTCGGCACGACTTCCACGTGGCCGTCGAGAACTGGCAGCACGACTTCAACATCGGCACGGTGGTCCGCAACGCCAACGCCTTCCTCGCCGCCGAGGTGCACATCGTCGGCCGACGGCGGTGGAACCGGCGGGGCGCCATGGTGACCGACCGCTACCAGCACGTCCGGCACCACCCGACGATCGAGGAGTTCGTGGCGTGGGCCGCGGGGGAGCGGCTGCCGGTGGTCGGCATCGACAACCTGCCCGGCTCGAAGCCGCTGGAGACCGGCACGCTTCCGCGCCGCTGCGTGCTGCTCTTCGGCCAGGAGGGGCCGGGGCTGTCCGAGGTCGCGCGGGCCGCCTGCGACCAGCTCATCTCGATCGCCCAGTACGGCTCGACCCGCTCCATCAACGCCGGCGTGGCCAGCGGGATCGCCATGCACGCCTGGATCCGCGAGTACGCCGGGCCGCCACCGGAGTGACCGATCCGGCCGCTCCGCTTGACGACCCGCCGGTCCGGGGTGACGGTGAAGGCGTGAGTGTCGCGGTGAGTTGTCCCAGGTGCGCGGGCACGGTCCGGGAGCCGGACCTGATGCACGGCGAATACCGGTGCCTGCGCTGCGGTCCGGTGCCGCCGCTGCACGTGCCGGAACACATCGGTGCCGAGATCATGGCGAGCGTGGTCGAGCGGGTGGCCGCCGCCACCGACCCGGCCGGGCGGCTGGGGATGCCGCTCTGGTGCCCGTGGCCGCTGCCCACCGGGTGGACGCTGACCGGGGTGGCCTGGGCGGGAGACGACCGTTCCGGGGTCCGCGCCACGGCGGTGGCCTGCGCCGGCCCGGCCCCGCTCGACGGTGGACCGGCCGATCTGCTCTTCGTCGCCGAGGAGCCGGGCGTCGGGCTGGGCTCCCGCCTCGCCGGCCTCCCCGGCCCTGATCCGGGGCCCGAGATGGCGGAGGCGCTGACCGATCCCGGCCCTGGTCACCCCGAGCGGGTGCCGCACGCCAAGATCCGGGTGGGCGGCCATCCCACTCCACTGTGGCTCGTGAATTCCCCGACCGATCGAAGCGCGTACGCCGGCGAGGCTCGGGGAATGTGGCTACATGCGATAGCCTGGCCGGCGAGTGCGGGTCACCTCCTCGCGGAAGAAGTCGTGCTGCACGACCTCACCGAGTGGACACCGCCCGAACTCGTGTACGGCGCACCATCTCCGTACCTGCACGGGCGGGCCTGACCGGCCGGCACCGGCGAGTCGGAGAACAGACGCAGATATTCACTCTACGACACCATACTGATACTCTGGGTGCCGCTGCGGTAAACGGACCCGGCTCCGCGCGAGAGGATGGCCCGCTATGGTCAAGAAGGTCCTCACCTGGGCCGGCATCGCATTCTTGATCTTCTTCGTCGCCTACCGGCCGAACTCCGCCGCCGACGTCTTCAAGTCCCTCGGCGGCGGCATCATGGACATCGCGCAGGGCTTCGGCGACTTCTTCACCAACCTGGTCGCCTAGCCGCCCATGGGAAGCCCCTCCGGTCCGCCCTTCGATCCCGACGACCCCGACCGGGAGCGCCGGGAGCGCGACACCGAGCCGATCCCGCGGATCGATCCCGACGACGGCCCGGGCTTCGGCTCCGGATCCGGCTACGGCGGCGGCCCCTCCCTTTCGGACGAAGCCGCCTTCGGGGACGGCCCGGCGTACGCCGGGGAGGGGCGGTCCGGCCGCGCCTGGATCCGCGACCCGGAGGCCGGCTACCAGAACCCGCAGATCTCCGAGGAGGAACTGGCGGGCCTGCGCGCCGACGCCTCCGGCATGGCCCCGCGCCGGGTGCTGCCGATGGAGGACGAGCCGAGCGCCCTGGCGGCCCGCTACCTCTTCCCGACGGAGCGCTTCCGGGGCGAGTGGAAGCGGCACTGGGTCCACCTCTCCACCCCGATCATCGTCGGCATCGCGGCGACCTTCGTGCTCGGCTACCTCTCCGGCTTCCTCGCCGGGCGCGACGTCGGGGCGCTGACCACCGTCGCGGTCCTGCTCTGGTTCGCCGTGATGGGCTGGGTCGCCTGGCGGGTCGCCGACTGGTGGTACGACCGCTTCATCCTCACCAACAAGCGGGTCATGGTGGTCAACGGGATCATCACCCGCCGGGTGGCGATGATGCCGCTGGTCCGGGTCACCGACATGAAGTACGAGCAGACCCCGACCGGCCGCGCGCTCAACTACGGCACCTTCGTGCTGGAATCGGCCGGCCAGGAGCAGGCGCTCCGCGAGATCAAGAACCTGCCCAACCCGAACGAGCTCTACCTGCGCGTCGTGGAAGAGATGTACGAGCCGCAGGCCGTCGAGGCGCGGATCGGCAAGGAGCAGGACGAGGCCAAGGCCGACGACGGCGCCTGAAGGTTTTCGTCCGAACATCGGAGGAACTGCGCACCTTTTGCCGTCGACCCACCCCGCCCTGCCGTGGGAGCCTGCCAGGCAGGACGGGCTGTGGAGGTGCGCGTGGCGAGCAGGGACCCGCTGGAGGAGGAGTTCCGCGACTTCGTCGCGGCCCGCTCCGGTGCCCTGCTGCGCACCGCCTACCTGCTCGCCGGTGACTGGGCCACGGCCGAGGACCTGCTCCAGACCGCGCTGACCAAGACCTACCTGGCCTGGAAGCGGCTCGGCGGGATCGACGCCATCGAGCCTTACGCCCGCCGGGTCCTGGTCAACACCTCGACCAGCTGGTGGCGCCGCCGGTGGCACGGGGAACGCCCGACCGAGGTGCTGCCCGAGCGGGCCGGGGTCGACGAGATCGAGCAGCAGCTCGACCGCGACGCGCTGTGGCGGCACCTCCAGGCGCTCCCGGCCCGACAGCGGGCCGTGCTCGTGCTCCGCTTCTACGAGGACATGTCCGAGGCGCAGACCGCCGCCCTGCTGGAGATCTCGCCGGGCACGGTGAAGAGCCAGACCTCACGGGCGCTGAACACCCTGCGCCGCCGGCTCGGCTCCGAGGCCGCCCTCGGCCTGCGGGTCGAGCCGGAGGAGAAGGGCGCACCGCCCGCGCCGCGTACCCCGCCGCGGGTGGTCCGGCAGCCCGCCACGCCGCCACCTGCCCCGGCACCACCTGCCCCGGCGCCGCCGGAGGTCCGGCCGACCGTGCGACCCGCCGCGTCCGTCCCGGTGAAGTCCCGATGAGCCGCACGCCGGATTCGTACGACAACCGGACGGGCGGCCCGAAGCGTCCATACCCCGTGACCGAGGACGAGCTGGAACGGGCGCTGCGGCAGACGCTGGCCGGCCGCGTCGCCACGTCCCGGCCGCTCGCCGCCGACCCGGCCGGCGCCGCGCTCCGGCGGGCCCGGGTCGCCGCGCGGCGCCGCACGCTGACCGGGCTCGCCCTGGCCGGGGTGGCGACCGTGCTGGCCACCACCGGCATGGCCCAGCTCGGCGGGCCGACCGGGCACAGCGGCACGCCCACCGTGGTGCTCGGTGACCCGGGCGGGTTCACACCCTCACCGCTGCCCACCGCCAGCAGCCCGGCGCCCGGGAAAGGTCCGATCCGCGCCGAGCTGGACCTGATCGTCGGCTCGTGGCTCGACACCAACGGGGGCGAGCGCCGGGAACTGACCGGGGTGAGCGGCGTCGAGCGGGCGCAGCGAATCCCGGACTACGGCGGCTGGCTCGTCACCTCGGCGGCCACCCCGGCCGGCCGTACCCTCTGGTGGGTACCGCCCAACGGCAGCGACCCGCAGGTGCTGCTCGCCGGTGCGGACGCCGTCGTGGTGGCCACCGACGGGCGGCAGGTCGCCTGGCGCGACGGCGCCTACCTGGCCGCCGCCGGCGTGGTCGGCGGCCAACTCCTGGCCAGCAGCCGGACGGCGGCTCCCGAGGGGGCGACGCCGATCGGCTTCGCCGGCGACGCCGTGCTGGTCCGGCAGCCCGACCGGCGCGGGGTCAGCGTCTGGCGCCGGTCGGCGGGTGGGGTGCCGGGCGCGGCGAACCGGGACGTGCTCACCGTCTACGGCGCGCTGCCCGACGGCCGGGTGGTCGGCCTGGTCTCCGCCGGCACGCCCCCGCAGCCCTGCGTGGCGCTGCTCGACCCGGCCCGCGGCCTCACCCCGGTCCGCACCGGCTGCGGCCCGACGCTCGCCACCGACGGTCTCGGCGGGGTCTCCGCCGACGGGCGGTGGCTGCTGATCAACGCCGCGCGCAAGAGCGCCCTGCTGGTCGACCTGGCGAACCTCGGCGCCGCCGCCGCGACCCATCCGGCCGGCCCGGCGGTCGCCGGGGCGGTGGCCTGGACCCGCAGCGGGGCGGCGCTGCACGTCGACGCCACCGGCGGCCTGGTCCGGGTGCGGCCCGACCGGGTGCTGGCCGGCGAGCGTCCCACCGCCTCCGCGCTCGACGGGGTGGCCCCGGGCGAGCGCCCCGTGGTGGTGGCCGACACCCGCTCCTGACCGGCTGGCGTAGCGTCGGCGGGGTGAGCGCCGCCGCCCGGATCGACCTGCACACCCACTCCACCGCCAGCGACGGCACTCTCAGCCCCGCCGAGCTGGTCCGCGCCGTCGCCGCGGCCGGTCTCGACGTCGTGGCACTCACCGACCACGACACCACGGCCGGCTGGGAGCCCGCCGTCGCGGCCCTGCCGCCCGGGCTCACCCTGATCCGGGGCGCCGAACTCTCCTGCCGCTGGTTCGGCATCGAGCCGGCGATCCCGCTGCACCTGCTCGCCTACCTCTTCGACCCGACCGAGCCGGAGTTGGTCGCCGAGCTGGCCCGGGTCCGGCGCGCCCGGGAGGAGCGCGGCGAGCGCATCGTGCGGCTCCTCCAGGCCGACGGGATCCGGGTCAGCTGGTCGGAGATCCTGGCCGGCGCCGCCGGCGGGACGGTCGGCCGGCCGCACATCGCGCAGGCGCTGATCCGGGCCGGGCTGGTCGCCACCACCACCGAGGCGTTCGGGCCGCGCTGGCTGGGCGAGCGGTACCGGCTGCCCAAGGAGGACATCGACGTGTTCCGGGCGGTGGCGCTGGTCCGGGCGGCCGGCGGGGTGCCCGTCTTCGCCCATCCAAGGGCCAGCCGGCGCGGCCGGATCGTGCCGGACGAGCTGATCGCGGAGCTGGCGGCGGTTGGGTTGGCCGGCCTGGAGGCCGACCACGAGGATCACAGCCCGGCCGAGCGGGAGCACGTCCGCGCGCTCGCCGCCGAGCTGGGGCTGCTGGTCACCGGGTCGTCGGACTTCCACGGCACGCACAAGACCGTCCGGCTCGGCGCGTTCACCACCGCTGCCGGGGCGTACGAGCGGATCGTCGGGCTGGCCCGGGGGGTGACCCCGGTCGCTTCGAGCTGAACCGATCCGGCCACGCGGCTACCGTGTCCGCGTGGATCTCAAGCTCTTCGGCGAGGTCTTCGTGACCCTGCTGGTGATCGTCGACCCGCCCGGCATGATGCCGATCTTCCTCGCGCTGACCGGCCCGCTGGCCGCCCGGGACCGTAACCGGGCCGCCTGGCAGGCCGTCGCGCTGGCGCTCGGGGTCATCGTGGTGTTCGCCGTGGCCGGCCAGACGATCCTGGCCTACCTGCACGTCGACCTGCCCGCGCTGCAGGCCGCCGGCGGGCTGCTGCTGATCCTCGTCGCGCTGGAACTGCTGACCGGCAAGTCCGACGACCCGAACCAGCAGGCCACCTCCAACATCGCGCTGGTGCCGCTGGGCACCCCGCTGCTGGCCGGTCCCGGCGCCATCGTCGCCACGATGCTCTTCGTGCAGCAGGCCGGCGGCTTCACCGACTACCTCGCCATCGCCCTCGCGATCTTCGCGGTCATGGTCGCGGTCTGGGTGGTGCTGCGCTTCTCCGGCGGCATCGTCAAGGTCCTCCGGCCGGGCGGCATCGAGGTGCTGACCCGGATCGCCGGCCTGCTGCTGGCCGCCATCGCCGTGCAGCTCATCGCCGACGCGATCGCCGCGTTCGTGACGCAGTACCTCACCATGAGCTAAGCCGTCGCGGCGCTGTCGTACTCAGGTGGCAGGATCTCAGTCGTGCGACGACCCTCCCCGACCGGGCGACCCACCGGCGGCCGGCCACCCCGCCCCCGCGCCGAGCAGGCCGAGCAGCTCGGCTTCGAGGGCATGCCGGAACGGCTCTTCGTCTGCACCCCCAGCAAGCTCGGCGCCTACGCCGACTGCCCCCGGCGCTACCGCTACTCGTACGTGGACCGCCCCGCGCCGCCCAAGGGCCCGCCGTGGGCGCACAACTCGCTCGGCGCCAGCGTCCACACGGCCCTGAAGAACTGGTATGCGCTGGCCCCCGACCGCCGCCGCCCCGAGGTGCTGGCCACCCTGCTCAAGGGCACCTGGGTCCGCGAGGGCTACCGCGACGACGAGCAGGAGCGGGACGCGTTCCGGCGGGCGCTGTCCTGGCTGGAGTCCTACGTGGCGGGGCTCGACCCGGCCGACGAGCCGGTCGGGGTGGAGCGGGTGGTCGCGGTGAAGACGGCGGTGCTCGCCTTCAACGGCCGCACCGACCGGATCGACTCCCGCCCCGGCCCGGACGGCCGGCCCGAGCTGGTCATCGTCGACTACAAGACCGGCCGCACCGGGCTCGACGGCGACGACGCGCGCGGCTCGCAGGCCCTCGCGCTCTACGCCTACGCGGCCGAGCGGGTGTTCCGCCGCCCGTGCCGCCGCGTCGAGCTGCACCACCTGCCCACCGGCACGGTCGCGGCGCACGAGCACACCCCGGAGTCGTTGCAGCGGCAGCTCACCCGTGCCGAGGACACCGCGCGGGACATCATGGCCGCCGAGCGGGCCGTCGCCGACGGCGCCGACCCCGACGAGGCGTTCCCCACCGAGCCGGGGCCCCGGTGCGGCTGGTGCGACTACCGGCGCACCTGCCCGGCCGGCGCGCGGGCCCCCGGCAAGGACCCGTGGGCGGCCGTGGAGCGCCCCGCCGAGCCGGTCGCCGGCCAGGACTGAGCTGCCGCCGACCGCCCGGTGGGTCAGGCCGCGAGGCGGGCGGCGCGCTCCTTGGCGGCCTGCTGCAACGGGCCCTCCCGGTAGCGTCGCGGCACCGCCGCCAGGGCGAGCCGCAGCGCGCGGACGCTCAGGTCCGCCGAGAGCGCGGTGGTGGGCAGGCCGAGGCCGCCGTACAACCGCTGGGCCCAGGCCGGCAGCAGCGCCAGCGCGGTGCCGGCAATCCCCAGGTATGCCCAGCGCGGCGGGCCGAGGTGCAGGCCGAGCCGCACGGGCAGGCTGAGCTTCCACGGGATCGGCGGGGCGGTCAGGAAGACCGCCGTCTCCGCCGCCTCCCTGGTCATCCGCAGCTCGGGCCGGATCCGGCGGTAGTAGTCGGCGACCTCGGCGGCGGTGCCCGGCACGTCGGCCGGGTCCAGCCCGACGAGGGCCGCCGCCCGGCGCTGCTCGGTGTAGTAGCCGTCCACCTCGTCGTCGGTCAGCGCGAGCCCGGCCCGCCGCGCGGTGCTCACGAACGACTCGACCTCGGTGACGTGCACCCAGCGCAGCAGGTCGGGGTCGTCGATCCGGAACCGCTCGCCGGTGAACGGGTCGGTGGCCCGCATCCGGGCGTGCACCGTACGCAGCCGCCGGCCGGCCGCCTCCGCCTCGGCGGTGGTGCCGTAGATCGTCGTGGCCACGTAGGTGGCCGTGCGGACCAACCGACCCCAGGCGTCCGTGCGGTAGTTGCTGTTCTGGGCGACGCCCGCCATCGCGCGGGGGTGCAGCGCCTGGAGGTAGAGCGAACGCAGGCCGGCGACGATCAGGATCGGCTCCTCGTGCACCTTCCACGTGACCGATCCCGGACCGAACAGGCCGAGGTCATCGGAGTCCACCGACCAAGAGTGCCACGCCGGCTGCGGCGCGGGGATCGGCGCCGGCGCGAACGGGCCCGGCTCGTCAGTCGTCGGCGGAGCGGCGGGCCTGGCAGGCCGGGCAGAGGCCCCAGAAGGTCACTTCCGCCTCGTCGACCTCGAAGCCGTGCGCGACGTTCGGATCCAGGCAGGGGGCGTTGCCGGTGGCACAGTCGACGTCGGCGATCTCGCCGCAGCCCCGGCACACCACGTGGTGGTGGTTGTCCCCGACGCGGGCCTCGTAGCGGGCGGGGCTGCCGGCCGGCTCGATCCGGCGGGACAGCCCGGCCCGGGAGAGCGCACCGAGCACGTCGTAGACGGCCTGGGTGGAGACCGAGTCGAGGCGCTCGCGGACCCGGCGGGTGATCTCGTCGACCTCCAGGTGACCGCCCGCGGCGAGCACGTCCAGCACGGCGAGACGCGGCCGGGTGACCCGCAGGCCCCTCGACCGGAGCAACTCTTCACCCGTGGACATGCGTCCATGACAGCACGGTCGCTCCGGGCCGACAAGCGAGCGTGACCGTGGGTGGTTTGGGCCACAGGTGAACCGCGCCGGTGACCCGCGCGTGTGTCGATGTACGGATGCGTGACGGCGGATCATCCCGACGTACGCTTTCCGCGCGATCCCGTCCACTCGCCGGAGGTGTCGGTGTTCAGGGAAGTCAACGGCCTACCGGGCCACGTCCTGGTCGTACACGCCGCAGTGGTGCTGGTGCCGCTGCTGGCGTTGCTCTCCGTCGCGTACGGGGTGCTGCCCCGCTGGCGGCCCCGGCTGGACTGGGCGGTGGCGATCCTCGCCGTGCTCACCCCGATCGTCACCTGGGTGGCGACGGAGTCCGGCGAGGCGCTGGAAGAGGTGCTGCGCCAGCGGGGCTACCCGCCCGAGGGCCTGCAGAAGATCCACGAGCATTCCGAGTACGGCGGGAACCTGTTCTGGTTCACCGTCGGGCTGGCCGTGGCGGCGCTCCTGCTGCTGCTGGTGACCAGCGGCTTCGCCCGGACCCGCAAGCTGCCCCGCTGGCTGCCCCTGGTGCTCACCGCCGTGGTGGTCGTGCTCGCCGTGTTCGCGCTGGTCTACGTCTACCTGACCGGTGACAGCGGCGCCAAGATGGTGTGGAGCGGCATCGTCTGACCCGGATCGACCGCGCCGGCCCGGCCGCCTCGTCTGAGGCGGCCGGGCCGGCTCAGAAGAGCAGGCGCGAGCAGAGCAGGCAGGTGAGCAGCACCAGCACGACGCCGACGACGGCGCCGATGCCGTAGGTGAGCCGCTGGGCCTGCCCCTCGGCCTGGTCCATGGCGGCCATGTCCTGTGGCGGGAGCCGGCGCGGCGGGGTCGGCTGCACGTGCACCGGCGGCCGCCAGCCGGGCGGCGGCGGGACGGTCGGCGGCGGGCCCGCATATCCGGCCGGGGCGCCACCCGGCCCCCAGCCACCCGCCGAGGCGACCTGCTGCGGCCAGCCACCGGCCGGGACGGCCTGGCCGGGCCAGCCGACCGTGGACCCGGCCTGCCCGGACCACCCGCCGGCCGGGGCGGCACCCTGACCGGGTCTCGCCCACGGGCTGTCCGTGTGCCCGGCGCGCGACCAGGGGCTGGCCTCGGAGGCCGGAGCGTCGCCCGTCGGCGGGGTGCCGGCGGGCGGGTTCTCACCGGGCTGGTTCTCGCCGGCTGCCGCGCCGGCCTGGCCCGCGCCGGGCGCCGGGGCGGTGTCGGCCGGCTCGTCCGGGCGTCGCCAGGTCTCGTCCTCGGGGCTGCCACCGCTCGGCGTCGTCACGCCGTCCGACGCTACCAACGCCCCGGCCGGTCGGCCGCCCGACGCGACGGGGCACCGTGCCCCGGCGTTCACGACCGAGCGGTCGAACTGTCTCCCCTCCGGCGGTATCCTTGCCGCTCGTGAGCGATCCCGGCATCCGTGTCCCGCGCGGCGACGACGACCGCGTGGTCGACCTCAGCGAAGACTTCGTGGTGCTGCCCGAGCAGACCACCGACGACACCGACCGCGGCTGGGGCGAGCGCTCGTCCGGCAACGACGACTGGCTGCTCGCCGAGCGCCCGCCGCACTGGGACTGACCCACCGACCGGAGCCGCCGCCCCGTCGGGCCAGGACCGACGCCCGGCCCCGGTAGGCCCGGCCGCCTGTCTCGGGCCGCGAGCCCGGTCATTCGCGTACCACCACGGCGAAGCGGCTGCCCTCGGGCAGGCCGACCGCGCGCTGCGCCTGCTCCGGGCGGAGCGCCAGGTAGAGCGCCGAGGAGCCGTCGACCGCTCCGGCCGCACCCACCACGTCGAGGACCAGCGCCCGAGGGGCGAGCAGCGTGGCCTCGCCCGCCTCCCCGCCGGCCGGCACGACCAGCAGGTCCACCCGGGCGCCCGGGCGGAGCACCGCCAGCGCGGCCGGTTCGGCGAGCCGCACCGGCACCCCGACCGCCCCGGCCGGCAGCGGCAGGGCGGCCGAGGGACGATCACCGTCGGCCGGGGCGGCACCGCGGGCCGGGGTGGGGGCCACGCTCGGCACCGCGCCCGGCGGACACCCGCCCGGGGTCTGCAGGACGGCCGCCGCCAGCCCGAGCAGCACCGCGACCAGCGTCACCCGCAGCAGCGTCCGGCCCCGGGGCAGCCCACGCCAGCGCACCGGTCGCAGCGATGCCTCCCCACCCGCCACCAGCGCCCTCCCGCCCACTCGTCCGACCGCTACGCGGGCAGGTTAGGCGGCGGACGACGGCCCCCGCCGCCCCCGCCGGCTCACCTGTGGAAAACCGGCCGGCCTGTGGACAAGCGCCGGAGGAAAACGCCGGGGAACGCGAAAAGTGGCCACCCGCGCGGGATGACCACTTTCCGAGGACGAAGAAGCGTCAGGAGGAACTGCTGGCCGCCGGGGCCTTGCTGGACGAGGAACCCGAGGACGAGCCGGACGACGCGGCGGACGAGCCGTTGCTCGAGCCGCTGGACGAGCTGTCGGACGAGCCGCTGGTCGACGACTCCGACTTGGCCGGCTTGGTCGTGGTGCTCGCGGCGCTGTCGGAACCGGACGAACGGGAGTCCGTGCGATAGAAGCCGGAGCCCTTGAACACGATGCCGACCGAGTTGAAGACCTTGCGCAGCCGCCCCTCACACGCCGGGCACTCGGTCAGCGGCGCGTCAGAGAAGGACTGCACCGCCTCGAGCTGGTGGCCGCACGCGGTGCAGGCGTACTGGTACGTGGGCACGTTCTCCTCCGGATCTTGGCACGGCCGGTCTGGCACTCGACGGATTCGAGTGCCAATGGTGCGTCATGGAACCCGGGTTCGTCCAGCGGAAGCGCCTTGGGCCACACCCGGCACCGCCACCAGCCCCCCGCCGGGGGTGATCACGAAGCCCACCGGCCGGTCGTGCGGCTGCGCCGGAACGGCCTCGACCAGCTCCCCGTCGTGCAGCAGCGCCACCGTGGGGACGGTGGCGGGCACCCGGGCCAGCGCCCGGTCGTACGAGCCGCCGCCCCGGCCCAGCCGGAAGCCCCGGTGGTCCACCGCCAGTGCCGGCACCACCACGAGGTCGGCCCCGGCCACCGCCGCGCCCCCCAGCGGCGGGCCGGTCGGCTCGCGCAGGCCCCGGCCGGCGGCCCGCAGCGACTCCGGGTCGGTGTAGGCGGCCCAGTCCAGGTCGAGGTCGTCGAGGAGCACCGGCAGCAGCAGCTCGGCCTCCGGCGGCAGCGCCGCCCGCAGCACCGCGGGCAGGTTGCTCCCGCCCGGCTCGGAGCCGACCGGCACGTACGCGGTCATCCGGGCCGGGCGCAGCCGGCGTACCAGATCGACCAGCTCGGCCTGGACGGACGCCGCCGCCTCCGCCCGGCGCGGCGCCGGCAGCGACCGGCGGTGGGCGAGCAGCGCGACCCGCAGGTCCCGCTTGGCCACATCCGCTCCATCAGAAAATTCCGGCACGCAACACTCCTGACGCAACGCTTGCCTCTCGGTCGCTCTGTGTCAGCATCGCAGGAGGGGCGCGGTACTTCCGGGGGGAAGCTTGACGCTACGCGGGCGGTTGACAGCGGCCTTCCTCACGGTGGTGCTCGGCCCCGTCCTGCTCGGCGCCTTCTTCGTCGGGTCCACCCTGAGCGCCGTCGACCGCGGCCGGGCCACCGAGCGGCTGGGCGTGGCCGCGGCCGGGGTGCGCACCTCCGTCGACGCCCTCTGTCAACAGCTCCGTGCGGCGGCCGACGCGGTCGCGCTGGTCGCCGACCCGGCCGCCCGGCCCCGCGCGGCCGACCAGGTGGTCGGCCGGGGCCTGGCCGCCGCCGTGCTGATCGCCGACCCGGCCGGCCGGACCAGCTACGCCACCCTCGGCGGCCCGGCCGGGCCCTGGCAGGACTGCGCCGCCGGCGCGACGGCCGGCCCGGTCCGCGCGCTCGCCGCCCAGGTCCGCCTCCGCGACCCGGCCGGCGCCGACCTGGGCACGGTCGCCGCCGCGCAGCCCGTCGACCCGGCCTTCGTGGCGCGGCTCGCCGCGGTGACCGGGGCCGGGGTCACCCTCCTCGACGACCCGGGCCGGATCACCCACACGACCGAGGACCGGGAGGTACGCGCAGCGGTGCTGGCCGCCGCCCGCCAGGCGGACGGGGACCGGGTGACCGGGACCGTCGACGGCCGCTACGTGCGCCGGATCGGACCCGCCCCCGGCCAGCCGCTGCCGCTGGTGCTCTCGGTGCCGGGGGAGCGCCCGCCCGGGCTCTACGCCGCCCTGGTCGGCGCGGTGGTGCTGGCCGCCCTGCTGGCCGTGCTGGCCGCCTGGCGGCTGGCCCGGGTGACCACCCGGCCCCTGGTCGAGTTGGCGGGCGCGGTGGACCGGGTGGCGCACGGCGACCTCACCACCCGGGTGCCGGTCCGCAGCCGCGACGAGATCGGGCGACTGGCCGGCGCGTTCAACCGGATGACCCGGGAGACCGGCAGCTACGTGGCCGCCCTGACCAGCAGCCGGGACCAGCTCCGCGGCCACCTGACCGTGCTCGGCGACACCCTGGCCAGCACCCACGACCTGCAACGCATCCTGCGGGTGATCCTGCACAGCGCGATCGCCGCGACCGGCGCCCGGGCCGGCGCCGTCCTGCTGCTCGACGGCGACGGCGCGCTCGTCGGCCAGTGCGTCGAAGGGCTGGACGGGCGCTGGACGACCGACGACCCGGCCGATCCGGCGACGCTGCGGGTGCCGGTCGGCGCCGGGGTGCTCGGCACGGTGGCCGCCACCGGGGAGCCGCTGCGCGGTCGGTGGGAGCCGGCGGACGCGCCGACCGGGGAGCCGTCCTGCGAGACGTACGTGGCGGTGCCCTTCGCCGCCCCCCGCGGCGCGGAACCGCGCGGCGACCCGGAGCGGCCGGGCCATCCGCCGGCCGACGCCGACGACTCGGGGGCGCTCGGTGTGCTGGCCCTCTACGACCGGCTCGGCGCGGACGAGTTCGACGACGACGACCTGGTCACCCTGCGGACCTTCGCCGGGCACGCGGCGGTGGCGGTGGAGAACGTCCGGGTGCACGAGGAGGCGCAGCGGCTCTCGCTCACCGACCCGCTGACCGGGCTGTGGAACTACCGCTACCTGCGCGAGTCGATCCGGCGCGAGGTGGAGCGGGCCAACCGCTTCGGCCGGATGCTCAGCGTGCTCGCCCTCGACCTCGACCGGTTCAAACACGTCAACGACACCTGGGGACACGCCGCGGGGGACGCCGTGCTGGTCGAGTTCGCCCGCCGGGTACGCGGCGAGATCCGCGAGGTCGACCTCGCGTTCCGGCAGGGCGGCGAGGAGTTCGTGGTGCTGCTGCCGGAGACCGACGCCCGGGGCGCCACGATCGTCGCGGAGCGGCTCGGCGCGGTGGTCCGCGACCATCCGGTGCCGGTGGAGGGGCACGCGGCGGAGCCCATCCGGGTGCCGGTGACCGTCTCCATCGGCATCGCCGTCTACCCCGACCACGCGGCCGGCGGGCAGCAGGTTCTCGACGCCGCCGACGACGCGCTCTACGCGGCCAAGGCCGCCGGTCGCGACGGTTACCGGCTCGCCCAGGCCCCCGACCCGGTCCCCACTCAGGAGATCCCCGTGGTGGTCGCCGCGGTCAGCCCGCCCGACGGACTGCCCCGGGCCGGCGCCGGTGACGCCGCGACGGTGGCACAGGGCGGCGCGTCTTCCGGTCCTCACCCGCCGCGGCAGAGCCGTGGCCGATAGTCTCGCGACATGTCGGAGCACTCAGCGAACCCCTCAGCGACCGCCGCGACCGGTCGCTCCCGCGCCGTCAAGGCCGTCATCCCGGCCGCCGGCCTGGCCACCCGGTTCCTGCCGGCCACGAAGGCGGTCCCCAAGGAACTGCTGCCGGTCGTCGACCGGCCGGTGCTCCAGTACATCGTCGAGGAGGCCACCCAGGCCGGGCTCAACGACGTGCTGCTGATCACCGGGCGCGGCAAGACGGCCATGGTGGACCACTTCGACCGCCGGCCCGACCTGGAGGAGCGGCTGGAGAACAAGCCCGAGCTGCTGGCCGCCGTCAAGCGCACCGAGGACCTGGCCGAGATCTACACCTGCCGGCAGCCCGAGCAGCTCGGCCTCGGCCACGCCGTCGGCTACGCCGAGTCGCACGTCGGCGAGGCGCCCTTCGCGGTGCTGCTCGGCGACGAGTTCGTCAAGATGGACGAGCCGCTGCTGCCGGCCATGCTGGACCTCCAGGCCCGCACCGGCGGCGTCGTGCTGGCCTTCTTCGAGGTCGACCCGGCCGAGACCTCGCGCTACGGGATCGCCTCCGTCGAGCCGGCCGGGTCCGAGTTCGGCGACCTCGCCGAGGTCGTCAAGGTCACCGGCATGGTGGAGAAGCCGAAGCCGGAGGACGCCCCGAGCAATCTCGCCGTCCTCGGCCGCTACGTGCTCCCCGGGAAGATCTTCGACGCGATCCGGCGCACCGAGCCGGGCAGCGGCGGCGAGATCCAGCTGACCGACGCCATGGAGATCCTGCGCAACGAGGGCGTGCCGGTGCACGCCATCGTCTACCGGGGCACCCGCTACGACACCGGCCAGCCGCTCGGCTATCTCCAGACCGTCGTGCAGATCGCCGTCGAGCGCGAGGACCTGGGCGCCGAGTTCCGCAAGTGGCTGACCGAGTTCGTCAACAACGGCGACGAGACGGTCACCGCGGCGATCCTGAACGGGATGCGCGACGCGTCCGGCGGTGCCGGTACATGACCGCGACGGCCGACGCCGAGGCGGCCGCGAACGAGTTGACGCCGCTCGCCGACTACCTGGGCAGCGTGCTGCGCAGGTTACGCGCGCTGCCTCCGCTCGACCTCGACCTCACCCAGGCGTACGGCAACGTCCTCGCCGAGGACGTGGTCGCGCCGCACTCGTTCCCGGCCTTCGACCAGGCGGCGGTGGACGGGTACGCCGCGCGCTGGGAGGACATCTCCGGAGGGAGCCGGGGGCCGGGCTATGTCCCGGCCCCCTCCGGTATCCCCGGTGGCCGCAGCATCCGGCTGAACGTGGTCGGTGACCTGGGCGCGGCGAGCTGGCGGCCGGTCCGGCTCACCCCCGGCTCCTGCTTCTCGGTGGCGGCGGGCGCGCCGCTGCCCGTCGGCGCCGACGTGGTGGTCCCCGTGGAGTGGACCGACCAGGGCATGGCCGCCGTGGAGATCTTCCGCGCCCCCAAGCGGGGCTACGGCGTCCGCCGCGCCGGTGAGGAACTGCCCGCCGGCACCCTGCTCGCCCGCGCCGGCACGTACGTCTCGCCCGCCCTGGTCGCGGTCTGCGCCGCCACCGGCATCGGTCACGTCGTGGTCCGGCCCAGCCCGCGGGTCGTCATCGTGGCCACCGGCGACGAGCTGGTCGACGTGGGCCGGGGCAGCCAGCCCGGCCAGGTGGTGGACACCAACTCGCACGCGCTGACCGCCGCTGCGGCCGAGGCGGGCGCGCTGGCGTACCGGGTCGGGATCTGCGACGACGACCCGGAGGCGCTGCGCGGCCTGCTGGAGGACCAGACCCTGCGGGCCGACCTGATCATCACCACCGGCGGCACCGGCACCGGTCCCGGCGACATGGTCCGCCGGATCCTGTCCCGCCGGGAGGGCGGCCGGGCCGGCCCGGTCACCTTCACCGAGGTCGCCCTCTATCCCGGAACGGCCCTCGGATTCGGTACGGTCGGCGCCGAGGAGGTGCCGGTGGTGTGTCTTCCCGGCGAGCCGGGCGCGGCGCTGATCGGCTTCGAGGTGCTGGCCCGCCCGGCCATCCAGTTGCTGGCCGGCGCCGAGCCGGTGTTCCGGCCCAGCGTCCGGGCGCACCTGCTGGAGACGGTCTCGTCCCCGGTGGGGCTGCGCGAGTTCCGCCCGGCGCACGTCGCCGAGCGGCGCGGCGGCGGCTACACCGTGCAGCCGCTCGCCGGTGGGCCGTTCACCCTCTCCGGCCTGGCCGAGGCGAACGGCCTGCTCGTCCTCGGCGAGCGGGTCACCACCGCGGCGGCGGGGTCGACTGTGGACGTCCTCCTGTTGGACCGGCGCCGGTGAGCGCGGGGAGTGAGCTTGCCGGCCCCGCGGTCGTGACCGGAAGGCTGACTCGGTGAGCTGGTTCCGGCGGCCCCCGGGATGGCCGGCGGTGCTGGTGGACGGTCCGGTGGTGCTGCGCCCGTACCGGCGTTCCGACGCGAGGAGCTGGTCGGAGATCCGGCGGGCCAACCGGGCCTGGCTGTCCCCGTGGGAGTCCCACCTCCCGGGCAGCTGGGACGAGATGAACTCGCCGTCCGCGTTCCGCTACGTCCACGCCGACCAGCGGAAGTCCGCGCGCACCGGCGACGGCATGCCGTTCGCGGTCTGTCTGCGCGAGAACGGCGAGGAACGGCTGGTCGGCCACCTCAACGTGGGCAGCATCGTGCGGCGCGCGTTCTGCTCCGGCTACGTGGGCTACTGGGTGGACGCCCGGGTCGCCGGTCGCGGCGTCATCCCCACCGCGGTGGCCCTCGCTGTGGACCACGCGTTCGGCCCGGGCGGGCTGCACCGGATCGAGGTGAACATCCGGCCGGAGAACCAGCCGTCCCGCCGGGTGGTCGAGAAGCTCGGCTTCCGCGAGGAGGCCTACCACGTGCGCTACATGCACATCGACGGCGCCTGGCGGGACCACATCGGATATGCGATGACCAGTGAGGAACTGGTCGCCGAAGGCGGGCTGCTGGCCCGGTGGCACCGCGTACGTGACAACCGCGGTTGAAGGCTCCCACCCGCCATGCCCGGCGCGGCGCACGGGGAAGTCGGTCGGCGGCCCGTAACCTCAAGTAACTGCAAGCTGTGGCAAGCGCTGCCTGCCCGCACGATCTGCGCCATAAACGACGGGCGACGGAAGAAGTTGCGGTCGTGTGGCGCTCGCCCCGAACTTGGTGACGGGAGGGGTGAGGGTGCCGACCTCGGTGCTCCTCGCCGTCCTCGCCGCCGCCGGTCTGCTCGCCCTCGCGCCGGCCCTGGTCCGCCGGTACGACGCCACCGAGCGGCTGGTGGCGGAGCGGGCGCAGTCGACGGCCCGGGTGCTCCAGCGCCGCCGTCGACGTCGCACCGTGCCCGGACGGCGGCCGGTGCATCCGCCGCGCTCTCTCGTTGTCACTCTCAGTGAAGATTCCGACACGGGCGGTCTCGCCCGTCCCGTTTCGGCGCCCCCCGCGCGGCGTCGGTCCGGCCGGCTCCGCTCGGTGCCGCCGACGACCGCCAAGTCCCGCCGACGGCACCCGCCGAAGCGCCGGCACACGCCGGCCGTCTACCGCCGGCGCCGAGTGCTCGCCGCGCTGCTGCTGCTCAACTTCGTCGAGCTGATCGGCGTGGTGCTGGTGAGCCCCGGATTCTGGATCAGTGTCTCGGTCACCGGCGCCCTGCTCGTCGCGTACGTCGGACACCTGCGGCAGCGGGCCCTCGCCGAGCGCCGGCGGCGGCGCGCGGAGGCCCGGGAGGCGGCGTGGCTGGCCGCCCGCCAGGCCGAGGTGCGCCGCGAGCAGGCACGGCGCGCCGCGGCCCGGCGGGAGGCGCAGCGCCGGCTGGCCGCCCAGCGGGAGGCGGTCCGGCGTACCGCGATGGGGCTGGACCGGCCCGCGGACCTGCCACCCGCGGCGAGCGGTGGCTCGGTCTCCTACCGCCGGGCGGGTGGTCTGCGGGGGCGGCCGTACCAGAGCGGTCGGGGCGCCTGAAACTTTTTCCGCCGGCGTTGTCGAATCGGGCGGGTCCCGTTCGACGGGTTGGTGAAGGCCGGTGCGGAGCCGGCCGCGGACAGGGGAGCTTGTGATGGCCAAGATCGTGTCGAACTTCTTCATCTCGCTGGACGGGGTCGTGGAGCGGCCCGACCAGTGGCACTTCCCCTACTTCGACGACGAGATGGGCGCCGTCGTGGGCCGCGGGGTGGAGGCGACCACGGCGTTCCTCATGGGGCGCACGCAGTACCAGGAGTGGTCCGAGTTCTGGCCCAACCAGTCCGGGGACGACCTCGAGTTCGCGTCGTTCATCAACTCGGTGCCGAAGTACGTGCTGTCCAACACGCTCACCGAGACGACCTGGCAGAACTCGCACCTGATCTCCGGCGACTCCGACCAGGTCGCGGCGCGGCTGCGGGAGATCAAGGAGCAGGCCGACGGGGAGATCGGCATGTCGGGCGGCGCCACCACGGTCCGGTGGCTGCTCGCCAACGGCCTGCTGGACGAGCTGCGACTGCTGGTCCACCCGATCGCCGTGGGACACGGCCAGCGACTCTTCGAGGACACGCCGACGTACCCGCTGCGGCTGCTGAACAGCTCGACCCTCAAGAGCGGGGTGCTGAACCTGACGTACGCCCCCGACGCCGCGCGGTCCTGAGCCGGTCGCTTCGCGATCTTGGAGGGTTTGGGCCCCTCTGGGAGCCTTTTCCTTCCAAGATCTGCGCGCTCTGCGGGGCGGTTCGCTTCGGCGCTGCGGAACCTGTTAGCCTTGGCGCCGGCCCGCCCGGTGCAAGCCGGGTGGGACCGACGCTGGCACGCCAGCGGAGGGGCTGTGGCGCAGACCGGTAGCGCACCTCGTTCGCATCGAGGGGGTCAGGGGTTCAAATCCCCTCAGCTCCACCCAGTTCAAAGGCCGTTTCCCGTCGTGGGAGACGGCCTTTTCCGATCTTGTACAGCAGTGAAGAACAGCAGCGGCGAAGGTACGTGCGCAGGTAGGTTCCGTCGGTGATCGTCTCGCAGTACGTGTACTTCGCGCTGAGCTCCCAGCGGGTGTCGGCCGCCGAGATCACCGCGAGGCTCGGCATCGAAGCAGACGATCCGTACGAGCCGTCAAGGTCCGCTTGACGTGGCGGGCCGGGCGGGGGCCCGCTCCCCAGGAGGGCGGGTCGAGGGCAGACGGGATGGCTAGCCCAGCTACGCGGGCTGCTTTGCGTACAGGCGCGTCCGTTCCGCCCACCGCACGACGTACGGCGTCAGCAGACCCGCCACGACGAACAGCCCGCCGAGCAGGAGCCAACCAGGGACTCCCCAGGCGATGCAGAAGAGTGCCAGTACGGTGGGAGCGATCACGTTCGCCAGGCCGGTTCCGAACCCGAACAGTCCCATGTACTGCCCTTGGGCGTGGGCGGGAGCGAGGTTGAATCGGAGTTCCAGCGAGCCGGCTGTGTGCCAGAGTTCACCGACAGTGTGGACAATGATGCCGACGACGATGCCTATGAGCGCAAGCCGCGAGGGAAGTCCTGCCGCTGCGGCCATCGCGGACATGCCGACAAAGAACGCCACACCTGAACGCCGCATGGCTTTCCCGGCGGTGACACTGTCATCGACCCCTCGGCTGACCCTGACTTGGAGCAGTACCACTAGGGCGGTGTTGACGAGTGCTGCCCCGCCAATCAGCCACCGGGGTGCGTCGGTGTGTCCCACGATCCAGATTGGCAATGCGAAGAGCAGCACTTGGTGGTGAATCGACATGATGCCGTCGAGCACGGTGACGGCAACGTACGCCCGGTCCTTCAATGCCTCCCAAGGGCTGGCTGTTGGCGGCGCGGGCACGGGCGGAAGCGGCGGCAGCGCTGCAATGATGGCGGCACTCGCCACGAAACTGAGCGCATTACCGAGCACTAGAGCCAGGTAGGCCGGACGCGTGTCGTACTGCACGGCGAAGCCGGCAGCCACGGCGGCGCAGCTTCCGGCGAGATTAGCGACCGAGCGTAGGTAAGCGCGGTACCTGGTGAGGGCAGCACCGCCGATTCCGCGAACTAGCGGGCCACGCGCCGCTCCCCCCGCTGAACGAGCGAGTTCCCCCATGCACAGCGCCACCAGGACCAGCCAGAACGACTGCACGAGTACCAGCGCGGCCATCGCTACGCCCTGAATGACGAGCATCCAGAGATAAACCTCTCGGGGCCCTCGTCGGTCAGCGAGATGCCCGACCGGCACGCCGGCGAAAAGACCAACGGCAGCAGCGATGCCCAATCCGATACCGACTTGAGCCAATGGAAGTCCGACGACGCGGGTGAAGAAAAGCGCGGCGCTGACCATAAAGACGCCGCTGCCAATCATGTTGACGAACGTTGCCAAAGCGAGAATCCGTTGCGAACGCGTATCGGGAATCAGTCCCCGTCGGACCAGCGTCGACGGCTTTCGCTCTTCATCGTCGGCCGAGTCTCGTCCGGAAGGGTGGTTGTTTTTTTGACCCTGTAGAGCCTGCACAGACTTTGGATCCTTCCCCGTTGATTAGCTCGGCGAATCTAGCGAGATTGCGGTGAGCTTGTAATCAGTCTGTCGGCCGATACCGAGGGTCCTGAGCCCGTGCTAGCTTTATTAGCGTCGGGAGAAGGGCGTGTAGCCGCTCCAATCGCCCAGGTCGCCGCCGCGGTACCCGCCACTGCGGGGCACACAGGGGGCACAAGACACCGTGAAACGACGTCAAGTAGCGCTGAACGATGGCAACCCGAGACGCCGTCTCAGCAGGCGTCGCGGGCCGATTCCGCTGGTCGCGGGGCGGCGGCTCTTAGTTCCGCTTCAACATCAGAGGCGGTGAGGCCATCACCTACGCCTCTCGGGCCGCCCGGCCGTCCACATCGCTGTGACGATGCACAGCAGCAGCAGACAACCGAACCCACCGCAGAGCAGCGCCCCGACGGCGAAAAGGCCCTCCATGCGCATGATCGTAGGTTCGACGCGGCGCCGATGAAGGCCCGGAGCAGCAGCTCGGGCCGTCAGTGGGCCGTGCAGGGCCGTCAGGGGGCCGTCAAACGGCGACCAGAGATGACCAACAACGACCAGCAGCATGGCTACGACGGTTGACAACGCTGGTTGTCGAGCGGATGCTGAAGTCGAAGGCCACTGATAGGGAGCCGTCATGCGGGAGTTGACGTCGGACGAGCGACAGGAACTGCGGCGGGAACTGAGTGTTGTTGCCGCTGACTGGGCGCAGCGGCTGCACAGTTCTGATGTGGATCCCCCGGGCAGCGCTGCCCAGGAGCCGAGTTCCTCGGAGAAGCTGCGAACTCACCTCGCGCGGATGGCGGCAGGCGAGCAGATGCGTCGCCTTCTCGCCGACCTCGTCTCCGCCAGCGCCGAGGAAGCGGTGCAGTACGGTGCCGGCTATCCCGAGCTTGGCGCAGCGGTAGGCGCCAGTCGGCAGGCCGCGCGTAAACGATGGCCTGGCCTGTCGAAGAGGCGTGCCTCCGAGTGGAAGCAACCGCCCGGGGGCATCGGTTGGGCCGGCAGCCATCCGGGAGGCCCGGGACCGTTTTCGGGGACCTGAGGGGCCCGGCTTGACATCCGTGGCTGACATCAACGGTGGCGGCAGAGGCCAGCCGAGCGTGGTCGGCTGTCGGCTTTGAGCCGAACCCCGTTGGACCCCCGGCGGACGTTGCGACCTTTGCCGGAAGCGCCTTACAAGCGGGGGGTCGCGACTTGGAGGACGTCCCCGGCTTATCGGGGAAGCGGGTTGGCGACGTAGACGCCCTTCCCCTGCCGGCCATCGATCAGGCCCTCGGCTTTGAGCAGGAGCATGGCGGCCCGGATCACGGTGTTGCTGACTCCGTACAGCAGCGCAGTACAGCAACTGTGCCAGCCGAACCAGTCCGAGTCCGGCGTCAGCAGAGGTCGTGACCTCGGGAGCAGCCCGACCGGACCACGATGCAGCCAGTTCGCATCGAGGGGGTCAGGGGTTCAAGTCCCCTCAGCTCCACCCAGTTCGAAGGCCGTTTCCGCCGGTCGGAGACGGCCTTTCCCGCTTTCTGGCGGGAATGGCGGCGCCCCGTCGACCTCGACACTATGGTCGATGAATGATCAACGGTGCTCATATGATCATCTACAGCCGTGACCCGGAAGCGGACCGCGCCTTCTTCAGGGACACGCTCGGCTACGGTCACGTCGACGCCGGCCATGGTTGGCTCATCTTCAAGCTCCCACCGGCCGAGCTCGCCATGCACCCGACCGAGGGCGAGCCGACCCACGAGCTTTTCCTCATGTGCGACGACGTCGCGGCGACCATGGCCGACCTCGCCGCGAAGGGCGTCGAGTTCACGATCCCGGTCACCGAGGAGCGGTGGGGGCTGCGCACCGCGCTGCGGCTGCCCGGTGGAGGCGAACTCGGTCTCTACGAACCGCGTCACCCGGTCGCCATCTGACGCGCCGGCTCACCGGCTCGCCGGGGCCGACGGAAGGGCAGCCCAGACGGCTGACTCGTCAGACCCGGCGCACGTCGGTGACCATGACGGGATAGGGGCCGGCGGACTTCTCGGCCGTGGCCCGGTCGGCGGGGATCACGTTGTCCATCCGCATCCGCAGGTTCTCCGCATCGGCGGCGTCGAAGACGATCCGCCACGCCCAACCGCCGCCGTACTCGGCCGTCAGCTCGAACGTCGCGTCCGTTCCGGGGCCTCCGGTCAACGACATGGGCGCCGGCTGCTGGTGCCACGAGTCGCCCCAGATGGCGGCCAGCGAGCCCTCCTGCTCGCCGGCCCAGATGACGATCAGGCCGTCCTGCGGCCCGTCCTCCGGATGTGCCCAGGAGTAGGTGACCGAGGTCAGATGACCACCGGCGGCCGTCGTCACGGTGAGCGTGGCCGGCGACTCGGCGAGCGGGTCGGAGGGCATCAACCGGAAGCCGTTGGTGCCGGCCCAGGGTCCGGTGAAATCGGCGAGGATCATCCGCCCACCCTAGGGGCGACGCGACACTGCCGACCGCCGACGCACTGCTCCGTCTGGCTGTCAGCGGTTTCGCCTATCCGCGTCAGCGGCCCGATCAGCGTGGTACGACTGCCTGAAACCGGTGCGAAGCGGACAGGAACACGGGCGGTAGATGTCGATCGGCGGCTGGCGCGGACTGCTGGAGGGCCGGGAGGGGGAGCTGCTCCTCGACCTGGTCTTCGTCTTCGTGCTGACCCGGTTGTCGCAGCGCCTGATCGAGGACCTCACCACGGACCGTCAGGTCGTCCTGCCCGAGGTGGGTCAGACGGTGCTCCTGCTGCTGGCCCTGTGGGTGGTCTGGGTCCACGCGGCGTGGGTGACCAGCAGGGTGGACCCCCGACAACCGGTGATTCAGCTGCTGATCGTCTGGACCATGTTCGGCAGCATGATCATCGCGGTCACCCTGCCGCACGCGTTCGGCGCGCGAGGGCTGCTCTTCGCGATCACCTACGTCGCCATCCAGGCCGGCAAGCCCATCATCCTCCTGATCGCGCGCCGGGACGTCGAGCGGCACAGCCCCGCGCGTCATCTGTGCTGGGCCGCCACGGCAGCCGTGCCGTGGATCGCCGGTGCGGCGTTGTTCCCCCAGAGCCCCGCGCGCGGGGCGCTCTGGACGCTGGCGATCGCCGTGGACTACGCGGGACTCGTTTCCGGCTGGCCCGTCCCGAAGCTCGGCCGGACCGGGGCGGAGGACTGGCGGCTGGCGGGCGAGCACCTCGCCGAGCGCTACCAGCAGCTCATCGTCATCACGATCGGCGAGACGATCCTGCTCACGGGAGCGGCGTTCGCCGACGCGTTCACGCCCGACCGGGTGGCGCCGAGCGTGTTGTCCTTCGCCACCGCGGTGCTGATGTGGCGGATCTACTTCCACCGGGCCGGGGCGGTGTTCTCCGCCGCCATCGAGGTCGCCGCTCGCCCCGACAAGCTCGGCAAGTCCGGGTACTTCACCCAACTCGTCATCGTGACCGGCATTCTGGCCACCGGCGTCGGCTACGCGCTGGTCATCCGGGAGCCGCGCGGGCACCAGGATCCGCTCTGGCTCGCGGTCATTCTTGGTGGGCCGGGGCTCTTCCTCGCCGGGCGGTCCCGCATGGAGTACGAGGTGTTCTCCCGGCTGTCGCCGTCCCGGTTGATCGGGCTGGTCGCGCTCGCCGCCGTGACGCCGGCGCTGCTGCACCGGGCGCCGATGTTCGCCGCCGCTGCCGCCACCGTCGTCCTCGCCGGGGTGGCGCTCTGGGACGGGATGCGCGAGCGCAGAAACCCCGAAGAGGCGCCTTCACCGCCGCACTAGCGGAACCCGAACAGCCCGGTGCATCCACGGAGGCGCCACACGAGCGCCAGTTCCCGAAGTACGACCGCCGGGCGCGCTCCCGCGCCCGGCGGCTCCGCCGTCAGTCGTCGCAGGCGATCCCGTCGCCGTCGCGGTCCAGGTCGTAGATGTCGTTGCCCACCACCCGCACCGGACCGTCGACGTACGCGGGACCGTTGCCGCTGCCGCCCGCACAGTCGACGTCGCTGGCGATCGGCACGCAGGCGCCGCTGTAGTTCGGGTCGCACTGTCGCGTCTGCTTGGTCCCCACGGCGACCACCTGCGTGACCGGTGCCTTCGTGACCACGGAACGCACCAGCTTCTTCCCGGTCTGCACCCCGTCGGTGACGGTCACCTGGTAGGTGAGCGTGCGGACGCCGGCGACCCCGCGGGTCCGGATCTTCTTCGTGCCCTCGGGCAGGGAGGAGTCCTTGACCGTCCTGGTCGAGTAGGCGATCTTCTCGGTGGCCGTGACGGTCCGGGTCTCCACCTGCGGGGACGGCGATTCGCTCGGTGCCGCCTCGGTCGGGCTCGCCACCGCCGACGGGGTGGCGACGTCGGCCACGGCCGGAGCGGGAGCGGCGGCTTCGCCGCCGTTCGGCGCGGAGGTGGCCGGGGCGGCGTCCTTCTTGCCGGTGTTCGCCGGGGTGTCGGTGACCGCGCCGATGGCGACGCCGCCGCAGCAGCAGAGCACCAGCACGCCCGCCGTCACGATGGCGACCTGCGCGCCGCGGGAGAGTCGGCGCCACCACGACTGCTGCGGCGACATGGCCGGGTACTGCGCCATCGGGTACGGCGGGACCGCGCCGAACTGGGCGGTCGGCTGCTGGTAAGGCGGCGGAGGCGGCGGCGGAGGTGGCGGCGCCTGCCCGTGCCACGGGTCCTGCGGGGGTGGGTACGTCACGCGTCTCAGTGTGCTTGCGGCCTCAACAATTGCTAGCGGCTGATCGGGCACCGTCGGTGCTGACACCTCGACCGCCTGTCATGTCGGAGTGTGCCGACTGGTTGCCCGGAGCGACGAGTGGTGATCAGCTACTCGGCTGGCGAGAAACGCTGGTCAGCCCAGTTCCGGTCCGGCCGGCGACCGGCCACTCGAACAGCAACCGGCCGACCGGGTAGAGCATCGCGCGCGGCGGCCGCCCGCTCCCCGTGCAAGCCCGTCCTCAAAAGAGATCGGCGGTGGCGTCCCTTCCGGAGGCCACCGCCGAACCTGTGCGCTTCGGACGCGCGCCGTCGTACCCGGCGGCTCAGCCCTTGATGTCGCGGGGGTCGCGGCTGCGGGGGTAGGTGTTCTTCGCGCCGATCGTGCCGTCCTGCTTCTTGATCACATGCTCGACGCCGCGGTCGGCGGCCGTCTCCCGGCCCGCGGCTTCCGCCTCCGACTTGGTGTCGTGCACCGTGCTCGCCCGCTGGTTGCCTTCGGGACGGTTCTTCCACTGCCCGTCCTCGTGGTACGTGTCGATGTCGCCCTTAGCCATGTCGTGGCCTCCCTTGTCGCATGGTCGGTCACGAATATCTGCCCCGTCGGCATCCTTTTCGAAACGTCCCGCACGTGAGCGGGGTGTAGAGTGTCCGTCACCGGCACCGGCCGAGACCAGAGCGGCTCAGCCCGAGAAGTCGTCCCGCGCGTCCCGGGCGTCCTGCTGGACGTGCTCGCCGGGCCGCTTGCCCCGGATGTCGTCCTGGCGCCGCACCTCGTCCGCCTCGGACCGTTCGTCCGCGGTCATGTCACCCAACCGCGCCCGGGCCGGGCCGGCCAGATCCTCGAGGTCGTCCTTCGCCCGTTCGACGCTCATGCCGCCTCCCCTGTCGTCGTGGGCGCCGTCGCACCCCTCCGCCAGCGGCGTCCCCGGCCGTCGAGGATTGAAACCCGGGGTGGTCGCTCACTGCCCCCCGCCCGACCAGGCCGCGACCAGGCCGATGAGGGCGTCAGGCAGCCGGTTGTACGAGGGCGCTCCGCACCGCGTGGAAGTCGGCGGTGCGGTCCGCCTGCTGGCGCGCGGAGGTGAACCCGACCACCCCGAGCGTTTCCACGTCCGCCCAGCCGCAGATCGTCATGTACCTGCCGTTCTCGGTGCGTCCCTGTCCGCAGCGGGCCTCGCCACCGAGCGGGCCGGCGTCGGCCGGCTCGGTGCCGGTGATCCGGTAGACCCGCAGGGCCCGGTCCAGGGCGCCCGACGGGTCGGCGACCGTTCCGGACACGCCGCTCACGTACAGCACGTCGGCGTCCGGCGTCTCACCCCCGTAGGCCCAGCCGACGGCGCTGGTGGGGCTGCCGGCCTCGCGCTTGAGCTGATCGAGCTGGGATCGGGCATCGCCGGTCGTTTCCCGGCTCATCGACTTCGGCATCCCGAGGAGGGTGTCCGGGAGGGACAGTTTCCGCTGCGGCGAGGGGCTCGTGCTCGGCGCTGCCGCAGGTTCCGTCGTCGTGCATCCGGCTGCCAGCAGCAGTGCGGCGGTGGCCAACACCGCAGCTGTCGCGGCGACCGTCCGAGCGGTCCTGGAGCGGCGGATCGTCGCCATGATTTTCCTCTGGGGAAAGGGGAGCGGTAGCTTAGCGACCGGTTCGCCGGCCGGGTCACCTGTGGGCCGGGGGCGCGCAGGTGGTCAGTCGCCGGCCGCGGCCAGGTCGGCCGCGTGCCGCAGCGTGGCGGCCAGCCGCTCCCGGCCGTCCTCACTCAGCGGCACGGCTCCCGCCCGCTCCAACAGCTTCCGGGCGATCGCCGGCTCGTTCAGCACCGAGTCCGCCTGCACCACCGCGTTCTCCAGCGTCCGGGCCAGCCGCCCGGTCGGGTCGTCGGCGGCCGGTGGCTTGGTGCGGGCCACGAACCGAATCCAGTTGCCGCCGGGGTCGACGATGCTGAACCCGCTGTGCCCGTCCTGGTTCTTCCGTACCCGGGGCCGGGTCATCCGCGGCATGCCGGAGACCAGCACCTTGCCGTAGGCCGCCCGCATACCGGTGGCGAAGTCGCGGTGGATCGCGACGAGATCGTCCACCAGGACCAGGCAGGAGCCGTACGAGGTGGCCGGGTCGAACTCGGGCATCCCGAAGAAGTGCAGGTGGAGGTCCTCGCGGTGCAGCGCGAGATATGGGTTGGGTCGCGCCTGCCGGTAGCCGACCTGGAAACCGAGGGCCTGGTAGAAGGGCGCGACGTCGTCGAGGGAGCGGCACGGCAGCAGCGGGATGGTCGTCTCGTGGGCCATCCGTTCTTCCTAGCGGCGCGAGGGCGGCGTTCGCACCGGGAAATGTCCGAACGGACGAGGGAGGTCGCCCGGGAGCGGGGCGGCTCGGTGACGCGGAGCGGTTCCTACCGGCCGTCCCCGGTCTCGTCGGGTTCGCCGTCGACCAGCGCCTGCACGCAGGGCCGGAGCAGCTCCACGATCCGTTCCGGCGGGGCGTCCCGTACGCCGTCGAGGCGCAGCAGGTAGCGCGCGACGACCGTGCCGATGGTGAGCGCGCCGACCAGGCCGGCCCGCAGTTCGGCGTCGTCGCCGTCGATCGCGTCGGCCGCCTGCCGCTGGGGCCGGGTCATGAAGGCGCGCACCTCGTGGGCCGCCTCGGGACGGCTGAGCATCGAACGGAGCATGGCCAGCAGTTCGCTGGGCTCGTCGGCCAGTTTGGCGCCGACCGTGGCCAGCAGCGGCTCGACGAGGTGCTCGCCCTGTTCGCCGGCATCCTGGCCGGCAACGCCGTGCCGCACTTCGCCAAGGGCGTGACGAAGGAGCAGTTCCCCACCCCTTCGGTCCCTCCCCGGTGGTCAACGTCGTCGCCGGCTGGGGCATGGCCAACCTCGCCGGGCTGCTCCTGCTCGCGGGCGAGCCGGCCCGCTTCCCGGGACCGACGTGGGCGGCCGCGTCGTTCGGAGTGCTCGCGATCGCCCTGTTCCACACCCGGATCGGCGCTTTCGGCCGCCGCGCCTGACCGGCTCGGCAACGCGAAGAGGGGCCGGTCCCCTCCGGGACCGACCCCTCGCTGGCGCCGCGGAAGCCGCTACGGCTTCCAGGAGCCCGCGGTACGCAGGTGGTGCTCGTACTCCAGCGTGCCGTTCTTGTTCTTGACGTCGAAGATGAGCTGGCCGCTGCGCTTGCTGCCGGTGGGCAGGTTGTTGCCCGAGCCCATCAGCTTGCCGCAGCCGGAGAAGGCGCCGCCGACGCCGCTCTCCTCGGTGCCGTCGGTGCCGATCCACTTGAAGAAGAACGGGTTGACCGAGCCGGTGCCCTTGGTGACCTCGGCGGTCACGTCGGCGATCAGGTACATGCCGTTCTTCGGCCCCGGCATGAACTCCTGGCAGGCCTTGTCCTTGGTCCGGAAGTTGCTGACCGTGATCTCGACGGTCCCGTCGTCGTCGTTGACGATCAGCGTGTCGCCGGACGGCATGTTGAAGGTCTCGCTGTCGGTCCGGCCCGGCTCCGGCGTCGCCGAGGTGCCGCCGGTCGGGGTGTCGTCGACCGGGTTGCTGTAGGTGACCCCCGGGGTGGGCAGGCTGTCGATCGCGTCCTTGGTCTTCTGCGCCCCGCTGTAGATGGCGAAGATGCCGCCGCCGCAGCAGAGCAGCAGCATGACCGCCACCACGATGCCGACGGTGATCCAGACGTTCTTGTTGGACTTCTTGGCCGGCGGGCCGAACTGCCCCGGCGCGGGCGGGTACGGCCCGGCCGGCGGGTACGCCTCACCCGGCGGCGGCGGGAACTGCCCGGGCGGCGGGGGGAACCCGGTCGGCGGATACGGCGGCTGCACCCCGCCCGGCGGCGGGTACGGCGCGCCCGACGTCGGCGGCGGGGGCGTGTACGGCGAACCCGAGGTCGGCGGGGGCGCGTACGGCGACTCCGGGGCGGGCGGGTACCCGCCACCCGGCGGCGGGTACGGGGCACCGGAGGTCGGCGGCTGCGGCGGGTAGGGGGCGCCCGAGGTCGGCGGCTGCGGCGTGCCCGAAACCGGCGGCTGCGGCGGCTGCGGGCTGCCGGGCACCGGGGGCATCGGCGCGGTGGGGAACGCCTGGGTCGGCGGTTCCTGAGGCTGCTGGTTCGGGTCCTGCGGTCCGAACGGAGGCTGAGGGTGGCTCACCGTACTCCTTGGGCACCTTCGAGATCGTCAGTCGGGACGACGGTACAAGCCGCGGGCAACGCGACCGTCAGGCCCTCACCCGGGTACCAGAACGGCGGCGGTGCGCACCAGATCGGCGTCCACCGCGAACCGACCGGCTATCGACGACGGCGAATCGGTCAGCGGCGCGGCGGTGAGCCGGGCGGGCGCGATGCGGGCGGTGAACGTGCCCGCCTCCGCGTCGAGCGTGACGCGGGCGTCGGAGAAGTCCAGCCAGGTCCCGACGAGCGGGCGCCAGACCTTGTAGACGGTCTCCTTGGCGCTGAACAGCACGACCGACCAGGCCACCCCGGCGGGCAGCCGGGTCAGCTCCGCCTCCTCCTCGGGCAGGCAGACCTTCCGGCGTACCCCGGTGGGAAGTTCCCGGTGGCGTTCGGCGTCGATGCCCACCGCGCGGATCTCGACGGCGCGGGCGGCTGCGGCCGCGCAGTAGTCCCGGGTATGGGTGATGGCGCCGACCACTCCGGCCGGCCAGACCGCAGCGCGGTCGGAGGCCGTGGGGACCGGCGTGGGCGGCAGCCCCAGCCCGGCCAGCGCCCGGCGGGCGCACACCCGGCCGGCGGTGAAGTCCCGGCGGCGGCCGGCCACGGCCCGCTCGCCCAGGCAGGCCCGCTCGGCCGGGAGCAGGGGGCCGGCCCAGTCGCGGGGCCGGCCACCGCCACGGCGACCTCGGGTGGCAGCAGGTCCCGCATGACGCCGAAACGTACCGCAACCATGTAACGCCGGAGAGTTCCGGGACGCTGTCAGGTCATTGCGGGGAGCACCGTCCACAAGCGAAGTCCATTGACGAGAGGAACGGCCGATGACGCCTGGTGCGAAGGCGTCGGAATCACGACCGGGCGAGCACGCCCCCGTGACCCCCGACTGGACCTGCGGTTCCTGCGGCGAGGACTGGCCCTGTGCCAGCAAGCGCCGGCAACTGCTGGACGAGTACCAGGTGGACCGCGCCTCGTTGAGCGTCTATCTCGGCTCCTGCCTGGCGGCCGCCAGGCAGGACCTGCGCGCCGATCCGGGCTCCTCGCTCCAGGACCGGTTCATCGGCTGGGTGCCGCGCGGTCCACGTACCCACTGACCCCCGCTTCCGGTGGCCGCCCCGCACCCGACGCGGCGGCCACCGGTCGCGGGCTCAGGGGCGGCGGGGCCGCCGGGTGAGCGCGAAGCCCACCACGCCCGCCACGGCGGCGAGCACCCCGCCCGCGCTGGTCCAGACCCAGCGGGAGCCGGGCTCCGGGAGCCAGCCGGTGAGGCCGGCCTCCCCCTCGGCGACCGGCTCGGGGGCCGGCTCCGCGGTGAGCACCGTGCCGGCCCTGGTGTTCGCCACCAGTGGCGCCGCCAGCTCCCCGTCGTCGCCCGACCCGCCGCCCTCGGTGCCCCCGCCGACCAGCAGGTCCACCTCGACGGGCAGGCCCAGGTCCGGCTCGGGCAGGTCGGTGACCGAGAGCCGGAGGTAGTAGGTGCCGGGTAGCGGGTCGCCGGACCACGGCTCCGCCCAGGGCCGGACCCGGCGCAGCGTGCAACCGAGGGTCACGCTGGTCGCGGTCGCCGCCGCGGTCGGGGTCTGCGCGCCGGCCGCGCACGCCTGCCGGCGGCGCAGCCCGTCGAAGACGTCGACGGTCCAGGTGGACGGGCCGGTGCGCGCCTTGCCGAAGGAGACCGTGGCGGTGACCTCGTGGACCTGGCCGGCCTCGGCGCGGAACGACCAGTAGAGGTGGTCGCCGGTCGAGGCACCCACCCGGACCGGCTGGCCGGGGGTGATGGTCGTGGCGGTCAGGAACGAGGTGCCGGCCTTGGTGACGGTGGCCGCGCCGGGCGACGGAGTCGGCGCCGCGGCGGCGGCCGTGGGGGTGAGGGTCAGCCCGGCGGCGGCCAGCGCCGCCGCGGAGCGGATCAGCGTACGCATGCTCAGTTCTCCCTCCAGGTGGCCACCCACCAGCGGGTGAGCAGCCCGGCGACCAGCCCGGTGGCCAGCCCCGCAAGCGTGAGCAGGAGCAGCAGCGCCCAGCCGCGGCCGAGGTCCGGCCCGTCCGGGGCGGGGGACGCGGCGACCACGTCCACGGTCAGCTCCACGGGCATGCCGGGGGTGACCTGGGTGCCGGCGCGCGGCGCGAAGGAGTTGCTCACCACCAGGCATACGGTCCGCGCCGGCTGCACCCCGCTCGGGACGGGATCGGGGCTCTCCTCCTCGGCGGCCGACCAGCGCAGCCCGGCCGAGACCACGTCGGTACGCCCGCTGCCGGCGTCGACACCCCGGACCAGTTCCCGCCCGTCCGGAGCGGTGGCCCGCAGCAGCACGCCGTAGTCCGGGTTCACCGGCCGGTCCAGCGCGACGCTGACCGAGGCCCGCAGCTCCTGCCCGGCGCGTACCGGTACCCGGTACCAGCGGTGCTCGGCGAACGCCTCCCGGTCGGTGTAGACGCCGGGGGCGAGTAGCGGCGCGCCGTCGCACTCAGCCGAACCGCCGACCACGGTCGGGGTGGCGGTGTACGTGTCCCGGGCCCGGTCCACCAGCTGCTTGATCCGCCCGGTCAGCTCGTCGGCGCTCTGCGCCGCGGTGTACGTCCCGCCGGTCGCCCCGGCGATGCAGAGCAGCTGCCGGCGGACCTTCTCGTCGGGGGCCAGACCGAGCGTGTCGACGACCAGCCTGGTGCCCTGGGCGGCCAGCTCGCGGGCCACCTGGCAGGGGTCGGGCGGCGCGCAGGTGTCCTCGCCGTCGGTGATCAGCACGATCCGGCGCGCGGTGCTGCCGGTGCCCAGGTCCTGCGCGGCGGAGCGGAGGGCGAGCCCCACCGGGGTGAAGCCGGTCGGGCGCAGGGTGGCGACGGCCGCCTTGGCCTGCGTACGGTCGACGGGGCCGACCGGCACGATCTGCTGGGTGTCCCGGCAGCCCTGCTTCTTGTCCTCGCCCCGGTAGGTGGCGCCGAGCACCCGGATGCCGAGCTGGGTCTCGTCCGGCAGCGCGTCGACCACCTCGTTGAACGCCTGCTGGGCGACGGAGATCCGGCTGCGCCCGTCGATGTCCCGGGCCCGCATCGAGCCGCTGACGTCCAGGACGAGTTCGACCTTGGGCGGCTCGGCGGGGGGTTCGGCGGTCTCGTCGTCGGCTGCGGCGGGCGGCGGACCGATCAGCGCGGTCGTCGCCAGCAGTCCGATCAGGACGGCCGCCGATCGTCTCTTGTTGATCACCGGGCGAAGTGTAGTGAGATCCACTGTGGAAGATCATCCGGGTCCGGTTGTCGAGATCGATCGATGCGGCAGGTGGCATGATCAGGAGTTGTGGGCGGGTCGCCCAGGCGTCGGCAAATGGTAGGGAATTCGTTACGTTTCCGCAGGGTGACCCACCGTGAGGTGCCCGATGTAAACCTTTTGTGGGGTGGCGCATTCGTCGGAAATCTGACCAGGGCCGACCGGTTGTGCCACTGCCGCACTGTGGTTAAGCTCTGTCTTGCGCGCCCCAATCGCCCGCTTCCCCCGTGGCAGGCGATCGGGGCGCGCTTTTTCGTATCCGATGCCGCCGCAGGCCGACGGGCTCGTGATCGCAACCGGTTTTCCGGCCCGGCGGGTGCCCCGCCGGGCCGCGCCGGTCTAGATCCAGCGACCGTCCAGCCACATCCGGGCGGACCAGTCCGCGTAGGCCATCAGCCGGCCCACGAAGATCGGGTAGAAGTAGCCGAAACAGAGCGCGACCAGCAGCACGTACGCGCCCGCGACGATCCCGCCGACCAGGCGGCGGTCGGAGGCGTCCTCGGCGCTCGGTGGCGCCGCCGTGCCGGCGGCCGGCGCGGGGGAGATGATCGCGCCGAGCACGTAGACCACCGCGAGCACCAGGAACGGCACCGCCGGCGCGGCGTAGAAGGAGAACATCGTGCGGCCGTCGAGGGCGAACCAGAACCAGGGCAGCAGGCCGGCGGCCACGCTGAGCAGGATGGCTCCGGCCCGCCAGTCGCGCCGGGCCAGCCCGAGCCAGACCGTCCCGGCCAGCGCCGGCAGGAACGACCACCACAGCAGCGGGGTGCCCAGCAGCAGGATCTCCGAGGCGCAGCTCGGCGCGCCGCAGTTGCCGTCGCCGGACCAGTAGAAGGCGACCGGCCGGCCGAGCAGCAGCCACTGCCACGGCCAGGACTGGTACTTGTGCGGGTCGTCGAGCTGGGTGTGGAAGCCGTACGCGGCCCGGTGGTATTCCCACAGGTTGATCAGCGGCCCGATGACCGGGGTGTCGCTCAGCCCCGGGGTGTTCGGGTAGCGGTCGGCCAGGCGGTAGTAGCCCTCGTCGCTGAGCAGCCAGCCCGACCAGGTGAGCACGTAGGTGACGACCATCAGCACGCCGGCCGCCAGCAGCCAGGGCAGCTCGTCCAGCAGGGCGTCCCGCCACGGGCGGCGGACCCCGGCCGAGCGGCGCATGCCGACCTCCCAGAGGAGCACCAGCAGCGCGAAGGCCGGGACGAAGTAGAGGCCGCTCCACTTCACCGCGCACGCGCAGCCGAGCAGCACCCCGGCGGCCAGCCGCCACCACGGCCAGTCCCGCCAGGTCGACGGCGGCCGGCCCGCCCGCCCCGGCAGCGTCGGGTCGAGCCCCGCCTCCAGGGCCCGGGCCCAGCGCCGCCGCCGCGCGTCCCGGTCGAGCACCAGCGCGCCGAACGCGGCCAGCACGAACAGGAGCAGGAAGATGTCGAGCAGCGCGGTGCGGGAGAGCACGAAGTGGAAGCCGTCCAGGGCGAGCAGCAGCCCGGCCGCGCAGCCCAGCGTGGTGGAGCGGAACATCCGCCGGCCGATCCGCACCAGCAGCAGCACCGACAGCGTGCCGGCGACGGCCGCCGCGAAGCGCCAGCCGAACTCGGGGGCGGTGGTGACCAGATGCCCCGGCACGGAGATCTTCGTCTCCGCGTCCTGGTAGCCGAAGGCCCACTCGCCGAGGCCGATGAGCCACTTGCCCAGCGGCGGGTGCACCACGTACGAGGCGGCGTTGTCCTTGTAGTTCCACTCGACGCCGCGGTCGATCAGCCCGTACGCGTCACGGGCGTAGTAGACCTCGTCGAAGATCTTCCCGTTGGGACCGCTCAGCCCGACGAAGCGCAGGATCGCCGCGATCGCCACCACGACCCCGGTGGCCAGCCAGGCGCGCCCGCGGTCGAGGCGGGCGTCGACGGTGTCGAGCCGTCGCCGGACGACGGCCGGGATCCGGCCACCGCCGCCACTCGTGGCGGGGCCCGTGCCCTGGTCGGCGTTGGTCGGCTCGACGGCGGACCCGCCCGCGTTCGCGCTCTGTGCTGTCGACGCACTCGTCACCCGGCGATCGTAGGCTGCGAAGGTGCCCGGTGGCGCCCGTCGTCTCCGAGATTGGTACGGCCGTCGATGAAGGAGCGCATGTCGTGGGTGAAATGTCCGAGGTTGGTCGCCTGGTGCTGCTCGGTGCGCCGCTGGGCAACCCGGCCGACGCGTCCGCCCGGTTCCGCGAGGTGCTCGCCGCCGCCGACGTGGTCGCCGCCGAGGACACCCGCCGGCTCACCCGGCTGGCCCGCGACCTGGCGGTCACCGTGCCGGGCCGGATCGTCTCCTACTTCGAGGGCAACGAGGAGCGGCGCACCCCCGAACTGGTCGACGTGCTCGCCGCCGGCTACACCGTCGCGCTGGTCACCGACGGCGGCATGCCCAGCGTCTCCGACCCCGGCTACCGGCTGGTCCGGGCCGCCCTCGACGCCGGCGTCCCGGTCACCGCGGCCCCGGGGCCGAGCGCCGTGACCACCGCCCTGGCGCTGTCCGGGCTGCCGTGTGACCGGTTCTGCTTCGAGGGCTTCCTGCCCCGCACGCCCGGCGCCCGCCGGTCCCGGCTGCGCGCGCTGGCCGCCGAGGAGCGCACCCTGGTGCTCTTCGAGGCGCCGCACCGGATCGCCGGTGCGTTGGCCGACATGGCCGAGGCGTTCGGCCCGGACCGGCCCGCCGCGCTGTGCCGCGAGCTGACGAAGACGTACGAGGAGGTCGTCCGCCGGCCGCTCGGCGAGCTGGCCGAGTGGGCCGCGGCGGGCGAGCCGCGCGGCGAGATCACCCTGGTCGTGGCCGGGGCGCCGCCGGCCGCGGCCGTCCGCCCCGACGACGACACACTGCGCGCCGCGGTGGCCGCGCGGGAGGCGGCCGGGCTGTCCCGGCGCGACGCCGTCACCGAGGTGGCCACCGAGTACGGGCTGCGCCGCCGTGAGGTCTACACGGTCGTGCACAGCTGAACGGAAGGGGCCCCTGTCAACGCCTCCGGTAGAGGAGGTGGCCCGTCCTGACGCGGCTACCAGGCCGCGGCCAGGAAACCGACGGTGATCAGCAGCGGGCCGGCCAGCGCCACGCCCACCGCCCAGCGGCGGTGCCGGGGGTCCGGCAGCCGGGTGGCGCCGGTCCACCGGGCGATGCCGGCGGCGCAACCGGCCACCAGCAGCAGCCCGAGCAGCCAGCGCAGGTGCCGGCCGGCGCCGGCGTCCGCGTAGGCCGTGCCGCCGGCCGGCTTGGTCATCCGGGCGGGCAGCACCGAGCCGGTGGCGCTGCGGTCGGCCGGCACCCCGCTGACCCGGACGCCGTGGGCCAGGAAGCGCTCGCCGTCGGCCAGGAAGAGACCCCGGCAGCGCTGGGTCAGCCCGCCGCCGCTGCAATCGGTGATCACGGCGGTGCCGCTCGTGCCGTGCCCCACGGCCAGCCAGAGCGGCCCGGCGCTCACCCAGGCGAAGAACGCGGCCAGCAGGCTCAGCGACAGCAGCACGGACAGGCCGGTGACCGGGTCCGCGGGACGGGCCGGGCGGGCCCGGTCGCGCCGGGACGCCGACCGGCGGACCGGCCACCGGCGGGACCGGCGGTGCGGCTCCTCCCGCAGCGGGGTGCCGTCCCAGTGCACCTCCTCGATCGGCGCCCAGGCGGTCCCGCCGTCGGCGGCGGATCGGCGGTGCCAGCGCGGTTGCCGGACCGGCACCCGGCGCGGGACGGCGTCCACCGGCGCCCCGGTGGTCGGTTCCACCTCGACGGGCGGGTCCGCCGGGTCCAGCCGGGGCTGGGGAGCCACCGACGTGCCGCGCGCCGGGCGCCGCGGCGCGGCCTCCTCGGCCGGGGGCGCGGAGGAGGGCCGACCCTGCCCGGGCGCCGCTGGTCTGCTGGTCACGCCGTTCATTTCACACCGGCGGGCCGGGGCCGCCGGGCAGCTCAGGCCGCGTGTCGGCGACAAATCGGGCGTACGGCCGGGGTCGGCGCGTGGGACGCGCCCTATTGGTTCGCCGGTGCCCCGCGGCAATCACTAGGCTTGGCGCTCATGAGTCACGTTCTCGCCGCGGTCGCCTGGCCCTACGCCAACGGCCCGCGCCACATCGGCCACGTATCCGGATTCGGCGTTCCCTCCGACGTCTTCGCCCGGTACATGCGGATGGCCGGTCACGACGTGCTCATGGTCTCCGGCACCGACGAGCACGGCACCCCGATCCAGGTGCAGGCCGACGCCGAGGGGGTCAGCCCGCGCGAGCTGGCCGACCGCTACAACCGGGTGATCGCCGAGGACCTGCGGGCGCTCGGCCTGTCGTACGACCTGTTCACCCGGACCACCGCCCGCAACCACTACGCGGTGGTGCAGGAGCTGTTCGAGGGCCTGCACCGCAACGGCTACATCGTCCCCAAGGTCACCACCGGGGCGATCTCCCCGTCCACCGGCCGGACCCTGCCCGACCGCTACATCGAGGGCACCTGCCCGATCTGCGGCTACGACAGCGCCCGCGGCGACCAGTGCGACAACTGCGGCAACCAGCTCGACCCGATCGACCTGATCAACCCCAAGTCGAAGATCAACGGCGAGACGCCGGAGTTCGTGGAGACCGAGCACTTCTTCCTGGACCTGCCCGCCCTGGCCGACGCGCTGCGGCAGTGGCTGGACAACCGGGAGGGCTGGCGCCCCAACGTGCTCCGGTTCTCCCGCAACCTGCTCGACGACCTCCAGCCGCGGGCCATCACCCGCGACCTGGAGTGGGGCGTGCCGATCCCGCTCGACGGCTGGCGCGACCGGCCCGACAAGCGGATCTACGTCTGGTTCGACGCGGTCATCGGCTACCTGTCCGCCTCCATCGAGTGGGCCCGGCGCACCGGCGACCCGGAAGCGTGGCGGAAGTGGTGGTCCGCCGACGGCGAGGGCAAGGACGCCCGCGGCTACTACTTCATGGGCAAGGACAACATCGTTTTCCACTCGGTGATCTGGCCGGCGCTGCTCGGCGGCTACTCCGGCGAGGGCTCGCGGGACGGCGAGCCGGGCCGGCTGGGCCGGCTCAACCTGCCCACCGAGGTGGTCTCCAGCGAATACCTGACCATGGAGGGGCGCAAGTTCTCGTCCTCCCGCAAGGTCGTCATCTACGTCCGGGACTTCCTGGCGCGGTACGACGCCGACGCGCTGCGCTACTTCATCGCGGTGGCCGGCCCGGAGAGCAACGACACCGACTTCACCTGGGCCGAGTTCCTCCGCCGCAACAACGACGAGCTGGTCGCCGGCTGGGGCAACCTGGTCAACCGGTCCATCTCGATGGCGGCGAAGAACTTCGGCGCGATCCCGCCGGTCGACCCGGCCGGGCTCACCGAGGCCGACCGGGCCCTGCTGGACACCGCGAAGGCCGGCTTCGCCACCGTCGGCGACCTGATCGCCCGGCACCGGCAGAAGCAGGCCATCGGCGAGGCCATGAAGGTCGTCGCGGAGGCCAACAAGTACCTGTCCGAGCAGGCGCCCTGGAAGCTCAAGGGCGAGGACGACAAGCCCCGGATGGGCACCATCCTGCACGTCGCCCTCCAGGTGGTCAGCGACGCCAACACCCTGCTCACCCCGTTCCTGCCGCACTCCGCCCAGAAGATTCACGAGCTGCTCGGCGGCACCGGGGTGCACGCGCCGATGCCGGTGATCGAGCAGGTCGAGGACCTCGACGGCGGGCCGGCGTACCCGGTGCTGACCGGCGACTACACGGTCGGGGCGCGCTGGGAGTCCGTACCCCTGGAGGCGGGCCGGCCGCTCGCGGCGCCGAAGCCGGTGTTCCGCAAGCTCGAGCCGTCGATCGTCGACGAGGAGCTGGCCCGGCTGGCCGGCTGAGCCGACACGCGCGACGCGGCCCCGGGGGATGTCCCCCGGGGCCGCCGTCGTCGGTGGCTCAGGCGCGGGCCATCTGGGGCGCGCCGATGAACTCCATGATCGCCTTGTTGACCTCGGTGGGGTGCGTCCACGGCGTGCCGTGCGGCGCCCCCTTGAGGGTGACCAGCCGGCAGTCGGACAGCATGTTCTGCAGCCGCTGACCCGTGGCCGGGAACGGCAGCACGTTGTCCTTGTCGCCCTGGATGATCAGCACCGGCAGGTTGATGTTCGGCAGGTCGCCCCGGAAGTCCGTCAGCCAGGCGTCGACGCTGTCGTGGGTGCCCTTCGCGGACGCCCGCGCCCCGATCTGCCAGTGCGCCCGGTACGCCTCCTCGCTCACCCACTTGCCCTTGTTCTCTCTGTAGTTGAAGAACGCGTCGCAGAACTGGGTGAGGTAGGCGAACCGGTCCTGGATGATGGCCGCCTTGAACCCGTCGAACAGGCTCTGGTCGACCCCTTCCGGATTGTCGGCCGTCTTCAGCAGGAACGGCGCCAACGGGGCCATCAGCACCGCCCGGTCCACCCGGTCCGACCCGTACGCGCCGAGGTAGCGGGTCACCTCGCCGGTGCCCATCGAGTGCCCGATCAGGATCGCGTTGCGCAGGTCCAGTTCGGTCATCAGCACGTCGAGGTCGGCCGAGAAGGTGTTGTAGTCGTAGCCGAACGCCGGTTGGGCGGAGTTGCCGAATCCGCGCCGGTCGTACGTGATCACCCGGTAGCCGGCGGCGAGCAGCGGATTGGCCATCTTCTCCCAGGTCGCCCCGTTGAACGGGAAGCCGTGGATCAGGACGATCGGCTGGCCGGAGCCGTGATCCTCGTAGTAGAGGTCGATGGGTGCGGAATTCTCCGTACCGACGGTGACGAAAGGCATGTCGGGTTCTCTCCCCTTGCGTGCGTCTCGGACGCCCGCGCATTCCCGACCCGCCTCCGGTTATGCCGTCCGGTACGGCAGATCCACCACCCGGTCGTCGGTCAGCTCGGCGCCCGGCGCCCACGTCTCGTAGACGCCCCGCTCGTGGCACTGTGCCCCGGTCGTGGCCACCGCGTCCGGATCCGGCCGGCACAGCCGCAGCCGCAGCCAGCCCGCCTCCTCCCGGAGCACCAGGCAGGGCACCCCGCGCCAGGCGGCGTAGCGCAGCCGGCGGGCCGCCGACTCCACCGGGTAGCGGGCCGCCCGGGTCATCGCCAGCACCCGGAACCCGCCGGGCTGGTCGGCCACCGCCTCGTACTCGGTGCCGCCGTACCCGCCGACGAGCTGGGTGGAGCGGGGTGCGTCGCCGGTCGGCACGTACTCCTGGTCGGGGGAGAGGCCGGGCACCGCGGCGAGCAGGTGCCGCCACTGCGGGCCGACCATGCGCAGCCAGCCACGCTGCTCCGCCTGGTAGGTGTAGAGCACCACCTCCACCCCCTCCGCCGGGTAGGCGAGCAGGGTGGCGTTCGCCGGCATCGGCAGGTCGGCGAAGTCGCGGGTGACGAACTCCGGGACGAGTTGGGTGTTGCTCGGCACGAACCCGGTGCCCAGCACCGCGGGTCCGAGCCGGTCCCGCGAGGGCAGCGCCGTCAGCCCCTGGTACGCCGGACCGACCGGCACGTCGTAGTCGGCCGGATCGGTGGCGCGCCAGCGCAGCGCGTACGCCACGTCGCCGCCCTCCGAGTCGCCGCGCAGCACCGCCATGCCCGCCGGGGTGCGCAGGTGCGCCACGTCGTGTTCCCGGTGGCAGAAGCCGTGCGGCAGCCAGCCCCGCACGTAGCCGGCGAGCTGGCGGGCGGAGAGCACCTTCACCATCCGGGTGCCCGGCCGGATCAGCGCCGAGCCGCGCGCCGCCGCGAGGGTCGGGTCGCCGGCCGCGCCCGGCTGCTGGCTGAGCTGGTGCAGGTACGCCCAGCCGTGCTCCCGGTGCAGCGGCATCAGCAGCGGCGGGTCGACGTCCTCCGTCGGCTCAGCCGCCCCGTGCACCGCGCTCACCTCGGTGACGTGCACGAACTTCCGCCACGGGTACGCCACCCCGGGCCGGGGCGCCCACTCGAACCCGGGCGCCTCGTCGGCGCTGAACAGCTCGTACGCCGCGCCCCGGGCGATCTCCTCCGCCGGGTGGACGCGGCCGTCGTACGTCACGCGCAGCCCGGTCCGCTCGGGGGCGGCCTCGTTGGCCTGAGGAGTGACGGTCACGCACCGGACCGTAGGCGCGACAGATGTGCTGCACGTGAACAGTCGGTGGCGGTCCGGAAACGCCGGCCCCCGGCGGTGTGTGATGCTGGCCGCGATGAGCGAGCAGACCGAATCCCGTAAGCAGCGCGCCGCCCGCCGGGCCGGTGAGTTCCCGCCCGCCCCGGAGGCGTTGGCGGTGCCCGTGCTGGACAGCCACACCCACCTCGACATCACGGTCAGCGAATACGGCGTGCCCCTGGGGAGCGCGAGGAGCGAGCCGGGGTGGCGAGCCCCGCAGTCGCGAGCGAACGGCGGCTCAGGCGGGCCGGCCGACGACCCGGTGGCGGCGGCGATCGCGGTGGCCGCCGGCGTCGGCGTGGACCGGCTGGTGCAGGTCGGCGTCGACGTCGAGTCGTCCCGGTGGGGCGCCGACGTCGCCGAGCGCTACGGCGCGGTGCTGGCCACCGTGGCGCTGCACCCAAACGAGGCGCCCCGCCTGGCCGACCTGGACACGGCGCTGCGCGAGATCGAGGCGCTCGCCGGCCGGGACCGTGTGCGCGGCATCGGCGAGACCGGCATGGACTTCTTCCGCACCGGCGACGAGGGGCGGGCCGCGCAGGAGGAGAGCTTCCGGGCGCACATCGCCATCGCCAAGCGGTACGGCAAGGCGCTGGTCATCCACGACCGGGACGCGCACGCCGACGTGCTGCGGATCCTCGACGACGAGGCTGCCCCGGACACCGTGGTGCTGCACTGCTTCTCCGGCGACGCCGACTTCGCCCGCGAGTGCGTCCGCCGGGGCTACCTGCTCAGCTTCGCCGGCACGGTCACCTTCGGCAGCGCCACGGCGCTCCGCGAGGCCGCCGCCGTCACCCCGCCCGGGCAGCTGCTCGTGGAGACGGACGCGCCGTACCTGACCCCGATGCCGCACCGGGGGCGGCCGAACGCGTCGTACCTCATCCCGTTGACCGTGCGGTTCCTGGCCGAGACCACCGGGGCCGACCTCGACGAGCTGTGCGCGGCGATCTCCGCGACCGGCGAACGCGCCTTCGGGCCGTGGTGAAAGGATGCCCGGCGTGACCGGCCTCCTCGGCCCGGCGGAGATCCGGGAACTCGCCGCGCGGCTCGGCGTGACGCCGACCAAGAAGCTCGGCCAGAACTTCGTGCACGACCCCAACACGGTGCGCCGGATCGTCACCACCGCCGGGCTCGCCCCGGACGACGTGGCGCTGGAGGTCGGCCCCGGCCTCGGTTCGCTCACCCTGGCCCTGCTCCCGGTCGCCGCGCACGTGCACGCCGTCGAACTCGACCCGGCCCTGGCCGCGGCGCTGCCGGAGACCGCCGCCCGGTTCGCCGGCCCGGACGCCGCCCGGCTCACCGTGCACGCCGCCGACGCGCTGCGGATCACCGCCGCCCAGCTGACCGACCCGGCGCCGACCGCGCTGGTGGCGAATCTGCCCTACAACGTGGCCGTGCCGGTGGTGCTGCACCTGCTCGCCGAGCTGCCCACCCTGCGCCACGGCCTGGTGATGGTGCAGAAGGAGGTCGCCGACCGGCTCGTCGCCGGTCCCGGCTCCAAGGTGTACGGCATCCCGTCGGTCAAACTCGCCTGGTACGCCCGCTCCCGGGCCGCCGGCAAGGTGCCGCCGAACGTCTTCTGGCCGGTGCCGAACGTCGACTCCGGACTGGTCGCCTTCACCCGGCGCGAACCGCCCCGCGCCGACGTACCCCGGGAGGCTGTCTTCGCGGTGGTCGACGCGGCGTTCGCGCAGCGCCGCAAGACCCTGCGCGCCGCCCTCGCGGGCTGGGCCGGCGGCGCGGACCGGGCCGCCGCGGCGCTCACCGCCGCCGGTGTCGACCCCGGCGCGCGCGGCGAGTCACTCACCGTGGAGCAGTTCGCCGCCATCGCCGCGTCGGCCCCGGCCGCTTCCGCCGTCGCCCAGTAGGCTGGCGCCGTTGCCGACCCCGCCGAGGAGCTGACCGTGCAGAAGCCGTTCGACATCCGCCTGCGACCGCGGGACATCGCCCCGTGACCGAGGCCTGGCGACCGGACGAGGACGGGCAGCGGCGCGGGGCCAGCGGCCCGGTGAAGGTGCGGGTGCCGGCCAAGGTCAACCTGCACCTCGGGGTGGGGCCGCTGCGCCGGGACGGCTACCACGAGCTGAACACCGTTTACCACGCGATCTCCATCTACGACGAGCTGACCGCCCGCCGGGGCGACACGCTGACCCTCACCATGGAGGGCGAGGGCGCCGGCGAGCTGGCCCTCGACGACTCCAACCTGGTGATCCGGGCAGCCCACGCCCTCGCCGGCTACGCGGGCGTCCTGCCGCACGCCCGGCTGCACCTGCGCAAGCAGATCCCGCTCGCCGGCGGGCTGGCCGGGGGCAGCGCCGACGCGGCCGCCGCGCTGGTCGCCTGCGACGCGCTCTGGGGCACCGGGCTGTCCCGCGACGAACTGGCCGGGATCGCCGCCGACCTCGGCTCCGACGTGCCGTTCCTGATCCACGGCGGCACCGCGCTGGGCACCGGGCGGGGCGAGGCGGTCAGCCCCGTGCTGGCCCGCCCCACCTCCTGGCACTGGGTGGTGGCCGTCGCCGACGGCGGCCTCTCCACCCCGGCCGCCTACCGGGAGCTGGACCGGCTCCGCGACGCCGGCACCGCGGGCGAGCCGCTGGGCAGCACCGACACGCTGCTGGGCGCGCTGCGCCAGCGCGACCCGCGGGTGCTCGCCGCCGCCCTCGGCAACGACCTCCAGGCCGCCGCGCTGACCATGCGCCCGTCGCTGGCCGAGACGCTCAAGGCCGGGGAGGCGGCCGGGGCGCTCGCCGGCCTCGTCTCCGGCTCCGGCCCGACCTGCGTCTTCCTCGCCACCGATGAGGCGCACGCCGGCCGGATCGCCGCCGACCTGTCCGCCGCCGGCGTCTGCCGGGACGCGCGGGTCGCCCACGGCCCGGTCCCCGGCGCCCGCGTCGTCTGAGCCCCGCCGGTCGAGCGATCCCGTGGCCGGGGGGCCCGCGTACCCTTGATGCGGGCGTCCCGGGCACCGGGGCGCCTTGATCATGAAAGGTGGGTTCGTGGCCAACATCGTCAACCTGGACCGGGTGTCCAAGGGGTACGGCGCCGCCGGGCCGCTGCTCACCGACGTCTCGCTCGGCCTCGACGACGCCGACCGGGTCGGCGTCGTCGGCCTCAACGGCGCCGGCAAGTCCACCCTGCTGCGCCTGCTCGCCAAGCAGGAGGAGCCCGACGACGGTCGCGTCACCCACCGCCGCGACCTGCGGGTCTCCTGGCTGCCGCAGAACCTGGACCTCGCGCCCGAGGCCACCGTCCGGGACGTGGTGCTCGGCACCGCCTGGCTCGGCGAGAGCATGGGCGCCGAGCACGAATGGGCCGGCGACGCCGGCGTCCGCGCCATCCTCGACGGCCTCGGCATGCCCCACCTCGGCCTCGACGCGCCGGTCGGGACGATGTCCGGCGGCGAACGCCGCCGCGTCGCGCTCGCCGCCCTGCTGGTCCGCGACACCGACCTGCTCATCCTCGACGAGCCCACCAACCACCTCGACGTCGGCGGCGTCGACTGGCTGGCCCGGCACCTCGTCACCCGCAAGGGCGCGCTCGTCGTGGTCACCCACGACCGCTGGTTCCTCGACGCCGTCTGCACCACCACCTGGGAGGTCGCCGACCAGACCGTCCGGGCCTACGACGGCGGCTTCGCCGCCTGGACCCTGGCCCGCGTCGAGCGGCAGCGCGTCGCCGCCGCCACCGAGGCCCGCCGGCAGAACCTGCTCCGCAAGGAGATCGCCTGGCTGCGCCGCGGCCCGCCCGCGCGTACCTCCAAGCCGAAGTTCCGGATCGACGCCGCCAACGCGCTCATCGCCGACGTGCCGGAACCGCGCGACACCACGTCGCTGCAACGGCTCGCCACCGCCCGGCTCGGCAAGCAGGTGTACGACCTCGAGCAGGTCACCCTGCACGCCGGCCCGAAGGAGATCCTGCACGACATCACCTGGCAGGTCGGCCCCGGCGACCGCGTCGCCGTCCTGGGCCGCAACGGCGCCGGCAAGACCACCCTGCTGCGGATGCTCGCCGGAGTGACCCGCCCCGACGGCGGGCGGTTCGCCGCCGGGCAGACCGTACGCCCCGCGTTCCTCTCCCAGGAACTCGCCGAACTCCCCGGCCACCTGCGCGTCCTCGAAGCCGTCGAGGAGGTGGCCCGGCGGGTCCAGCTCGGCGACCGGGAGATCAGCGCCGCCCAGCTCGCCGAGGTCTTCGGCTTCGACGACCGGCGGCTCTGGACCCCGGTCAGCGACCTCTCCGGCGGCGAGCGCCGCCGGCTCCAGATGCTGCGGCTGCTCGCCGGCGAGCCCAACGTGCTCCTCCTCGACGAGCCCACGAACGACCTGGACACCGACACCCTCGCCGCGCTGGAGGACCTGCTCGACTCCTGGCCCGGCACGATCGTCGTGGCCAGCCACGACCGCTACCTGATCGAGCGGGTCACCGACGTGGCGTACGGGATGTTCGGCGACGGCCGGCTGGTGCACCTCCCCGGCGGCGTCGACGAGTACCTGGCCCGCGCCGCCGCGCTCGGCGGCCCCGCGCCCGCGGATCTCACCCCGGCCGCGGGCGCCCCGGCCCGGGAGGGCATGTCCGCCGCCGACGTACGCACCGCCAAGAAGGAGCTCAGCCGGCTGGAACGGCAGATCGCCAAGCTCGAACAGAAGGAGGCGACGCTGCACGAGCGGCTCGCCGCGAACGCCACCGACTACGCCAAGGTCGCCGAGCTGGACGCCCAGCTCAAGGAGGTCCGGGCCGAGCGGGACCGCACCGAGGAGACCTGGCTGGCCCTCGCCGAGGAACTGCCGGCCGGCTGACCCCACCCGGGGTGGTGGGGGGTGTGCGGCGTCACTGACGGGCGTGCGGGACAATCGCAGGCGACCCTCTTCCGTTCGGTCTTGGAGACGCACAGATGGCCCACACCCCCGTCAACCACCCCGCGCGGCCTGTCTACCGGGCGATCGGCGGGCTCGTTGGTCTGTACTTCGTCGTCTTCGGCGTGCTCGGCATCATCGCCAGCGCCGGCAACGACGTCCTCGCCCAGGACGACACCAAGATCCTCGGCCAGGGCACCAACCTCGGCTTCTCGATGCTCGCGATCCTGCTCGGCGCCGCGATCCTGGTCGGCACCGCGATCGGCCGCAACCTCGACGTGGCGATCAACCAGTGGCTGGCCTACGTCCTGATGGTCTTCGGCCTGGCCGAGTTGGCGTTCCTGCACACCGACGCCAACATCTTCAACTTCTCGATCATGACCGACATCGTGGTGCTCACCCTCTCCCTGGTGCTCCTGATGGTCGGCATGTACGGCAAGGTCGGCACCGACGACGAGCACGAGGCCTGGCAGAAGGCCCGGCTGGTGCTCTGACCCGCAGCCACCCCCCGAAGGCCCGGCGCCCGCCGGGCCTTCGGCGTTTTCCAGGGACGGGAGCGGGCGGCTCGGGGGACAATTGCGCCAAAGCAGTCAGTCGACCGGAGGCTCCCATGGCGCACTTCCCGGTGAACCACCCCGCACGGCCGCTCTACCGGGTGCTGTCCGGACTCATCGGCCTCTACATCCTGGTCTTCGGCGTCTACGGGGTCTTCGAGACCTGGGGCGACGGACTCTTCAGCCGGGAGAACACCACGGCCCTCGGCCTCCGCACCAACCTGGCGTTCTCCCTGGTCTCCGTGCTCTTCGGCGCCTTCCTGATGATCGGCGCGTCCCGCCGCGGCAACCTCGGCCACTACATGAACCTGACCGCCGGGGCGGTCTTCCTGGCCACCGGCATCCTCATGATGGCCGTGCTGCAGACCTCGGCGAACTTCCTCAACTTCTCGATGTCCACCGTCCTCGTCTCGCTGGTGTTCGGGCTGGTCCTGCTCGCCACCGGCCTCTACGACAAGGTCGGCACCGACGAGCACGCCGCCGAGGAACGGCGCCGCCGCAACCACCCCGTCGCCGAGACCCACCGCTGAGCCCTGGCTCAGCCCCGCTTGCGGACGGTGATCAGACCCGGCTTCGCCTCCAGGTGCGACAGGCCGTTCCAGGCCAGGTTCACCAGGTGCGCCGCCACCGTCTCCTTCCGCGGCTTGCGCACCTCCAACCACCAGCGCCCGGTCAACGCCACCATGCCCACCAGCGCCTGCGAGTACAGCTCCGCCAGCTTCGGGTCGTAACCCCGGCTGGAGAACTCCGCCCCCAGGATGTGCTCCACCTGGTGCGCCACGTCGTTCATCACGCTGCTGAAGTTGCCCGTCGCCGACATCAACGGCGACTCCCGGACCAGCACCCGGAACCCGCTGGTCTCCTCCTCGATGTACGTCAGCAGGGTCAACGCCGCCTGCTCCAGCAACTCCCGCGGATGCCCCGCCGTCAACGCCGTGGTGATCCGGTCCAGCAACGAGCGGACCTCCCGGTCCACCACCACCGCGTAGAGCCCTTCCTTGCCGCCGAAGTGCTCGTAGACCACCGGCTTGGAAACCTTCGCCCGGGCGGACACCTCCTCGATCGAGGTGGCGTCGAACCCGCGCTCGGCGAAGATCTGCCGGGCGATCGAGATCAACTGCTCGCGCCGCTGGGTCGCGGACATCCGTACCCGGGAAGGCTTCGCCGCCGGGACGGCCCGCCGGGGGCGGGCGGTGCTGGCGTCGCTGCCGGGAACGTCGGTCACCCGGCCCATCCTGCCAAACCCGGCCCCCGCCGATCGACCGGTTACCGCGCCGGCCGGCCGCGCACCCGCCCCGGCTCCACCAGCTTCGCCGTGATCCGCTCCGGTTTCGGCCACCGCACCGACCAGGCCGCCCCGACCTTCTCCAGCAGCCAGATCACCCGCGCCGACGGATCGACCTGCCCGCGCAACACCCCGTGCCGCGCGCTGGTCGGCTCGGCGTGGTGCAGGTTGTGCCAGCTCTCCCCGAACGACAGCAACGCCAACGGCCAGAAATTCGACGCCCGGTCGCCCTGCCGCACGGCGAACGGGCGCTCACCGTAGACGTGGCACACCGAGTTGATCGACCAGGTGACGTGGTGCAGCAGCGCGATCCGGACCAGCCCACCCCAGAAGAACGCGGTCAGCGCGCCCTGCCACGACCCGGTGAGCAGCCCGCCCATCGCCGCCGGCCCCAGCACCGAGACCACCACCAGCACCGGGAACAGCCGGTCGACGCGGCGGGTGATCGGATCGGCGAGCAGATCCGGGGCGAACCGCTTTCGGTTCGACAACTCCCGGTTGAACAGCCAGCCGACGTGCGCGTGGAACAGCCCCTTGGTCAGCCCGCCGATGCTCTCCCCGAACCGCCACGGTGAGTGCGGGTCGCCCTCCTGGTCGGAGAACGCGTGGTGCCGCCGGTGATCGGCCACCCACTGGATGATCTCGCCCTGCACGGCGAACGAACCCGCCACCGCCAGGGCCGCCCGCAGCCACGGTTTCGCCTTGAACGACCCGTGGGTGAAGTAGCGGTGGTAGCCGACCGTGATGCCGAGGCCGGACAGCACGTACCAGAACCCGGCCACCACCACGTCGGTCCAGCCCAACCAGCCGCCCCAGGCCACCGGCACGGCGGCCAGCAGGGCGAGGAACGGGACGACCACGAAGGCCCACAGGGCGATCAGGATGCCGGGGGACTGGTGGCCCTGGGTGAGGGGCTTCGGGCCGCTGTCCGGGCCGCTCAGGGTGGTCGACATGGCACCTCCCAGGTGGTACGGGCCTACGCCTACGTCACCGTAACCAGGAACGGGCTAGATCGCAGCGGACACGTCACTTCGTCAATGGCCGGACCTGTCGTACGCCCGTCCTAACCTGCCGGAGTGACCGACCCGCTCGCCGCCGAGGCGCGCCGCCTGCGCGTCGAGGAACAGCTCTCCGTCGCGCAGATCCGGGCCCGCCTGGGCATCGGCCGCGACCGGGCGTACGCGCTGCTGCGCGGCGTCCCGCCACCCGAGTGGACCCGGCGCCCCCGGGCCCGCGACGCGGCGCGCGCCGAAGCCGAGCGGCTACGGGCCGCGGGGCGGTCGGTCGACGAGATCGCGGCGCAGCTCGGCGTCGCAAAGTCGACCGCCTACCAGTGGGTGCGGCACCTGCCGTTGAACCCGGACGAGGCGACGGCCGAGCGGCGGCAGGCGCATTCGAAGGCGATGACGGACGCCCGCTGGGGTGCGTACCGGGAGGCGCGGGACGCGGCCCAGGCGGCGGAACACGAGCGGGCCGCCAGCGTGGTCGGCGCGCTCGACGATCGCGACCTGCTGGTGCTCGGGGCGGCGATCTACTGGTGCGAGGGGGCCAAGTCGAAGCCGTGGCGCCGGACGGTGACGATGCAGTTCGTCAACAGCGATCCCGGCCTGCTGGCGCTCTTCCTCCGGTTCCTCGAGGTGTGCGGCGTCGACCCGACGGTACCGACCTACCGGGTGAGCATCCATGAGTCGGCCGACGCCGAGGCGGCGGTCCGTTGGTGGGCGGAACGGCTTCGGTTGCCGCCAGACCGGTTCCGGCGGTCGGTGCTCAAGCGGCACAACCCGAGCACGGTGCGCCGGAACACCGGCGACGACTACCACGGCTGTCTGGTGATCACCGTGCCCCGCAGCCGTGCGCTCTACTGGCGAATCGAAGGTATGATCGCCGAGCTGTTCCGGATCGCGGACGATACGCGGACCCGAAATGAGGGGCCGTAGGTCTTGACACGGCAATGGGGTGTGGGGTAATGGCAACCCGCAGGCCTTTGGAGCCTTGAGCTCCTGGTTCGAATCCAGGCACCCCAGCTCGCCCGTCGGATCGCATGCGTGATGACGGCATTTGTGTGACCGGATGCGAATTGCAGGCAGTCGCGTGGTTAGCATGGCCGCGAGACTGTCGCCGTCCCGACGGGAGCCACGTCGTGTCCGAGCCCCACCTCCGCACTGTTGTCGTGCTCGCCGCCGGTGAGGGCAAGCGGATGAAGTCGTCCCTGCCCAAGGTGCTGCACCCGCTGCTCGGTCGTACCCTGCTCGGTCACGTGCTGGCCGCGGCCGCGCCGCTCGGCGCGGACCGTCAGGTGGTCGTGGTCGGCCACGGCGCCGACCAGGTGCGCGCGCACCTGGCCGAGATCGCCCCGGCGGCCACCCCGGTGCTCCAGGAGCGTCAGCTCGGCACCGGGCACGCGGTCCGGATCGCGCTGGACGCGGTTCCGGAGGTTGCCGGCACGGTCGTCGTGATCAACGGGGATGTGCCGCTGCTGCGGCCGGAGACCGTGGCGGCCCTGGTCGAGGCGCACGAGGGCGCCGGCGCGGCGGCGACCGTGCTGGCCGCCGAGGTGCCCGACCCGACCGGCCTGGGCCGGATCGTCCGGGACGCCGAGGGGCGGCTGGCGCAGATCGTCGAGGAGCGCGACGCCACCCCGGAGCAGCGCTCGCTTCGGGAGATCAACGCGGGCATCTACGCGTTCGACGTGGCGCGGCTGCGGGACGCGCTGGGCAAGCTCTCCACCGACAACGAGCAGGGCGAGGAGTACCTCACCGACGTGTTCGGCCTGCTCCGGGACGCGGGGGAGCCGGTGGCGGTGCACTGCGCCGCCGACCACGTGGAGACGCTGGGCTGCAACGACCGGGTCGAGCTGGCCGCGCTGCGCCGGCTGCTGCGGGACCGGGTGAACGAGGGCTGGATGCGGACCGGGGTGAGCATCCTGGACCCGCACACCACGTGGATCGACGTGACGGTGACCGTCGAGCGGGACGCGGTGATCGACCAGAACACCCAGCTGCAGGGCGCCACGGTGGTCGGCGAGGGCGCGCTGGTCGGCCCGGACACGACGCTGGTGGACACGACGGTGGGTGCGGGCGCGAGCGTGGTGCGCAGCCATGCGGTGGGCGCCGAGGTGGGCCCGGAGGCCAGCGTCGGGCCGTACGCGTACCTGCGGCCGGAGTCGCGGCTGGGCCGCAAGGCGAAGGTCGGCACGTTCGTGGAGACGAAGAAGGCCGCCATCGGCGAGGGTTCCAAGGTGCCGCACCTGTCGTACGTGGGGGACGCGACGATCGGCGAGCACAGCAACATCGGCGCCGCGACGGTGTTCGTCAACTACGACGGGGTGAAGAAGCACCACACCACGATCGGCAGTCACGCGCGTACCGGGGCGGACAACATGTTCGTGGCGCCGGTGCGGGTGGGCGACGGGGCGTACACGGCGGCGGGCTCGGTGATCATCTCGGATGTGCCGGCGGGCGCCATGGCGGTGGCCCGGGGTCAGCAGCGCAACGTCGAGGGCTGGGTGCTGCGCAAGCGGTCCGGCACGGCGGCCGCGGAGGCGGCGCAGCGGGCCGGCGAGGGTGCGTCGGACGGGGCCGGGGCCGCAAGCGAAGGTGACTGAATCCACGGGGGGCCGGAGACCGTGGGAGGACCGGTGAACGCGGGGGATACTGCAACCGAATAGTCCCCGGCTCACCGCCGCCGGGAACCACCGACATACGGGAGCAGACGGGCCCATGGGCAGCATCGTCGCCGAAAACCGCAAGAGCCTGATGCTCTTCTCCGGACGGGGTTTTCCGGAGCTGGCCAAGGAGATCGGTGAGGTGCTCGGCGTCGCGCCGACCCCCTCCGACTCGTACGATTTCGCCAACGGGGAGATCTTCGTACGTTTCAAGGACTCGGTACGCGGTTCGGACGCCTTCGTGGTGCAGTCCGTGACGCACGGGGTCAACACCTGGGTGATGGAAACCCTGATCATGGTCGACGCGCTGAAGCGCGGTTCGGCCAAGCGGATCACCGTGGTCCTGCCGTTCTACCCCTACTCGCGGCAGGACAAGAAGCACCGCGGCCGGGAGCCGATCTCGGCCCGGCTGGTGGCCGATCTGCTGAAGACCGCGGGCGCGAACCGGATCCTGACGGTCGACCTGCACACCGCGCAGATCCAGGGCTTCTTCGACGGCCCGGTGGACCACCTGTTCGCCATGGACGTGCTGGCCGAGTACGTGGAGCACAAGTACGCGGGCCGGCCCATGACGGTGGTGGCGCCGGACTCGGGTCGCGTGCGGGTGGCGGAGCGGTGGACGGACCGGCTGGGTGGCTGCCCGCTGGCGTTCATCCACAAGACCCGGGATCCGCTGAAGCCGAACCAGGTGGTGGCGAACCGGGTGGTCGGCGAGGTCGAGGGTCGGGTCTGCCTGATCGTCGACGACATGATCGACACCGGTGGCACGATCAGCAAGGCGGCCGACATCCTGAAGGAGTCGGGCGCGGCGGAGATCGTGGTGGCCTCTACCCACGCGCTGCTGTCGGACCCGGCGACCGAGCGGTTGAAGAACAGCCCGATCAGCGAGGTCGTGGTGACCAACACGCTGCCGTTGCCGCCGGAGAAGCAGCTCGACAAGCTGACCGTGCTGTCGATCGCCCCGCTGCTGGCCCGGGCGATCCGGGAGGTCTTCGACGACGGTTCGGTGACCACCCTGTTCGGTGGCCTGAGCTGAGTTCCGCGCCCCGCCGGCGGCGGCCGTCCGAGAGGGTCGTCGCCGGTCGGGGAAGTGGCCGTCACGGTGTCGCCGGCGGTGATATGGGGACTGCCGGATAGCTCGGAAATCGCTCGGGTAGACTGGTGCGGTTGCCATGGCGAGGGTGCCCGGCGGGCTGCTGAAAAGCACCGCACGGAGGCGCCGTCATCGACGCGGTGCTCCGGGCGGTCGTTCATGACGTTGAGCCCCAGCGAGCCCCTCGCCCAGCACCGCCAGTCGACAAGCCGCCGCAGCGAAGCATCAGGAGTTTCCCCGTGTCCGAGGTAAAGATCAGCGCCGAGCCCCGTACCGAGTTCGGCAAGGGTGGTGCCCGTCGTACCCGCCGGGCCGGCAAGGTGCCCGCCGTGCTGTACGGCCACGGCGAGAAGCCCAAGCACATCGCGCTCCCGGCGCGTGAGTTCGCCGCCGCGATCCGCAAGGGCGGTGCGAACCAGCTCTTCGCGATCGAGGTCAGCGACGGCACCCAGGTGCTGGCGCTGCCGAAGGCGATCCAGCGTGACCCGATCAAGGACACCTTCGAGCACGTGGACCTGCTGCTGGTCCGCCGCGGCGAGACGGTCACCGTCGAGGTCCCGGTCCAGCTGACCGGTGAGGCCGCCAAGGACACCCTGATCGTGCACGACCACGACACGCTCACGGTGACCGCCGACGCCACCAAGGTGCCGGACCACCTGGAGGCGTCGATCGAGGGCGCTGAGGCCGGCACCCAGATCACCGCCGCCGACGTGACGCTGCCGGCCGGTGTCGAGCTGGTCGCGGACGGGGAGCTGCAGGTCGCCTCGGTGACCGCCGCCCCGACCGCCGAGCAGCTCGAGGCCACCCTCCCCGAGGTCGAGGTCGCCGAGGAGGAGGCCGAGGCCGAGGTCGGCGAGGAGACCGCCGAGGCTCCGGAGGGTGCTCCGGCCGAGGGCGAGCCGGCTGCCGAGGAGCCGAAGACCGAGGCCTGATCGGTTTCGCAGGCTGTGCGACAGGCGTCCCCGGTTCCCGGGGGCGCCTGTCGGCCTATCGGGGACGGGTCGGCGGGCAGAGCGGAAGGGACGTGGCGTGACGGACGAGGCGGGGCCGTGGCTGGTGGTCGGCCTGGGCAACCCGGGCCGGGAGTACGCGGGCAACCGGCACAACGTCGGCTTCATGGTGGCGGAGCTGCTGGCGGGCCGGGTGGGCGCCACGTTCGGCCGGCACAAGCGGGCGGTGGGCGAGGTGGCCGAGGGGCGGCTGGGTTTCGGCGGCCCGAAGCTGGTGCTGGTGAAGCCGCTGACCTACATGAACCTCTCCGGCGGCCCCGTGGTCGCGCTGGCGCAGTTCCACAAGATCCCGCCGGGGCGGGTGATCGCGGTGCACGACGAGCTGGACATCCCCTACGGTCAGCTGCGGGTGAAGTGCGGCGGCGGCGAGGGCGGCCACAACGGCCTGCGCTCGATGTCGAAGTCGCTGGGCACCAAGGACTACGTGCGGGTGCGGTTCGGCATCGGCCGGCCGCCGGGCCGGCAGGACCCGGCTGACTACGTGCTGTCGGACTTCTCCGCCGCCGAGCGCAAGGAGCTGGAGTTCCTGGTGGACCGGGCGGCGGACGTGGTGGAGTCGGTGGTCACCAAGGGCGTGGAGCCGACGCAGAACCTCTACCACGGCACCTGAGGCGCCGGGCGGGGCATGCCGGGCGGGTCGGGCCCGAGCCGGTAGTCTGCGCCTTCTGACGTGCGAAGGTGGGCGACGGGAGCGGGAACACCATGGGCAGTCCTCCGATGATCGACAGCGCGTTCGCCCGGTGGTTGGCGGCGCGGGCCGGGCAGGCGCTGGTGGGTCTGCGCGCGGAGCTGGGCTTCGCCGACGCGGGGGCGCTGAAGTCGGCCGGGGACAAGGTCTCGCACGATCTGATCCGCACCGAGCTGGCGAAGTGGCGGCCGGCGGACGCGGTGCTGTCGGAGGAGGACGAGGGTTCCCGGCTGGCCTGGACGGCCGAGGTGAGCAGCGATGCGGTGTCCCGGCTGAACGCGGACCGGGTGTGGATCATCGACCCATTGGACGGCACCCGGGAGTTCGCCGAGGAGGGCCGCTCGGACTGGGCGGTGCACGTGGCGCTCTGGTCGCGCAGCGCACCGACGCCGCACGGTCTCGTCGCGGGCGCGGTGGGGCTGCCGGCGCAGCACCGGGTGCTGGGCACGGACTACCCGCCGGCGTACCCGCCGATGACCCTGGAGGCCGCCACGGCGGGCGGCGGCAGGACCATCCGGTTGGCGGCCAGTCGTAGCCGTCCGCCGGTTTTCCTGACCGATCTGGCAGAGGACATCGGCGCGCATCTGGTTCCGATGGGCTCGGCGGGCGCGAAGATCGCCGCTGTGGTGACCGGCGAGGTCGACGCGTACATCCACGCGGGCGGTCAGTACGAGTGGGACTCGGCCGCTCCGGTCGCTGTGGCGACGGCCACCGGACTGCACGCTTCCCGGATCGACGGATCTGCGCTGAAATACAACGAGGCCGACCCACGCCTGCCCGACCTGCTGGTCTGCCGCAAGGATCTCGCCAGCCGGTTGCTTGCAGCGCTGCAGAGGCATTCCGGGTAGCCTGAGCGTTCTTCTTCACGAGTCCGACCGGAAAGGTCTGGAATCCCGATGTGCGGATCCGAGCGAATCGAGTTCGTGTCATGACGGCCCCCGCCGCGTACCAGGTGTCCCATCTGGACGCGCTCGAGGCGGAGAGCATCTTCGTGATGCGCGAGGTCGTCGCCGAGATGGAGCGCCCCGTGCTTCTCTTCTCCGGCGGCAAGGACTCGATCGTGATGCTCCGGTTGGCCCAGAAGGCGTTCGCCCCGGCCAACATTCCCTTCCCGGTGATGCACGTCGACACCGGGCACAACTTCCCCGAGGTTCTCGAATACCGGGACCAGCGCGTCGCCGAGCTGGGTCTCCAGCTCATCGTGGCCAGCGTGCCGGAGGCCCTCACCAAGGGGCTGGTGCGCGAGTCGGCCGACGGCATGCGCAACCGGATCCAGACCCCGGTGCTGCTCGACGCGGTGGAGAAGCACCGCTTCGACGCGCTGTTCGGCGGCGCCCGCCGGGACGAGGAGAAGGCCCGCGCCAAGGAGCGGGTGTTCAGCTTCCGCGACGAGTTCGGCCAGTGGGACCCGAAGAACCAGCGCCCCGAGCTGTGGGCGCTCTACAACGGGCGGCACCACCCGGGCGAGTCGATCCGGGTGTTCCCGCTCTCCAACTGGACCGAGCTGGATGTCTGGCACTACATCGCCCGGGAGCGGATCCCGCTGCCCTCGATCTACTACGCGCACCAGCGCGAGGTGATCGAGCGCGACGGCATGTACTACGCGGTCAACGAGTTCTTCCGCGCCCGCGCCGGCGAGCAGCCGTTCAAGGCCCAGGTGCGGTACCGGACCGTGGGTGACGCCTCCTGCACCGCGGCGGTCCGCTCGGACGCCGACACGGTGGAGAAGGTGATCGAGGAAGTGGCCGCGACCCGGATCACCGAGCGCGGCGCGACCCGCGGCGACGACCGGGTCAGCGAGGCCGCCATGGAGGACCGCAAGCGGGAGGGCTACTTCTGATGGGTGCAGAGACGCTGGCACCAGACGCGACGGACGGCGCGGCTGCCGCCGGGGCCGGGCCGGAGGCCCGGCAGATGGACCTGCTGCGGTTCGCCACCGCGGGCAGCGTCGACGACGGCAAGTCGACCCTGATCGGCCGGCTGCTGTACGACACGAAGTCGCTCTTCACCGACCAGCTCGCCGCCGTCGAGGCGGTCAGCGCGGCCCGGGGCGACGAGTACACCAACCTGGCGCTGCTCACCGACGGCCTGCGCGCCGAGCGGGAGCAGGGCATCACCATCGACGTGGCGTACCGCTACTTCGCCACGCCGCGGCGGAAGTTCATCATCGCCGACACCCCGGGGCACATCCAGTACACCCGGAACATGGTCACCGGCGCCTCCACCGCCGACCTGGCGCTGATCCTGGTGGATGCGCGCAAGGGCCTGGTGGAGCAGTCCCGCCGGCACGCGTTCCTCTGCTCGCTGCTGCGGGTGCCGCACCTGGTCCTCTGCGTGAACAAGATGGACCTGGTCGACTGGTCGCAGGAGGTGTTCGAGCGGATCGCCGACGAGTTCACCGCGTTCGCCGCGAAGCTCGACGCGCCGGATCTGACCGTGGTGCCGATCTCCGCGCTGCAGGGCGACAACATCGTCACCCGCTCGGAGAACATGCCCTGGTACGAGGGCCCGTCGCTGCTGCACCACCTGGAGCGGGTGCACATCGCGTCCGACCGCAACCTGGTCGACGTCCGCTTCCCGGTGCAGTACGTGATCCGGCCGCAGTCCACCACCGTCACCGACTACCGGGGCTACGCGGGCCAGGTGGCCTCGGGCGTGCTCAAGGCCGGCGACGAGGTGATGGTGCTGCCCTCGGGCTTCACCAGCCGGATCGCCGCCGTGGAGACCGCCGACGGCCCGGTGGACGAGGCGTTCCCGCCGATGTCGGTCACCGTCCGGCTGGCCGACGAGATCGACATCTCGCGCGGCGACATGATCTGCCGGCCGAACAACGCCCCGGCCGTCGCGCAGGACATCGAGGCGATGATCTGCTGGATGGACGAGAGCCGCCCGCTCCAGGTCGGCGGCCGGTACGCCATCAAGCACACCACCCGTTCGGCCCGGGCGATCGTGCGCGGGCTGCACTACCGGCTGGACATCAACTCGCTGCACCGTGACGAGACGGCCGGCGAGCTGAAGCTCAACGAGATCGGCCGGGTGCGGCTGCGCACCACCGTCCCGCTGCTGGCCGACGAATACCGGCGCAACCGCACCACGGGCGGCTTCGTCATCATCGACGAGGCCACCAACCGCACGGTCGGCGCCGGCATGATCGTCGAGGCCGGCTGACCGGCGCGCGCCGCCACGTGGTGAGGAAGGGCCCCCGGTCAACGCCTGGCGTTGACCGGGGGCCCTTCCTTTTCAGTCGAGGCGGGTGGCGCCGGGCGAGGGGAGGACGGTGAGGGTGCCGGGCGCGGCGAAGCCGCGGTCGGCGTACGCGGCGGCCACGGCGGCCGCCACGGCGTCGGCGGCGTCCGCGTCGACCAGGGCGAGCACGCAGCCGCCGAAGCCGCCGCCGGTCATCCGCGCCCCGTACGCCCCGGCGGCCAGGGCCGCCTCGACCGCGGTGTCGATCTCCGGCACGGTGATCTCGAAGTCGTCCCGCATCGAGGCGTGCGAGGCGGTCAGCAGCGGGCCGATGTCGCGGACGCGCCCGGCGCGCAGCAGCTCGACCGTGTCGAGCACCCGCTGGTCCTCGGTGACCACGTGCCGGACCCGGCGGCGGGTCTCGGAGTCGTCGAGGCGGGCCAGCGCGGCGTCCAGGTCGGCGGTGGCGACGTCGCGCAGCGCGGCCACCCCGAGCGCCTTGGCGGCCCGCTCGCAGGACTTGCGGCGGGCGGCGTACTCGCCGTCGGCGTGCCGGTGCGGGGCGTGGCTGTCGACCACCAGCACGGCCAGCCCGGCGGCGTCCAGGTCGAACGGGATCTGCTCGACCTCCTCGGTGCGGCAGTCGAGGAAGAGGGCGTGCCCGGACCGGCCGCGGATCACCGCGGACTGGTCCATGATGCCGGTGGGCGCGCCGACGTAGTCGTTCTCGGCCCGCTGGGCGAGCCGGGGCCAGCGGTCGGCGGGGAGGTCCAGCCCGCCCAGCTCGACCAGGGCGGCGAGCACGGCCGCCTCGATGGCCGCCGACGAGGAGAGCCCGGAGCCGACCGGCACGTCGGAGGCGATGGCCAGCCGGGCGCCGGGGACGTCGTGGCCGGCGGCGCGCAGCGCCCAGACCACCCCGGCCACGTAGGCGGCCCAGCCGTCGACACCGCCGGGCTCGTCGGCCTCGGCCGGCCCGAACTCCACCGGTTCGTCGTCCAGCTCCGACCAGACGGACCAGCGCCCGTCGTCGGCGACCGCCGCGGCCACGACGGTACGCAGCGGCAGCGCGAAGGGCAGCACGAACCCGTCGTTGTAGTCGGTGTGCTCGCCGATCAGGTTGACCCGGCCGGGAGCCGCCCAGCGGCCCGCCGGCTCCGCGGCGTACCGCTGCCGGAAGCTGGCGGTGGCGCGGGCCGCGACGTCACCGCTCACCGTTGCTCCAGGATGTGCGTGCGGTAGAACTCCCAGGCGTCGCCGACCATGTCCTGGAGGGTGGGCTTCTCCGGCACCCAGCCCAGCTCGGCGCGGGCCAGCGCGGAGGAGGCCACCAGCTCGGCCGGGTCGCCCTCGCGGCGCGGGGCCACCTCGACCGGCACCGGGTGCCCGGTGACCTCGCGGACCACCTCGATCACCTGCCGGTTGGTGAAGCCGTTGCCGTTGCCCAGGTTGTAGATCCGGTGCCGGCCGCCGGTGGCGGCGTGGAGGGCCAGCAGGTGCGCGCGGGCCAGGTCCTCGACGTGGATGTAGTCGCGGACGCAGGTGCCGTCGACGGTGGGGTAGTCGTCGCCGAAGAGCTGGAACTTGTCGCGCCGGCCGGCGGCCACCTCGAGGGCGAGCGGGATGAGGTGGGTCTCGGGGTCGTGTCGTTCGCCGATGGTCCGCCCGTCGTGCCGGTAGGCCCCGGCCACGTTGAAGTAGCGCAGCGAGACGGCGGCCAGGTCGTGCGCGACCGCCTCGGAGGTGAGCGCCATGTCGACGGCCAGCTTGGTGGCCCCGTAGGTGTTGGTGGGGGCCTTGACGGCGGTCTCCGGGATGGGCAGCTCGGTGGGGTTGCCGTAGACGGCGGCCGTGGAGGAGAAGACCAGCCGGGGCACCCGGGCGGCGCGGACCGCGTCGATCAGGGCGAGCGAGCCGACCGTGTTGTTCTGCCAGTAGAGCTCCGGCTTGACCATCGACTCACCTGCGGCGATCAGGGCGGCGAAGTGCAGCACGCCGTCGAAGCCGGCGTCGGGGGTGAGCACCCGGGCGGCCTTGTGGATCGGCAGGTCGACGTGGGTCGCCTCGGGGGCGAGCGCCTCCCGGTGGCCGGTGCGCAGGTCATCCAGGACGGTCACCTGGTGACCGTGGTCGAGCAGCATCCGGGTCACCACGCTGCCGATGTAACCGGCGCCGCCGGTGACGAGCAGTTTCACGTCGCTCCTCCTGCCTGGCCGCGTGCCGCGGCGTCGTGATCACCCTACGGCCGCGGGCTGTGGCGCGGCTGCGAGTGGGGCCGTCCGCTATTCCACCACAATCCTTCATGATTGAACAGATCCGAACATCGGCCGAGGTGTCCGGCGTCCGCTGTCTACCATCCTTGTCATGCGGGAGGGAGGTGGTCCCGGGCCCCGGCGACGCCCGCCGGGGCGGCCGAGACGCGAACCCGGACCCGTGGCCCGGACCGTGGCCCGGCTCGTGGTGCGCGCCGCCGACGGCGCCACCCGCCTGGTCACCGACCTGCTCGGCGCCAGCCCGACCGCCGGCCGGGAGCGGATCAGCGAGGCCGAGCTGCGTGACCTGGTCGCGGCCAACACCGTGCTCGATCCGGACGAGCGGCGGATCATCGACGAGGTGCTGGTGGCCGGCGCGCGGCTGATCCGCGAGGTGATGGTGCCGCGTACCGAGGTGGTCTTCCTCGCCACCGGGCTCACCCTGCCCCAGGCCGAGCGGCTGGTCCGGACCGAGCCGCACACCCGCTACCCGGTGGTCGACGGCACCCACGACGATGTGGTCGGCTTCGTCCACCTGCGGGACGTGCTGCTGCGCCCCGAGCGGGACCCGCGCGCCACGGTCGGCGAGCTGACCCGCGAGGTGAAGCGGCTCCCCGGCAGCAAACGGGTGCTGGCCGCGCTCACCGAGATGCGCCGGGAGGGCCACCACCTGGCCGTGGTGGTCGACGAGTACGGCGGCACCGCCGGCATCGTCACCTGCGAGGACCTGGTCGAGGAGCTGGTCGGGGAGATCCACGACGAGGACGACGTCCCGCCCGATCCGGCCCACGCCGGCCTCCCCGCCGTGGTCGACGGCCGGCTCAACCTGGCCGACTTCGCCGAACGCACCGGGGTGCCGCTGCCGGCCGGACCGTACGAGACGGTCGGCGGCTTCGTGATGGCCGCCCTCGGCCGGCTGCCGGTCACCGGCGACGAGGTGCCGGTGGCCGTCGACCCGGACGACCCGCCCGGCGGCTGGCTGCTGCGGGTGGTGGCCCTCGACGGGCGGCGGGTGTCCCGCCTCGCGGTCTCCACGGCCCGCCTGCCCGAGCCCCGGCGCGAGGTCACGGCCCCGCTCCCGCCTGTGCCCGCCCGACCCACCGGCCCGTCATGACGGACGCCGGGGCTTGCTGACAGAATTGCCGGCATGTCCGACGTACCTGCCCGCCCGCGCGTCTTCTCCGGCATCCAGCCGACGGCCGACTCGTTCCACCTCGGCAACTACCTGGGCGCGGTACGACACTGGGTGGCCCTGCAGGAGAGCCACGACGCGTTCTACTGCGTCGTGGACCTGCACGCGATCACGGCCGGGCACGACCCGAAGGTGCTCAAGCAGCGCACCCGGGTCGCCGCCGCCCAGCTCTTCGCGGTCGGTCTCGACCCGGAGCGCAGCACCCTCTTCGTCCAGTCGCAGGTGCCCGAGCACCCGCAGCTGGCCTGGGTGCTCGGCTGCATCACCGGCTTCGGCGAGGCGAGCCGGATGACGCAGTTCAAGGACAAGTCGCAGAAGCAGGGCAGCGAGCGGGCCAGCGTCGGCCTGTTCACCTATCCGATCCTCCAGGCCGCCGACATCCTGCTCTACCAGGCCCACGCGGTGCCGGTCGGCGAGGACCAGCGGCAGCACCTGGAGCTCTCCCGCGACCTGGCCCAGCGGTTCAACTCGCTGTTCGGCCCGACCTTCACGGTGCCCGCCCCGCACATCGTCAAGGACACCGCGAAGATAACCGATCTGCAGGACCCGACGGCCAAGATGTCGAAGTCGTCCTCCTCCCCGGCCGGCATCATCGACCTGCTGGAGGAGCCGGCCCGCTCGGCCAAGAAGATCCGCTCGGCGGTCACCGACACGGGCCGCGAGATCGTCTTCGACGCCGTGGGCAAGCCGGGCATCTCCAACCTGCTCACCATCTACTCGGCGCTCTCCGGCCGCGGCATCGACGACCTCGTCGCCGCGTACGACGGCAAGGGCTACGGCGACCTGAAGAAGGACCTCGCCGAGGTGGTCCGGGAGTTCGTCACCCCGATCCAGGAGCGCACCCGCGCCTACCTGGACGACCCGGCGCAGCTCGACAAGCTGCTCGCGCAGGGCGCGGAGAAGGCCCGCGGGGTGGCCGCCCCGACGCTGCGCACCGCGTACGAGCGGATCGGCTTCTTCCCGCCGGTCCGGTTCGAGTAGCGGCCCGGCGGGAACGGGTGTCGCAGTCGGTGGCCGGAGGGATGGCGCGCAGCGTGGATGGCAGGGACGGGGTGCCGGACGCCGGTGACACGATCCAGATCGGGATCGCGGTCGACATCCCGGAGCCGTGGGGCGGGATGCTCACCCGCCGGCGGATCGAGGCGGGCGATCCGCAGGCCGTCCCGGCGCACGTGACCCTGCTCGGGCCCACCGAGATCCCGGTGCGCGCGCTGCCGGCCGTCGAGGAGCACCTGGCCCGGGTGGCCGCCACCCACCTGCCGTTCACCCTGCACCTGCGGGGCACCGGCACGTTCCGGCCGGTCACCCAGGTGGTCTTCGTGGCGGTGGCCGCCGGGATCAGCGAGTGCGAGCTGCTCGCCGCCGCCATCAACGCGGCCCCCGAGCTGCACCGCGAGGCGCGCTTCCCCTACCACCCGCACGTCACGGTGGCTCAGGACGTGCCGCCGGAGGTGCTTGACAAGGCGTACGAGGACCTGGCCGACTTCTCCGCGCTCTTCGAGGTGGAGGCGTTCACCCTCTTCTCGCACAGCGGGGCCACCCGGTGGCAGCCCCGCCGCGACTTCCGCCTCGGCGGCTGAGCTGAGCGCGCGGCCGGCCTGCCTTCCGGGGGCGGGCGGATCGGCGAGGATGGCGGGGTGAACGTCATCGGCCGGATCGAGGCGGCGCTCGGTCGCCGCATCGACGCGGCCCGGGCCCGGTCGTCGATCTTCGACCACGTGTGGCGGGCCGGGACGCTCTACGCCGACCTGCTCGCCGGCCGGCTGGCGGCGGCGATCGCCTACTACGGCTTCTTCGCCGTGTTCGCGCTGGCCCTGGTCGGCTACTGGATCTTCGGCACGATCCTCCAGGACAACCGCGAGGTGAGCAGGGCAGCGGCCGACTTCCTGGACGAGAACCTGCCCTTCCTCGACCCGCAGCAGATCGCGCAGAGCAGCAACACCGTCGGGGTGATCGGCCTGGTCATCCTGGTCTTCACCGGGATCGGCTGGGTGGAGGCGATCCGCTCGTCGCAGCGGCTCATGTACGGCTTCAACCAGCAGCCCGGCAACCTGGTGGTCCGCCGCCTGGTCGACCTGGGGGTGCTGGTCGCGGTCTTCGTGCTGCTCGGTCTCTCGGTGGCCGCCGTGGACGCGCTGGAGTCGCTGCTGCGCTTCCTGCTGCGCAGCACCGGGTCGGTCGGGCTGACCACGGTCAGCGCGGTGCTCAGCGTGCTGATCAACGCGGTGCTGGCCACGGCGCTGCTGCTGGCGGTGCCCCGGCTGCGGATGAGCCGCCGCCGGCTGCGCCCGGCGGTGCTGATGGTGGCCATCGGCATCACCCTGCTCAACACGGTGGGGCGCTACTACGTGGTGCGCACCGAGCGGAACCCGGCCTACACCGTGGTGGCCACGGCGGTGGGGCTGCTGCTCTATCTCTACCTGCTCAACCAGATGGTGCTCTTCGGCGCCGCGCTGGCGGCCACCAGCCGCTACGGCCGGGTGGTGGACCTGGCCGAGGGCGGCGGCGCGCGGGACGTGGACGTGGAGATCGACGAGGAGACCGACCCGGGTACGCCGGGAGGGGCGGGATGAGCGCCCGGATCCGGATCGAGCCGGACTCGGCGGTGCCCCCGTACGAGCAGGTGCGCGGGCAGTTCGCCGCCATGATCGGCGACGGTCGGCTGCCGGTCGGCACCCGGCTGCCCGCGGTCCGGCAGCTCGCCGCCGACCTGGGCCTGGCCGTGAACACCGTGGCGCGGGCGTACCGGGAGCTGGAGTCCGCCGGGCTGGTGCAGACCCGGGGCCGGCACGGCACCGTGGTGGCCCCCGGGCGCGACGACGCCACCGACCGTCTGCACCGCGCCGCCACCGCGTACGCCGCCGAGGCGCTCCGCCTGGGCGTCCCGCCGGACCGCGCCGTCGCCCTGGTCCGTGCGGCTCTGGACGCCGGTACGCACGGGTGAGAGCGACCGCCGGGGAGGGGGAGTTGGCGTGAATGAGGCGCACGTCCGCGCCGCGACCGACCATGATGGGCCGGTGGGCGCACTCGTGACACTGGACCTGCCGGACGACTCGCCGCTGCTGGGCCTGCCGTGGATCATCACCTTCGGCCCGCTCGGCGACGACGACGAGTGGGAGCCGGTGGTCTGCGGCCCGTACGAGCGGCCGCACGCGCTCGCCCTGGCCGAGGCGGTGGTGGCCGAGGAGCAGCTGATGGCGGTGGTGGAGCCGCTGCTGCCGGCGCTGACGCCCGAGGAGATCCGCGGCGAGATCGCCGCCGCGCAGATCGCCGCCGAGGACGAGGCGGCCCGGGTCGACCAGGCGGACCTCTACGGCGACTTCGAGGACGTCATCGACGAGGAGTTGGAGCTGGCCGCCGAGCGGGAGCCGGAGCCGGCGGCCCCGCCCAGCCGGGACGAGGTGCGGGCCGGTCTCGCCCGGATCGCCGAGCTGCTCACCACCCGGGGAGCCTGACGGCTCAGCTCGGCCGCCGGTCGAGTACGCAGAACTCGTTGTCCTCCGGGTCGGCGAGCACTACGAAGCCCTCCGTGCCGGTCTGCCCGACGTCGACGCGCCGGGCGCCGAGCCCGATCAGCCGGTCGATTTCGGCCACCGGGTCCCCGTCGGAGACCAGGTCCAGGTGGAGACGGTTCTTGCCGCGCTTTCGAGGGTGTACTGCGCCACGTGTGCGGTCATCACCAAGTGGTACCCCACGGTCCCAGATGGACACCGACCCCTCGGGAACGGGAAGTCCCCGAGGGGCCGGTGCCACCTCACCCCCCACCACAAGGGGTCGGTAGCCCAGCCGCCCGTCGGCGCGGGGCACAACGGACGACCAGGTCAATGGCGGGTTACCCGGCTCAGCGCCGTTCGAACCACGCAGCTGCGTCCACCGGCAGGACGTGCCCGTCGCCCCGCTCGGTGAGGTCGGCGCTGGCGACGACCGGCCGGCCGTGGCCGGCGACGGTCACCTCCGCGCCGCTGATGTTGACCACGCAGGTCAGCTCGGCGTCCCCGGCGGCGCGGCGGAAGGCCAGCACCCCGGGCTCGGTCTCCAGCCAGGTGATGCCGCCGATGCCGGCCAGCGCCGGGTGCTCGTGCCGGATCCGCAGCGCGGTCCGGTAGAGCTCCAGCGTCGAGCCGGTCGCGCCGGCCTGGGCGGCCACCGAGAGGGCACGCCAGGTCGCCGGGGCCGGCAGCCAGCTCAGCTCGCTGCCCTTCGGGCCGAAGCCGTACGGGGCCAGCTCGCCGCTCCACGGGATCGGCACCCGGCAGCCGTCCCGGCTCTCTCCGGTGCGCAGGAACGCCGGGTCCTGCCGCAGTTCGTCGGGCAGGTCCAGCACCTCGGGCAGGCCCAACTCCTCGCCCTGGTAGACGTAGGCGCAGCCGGGCAGGGAGAACATCAGCAGGGCGGCGGCCCGGGCGCGGCGCAGGCCGACCTCGCCGTCGCCGTAGCGGGTGACGTGCCGCTGCCGGTCGTGGTTGGAGAGCACCCAGGTGGTCGGGGCGCCGACGATGGTCGACTCGGCGAGCGCGGTGTCGATCACCTTGCGGAACGAGTCGGCGGACCAGGTGGCGTCGAGGAAGTCGAAGCTGAACGCCTGGTGCAGCTCGTCCGGGCCGATGTAGCGGGCCAGCCGCTGCGGGGTCTCCGCCCACGCCTCGGCCACCGCCATCCGGCCGCCCGGGTAGCTGTCCAGGATCGGCCGCCAGGCGCGGTAGATGTCGTGCACCTCGTCCTGGTCGAAGTAGGGCAGCCGGCCCTTGCCCAGCAGCTCGGACTGGCGCTGGCCGGTGGTCATCGAGTTGAAGCCGACGTCCGGCAGCCCCTCGGCCTTGATCATCCCGTGCGCCACGTCGATGCGGAACCCGTCCACGCCGCGGTCGAGCCAGAACCGGAGGACGTCCTCGAACTCGGCGCGCACCTCCGGGTGGCGCCAGTTGAGGTCGGGCTGGGCCGGGTCGAACAGGTGCAGGTACCACTGGCCGTCGGCCACCCGGGTCCAGGCGGGGCCGCCGAAGATGCTCTCCCAGTCGTTCGGCGGCAGCTCGCCCTGCTCGCCCTTGCCCTCCGCGAAGAGGTAGCGCTCGCGCTCGGGGGAGCCGGGGCCGGCGGCGAGGGCCGCGGTGAACCACGCGTGCGCGCTGGAGGTGTGGTTGGGCACCAGGTCGACGATGATCCGCAGGTCCAGGGCGTGCGCGTCGGTGATCATCGCGTCGAAGTCGGTCAGGTTGCCGAAGAGCGGGTCCACGTCCCGGTAGTCGGCCACGTCGTAGCCGGCGTCCACCTGGGGCGAGGTGTAGAAGGGGGTCAGCCAGAGCGCGTCCACCCCGAGGTCGCGCAGGTACGGCAGGCGCTGCCGGATGCCCTGGAGGTCCCCGACGCCGTCCCCGTTCGCGTCCGCGAAGCTGCGGACGTAGACCTGGTAGACGACCGCGGACCGCCACCAGTCGTCGTCGGCGGTCAGCGGCGTGGGGTGGGGGGCGGAGGTCATGGGTGTGGATCCCCGTTCTCTGGCGCGGGACGGCGGTGCCCGGCGCGGGCGTGGGTGGGCGCAGGGGGGCGTCTCAGCAGAATGCCGCCCGAGCGCTGCAAGAGTCAATCATTCCTTGCGCAAGAAATGACGGCAAGGGGTCAGGCCGGGACGGCCAGGGTGGCGGGGTCGACGGAGGTGGGCCGCTGGCCGCCGCCGGCCGGGTGGGCCACCGCGGTCGAGCCGCGTACCACCAGCTCGGGCCGGAACAGGTACTCGGAGTTCGGGGCGGCGTGCCCGTTGATCTCGTCGACGAGGGCGCGGACGGCGGCCACCGCCATGGCGGCGACCGGCTGGCGCATGGTCGTCAGCGGCGGATCGGTGAAGGCCATCAGCGGGGAGTCGTCGTAGCCGACCACCGAGACGTCGTCGGGGACGGCGAGGCCGCGCTGCCGGGCGGCCCGGATCGCGCCCAGCGCCATCAGGTCGGAGCCGCAGACCAGGCCGGTGACGCCGCGCTCGATGAGCCGGCCCGCGGCGGCCTCGCCGCCCTCGACGCCGAACAGAGAGAGTTCGGCCAGCTCGCCGACCTCCGCCTCGGTCGTGCCGACCAGCCGGGTCATCGCGCTGCGGAAGCCGGCCACCCGGCGCTGCACCGGCACGAAGCGGTCCGGGCCGGTGATCAGGCCGATCCGCCGGTGGCCGAGCGCCACCAGGTGCGCGACGGCCAGCTCGGTGGCCTCACCGTCGTCGCACGAGACGAAGGGCGCCGCGATGCCCGGCGCGTACCCGTTGATCATGACGATCGGCAGCGGGCGGGCGATCAGCGCGCGGTACCGGTCGTGGTTGGCAGCGGTGTCGGCGTGCAGGCCGGAGACGAAGACGATCCCGGAGACCTGCCGGTCGAGCAGCATCTCGACGTACTCGTCCTCGGTGACCCCGCCGGGCGTCTGCGTGCAGAGCACCGGGGTGAACCCGCTCTGCGCCAGCGTCGACTCGATGACCTGGGCGAAGGCCGGGAAGATCGGGTTGTCCAGCTCGGGCACGACGAGGCCGACGAGCCCGGCGCTGCGCTTGCGCAGCCGGGCGGGACGCTCGTAGCCGAGCACGTCGAGGGCGGTGAGGACGGCCTGCCGGGTCTCGGGGGCCACTCCGGGGCGGTCGTTGAGCACCCGCGACACCGTGGCCTCGCTGACTTCGGCCTGTTGGGCGATGTCGGACAGTCGAGCGCGCATGGCGGCACTTTAGCTCACCGGCAAGTTCTTGCGTACGCTCCTGCAAGCCCTTCCATTCCCTGCAACGTCTTGCTAACGTCCCCGCAACATGCGAGAGCAGCGGCGCAGTATCCCCGCGCCGGTCAGCAAGAAGTTACCGAGGTTTCCACTGGTGAGCCGCCCTTCCCCCGGCGTGCCCGCCATGACGACAGGAGTACCGATGCGCATCCGTACCGCGGGTGTGGTCGCTGTCCTCGGCCTGGCGCTCGCCGCGTCCGGCTGCGGCGGCAGTGACAGCGACAAGCCGGCCGCCAAGGAGTCCGCCAAGGCGGCCGGCGGCAAGCTGGTCATCTGGGCCGACGACAAGCGGACTGCGGCTCTGAAGCCGTTCGCCGAGGAGTTCGGCAAGGAGAACGGTGTGACCGTCGAGGTCCAGGCCGTCTCCAAGGACCTGCAGACCAACTTCGTCACCGCCTCGCAGCAGGGCAGCGGCCCGGACGTCGTGGTCGGCGCGCACGACTGGATCGGCAACCTGGTCCAGAACGGCGCCATCGACCCGGTGCAGCTCGCCGCCGAGCAGAAGAGCGCGTTCAACGAGACCGCGATCAAGGCCGTGACCTTCAACGGCCAACTCTACGGCGTCCCCTACGCCACCGAGAACGTCGCGCTGATCCGCAACACCGAGCTGGCCCCCGAGGCGCCGAAGACGATCGAGGACCTGGTCACCGCCGGCAAGAAGCTCAAGGCCGAGAAGAAGGCCAGCGAGATCCTCTGCCTCCAGTCCGGCCAGAACGGCGACGCCTACCACGTCTACCCGCTGTACACCTCGGGCGGCGGCTACCTGTTCGGCACCACCGCCAACGGCGACTACGACCCGAAGGACCTGGGCGTGGGCAAGCCGGAGTCGATCGCGGCCTTCCAGAAGATCGCGAAGCTCGGTGAGAAGGGCGAGGGTGCGCTGAAGCGCTCCATCACCGGCGAGAACTCCATCGCCACCTTCACCGGCAAGAAGTGCGCCTTCCTGGTCTCCGGCCCGTGGGCCATCGCCGACGCCAAGAAGGCCAACATCAAGTACGACATCTCCCCGGTCCCCGGCTTCGCCGGTGGCAAGGAGGCCCAGCCGTTCGTGGGCGTCCAGGCGTTCTACGTCGCCGCCAAGGGCAAGAACAAGGCCCTGGCCCAGGAGTTCGTCACCAACTACGTGACCAAGCCGGAGCTGGCCGTCGCGCTGTACAAGGCCGAGCCGCGCCCGCCGGCGCTGACCGCCGCCTTCGACCAGGTCAAGGGCGAGGACCCGGACCTGGCCAAGTTCTCCGAGGCCGGCAAGAACGGTCAGGTGCTGCCGGCGATCCCGGCCATGGCCGCGATCTGGGACCCGTTCGGCAAGGCGGAGGCCGCCATCATCGGTGGCGCCGACCCGGCCAAGACGATCACCGCCGCGGGCAAGACCATCGCGGGTCAGATCAAGTAATGAGCACGTCGCTGTCCGGCCCGGGGTCTGCTGAGCAGGCCCCGGGCCGGGAGCCCGTTCGCCGCGGGCTCCCGCGCACGTCCCGTACCGCGCGGAACCACGCGCCGATCACCGCGACCGGCCTGGTCGTCAAGGTGGTCCTGCTCGGCCTGGTGGCCGGGATCGCGATCTGGGCGGCGTTCCCGCTCGTCGAGGCCGAGCACTGGGTCGGGCTGGGCATCCTCGCCGCCACCACCGCCGGCCTGTTCTACCTCTACCTGACCCGCCGGCACATCCCGGCCAAGTACCTGGTCCCCGGCACGCTCTTCCTGATCGCCTTCCAGGTCTTCCCGGTGCTCTACACCGCGAGCACCGCGTTCACGAACTTCGGCGACGGCCACCGCGGCAGCAAGGACGACGCGATCGTCGCCATCCAGACCTCCTCGGTGCAGCAGGTCCCCGGCTCCACCGAGTACTCCCTCTCCATCGCCACCAAGGGCGACCCGGCCACCGGCGCGCTGGTCTTCCTGCTCAGCGACCCGAAGACCAGGGAGGTCTTCGCGGGCGACGCGGACGGCCTGCGCAAGCTCGACCCCGGCGACGTCACGGTCAGCCCGACCGGCAAGATCACCGACGCCGCCGGCTACACCGTGCTCAACTTCGGCCAGGCCGGCGGCCGCAGCAAGGACATCACCGACCTGGTGGTGCCGACCGCCGGCGGTGCGGTCCGCTCCAACGGCCTGTCCCGCGCCTACGAGGGCAAGGCGGTCCGGGCGTACGACGCGGGCTGCGACTGCGTCAAGGACAGCGAGACCGGGAAGACCTGGACCGCCGACGCGTCGGCCGGCTCCTTCGTCGCCGCCGACGGCGAGCGGCTCGCCCAGGGCTGGAAGGTCAACGTCGGGCTGAAGAACTTCAGCCGGGTGCTCACCGACCCGAACATCTCCGGGCCGTTCTTCGGCACCCTGCTGTGGAACTTCGCCTTCGCGGTCGGCTCGACCGGGCTCACCTTCCTGCTCGGCATGGCCATCGCGCTCGCCCTGCACTCGCCCCGGATGCGCGGCACCAACCTCTACCGGGTGCTGCTGATCCTGCCGTACGCCATGCCGTCGTTCGCCATGCTGCTGGTCTGGCGGGACATGTTCAACACCGACTTCGGCCTGCTCAACAACCTGTTCGGGCTGGACGTCGACTGGTTCGGCGGCGCGTGGACGGCCCGGGCGGCGGTGCTGCTGGTGCAGCTCTGGCTGGGTTACCCGTACATGTTCCTGGTGGCCACCGGCGCGCTTCAGGCGATCCCGCGGGAACTCACCGAGGCCAGCTCGGTCGACGGCGCCAGTCCGTGGCAGTCCTTCCGGGCAGTCACCCTGCCGCTGCTGCTGGTCGCGCTCTCGCCGTTGCTCATCGCCTCGTTCGCGTACAACTTCAACAACATCAACGCGATCTGGCTGACCACCGAGGGTGGGCCGTTCGCGCCGGACAACCCGACCAACGGCGCCACCGACCTGCTCATCACCTACACCTACCGGCTGGCCTTCGGGGCCCAGGGCGCCGAGTTCGGCATGGCCGCCACCGTCTCGATCTTCATCTTCGCGATCGTGGCCACGGTGTCGGCGATCAGCTTCCGGCGGACCCGCAAGCAGGAGGAGGTGTACTCGTGACCACCTACACGGACGCGCCGGTCGCCAACCGCAACGCGACCGGCAGGTCGAAGAGCCGCTGGTTCGCCCAGGTGGGGTGGCGGCACGTCGTCGGGGTGCTGGCGGTGGTCTTCAGCCTCTTCCCGATCCTGTTCGTGCTCTCCGCGGCGCTCAACCCGCTCGGCACCCTCTCCTCGACGGAGCTGCTGCCGACCGGGGCGTCGTTCGAGAACTTCACGAACCTGTTCCACCGGACCGCGTTCGGCCACTGGTTCCTCAACTCGCTGCTCATCGCGGGTACGGCGAGCTTCGTGTCGATCTTCCTGTCCTCGCTCGCCGCGTACGCGTTCTCCCGGATGCGCTTCGCCGGTCGTCGGATCGGCCTGCTCACCCTGCTGCTGATCCAGATGTTCCCGCAGTTCCTGGCCATCGTGGCGATCTTCCTGATCTTCACCACGGTCACCGACCTGTGGCCGGTGATCGGCTTCAACACCCCGTGGGGCCTGTTCCTGCTCTACATGGGTGGCGCGCTCGGCGTGAACACCTGGCTGATGAAGGGCTTCTTCGACACCCTGCCGCGCGAGCTGGACGAGTCGGCGACCATGGACGGCGCCTCGCACGCCCAGGTCTTCTTCCGGATCATGCTGCCGCTGGTGGCGCCGATCCTGGCGGTGACCGCGCTGCTGTCGTTCATCGGCACGATCAACGAGTTCATGATCGCCAACGTGTTCCTCACCAACACCGACTCGAAGACCCTCGCGGTCGGCATGTTCGGCCTGGTGGCCGGCGAGCGCAACAACAACTTCGGGATGTTCGCGGCGGGCACCCTGCTCACCGCCGTCCCGACGGTGCTGGTGTTCCAACTGCTCCAGCGCTACATCGTCTCCGGCCTCACCGCCGGAGCCGTCAAAGGATAGACCGCAGGGGTGGCCGCTCGCCGTCGTGGGCGAGGCGGGTGGTGCCACTCCGTACCCATTGCGCACGCTGCGGCAAGGGCGTCGTGTCGACGTACACCGGAGCGGTTTCCGGGCGGACCGCCGCGGTCGGGTGACCGACCGCGGCGGGTGCCCGCCCCACTCCCTGTCTCCACCGACGCGAAAGGCATGCCCATGTCTCTCCAGCCGCACCACGACGGGTCCGCCACCTATGTCCCCGAGCAGGAGCCCGCGCTCGGGCAGACCGTCCCGGTCTTCGTCCGGGTGCCGGCCGGCGCCGACGTCCGTCAGGTGCACGTCCGGACCACGGGTGACGGCGAGCCGCGCTTCGCCGAGGCGGTGGTCGACCGCACCGAGGGCGGTGACGTGTGGTGGCGGGCCGACGTCGAGGTCCGCAACCCGCTCAGCAACTACCGCTTCCTGCTCGACGGCGCGACGGGCGCCCGCTGGTTGAACGCGGCCGGTCTCGTCGACCACGACGTGCCGGACGGCGGCGACTTCAAGCTGGTCAGCTACGCGCCGCCGCCGGCCTGGGCCCGGGACGCGGTGATCTACCAGATCTTCCCGGACCGGTTCGCCCGCTCGGCCGCCGCAGCCGGCCGGACGGCGCCGGACTGGGCGATCCCGTGCGACTGGGACACCCCGGTGATCGGGCGCGGCCCGGAGACGCCCCGCCAGTTCTACGGCGGCGACCTCGACGGCATCACCGAGCGGCTGGACCACCTGGACCGGCTGGGGGTGAACACCGTCTACCTCACGCCGATCTTCCCGGCCCGCTCCAACCACCGCTACGACGCGGCGAGCTTCGACACCGTCGACCCGCTGCTCGGCGGGGACGCCGCGCTGGTCCGGCTGGCCGACGCGGTGCACGCCCGGGGCTGGCGGCTGCTCGGCGACATCACGAGCAACCACACCGGCGACGCCCACCGGTGGTTCACCGCCGCCGTCTCCGACGTGCACGCGCCCGAGCGGGAGCTGTACTACTTCGATCTGGAGCCGTCGGACTACGAGTCGTGGAACGGGGTCAAGTCCCTGCCGAAGCTCAACTGGGGCAGCGCCGAACTGCGCCGCCGCTTCGCCACCGCCGAGGACTCCCTGCTGCGCCGCTGGCTGCGCCCGCCGTACGCGCTGGACGGCTGGCGGGTGGACGTGGCGAACATGACCGGCCGGCGGGGCGCGGACGCGTACACCCACGAGGTGGCCCGGCTGCTGCGCGAGGTGGTCGCCGACACCCGCGCCGACGGGCTGCTGCTCGCGGAGCACGGCCACGACCACACCGGTGACCTGGACCGGGACGGCTGGCACGGCACCATGAACTACGTCGGCTTCACCGACCCGGTCTGGTCCTGGCTGCGCCGGGGCGACGACCCCGTGCCGAACTTCCTCGGCACGCCGGGCGGGGTGCGGCGGCGGGACGCGGGAGCGGTGCTGGCCACCATGAACACCTACCGGTCGCTGATCTCCTGGCGGTCGTACACGCACTCGTGGCAACTGCTCGGCTCGCACGACTCGGCCCGGATCCGAACCGTGGTCGGCGACGCGGCCCGGCAGGAGGTGGCCGCCGGGCTGCTCGCCACCATGCCGGGCACGCCGGTGATCTTCGCGGGCGACGAACTGGGCCTGACCGGCGCCAACGGGGAGGGCTCGCGTACGCCGATGCCGTGGCACCGGCCGGAGAGCTGGGACGGCCGCACCTTCGACGCGTACCGGTCGCTGTTGGCGCTGCGCCGCGACGAGCCGGCGCTGCGGCACGGCGGCCTGCGCTGGGTGCACGCCGACGCGGACACGCTGGTCTTCCTCCGCGAGGCGCCGGCCGGCGCGGTGCTGGTGCTGGCCCGCCGGGCGGCCGGCACCCCGGTCCGGCTGGCCGGCCTGCCGGCCGGGGAGAACGTGTACGGCGGGGCTCCGGCGTTGCGCCCGGACGCCGACGGCGCGGTCACCCTCCCCGCGAACGGCCCCACCTTCCAGGTGTGGCGCCTCGCCTGAGACCGAAGGAGGGCCCCCTGTGAACGCCTGCGGTGTAGCAGGGGACCCGTCCTGACCCGGGAGTCAGCGGGCGAGGAGGGCGCGGACGCCGGCCAGGTAGGTGTGCCGGTCGGGGGAGCCGGTCAGGATGCGCTGCAGGACATAGCCGGGGATCAGGGCGAACAGGGCCGCGCCGACCGCCTCCGGGTCGGCGTCGGCGGGCAGTTCGCCGGCCGCGCGGGCACGCCGGGCCAGCGTGGCGAAGTGGGTGCGGAAACCGGCGTACGTGCGGCCGACGAACTCGGCCAGCGCCGGGTCCCGCTGCGCCTCGCTCCACACCTGGATGGCCAGCGGCAGCACGCCGTCCGGGCCGGTCTGCGCGTCGACGTAGGTCAGGGCCCGGTCCAGCGCTTCGACCAGCGGCAGCGGCGGTTCGGTCGTGGCCAGCTCGGCGAAGAGCCCGTCCGCGCCGCCGATCACCGACTGGGCGATCGCGGTGATCAGGTCGTTCTTGCTCGGGAAATAGCGGTAGACCGCGCCGACCGAGAGCCCGGCCTCCCTGATCACGTCCTGCATCGAGGTGTTGTGGAAGCCGTCGCGCCGGAAGCAGCGCCGGGCCGCGTCGAGGATCTGCTGGCGGCGGGCCGCGAGGTGTTCGTCCGATACGCGTGGCACGACCCACAGTGTAAAGCGAACGTTCGTTCTTGACGGCGAACCACCCGGCGGCGCACCCTCTGTTCAAGAGAACGAACGTTCGTTTTAAGGAGGCGGAGATGCCCGCTCACCCGTCCCGGATCCGCTCGCCGTGGCTGCTCGCCGCGCTGCTCGCCAGCCTCGCCGTGGTGGTGCAGGCGCTGCTCGTACCCCTCTTCGCGGCGCCGGCCGCCCACCTGGCGCCGCGCGACCTGCCGATCGCCGTCGCCGGGCCGCCGCCCGCCGCCGCCGAACTGGCCGCCCGGCTCACCGCGGCCCGCCCCGGCGGCTTCGCCGTCACCACGCTGCCCGACGCGCCGGCCGCCGACCAGGCGCTGCGCGACCGGGAGGCGTACGCCGCCTTCGTGGTCGGCCCGGACGGCGTCACCCTGCACACCGCACCGGCCGCGAGCCCGACGGTGGCCGCGCTGCTCACCGAGGCCGCCACGCAGCTCTCCGCCCGCCGCCCCGTGCCGGTGGTGCAGGTCGTGCCGGGCGACCCGGACGACCCGCGCGGGGCCGGCTTCGCCGCCGGGTTCCTGCCGTTGGCGCTGACCGGCATGCTGGCCGGGGCACTGCTGACTGTGCTGGTCGCCCGGCGCCGGGCGCGGCTGGCCGGCCTGCTCGGTTTCGCCGTCCTGGCCGGCATCGTGGGGGCCGCGGTGCTGCACGGCTGGCTCGGCGTCCTCGACGGCGACCTGTGGCGCGAGGCGGGCGCGATCGGGCTGTTCGCACTGGCCGCGGCGGGCACCGTGGCGGGCCTCGGCGCGCTGCTCGGCGCTCCCGGGATCGGGCTCGGCGCGCTGCTCGTCTTCCTGGTCGGCAACCCGCTCTCCGCGGTGGGCGCCGCGCCCGAGCTGCTGCCGCAGCCCTGGGGCGCGGTCGGGCAGTACCTGCCGGTCGGTGCGGGCGGCACGCTGCTGCGCTCGGCCGCGTTCTTCGACGGAGCGGGCGCCGGCCGGCCGGTGACCGTGCTGGCCGGCTACGCCCTGGTCGGCCTCACCCTGGTCCTCGTCGGCCGCCGGCAGGTCCGCGCCGGCGCGGGCAGCCCGGCGTCGGACCGGCGCCCAGCCGAGGTCACGGTATGACGGCACCTCGGCGGGCCGGCTACTACAAGGCGTCGTTGATAGGGGAGGATGGCCGGCGTGGAAGCTCTTCGACTGATCCTTCTCTACGTCCATCTGATCGGGTTCGCGATGCTGCTCGGCGGTGCGATCGCCCAGTACGTCAGCGGCCGGCTGCGGATCAACGCGGCCATGCTCTGGGGCTCGGTGATCGGGCCGCTGACCGGAATCGGTCTTTCCGCCCCGCTGCGGGACGGCGACGAGCCGGCACCGGCGAAGCTTGTTACCAAGTTGGTGCTCGCGCTGCTCATCTTTGTCATGGTCTTCTTCTCCCGTAAGCGGGAGTCCGTGAACCGTGGGCACTTCCTTGCGATCATCGGGTTGACGCTGGTCAACGCGGCGGTGGCGGTCTTCTGGCGGTAGCCCCGCGGCGCAGCGGAAAGACCACGGGAAACGGACGTTCGCGACACCTCTCCGGCAGGCCGCCGGCACGAAAGGTGATGTGCCCCACGCATCGGTTACGTAGGGGTAACGACCGCTCAACAGTCGTGCACGATTGTCGGCCGGTGGGTGGGCGCGGGCGTACGCTCCCGTCCGTAACGTGGGACGCCGGCCGCACACCGCAGGCCGGCGCAAGGGCTGCCACCGCGCACGACGCGGTGTGCAATGGGAAGGAGACGTCTTGCGCTCTGTGCGTGGGATGCGGATCGCCTCCGCCATCGTGGCGGGTGGCCTCGTGCTGGGCGCCGCCGCGTGTGGTGAGGCCCCCAAGGACGACGACAACGCCGGCGGCAACGGCGGCAAGAAGTTCAGCGCCTGCATGGTGACGGACGTCGGCGGCATCGATGACAAGTCCTTCAACACCTCGGCCTGGAAGGGCCTTCAGGAGGCGAAGAAGGAGAACGACAACATCGACATCAAGAACGTCCAGTCGAAGGCCGAGGCGGACTACGAGGTCAACCTGACCGGGTTCGTCAACCAGAAGTGCGACTTCATCCTGGCCGTCGGTGGCCTGATGCAGGACGCCACCAAGAAGGCCGCCGCGGCGAACCCGAACCAGCAGTTCGGCATCGTCGACGCGAACCCGGGCGTGGACAACGTCTACCCGATGCAGTTCGACACCGCTCAGGCCGCCTTCCAGGCCGGTTACCTGGCCGCCGGGCTGAGCAAGTCCGGCAAGGTCGGCACCTACGGCGGTCTGCCGATCGCGCCGGTCACGATCTTCATGGACGGCTTCGCCGACGGCGTGGCCTACTACAACAAGGCCAAGAGCAAGAACGTCCAGGTCATCGGCTGGGACAAGGCCACCCAGAAGGGCTCCTTCACCAACGACTTCGTCAAGCAGGACGAGGGCAAGAAGGTCTCCGACGCGCTGGTCGCCCAGGGCGCGGACATCATCATGCCGGTCGCCGGTGGCGCCGGCCTCGGCACCACCGCCGCGGCGCAGGCCTCGGGCGGCAAGTACTCGGTCGTCTGGGTGGACGTCGACGGCTGCGAGAGCACCCCGAACTGCCCGGCGCTCGTCACCACGGTCGTCAAGAACATCCCGGACGCCGTCAAGGACGCCGTGCTGAAGGCCGCCAACGGCGAGAAGCTCCAGGCCAAGCCGGGCTTCGTCGGCACCCTGGCCAACAACGGCGTCTCGATCGCCCCGTACCACGACTTCGACAGCAAGGTCCCGGCGGACCTGAAGGCCGAGGTCGACAAGATCAAGGCGGACATCGCCGCCGGCACCATCACGGTCACCTCGAAGGCCCAGCCGACCAAGTGACCGCTCCGCCGGCCGCCGCGGTGAGATCATCGGCAGCGGGGGCCGGCGGGCACCAGGTTTGACGATCCGGCCGCCTCGGCGCACGCGGGAAGACCCGCGCGACGTCGGGGCGGCCGATCACCTTGATCCCCCACGGACCCCCACCCGGCGCGGTGGCGGCGCGGCGGCCGCTACGCTGCACCATCGCTCGCACTCCAGGAGGTTGCGCTGAGACTCGAACTGCGCGGCATCACCAAGCGGTTCGGTGATCTGGTCGCCAACGACCACATCGACCTGACGGTGGAGCCTGGAGAGATCCACGCCCTGCTCGGCGAGAACGGCGCCGGCAAGTCGACCCTGATGAACGTGCTCTACGGGCTGTACCAGCCCGACGAGGGCGAGATCCTGGTCGACGGCAAGCCGCTGAAGCTGAAGGGCCCGTCCGACGCGATCGCCGCCGGGATCGGCATGGTGCACCAGCACTTCATGCTGGTGCCGGTCTTCACCGTGGCCGAGAACGTGATGCTCGGCGCGGAACAGACCAAGGGAAGCTTCACCGGCTTCCTCGACCGCCGGCGGGCCCGGCGCGAGGTCGCCGAGGTCTCCGAGCGGTACAACCTCCGGGTCGACCCGGACGCGGTGATCGAGGACCTGCCGGTCGGCATCCAGCAGCGGGTGGAGATCGTCAAGGCCCTCACCCGCGATGTCGACCTGCTCATCCTCGACGAGCCGACCGCCGTGCTGACCCCGCAGGAGACCGAGGAACTGCTCACGGTCATGCGGTCGCTCAAGGAGGCCGGCAAGTCGATCGTGTTCATCACCCACAAGCTGGGCGAGGTCAAGGCGATCGCCGACCGGATCACGGTGATCCGGCGCGGGAAGACGGTCGGCACCGCCGAGCCGAGCGCCAGCCGCGACGAGCTGGCCGCGCTCATGGTGGGCCGCAGCGTCCGGCTGACCGTGGACAAGAAGCCGGCGCAGCCGGGCAAGCCGATGCTCGAGGTCGCCGGCCTGGTCGTCGACGACGACCGGCAGGTACGCGCGGTCGACGGCGTGGACCTGACCGTGCACGCCGGTGAGGTGCTCGGCGTCGCGGGCGTGCAGGGCAACGGGCAGACCGAACTGATCGAGGCGATCATGGGGCTGCGCCCGGTGCTCGCCGGCTCGGTCACCCTCGACGGCGAGGCCGTGCACGGCTGGTCGACCAAGAAGGTGCTCCGCGCCGGCGTCGGGTACGTCCCGGAGGACCGCAGCGTCGACGGCCTGGTCAAGGAGTTCTCCGTCGCGGAGAACCTGGTGCTGGACATCTACGACCGGCCGCCCTTCGGCAAGGGGCTCTCGCTCAAGCCGGACGCCATCGCGAAGTCGGCGAAGGAGCGGATCGAGCAGTTCGACGTCCGCACCTCCTCGGCCGACGCGGCGGTCGGCACCCTCTCCGGCGGCAACCAGCAGAAGGTGATCGTGGCGCGGGAGCTGTCCCGGCCGCTGAAGCTCTTCATCGCCGCCCAGCCCACCCGGGGCGTGGACGTCGGCTCGATCGAGTTCATCCACAGCCGGGTCATCCGCGAGCGGGACATCGGCACCGCCGTCATGGTGGTCTCCAGCGAACTGGACGAGGTGATCGGCCTCGCCGACCGGATCGCGGTGATGTACCGCGGCCGGATCATCGGCATCGTCGGCCCGGACACCCCGCGCGAGGAGATCGGCCTGCTGATGGCCGGCATCACGCCGGACACCGCCACCACGACCGCTGACCGCCCTGGCAACGAGGAGGAGGCATGACCAACCCAGACCCGGTGTCGGGCTCCCCGGACAAGGAGCCGGCGACCGAGGCGCAGGAGGCGCGGCGAGAATCCCGGGCGACGCCGCCCGCGCCCGCCGGCGACACCGAGCGGGCGGTGCCCGCCACCGCGACGAAGCAGCCCCCGGCCGAGGAGCCCCGCCCCACGCTGGGCCGGCTCTTCCTGGACAACCTCTGGGCGGCCAACACGGTCACCGTGACCGTGCTCGCGGTGCTGCTCGCCATGCTGGTCGGCGCGGTGCTGATCATCGTCTCCGACCCTGAGGTGCTGGCCACCTACGGCTACATCACGGCCCGCCCGGCGGACGCGTTCAACGCCAGCTGGACGGTGGTCAGCGAGGCGTACGCGAACCTGTTCAAGGGTGCGATCTTCGACCCGGACGCGGTCGGCTTCACCGCCGCGATGGGCCCGATCTCGGAGACGCTCACCTACACCGCGCCGCTGGTCTTCACCGGCCTGGCGGTCGCGCTCGCCTTCCGGGGCGGCCTGTTCAACATCGGCGCCCAGGGCCAGGCCACCATCGGCGTCGTCCTGGCCGCCGTGGCCGGCTTCGCGCTGCCGCTGCCGCCCGGGGTGCACCTGCTCGTTGCGCTGCTCGCCGGCGCGCTCGGCGGCGCCCTCTGGGGCTTCGTCCCGGGCATCCTCAAGGCGCGCACCGGCGCCCACGAGGTGATCAACACGATCATGCTCAACTACGTGGCGGTCTACTTCCTGTCCTGGATCATCGTCCAGAGCGGGGTGCAGAACCCGAACCGGTCCGACGCGATCAGCAAGCCGGTCGAGTCCTCCGCCCAGCTGCCCCGGCTGCTCGGCGACAACCTGCGGGTGCACGCCGGCATCCTGGTCGCGGTGCTGGCGACCTGGTTCATCGCCTGGCTGCTGAACCGCTCGACGATCGGCTTCGAGCTGCGCGCGGTCGGCGAGAACCCGGACGCCGCCCGGACCGCCGGCATCAGCGTGACCAAGACGTACGTCCTGGTCATGGTGATCTCGGGTCTGCTGGCCGGCCTCGGCGGGTCGAACATGGTGCTCGGCTCGACCGCGAACGCGCTGACCCCGCTGGTGATCGCGCAGATCGGCTTCGACGGCATCCTGGTCGCCCTGCTCGGCCGGGTGAAGCCGTGGGGCGTGCTGCTGGCCGCGCTGCTGTTCGGCGCGCTCCAGGCCGGCGGCAACCGGATGCAGTCGTACTCCGGGATCTCGCTGGAGCTGGTCACCGTGCTCCAGGCGCTCATCGTCATCTTCATCGCCGCGCCGGCCATGGTGAAGGCGATCTTCCAGCTCCGGGCGGCCCGCGCGGCCCGGCTGCAGACGAGCCTCGCGAAGGGCTGGTGAGCATGTCCACCACCGCTGTCCCCGAGGTCGCCGTGACCGCGGTCGACGAGGGCTTCTGGACGCGCGTCCGCAAGACCGGAGCCGTCCTGCTGGCGCTGGGCGTGCTCGCCACGGTGCTGTTCGGGGCGCTCGCCACCGACCAGCAGGCCCGCTTCACGCTCAGCGAGACTGAGGGCGGCGCCGCCCTGGAGATCAACGGCACGGTCGGCGCGATCCTCTTCGGGATCATCGCCGCCGCGGCCGGGGCCGCCCTGCTCGCCGGGGTGCCGAAGCGCTGGTTCACCCTGGTGCTGGGCGTGGGGCTGGTCGCCTTCGTACTGAGCTTCCTGTGCTGGCAGGTCTCCGCCGCCCCCGAGGGCCGCAACTTCATGCCGCTGGTCAACGTCGTCCGGGGCACGTTCATCCTGGCCCTGCCGCTGATCTTCGGCGCGCTGGCCGGCGTGCTCTGCGAGCGCTCCGGCGTGGTGAACGTGGCGATCGAGGGCCAGTTGCTGATGGGCGCCTTCGCCGGCGCGCTGTTCGGCAGCCTCTCCGGCAGCGTCTGGGTGGGCCTGGTCGCCGCCGCGATCGGCGGCGCGCTGATCTCGCTGCTGCTGGCCGTCTTCGCCATCCGCTACCTGGTCGACCAGGTGGTCATGGGCATCGTGCTCAACCTGCTGGCGGTGGGCGTCACCGGCTTCCTCTACGAGCGGCTGATGCAGACCGACGCGACGAAGTACAACAGCGCGCCGCGGTTCAGCAACTGGGAGATCCCGCTGCTCAAGGACATCCCGCTGATCGGCCCGGCGCTGTTCCGGGGCAACATCTTCCTCTACGTCGGCCTGCTGCTGGTGCTGGTCATCCACATCGCGCTGTTCCGTACCCGGTGGGGCCTGCGGACCCGGTCGGTGGGTGAGCACCCGACGGCCGCCGACACGCTGGGCGTGCGGGTGCTGCGGCTGCGCTACCGCAACGTGATCATGGCCGGGCTGGTAGCCGGCGTCGGTGGCGCCTCGTACACCCTGGCGCTCTACTCGTTCACCAAGAACATGATCGGCGGTAAGGGCTTCATCGCCCTGGCCGCGCTGATCTTCGGCCGGTGGAGCCCGACGGGCGCGCTGCTCGCCGCGCTCTTCTTCGGGTTCGCCGACCAGCTCGCCACCTACCTGGGCGCGATCGGCAGCAGCATCCCGAGCCAGTTCCTGGCCATGCTGCCCTACCTGGCGACGATCCTGGCGGTGGCCGGGCTGGTCGGCAGGGTCCGGGCGCCGGCCGCCGACGGCAAGCCGTACATCAAGGGCTGACCGCCCGTGACGCAGCGTGCCCGGCGGGGTGGACCCGCCGGGCACGGTCGTCTCCGGCCGCCACCGCGACCGATCAGCGTGAATTGGGCAGAATGGGAGTCGTGATGGAGATCGACTGGGAGCGGCTGCGGGCCGCCGCCACCGAGGTCATGCGGCACGCGTACGTGCCCTACTCGAAGTTTCCCGTCGGGGCGGCCGCCCTGGTGGACGACGGCCGGGTGGTGGTCGGCTGCAACGTGGAGAACGCCGCGTACGGCGTGGTCCTCTGCGCCGAGTGCGGCGTGGTCTCCTCGCTGCACGCCACCGGCGGCGGCCGGATCGTGGCGCTGTCCTGCGTCGACGCCACCGGCGAACCGCTGATGCCGTGCGGCCGGTGCCGGCAGCTGCTGTGGGAGAACGGCGGCCCGGAGTGCCTCATCGAGGCGAAGGGCGGCACGCTGCGGATGGCCGAGCTGCTGCCGCACGCGTTCGGCGTGGAGGACCTGGAGGCGGTGACCGGCGAGACGCCGGTGCCGGTCGTCCCGGAGCGGCTGGCCGCCTGGCGAGGGCGGGGCACCGTCTTCGTGCACCCCGACCTCTCGGCCGGGCAGCAGGTCTGGACGGCGTACTGGGAGCGGTCGGCCGGGGACACCGAGGGCGCCGAGACCGGCGTGCTGGAGGAGGGCCCGACCTGGGACGACCCGGCGGAGGCGATCACCTGGGGGCTGGCTCGGACGCCGCGCGTCGTTGTGGTGGACGCGTCGGGCACCATCTTCTGGGCCGGCGAGGGCGAACCGCCCCTGGAGATCCCGATCCGCTGGTCCCCCGCCTGAGCTGGGGGATCGGTTCCGGAACGACGAGGGAAGAACATCTGATGAGTGCATTCACGGCGGTTGACGTCATCCGGGCCAAGCGGGATGGGGGCGTGCTGAGCGACGGCCAGATCGACTGGGTGGTCGACGCGTACACCACGGGGCTGGTGGCCGACGAGCAGATGTCGGCGCTGGCCATGGCGATCCTGCTGCGCGGCATGACCGCGTCGGAGATCGCCCGGTGGACTGCCGCGATGATCGCCAGCGGCGAGCGGCTGGACCTGTCGCCGGTGGCCCGGCCGACCGTGGACAAGCACTCCACCGGCGGCGTCGGCGACAAGATCACCCTGCCGCTGACCCCGCTGGTCGCGGCCTGCGGCGCGGCGGTGCCGCAGCTCAGCGGCCGGGGCCTCGGCCACACCGGCGGCACCCTGGACAAGCTGGAGTCGATCCCCGGCTGGCGGGCCGCGCTGAGCAACGAGGAGTTCATCGCCCAGCTGCGCGACGTCGGCGCGGTGATCTGCGCGGCCGGCGACGGGCTGGCCCCGGCCGACCGCAAGCTGTACGCGCTGCGCGACGTCACCGGCACCGTCGAGGCCATCCCGCTGATCGCCAGCTCCATCATGAGCAAGAAGATCGCCGAGGGCACCGGGGCCCTGGTGCTCGACGTGAAGGTCGGCTCCGGCGCCTTCATGAAGAACGTCGACGACGCCCGCGAGCTGGCCCGGACCATGGTGGAGCTGGGCGGGGCGCACGGGGTGCGCACGGTCGCCCTGCTCACCGACATGTCCACCCCGCTGGGTCGCACCATCGGCAACGCGGTCGAGGTGACCGAGTCGGTCGAGGTGCTGGCCGGCGGCGGCCCGGCCGACGTGGTGGAGCTGACCCTGGCGCTGGCCCGGGAGATGCTGGCCGCGGCCGGCCTGCCGGACGCCGACCCCGAGGCGGCGCTGCGGGACGGCCGGGCCATGGACGCCTGGCGCACGATGATCCGGGCGCAGGGCGGCGACCCGGACGCTCCCATGCCGAAGGCCCCCGAGGTCGAGGTCGTCACCGCGACCGAGGACGGCTACGTGGCCGGGATCGACGCGTACGCGATGGGCGTGGCCGCCTGGCGGCTCGGCGCCGGCCGGGCCCGCAAGGAGGACCCGGTGAGCATCCCGGCCGGTGTGGTGCTGCACAAGCGCCCCGGCGACCCGGTACGCGCCGGCGAGCCCCTGTACGAGCTGCGCGCCGAGCACGCCGAGCGGATCCCGGCCGCGCTGGCGGAGGCGGAGCGGGCGGTCCGGATCGCGCCCGAGGCCCCCGCCGCGGCACCGCTGGTGATCGAGCGGATCGGCTGATCTTTCCCGGTCATGGTGCGGTGCCGACCGAGCCGCTATTCTCGCAGGCCAGGGGGGACCGACCGGCGATGAGCCGTTGCGAGCAGACAGGGACCTGAGCCGTGCGCGTACCCGCCCCCGATCCCCGGGCCGTTCGTGAGGCGAGCCTCGACGAGCTGTCCCGGCTGGGCCTCCCGCTGCCGCCCCCGCAGTTCCCGCTGGTCTGGGAGCCGGGGGACGAGATCGAACTGCGCCCCACCCCGGAGATCGAGGCGCGGATCGCGGTGCTGCACGTCATCCTGGCCCGCTGCTTCGGGATGCCGGCGCAGGCGGCGATGAGCTGGCTGCTGGAGTCGCACCTGGTCGAGATGGTGACCCCGCCGGAGTGGCAGTTCGTGATGGGGGGCAAGGGCGACCACCGGTCGTTCGTGCTGCACCACGACGCGCTCTTCTCGCTGGCCTGGGTGCTCGGGCTGGCCAAGGAGCTGGACCCGACGGTGCCGGTCGACGAGCGGCTGGTCGAGCGGATGCCGAACCTGGTGACCGGGGAGAACTTCGGCCAGTGGCGGGCCCGAATCCTGGCCGCCCCGCAGCATCCGGCCGACGCGGCCGCCCTGCTCGACCTGCACTACTGCCTGGACTGGGCGTACCTGGAGACGGAGGAGGCCGGGCTGGCGCTGCCCGGGCTGGTGGACGCGAACGCCATCGGGCAGCGCCGGTGGGCGCTGGAGTGGGCGGTGGTGCTGCGCGGGCCGTACCACGACGAGCCGCCGGGCTGGGAAGAGGTCGACCTGTCCACCTGAGCGACGGTGGTCAGCGCGGCCGGTGCACGCCGAGCCGCACGGCGAGGGTCACCGGCACCGGTTCGGGCAGCGCGGCGATCCGCTCGGCGAGCCTGGCCGGGTCGGCGTGCCAGGCGCTCGGACCCATCCCGACCAGGGTGGCCACCTCGGTGCGGCTGAGCTCCAGCCGGGCCCGGTGCTCGGTGGCCGACTCCTCGGTGAAGTGCGCGTTCAGGCTGCCGGCGACCCGGTCGGCCTTGGCCGGGTCCACCCGGAGCAGGTCGAGCGCGTCGACCAGTTCGGCGAGGTGGTCCGCGGCCGGGGTGACCACCAGCAGCGCGCCCGCCGGGTCGAGCACCCGGTGGAACTCGGCGCCGTTGCGTGGTGCGAAGACGTTCAGCAGCACCGTGGCGGAGCGGTCGGCCAGGGGCAGCCGCTGCCAGGTGTCGGCCAGCGCCGCGGCCGCGCGCGGATGGGCCCGGGCCGCCCGGCGCAGTGCCGGCTTGGCGACGTCGAGCGCCAGGCCGACCGCGTCCGGCAGCGCCGCCAGCACCGCCGCGAGGTACCAGCCGGTGCCGGCCCCGGCGTCCACGACCAGGGGGTAGGCGGCGGGGGGAGCCGGAGTCGGGCCGTCCACGCCGTACGCGATCTGCCTCGCCGCCTCGGCGAGCGCGGCGGCGACGGTGGAATAGTGGCCGGCGGCGAGGAAGTCGGCGCGGGCGGCGACCATCTCGGCGCTGTCCCCGGTGTGCGGGGCGCGGCCGGCGAGCAGGTTCACGTACCCCTGGCGGGCGATGTCGAAGCTGTGCCGGCGCGGGCACTGCAACGCCCGGGCGGTGCCGGCGGTGGTCTCGGCCAGTGGCTCGCCGCAGACCGGGCAGCGCAGTCGGGCCAGGATGCGGGCGTCCACGGTCAGGCCTCCGGGGCCGGTCGGCCGGCGAGGTGGTTGACCACCCGGTGGGTCAGCGCGCCCAGCGCCGCGATCTCCTCGGCGGTGAGCAGGTCGATGAGGTGCCGGCGGACGGCGGCCACGTGCCCGGGGGCAGCCGCCTCGATGGCCCGCCGGCCGACCGGGGTGAGCGCGACGACCGAGCCGCGGCCGTCGGTCGCACACTCCTCCCGGGTGACCAGGCCGCGCTGTTGCATCCGGGAGATGTGGTGGGAGAGCCGGCTGCGCGACCAGAGCATCCGGTCGGCCAGTTCGCTGAGCCGCAGCCGCTGGTCGGGCGTCTCGGAGAGGTCGGAGAGGACGTCGTAGTCCGGCTCGGAGAGCCCGGCGTCCTGCGTGAGCTCCCGGGCCAGTTCCAGGTCGAGCAGGCGGCGCATCCGGCGGTAGCCGCGCCAGGCCCGGTCCTCCCGCTCGTCCAACCACCGTGGTCCGTCCATGCGCCGATCATAGCCCAGTGGTTGACATGTCATCAAAGCCCACCTACGGTCGATGACATGTCAACCAAACTGCTGGGGCGGCTGGTCCGGCTCCTGGCCGGCCTGGCCCTCTTCGGGGTGAGCGTGGCGCTGATGGTCCGCGCGGGGTTCGGCCTCGGCTCGTGGGATGTGCTCCATCAGGGCCTCGCCGCCCGCACCGGCCTGCCGATGGGCGTGCTGGTCAACGCCGTCGCCCTGGTCGTCCTGCTGCTCTGGATCCCGCTGCGGCAGCGCCCCGGCGCCGGCACCGTGGCCAACGTCGCGCTGGTCGGCCCGGCGCTGGACGCGACGCTGACGCTGCTGCCGCCGGTCGGCTCGCTCGCCGGCCGGATCGCCCTGCTGGCCGCCGGGATCCTGCTCAACGCCGTCGCCACCGCGCTCTACCTCGGGGCCCGGCTGGGTCCCGGCCCGCGCGACGGCCTGATGACCGGCCTGGCCGCGCACGGCCTGCCGCTCGGCCGGGCCCGCGCCGGCATCGAACTCGCCGTGCTGGCCGCCGGCTGGCTGCTCGGCGGCGCCGTGGGCCCCGGCACCGTGCTCTACGCGGTCGCCATCGGGCCGCTCGTCCAGTACCTCGTTCCCCGACTCACCATGCCGGCCCCGGTCCGGCCCGTCCCCACAGGAGTGACCCCGCCATGCCCCGCCTGAACGTGATCGTCGCCAGCACCCGACCCGGCCGGGTGGGCCGGCAGATCGGTGACTGGTTCACCGCGGCCGCCGTCCGCCACGCCGGCTTCGACGAGGTACGCCTGGTCGACCTCGCCGAGGTCGGGCTGCCCTTCCACGACGAGCCGCACCACCCCTCGGAGGGGATCTACCTGCACGAGCACACCCGGTCCTGGAGCGCGACCATCGCCGCCGCGGACGCCTTCGTGCTGGTGATGCCGGAGTACAACTACAGCTTCAGCGCGCCGCTGAAGAACGCGATCGACTACCTCTACCACGAGTGGCGGCACAAGCCGGTGGGCTTCGTCAGCTACGGCATGACCTCCGGCGGCCTGCGTGCGGTTCAAATGATCAAGCAGGTGGTGACCACGTTGAACATGGTGCCCGTCAACGAGGCGGTGACCGTCTTCCTGCGGCAGGCGCTGGACGGGGCCGGCGAGCTGCGACCGGATCCGGGCCGGGAGGCGGCCGCGGACCAGATGCTCGACCAGCTGGCCCGGCTGGCCGTCGCGCTCGCGCCGCTGCGGGTGCCGGCGTGACCGCGCGGCTGTGGGAGTTGTTCGGCGAGCGGGGCCGCGGGGTGCTGGTCACCCTGCGCCGGGACGGCCGGCCGCAGCTCTCCAACCTCGACTACCTGGCCGAGCCGGGGCTGATCCGCTGCTCCACCACCGGCGACCGGGCCAAGGTGCGCAACCTCCGGCGCGACCCGCGGGCCAGCTTCCACGTCAGCACGGCCGACGGCGGGGCGTACGCGGTGGCCGAGGGGCGGGTGACCCTCACCCCGCCGGCCGCGGCGCCCGACGACGCCACGGTCGAGGAGCTGGTCGAGGTCTACCGGCGGATCCGGGGCGAGCACCCGGACTGGGCGGACTACCGGGCGGCCATGGTGGCCGACGGCCGGCTGGTGGTCCGCCTCACGGTCGAGCGGGTCTACGGCTGGCGGCCGTGAGCCGGCCCGGTCCGGTGCCTCGTCAGGACAGTCGGTGACTAGGGTCGGTGCATGGCAATCTCGTACGAGGACATCGTCAAGGTCCCGAAGGCGCTGCTGCACGACCACCTCGACGGCGGTCTGCGGCCCGCGACGATCGTCGAGCTGGCCGCCGAGGTTGGCCACGAGCTGCCCAGCACCGACCCGGAGGCGCTGGGCCGCTGGTTCGCCGAGGCGGCGAACTCCGGTTCGCTGGAGCGCTACCTGGAGACCTTCGCGCACACCGTGGCGGTCATGCAGACCGGGCCCGCGCTGCGCCGGGTGGCCCGCGAGTGCGCACTCGACCTGGCCGCCGACGGGGTGGTCTACGCCGAGGTCCGGTTCGCCCCCGAGCAGCACCTGGAGCAGAACCTGACCCTGGACGAGGTGGTCGACGCGGTGGTCACCGGCTTCCGGGAGGGCAGCGCCCTGGCCGCCGAGGCGGGCACCCCGATCCGGGTCGGCACACTGCTCACCGCGATGCGGCACGCGGCCCGCTCGCAGGAGATCGCCGAGCTGGCCGTGCGGCACCGGGACACCGGGGTGGTCGGCTTCGACATCGCCGGCGCGGAGGCGGGTTTCCCGCCCACCAGGCACCTGGACGCCTTCGAGTACCTCCAGCGGGAGAACTTCCACTTCACCATCCACGCCGGCGAGGCGTTCGGGCTGCCGTCGATCTGGCAGGCGATCCAGTGGTGCGGCGCGGACCGGCTCGGGCACGGCGTCCGGATCGTCGACGACATCACGCCCGGGAACCCGCCGGTGCTGGGCCGGCTGGCCGCGTACGTCCGGGACAAGCGCATCCCGCTGGAGCTGTGCCCCTCCTCCAACGTGCAGACCGGGGCGGCCGCGTCGATCGCCGACCACCCGATCGGACTGCTGCGCGACCTGCGCTTCCGGGTGACGGTCAACACCGACAACCGGCTGATGAGCGGCACCTCGATGTCCCGGGAGATGGCCCTGCTGGTGGACGCCTTCGGCTACGGCTGGAAGGAACTCCAGTGGTTCACCATCAACGCGATGAAGAGCGCCTTCATCCCGTTCGACGAGCGGCTGAAGATCATCGACGAGGTGATCAAGCCGGCTTACGCCAAGCTGATCGGCTGATCACGACCGGCGCGGGTGGCCGGCGAGCAGGGCGGCCACCCGGCGCAGCACCTGCCCGGCCCGGGCCGCCTCGGCGCCCAGCCCGGTCTGCCGGCGCAGCACCGCCGGCTCCGCCCGCAGCAGCGCCACCCCGCGCCGGATCAGCACCCGGGGCGCCTTGCGCTGCTCGGCCAGGTCGCGGGTGAGCCGGCGGACGAAGGTCGCGCCGCGGGGGCGGCGCAGCGCGTACGCCCCGGCGAGCAGCCCGCGCCGGCGGCACTCCGCGACGATCTCGGCGGCGAAGATCCCTTCGGCGACGAAAAGTGGCGATCCGTCGACGTCGAATGGCCGAGTGGCCACCCTGCGGTCCGCGCCGATCGCATAAACCGGCACTTCGGCCTTGCCGTCCCGGGCCAGTCGGGCGATTGTTTCCACCGCTGTGTCCGCATCCCAGGACAGCGGCGACTCCCAGTCCACCTCTCCGTCCCGGCGTGGCAACGTAGGGTCATCGCCGTCCTTGTAGAAGTCGTCGAGGCAGAGGACAGGGAGTCCGGTTCGTTCGGCTATATACGACTTTCCGGAGCCGGAAGGGCCAGCGAGCAGGACGACGCGGTGCGGGTGTTCCATTACCTTCAGTGACTCCGGCCAGACGGATTGCTATCAAATTGCATCAACATCTCATCACACCTCCGGCGAGGGACAACCTGGGCTTTCTCTTTGCGGGGCGGCGTGATGGAATCTCGGAGGTCCGACCCGCCGGGTCGGTCGCTCGGCGTTGCCCTCAGGTGACGCCGGACGCGGTAATGCGAGGGCGGTGACGTGAGCAAACGGCCAACGACGGCGGGCTCCTTCCTGTCGCGTCTGAGCCGGCCGGCCAGCCGGCTCCGCGACATGCCGATCTGGTCCAAGCTCGGCCTGATCATGATCGTGCCGACCATCGCCACAGTCGTGGTCGGCACCAGCGGTCTGGTCGACCACCTGGAGACGCTCAACAATGCCAACCGAGCCGGTGACCTGGCGAACCTGATCGCCTACTCGGGTGACCTGGCCGACACGCTCCAGGACGAGCGGGTGGCCTCGGTGCTCTTCCTCGGCTCGACGGAAGTGCAGACGCGGGCGCAGTACCAGGAGTCCTACAACCGAGCCAACCAGCGGGTCGACCAGGCGAAGGTGCCCTACTCCGGGCAGCGCCGTGAGATCGACGACCTGCCGCGCACCTTCGAGTCCAAGCTGAAGGTCGTCGACCAGGGGCTGGCCGATCTCCCGGGCACCCGCAGCCAGGTCTCCAACGGCAAGCTCACCAGCGACGCCGCGCAGACGACGTACGAGTCCCTGATCAGCGACCTGCTGACGATCCGCGACTCGGCCATCCAGCTCGCCGGCGACAACGACCTGAGCGACCGGATGCGCGCCGCGGCCGCGGTCGCCCGGCAGAAGGAATACCTGGCCCAGCGCCGGGTGATCGTCCACGAGGCGCTGAACGGCAAGCGCCTCACCCCGAACCTGCGCGAGCAGTTCATCGCCAGCGGCACCGGTCAGACGCAGGCGTTGGAGAGCTTCAAGGCGGTCGCCAACCAGGACGACTCCGAGTTCTTCGACCAGACCGTCTCCGGCTCCGACCTGCGCAAGGCGGACCGCTACACCAGCCTCATCCGGGCAAACAGCTCCGGCGACCTGTCGAAGCCGCCCTTCGGGACGGACGAGTGGGACGCGACCATGGTGGCCAACTCCAAGCTGATCCGCACGGTCGAGGACCGGCTGGACGGCAACGTGGTCCGCCAGGCCGGCGAGGTGCGGTCGGACACCCAGCGCCAGGTGTTCCTGGAGACCGGCCTGCTGCTCAGCATGCTGCTGCTGGCCATCCTCTTCGCCTACCTGGTCGCCCGCTCCATGGCCCGCTCGCTGCGCGACCTGCGCCAGGGCGCCCTCTCGGTGGCCCAGTACGGCCTGCCGCAGGCGGTTGCCCGGCTGCGTGACCCGCAGGTCACCGGGCAGCTCTCCCCGGTGCAGCTGGCGAACCAGATCGCCGAGCCGCTGCCGGTGCGCAGCAAGGACGAGTTCGGTCAGGTGACCGAGGCGTTCAACGCCGTCCACCTGGAGGCCGTCCGGACCGCGGCCGAGCAGGCCGCCCTGCGGGCCTCCGTCGCGACCATGTTCGTCAACCTGGCCCGCCGGTCGCAGATCCTGGTCGACCGGCTGATCGGCCACCTCGACCGGCTGGAGCGCGGCGAGGAGGACCCGGACCGGCTGGCCGAGCTGTTCCAGCTCGACCACCTGGCCACCCGGATGCGCCGCAACGACGAGAACCTGCTGGTCCTCGCCGGCGCGGACTCCACCCGCGTGCAGCGCGAGCCGGCGGCCCTGATCGACGTGCTCCGCGCCGCCCAGTCCGAGGTCGAGCACTACACCCGGATCGAGTTCGGCGTGATCGACCGGGACATCGAGGTTTCCGCGCACGCGGTCAACGACCTGGTGCACCTGGTCGCCGAGCTGTTCGACAACGCCACCGCCTTCTCCCCGCCGGACTCGCAGATCATGGTGGAGGCCCGGCGGGTGGGCGACCGCGCCTCCCTCTACGTCGAGGACCGCGGCATCGGCATCAGCCACGAGCAGCTTCGCGAGCTGAACGAGCGGCTGGCCACGCCGCCGCAGGTGGACGTGGCGGTCTCCCGGATGATGGGCCTGGTCGTGGTCGCCCGGCTGGCCTCCCGGCACGGCGTCAAGGTCGAGCTGCGGCCCGGCGCCGACCGGGGCACCGTCGCCGACGTCACGCTGCCCACCTCGGTCCTGGTGCCGCGGGCCCTCGCCGGCCGCGGTCAGCCTGCGCCGGCCCTCCCGGCCGGCGGCCCGCAGCAGGGCGGTCCCGCGCCGGCCTTCGGTGCCCTGGCCGCCCTGGGCAACGGCCCGCACACTCCGCCGCCGGTCCCGCACCCCGGTGCGTCCGGCAACCAGGTCACCCTGGGCGGGCGGCCCTTCGACCCGGCGTCGCGCAACGGCTCCGGCACCCCGGCCAACGCGGGCGGGGCCCGCTCGATGCCGGCCTGGTCCGACCTGACGGGCGCCGGCGCCCTGGCCGGCGGTGACGGCTTCGCCCCGCGCAACACGAACGGCCAGCCGATCGACCCGCTGCCGCAGCGGCGCAACCCGGCCGAGGCCGACCCGGCCTCCACCGGCCAGCAGCCGGCCATCCCGCGGCAGCTGCCGAGCAGCCCGGAGTTCCGGCCGTACAACCCGCCGCCGGCCTCCGCCCCGCCGGTCCCGCCGGTGTCTGCGCCGCCGCTGCCGCCGGTCTCCGGTGTCCCGGTCTCGGGGCACCCGACCTCCGGCTACCCGACCTCCGGCTACCCGACCTCCGGCTACCCGGTCTCCGGCTACCCGGTGTCGGCGTCGCCGGTCTCCGGTTACCCGGTGTCGGGGGCCCCGGTCTCCGGTCAGCCCGTGTCGGCCGCGCCCAGCGCGGGCTACCCGGTCTCGGTGCCGCCGGTGAACCAGGTGCCGCCGCGTCCCGCCCCGCCGGCTCCGGCGCCGCACGTCGGCGCCCCGCCGGTCTGGCCGCCGGTCGCCACACCCGACCAGGCCGCGGCTCCGGCGCTGCCGGAGCGGCTCGCCGCCGGCCTGGACATGACCACCGAGCTGCCCCGGGTCAACCGCCCGGAGACGCAGTCGGCCGCCAACCGCTCGGAGGCTCCGCCGGTCGCCAACCGGCCGGCGCCGGCCCCCGCGCAGCGGCCGGCCCCCCCGCAGCAGCCGGGCAACCGCCAGCGGTACGCGGACGAGACGATGGAACTGCCGATCTTCCGGGAGCTCGAGTCGGCCTGGTTCCGCACCAGCCGGCCGGGGCCCAAAGAGGAGGCGGCCGCAGCACAGCCGGCCGCGTCCAACGGCGCGGCGACCCAGCAGTTCGCCAAGGTCGACGCCGCCGGTCGGGCCGTGCAGCAGACACCACCCGGGACGACAGGTAACACACCGATGGCACACACTCCGACGGCCGGCGGAGCGCCGCAGGACAACGGCTCGACGAACGGGGGTGCCCGTCCCGGTTACGCCGGTGCGCTGCCGACCCGGCAGCCTGCCGCCCCGCCGCAGCCCGGTCCCGGTTGGCAGACCGCGGCCGACGACGGTTGGCGGGCCGCGTCGGCGGCCACGGAGGTCCCGGTCGAGGAGACCACCCAGAAGGGCCTGCCGAAGCGGACGCCGATGGCGCAGCTCGTGCCCGGTGGCGTCGAGAAGCCGTCCACGTCGGTGCAGCGCCGCACGCCGGAAGGCGTACGGGGTCTGCTTTCGGCCTACCATCGGGGCGTGCAGCGGGGGCGCCACAACCCGACCGACAGCAACTCCACCGGCCCGGAGGGGACTCCGGGCGGGCAGCAGTCCTCGCAGTCTGGCTCAGGCCCAGTGGCCGGGAGCGGGCAGAAGGAGCAACAAGGATGACAACTACGCAGGATCTCGGATGGCTGCTGGCCAACTTTGCCGACCGGGTGCCCGGTGTGGCGCACGCGGTCGCCGTCTCCGCCGACGGCCTGCTCCTCGCTTCGTCCCGTGATCTCCCGCGGGACCGCGCGGACCAGTTGGCGGCGATCTCGTCCGGTCTGGTCAGCCTGACCCAGGGCGCGGCCCGCTGCTTCGAGGGCGGGGCGGTGCTGCAGACCGTCGTCGAGATGGACAACGGCTTCCTGTTCCTGATGTCCATCTCGGACGGCTCGTCCTTCGCCGTGCTCGCCGCGCGCAGCTGCGACGTCGGGCAGGTCGGTTACGAGATGGCCCTGCTCGTCGACCGGGTGGGCGACGCTCTGACCCCGCAGCCGCGCACGGCTGTCGGGATGATGGGCTGAACGACGCGCTGACCGGTGGGTCAGAAGCGGCAACAACTACGACAAGGACGAACACCACCGGGGCGAGCCGGTGCCGGGTACGAAGGAGGTGAGCGGCGACATGGTCGATCGTGACGAACCGACCGGAGCGTTGGTCCGTCCATACGCCGTGACCCGCGGTCGTACCCGCCCCCGGCTCGAGATCGCCCTGGAGGCGCTCGTCGAAACGACGGTGCGCGGCCGGTCAGTTGCCACTGGCAACGGTGGCCAGGGCCGGGAGCACCAGTACATCGCCGCGCTGTGTGACGGACGCGTGCAGTCGCTTGCCGAGATCGCGGCGCGGATGCAGCTTCCGCTCGGCGTGGCCCGGGTGCTCATCGCCGACATGGCGACGGACGGCCTGGTCGCGGTCCACGAGCCGACCATTTTGGACGACTCCGACGACGCGGTGGGCACTGAACTGCTGGAGAGGGTGCTGAGTGGACTTCGCAGGCTCTGACATGTCGCACCGGCCGCCGGCCCCGAGCGGGCGCGTGACGTCGGCGAAGATCGTTATCGCCGGTGGATTCGGCGTCGGCAAGACGACGCTGGTCGGCTCGGTCTCGGAGATCACGCCGTTGACCACCGAGGCGATCATGACCTCCGCCGGCGTGGGCGTCGACGACACCCGGCAGGTGCCGGGCAAGACGACGACCACGGTGGCGATGGACTTCGGTCGTATCTCGATCGACCGCGATCTGATCCTGTACCTGTTCGGTACGCCGGGTCAGACCCGGTTCTGGTTCATGTGGGACGAACTGGTCCGGGGTGCGATCGGCGCCGTGGTGCTGGTCGACACGCGTCGACTGGCCGACTGCTTCGCCGCCATCGACTTCTTCGAGCATCGGCGGCTGCCGTACCTGGTGGCCATCAACTGCTTCGACGGGATGCAGTACCACGACCCGCAGGACGTCCGGGACGCGCTCGCGATCTCCTCGGACGTGCCGGTGGTGGCCTGCGACGCCCGTAACCGGGAGTCGACGAAGCACGTGCTGATCTCGCTGGTCGAGTACGTGCTCACCATGCGGCGCACGCGGGCCGTCGCCCCCGCCTGACCCGGTGACGAAGCGCCCGGCGGCCATCGGCCACCGGGCGCTTCTCGCTGTCCGCCGCTCGGTACGCTGCGCAGCCGGCCGGTGACCGTCCTGCGGGGACGGTCCGGCTCGGACGGTCAGGCGTACAGGCGCCAGGCGCCCTGCGCGACCACATAGACGGCGAGCGAGTCGGACTCCATGCCACCGTGCCGGGTGGGCGTGAAGGCGTACCCGCCGGCGATGCCCTCGGCCACCTGGGTCTGCAGGAACGCCCGCAACCGTCCACGGTCGAGGCTCGTGGCCATCCGCGCCGACGCGGCCAGGAGCTGGAGCGCGTCCGACGCGTACGGGGCGAAGGTGTTGGAGGTGCCGTACCGCTGCGTGTAGCGGTAGTTGAAGTCCCGCCGCTCCAGCTCGGCCCTGGTGGTCGCGGTCAGCGTGGAGGTGGCCAGGCAGGCCGGGTGCACGGCGTACGCCCCCTCGACCGCGGCGGCGTTGGCGGCGCCGAGCGTGTCCTCGGCGACCGCTCTGGCGTCGAAGAAGAGCGGCCCGCGGTAGTCGGCCCGGCGCAGCTCCCGGGCGGCCACGCCCGAGTTCGGGGCGGCGCCCCACACGATCACGCCGTCCGGCTCGGCGCCGGCGATCCGCCGGGCGGCGCCGGCGAAGCTCCGCCCGGTGGCGGGCAGCCGGACCGTGCGGACCAGGTCCGCGTCGCTGCCGCGCAGCGCGGCGCGCATCGCCCGCACGCCGGAGTCGCCGTGCAGCCCGTCAGCGGCCAGCAGGGCGACCCGCCGTACGCGCTGCGTCTCGACCAGGTCGGCCAGCCGGCGGGCCACATCGACGGCGTCCGGGGTGAGCTGGAAGCTGAAGGTGCGCGCGGCGAGCGGCAGCACGACGCCGTCCCCGAGGCCCAGCGAGAGGAAGGGGGTCTTGACCTTCTGGGCCGCCTCCGCGATGGCCACCGAGGTCTCCGCCAGGGTGCCGCCGACCAGGGCCTGCACGCCCGCGCGGGTCAGATCGGCCGCCTGCCGCGCCGCCTCCCCGGGGTTGCTGCGGTTGTCCCGGATCTCCAGGCGGACCGACCGCCGCAGGTTGCCCACCGGAACACCGGCCCTGGTCAGCGCGTCCGCGGTGATCTCAAGGGCGCGCTGCTGGGGGATGCCGAGCGCGGCGCCCCGGCCGCTGAGTTCCAGGCTGGCGCCGACGACCAGGTCCTGGCTGCTGGGGGCGCTGCTGGCCGACGACTCCTCCTCCGGTCGCTCGCCCTGCTGCCCGCAGCCGGCGAGCAGCAGGCTGCCGGCCGCCGCGGCGAGGACACCCCGACGGGTGAGCACGGAGGAGTCGAACGCCGGTGTCGCCATTGGAGCCGCCTTCCCACCCCCGGCGAACATCCGCCGCCAGCTGGTCCGCCGGGTATGCTCCCGGCCGGCCGCGTCCGGCGTCAAATTATCCGGGTGTGGGCAGGAACACGGGGGTGGGGTGGGGTGGGACTCCGATCAGGACCGGTAGCCCGCGGACCGGTACTCGTACTCCCGGTCGTCGTCGCGGTCGCCGGTGTCCCGGCTGAAGTCCCAGCCGCCGGCCGCTTCCCGGCCGGGGCGACCGCCGACGGCGAAGCCGCCGATCTCCTGACCGCGCCGCCAACCCCGGAAGTAGCCGGTGGTGTTCTCGGCGAGGCTGGCCGCGTTGCGGACGATCCGGAGTGGACGCTCCTCGCGTAGCGGCGAGCCGGGCACCAGGTTGGCCTGCGGGACACGCTTGGGCAGGCCGGCCTGGGTCTCCGCGCCCACCGACGGGCGGGCCGCCTGCTCGGCCGCCTGCCAGCCGGTGTCCGCGGTGGTCGCCCACTCCAGGTCGGCCTCGTCGCCGTGCCCGACGAACCAGGCGGACTTCGCCTGCGCGAAGATCAGCAGGTCACCGTCGCCCTCGTCGGAGACCGGCGGTGGCCGGTGCTCCTTCGGCGCGGGACGCCGCTCCAGCGGGGTGGGCACCTCGGCGCGGGGCGCCGGTCGGCTCGGCCGGTTGGCCTCCGGCCGGTCGACCAGCCGCAGCGGCGGCGACTCCAGCCCGGGGTCGGTCGGCGGGCTCAGCTCGTTGCGCAGCGCCCGGTCGGCCAGCGGCGGCGGCTCCACCAGCCGCAACATCGGCGGCTCCTGCGGCAGGTCGTCGGCGAGCCACGGCGGGGTGACCCGGCCCGGGTCGCTCGGCGCGTCCACACTCCGCCCGTACGGGTAGGCCGGCGCCTCCTTGGCCCGGTCGCCCTGGTCGTCGCCCGTGTTGACCAGCGGCCAGTTGGCCCGGGAGCCCGGGGGAGCGGTCTCCTGCCCGGGGCGGGGCGTCGGCACCGGGATGGTCAGGTCGGTGGCGCTGAAGCCGCCGGTGGGCGGCTCCTGGTTGGTCTTGGGACGCGGCGGGATGACCGTGCGCTGCCGCTCGGCCCGGGCCTTGTTGATGGCCGCGGTGGTCAGCGTCGGGCGGAACGGCTCCCCGGCATCGGCCGGCGGCACGGCACCGCGCTGCGCCGGGGCGATCGGGGTGATCCCGGGCGGTGGCGGGGGCGGGGCGGAGATCGGCCGGTTGGTCGGACCGTCCACCCGCGACGGCAGCGGGGCGCCGGTCGGCTCGGGGCGGGCGGGCGGCGCGGAGGCCGGCCGGCCCAGGGAGGCGGCCGGGGCGACCGGCGCCGGGGCGACGGGCGGCGGCGCGACCGGCGCGGGGGCCACCGGCGGCGGGCCGAGCGGCCGGGGCGAGGCCGGGGCGGCCGGACCGGACGGCTCGGGACGGTTGCGCCGACCCACCACCCCGGCGGCCGGCTCGGGACGGCTGCGTCGGGCGACCTGCTCCGCGACCGGCTCGGGCTCGGCCGGGCGCACCGGGCGCAGCCCGGCGGGGGCCGAGGGGACCAGCTCCTCGACCTGCTCGCCGCGGCGTGCGGCGGCCCGGCGACCGGGCACCGGAGCCGGCGTGGTGACCCGGGCGCTGAGCGCGCCGACCAGCGCGTCGCAGCCGGCGTCGCAGGCCCGGACGGAGGCGACCGCCTGCCGCACGGTCTCCGCGACGGCGGCGGTGAGCGCCCGGTTGACGGTGGCCCGCCGGGGCGTCTCGGAGATGGCGACCCGCAGCGCGGTCACCGCGTCGTTGATGGTGTCGGCGTCCGCCACACCCTCGGCGGCCAGGTGGGCGGCGACGGCGTCCGCCGCCACCGCGACCTCGCGGCCCCGGGCCACCGTGCCGACGAGCATGCCCGGCTCGGGCAGAGCGTCGAGGACGGCCAGCGAAACCGGCTCGGCCGGGTCGGGGTACGCGCGCAGCGCGGCCGGGTAGAGCTCGCGGAGCACCTCGCGCAGCGCCACCGCGGCGGAGTGCCGGCCGCTGGCCAGTGCGGCGTGCGCGGCGAGGACCTGCTTGTAGTTGGCGAGGTCGCGCGGCGCCGGGAGGGTCACCGCGGACAGCGCGCCGGCCTGGAGCGCCCGGGCCAGCCCGACCGCCCGGCGCTCGGCCGGCGGGGACTGCATCTCCTCCAGCGAGTCGTCGTCGGCGAAGCGCTCGGCGAAGTCGTCGACCAGGTCGTCGTCCGCGATCGCCAGCGGCCGACCCGCCGCGCTGAGCAGCGAGGTGACCGTGTGGTCGTCGCTGTCGGCAGCGATGGCCGCACCGCTCGGCCCGCCCGACCGCTCCACGAGCAGCGCGACCAGCTGGGCGTAGCCAGCCGGCTCGTCACCGATCTCGCAGACATGCAGCAGACGGCCTGCGTCGTCGACCACAGCGGACGTCAGCGTCGATCCGACCGAAGCCGACCGGTCGGCCGAATCCGCCGAGGCCAGACCGCAGTACACGCGCACGAGCGCCACGGCGTCGTCCTCCTCCCGGGACACAGGTCTTGCTCTGCCAGAGACTGATGCTCCCCGCTCCGGGTCAGTCGCGCCAGTCCACAACAGCAGAGATCTTGCCGACAATGGTGCGCCAACCCAAACTTGCGGTTTGTGCCCCGATTTTCTTCAGCCGGCGCCGGCCCAGGAATCCACCGATTCCGCCGTTGACAGATGCGCGCAGCGCCTCGTCCAGGTCGTCCAGGCTGGAGCCGGCGGAGAGCATGTCGAGCACGGCCGGTAGCCGCAGCGCGTACGCCAGGTCACGCGCGACCTCGCCGGCTTCGATCAACAGCGTCGGGTCCCACGCGTCGTGGCCGCCGCGGAGGTTCTCCACTACCAGGTCGAGCTCGTAGGTGTCCTCGTCCAGCGGGGCGATGTCGGCCGGTTCAACCCGTTCAGACAGTTCATTCCAGCTGTCCAGTTGAGACAGGTCGTTCGGCGCACCGGAACGGATGAAACTGACCAGCGACTCCGGGGTCTTGAACAGCAGCAGCTTGCCGCGGTGGGTGAGGAAGGCGGGGACCTCCTCGTCGCCCGCGGCGGCCTCGTCCTCGTCCTCGTCCGCCTCGGCCTCGTCGGCGTCCTCGGCGTTCCCGTCGGCGTCCTCGTCAGCGGCGGCCTCGGCCTTGCCGCGCCGGCGGCGCCCGGCCCGCTCCGCGGCGTCGGGGTCCTCGTCCTCCTCGGCGGCGAGGGCGGCGAACTCCTCGTCGAGGATCACCACCTCCTCGTCGTCCTCGGTCTCGACGACCTGGCGACGAGCCAGGAAGGGGTCGTCCTGGTCGCGCTCGGCGACGTCGGTCGGGGTCAGCTCGCGCGCCGGCCGGTACGCCCGCAGTGTGAAGCCGGTGCCGGCGGGCAGGGCGATCTCCACCGGGTCGATCCGCAGCTCGTCCCAGAGCGCGCGGTCGGCCTCCGAGCGGTCGACCTCGACCTCGTCTGCTGCGGTCGACGCGGTGGTGTCGTCGAGCTCGGGCTCGTCGGCGTCGGGCCGTTGGGGCGACTGGCGGGCCACGCTGACCTCCGTGTGCTTTCGGGTTGCCCACCCGGCGGCGCTCGGCCGCCGAGTGACTCTGCGCACATACCCTAGTGGGCGTCCCGCCGTCGCCGGGAGCCGCACCCCGGTGGCGTCCCGACCCGCGGACAAGTAGGCTTCCTACGCATGAAGGCCCAGGCGCTGCACGGACACCTGGATGCGCTGCTGCTGGCGGTGCTGGAGCAGGGCGCCCTGCACGGCTACGCGATCATCGAGGCGCTCCGGGCCCGCAGCGGCGGCACCCTGGACCTGCCCACCGGCACCATCTATCCGGCGCTGCGCCGCCTGGAACGCGCCGGCTACGTGGCCAGCGACTGGAGCACGGTCAACGGCCGGGAACGGCGCACCTACCAGCTCACCGACGCCGGTGGCCGGGCGCTCGCCGGGGAGCGCGCGGGCTGGCGCGAGTTCAGTGCCACCGTGGGCCGCTTCCTCGGCGCCGACGAGCCGCCCGCCGCAACGGCCTGAGCCGCGGTCAGCCGGCGACCCGCGGGCCGCGGGCGCTCAGCAGCCAGTAGCGGGCGGCCCGGGCCAGCGCGAACCAGGCGGCGCTGACGAGCACCGCGCCAATGATCATCGGGGGCCAGGTCAGCGCCGCGTCCCAGAGGTGGACCGACCAGCCGAACAGCGCCGCGCCGGCCGCCGCGCCGGCCGCCAGCCCGCCGGTCAGCCCGAAGCCCACCGCGCGGGCCAGCCGGGGCAGCCCGGGTGTGGCGTACCGGGCGGCGAGCAGGCCGAGCAGCAGCCCGGCCAGCGCCAGCCCGGCGATCACGGCCCAGATGCCGTTGACCGAGGCGGAGAGGAGCAGATAGCCCTCCGGCGGGCGCGGACCGTCGCTCCAGCTCGCCCCCCGCCAGGTCAGGTCGCCGCCGACCATGAGCACCGCCGCCACCGCCAGCGCCCGCAGCGCCAGCCCGCGCAGCGCGCCGGCGGCCAGCTCGGCCTGGTAGCCGGGCGCGAGCTGGGCCGGAGTGCCGAACTCGGCCACCGCCCGCCGCTCGGCCTCCGCGACCGGCAGGCCCCCCTCGCGGTACGCCTCGACGGCGTCCTCCAGCGCGTGCCGCGCCTCGGTCAGCAGATCGGCCTTGAGCCGGGCCGGCCCGTGCAGCTGCCCGGCCAGCTCGCGCAGCCGCTCGTCGACGTGGATCTCCTCGTACCCCCGCATGGGACCACCCTGCCACCGCACGGGACCGGTCGCGTCGGGGAAAACCCCGGAAAGCCGCTCAGGGGACCAGGGCCAGGTAGCCGCGCTCGGCCGCCTCCTGCAGCAGCCACTGCTCCCGGTACCAGCCCGGCCGGGCCACCAGCTCCTCGTGCCGGCCGCGCTGCACCACCCGGCCCGCGTCGAGCACCACGATCTCGTCCAGCCCGGCGAGGCCGCTGAGCCGGTGGCTGATCAGCAGCACCGAGTGCCCGGCCGGGGTGGCGGCCAGGGCCGAGGCGAGCACCGCGTCCGCGGCCGCCGGGTCGAGCCCCTCGGTCGGCTCGTCCAGCACCAGCACCGGCGGGGCGGCGAGCAGCGCCCGGGCCAGCGCGAGCCGCTGCCGCTGCCCACCGGAGAGCTGCCCGCCCTGCTCGCCGACCACGGTCTCCCAGCCCTCCGGCTGCGCGCGGACCCAGTCCAGCAGGCCGGCGGCCCGGGTGGCGGCGGTCAACTCCGCCTCGTCGGCGCGCGGTCGCCCGAGGAGCAGGTTCTCCCGGACCGTGGCGTGGAAGACGTACGCCTCGGCGAGCAGGCCGCCGACCACCCGGGGCAGCTCCTCGGCCGGCAGGTCGGACACGTCCACGCCGTCCACGGTGACCCGGCCGGCGGCGGGGCGTACCGCGCCGGTGAGCACGGCGGCCAGGGTGCTCTTGCCGGCGCCGCTCGGGCCGACCACGGCCACCCGGCGGCCGGCCGGCAGGTCCAGGTCGACTTCGGCCAGGGCGGGCGCCGCCCCCTCCCGGTAGCGGACGGTCACGCCCGCGAACCGGACGTCGTGCCCGCCCGGCGCCGGTCCGGCGGGGGCGGTGGGCGCCGGCTCCCCGCCCTCGGTGAGCAGGTCGGCCACCCGGGCCAGGCCGGCGCGGAGCTGGGTGCGCTGCCGGGCCGCCCCGACCAGCGCGAGGGACACCTCGACGGCGGCCAGCGTGCCCACCGCCAGGACGCCGACCAGCACCCCGCCGACGCCCGCGCGCAGCGCCACGACCACCACGGCGGCGGCGGTGAGCCCGCCGACCAGCACCCCGGCCGCGTCCACCGCGAAGCCGGTCGCGGCGAGCTGGCGCTCCAGCCGGGCCAGGCGACCGCCCCGGGCCTCGGCGGCGGCCAGCGCCGTGCCGGTCGCCCCGAAGGCGGCCAGGTCGGCGGCGCCGTGGGTCAGGTCGACCGCGTCCACCGCGAGCGCGCCGCGCAGCGGGGCCACCTCGTCGGCGGCCCGCCGGGTCAGCCCGGCGGCCAGCGCGGGCAGCGCCACGCCGGCCACCAGCAGCCCGACGGCGAGCACGCCCGCGGCCGGCGGCGAGATCAGCGCGGCGCTCCCGACGGCGAGCACGCTCACCAGCGCGGCCGCCGCCCCCGGCACCAGCACCCGCAGCAGCAGGTCCTGCACCGCCTCCACGTCGGAGACCAGCCGGCTCAGCGCGTCACCGGTGCGCTCGGCGGCGGCGTCGCGCCGGGCGACCAGGGTGGCGAAGACCCGGGCCCGGACATCGGTGATCATGCGGAGCACCGCGTCGTGCCCGGCCAGCCGCTCGGTGTAGCGGAACACGCCCCGGCTGACCGCGAGCGCGCGCACCGCGACGATCGCCACGGTCAGCCGGTCCAGCGGCGGCCGGCCGGCGGCGCTCATCAGCAGCCAGGTGGCGGTGGCCATCAGGGCCAGCCCGGCGAACTCGGTGGCCGCGGCGAGCAGCCCGGCGCCCAGCAGGCGGCCCAGGTAAGGGCGGGCCAGCCGCAGCACCGCCCGCTCGGGTCCGTCGGTCATGGCGTCACCTTCCCGGCCGGTACGCGGCTCAGCTCGGTGACCCGGCCGTCCTCGACGCGCAGGATCCGGTCGGCGTCCTCCAGCAGCGCGGGCCGGTGTGCGACCAGCAGGGCCGTACGCCCGGCGACCAGCCGCCGGGTGGCCGTCAGCACGACCGCCTCGCTGGCGCTGTCCAGCCGGGCGGTCGGTTCGTCGAGGAGGACCAGCGGGGCGTCCCGGAGGAACGCCCGGGCCAGCGCGACGCGCTGCCGCTGCCCGCTGGACAGGCCGTGTCCGCGCTCGCCGAGCGTGGTGCCGAGCCCGTCGGGCAGGGCGGCGACCACGTCGTCCAGCGCGGCGTCGGTGACCGCGTCGGCCAGCGCGGCGTCCGGGGTGTCCGGGGCGCCCAGGCGGATGTTGTCGGCGAGCGAGCCGGCGAAGAGGTGGGCCCGCTGCGGCACCCAGGCCAGCTCGCGCCGCCAGGCGTCGAGGTCGACCCCGGCGAGGTCCACCCCGTCGACGGTGACCCGGCCGGCGGTCGGGGTGACGAAGCCGAGCAGCAGGTTGAGCAGCGTGGTCTTGCCCGCCCCGCTGGGCCCGATGACGGCGATCCGCTCGCCGGGGCAGATGGTGAGCGTGACGTCCCGCAGCGCCGTGGTCCGCTCGTACGCGACGGTCACGCCCTCGAAGCGGATCTCGCCCCGGCCGTCCGGCGCCGGACGCGCGGCCCCCGGCGCGGTCGCCTCGGGCGTCGCGGAGAGGGTGAGCGCCTCGTCCAGGGCGGTCAGCCCCTCCATGCTGGCGTGGAACCGGCTGCCCGCCGCCCGCAGCGGCAGGTACGCCTCCGGGGTGAGCAGCAGCACCAGCAGCGCGGTGGAGAGGGTGATCCCGCCGCCGAGCAGCCGGATGCCGACCGGCACGGCGACCAGCGCCACCGAGAGGGTGGCGACCAGTTCGAGGACCAGCGCGGACAGGAAGGCGATCCGCAGGGTCTTCATGGTGGCCTGGCGGTGCCCGTCGGCCATCCGGCGCACGACGTCGACCTGGGTCCGGGCCCGGCCGAACGCGCGCAGCGTGGGCAGCCCGGCCACCATGTCGAGGAAGTGCCCGCCGAGCAGCGACAGCCGCCGCCACTGCCGCTCGGTGGCGGCCTGCGCCTGCCAGCCGAGCAGCGCCCCGAAGACCGGGATGAGCGGGATGGTCAGTGCGATGATCAGCGCCGAACTCCAGTCGGCGAGCACGATCCGGGCCAGCACGGCCAGCGGCACGGTCACGCTCAGCACGAGCTGCGGCAGATAGCCGGTGAAGTACGGGTCGAGCGCGTCCAGGCCACGCCCGGCCAGGGTGGCGAGCTGCCCGGCCCGCCGGCCGGCGACCCAGGTGGGGCCGTGCCGGCCGACGGCCCGCAGCAGGTCGGCCCGGAGCGCCGCCTTGACCGTCGCCGCCGCCCGGGCCGCCACGGTGCCCTGCGCCCAGCTCACCAGCGCCCGGGCCGCGACCGCCACCACGAAACCGGCCAGCGCCGGCCGGTGCAGCCGCCCGTCGATCGCCGTGGCGAGCAGGGTGGCCAGCGCGGTGGCCTGTGCGACCACGAGCAGCGCGGTCAGCCCGCCCAGCACCGCGAGCACGGCGAGGTCGCGCCGGGCCGCGGGGACCCGGCGCAGCAGCCGCGGGTCGAACGGTCGGCGGTTCACCAGTACACCGGTGCCCTGCCGTCGGTCCGTCCCCGGAACACCCACCAGCTCATCGCCTGAAAGCCTAGTAGGGCCGGCACGAGCGGCAGCGCCAGCCAGCCCAGCAGCGCCAGCGTCGGCCCGCTCGCCGCCGCGTCGGCCACGGTCAGCACAGCCGCGTCGGTCATCTGCGGCGCGGCGGTCGGGTCGACGGTGGAGACCAGCACCCGGGGCCAGAGCGCCGCGCCGACCAGCGGCACCGGCAGGGCCAGCGCCGCGCTGGTCGCCGCGAAGGCCACCCCGGCCCGGCCCCCGCGCAGCGCCGCGCGGGCCACCAGCAGCGCCGCCACCAGCGCCAACGGCAGGAGTACGGCGACCGCCGGGCGGGCCACCGCGGCGCGTACGCGATCGGAGAGCAGGCCCAGGACGGTGGCGGTGGCGACCGCGGTGAGCGCGGCCGGCACCAGGCCGCGGGCGAGCCGGGCGACCGACGGCACGTCGGCGGGCGGCAGCCGCAGCGTGAGAAAGGTCGCACCGTGCACGGCGACCAGCGCGAGCAGCGCAAGCGCGGCCGCGGCCACGAACGGGGTGAACAGGTGGCCGACCCCGGCCGCGTGCCCGTCGCCGGCCGGCGGCACGCCCTGGAGCAGCCCGCCGAGCAGCGCGCCCCAGCCGAGCGCGGCCAGCACGCAGCCGGCCACCACCACCCGGTCCCAGAAGGCGCGGGCCGCCCCGGCGCGCGGCCGGCTTCGGAGCTGTACGCCGGCCGTCACCAGCACCACCCCGGCGAGCGCGCCGAGCACGGCCGGATAGAGACCGGAGAGCAGTTCGCCCTCCAGGGTGGGGAAGGCGCCGAACAGGATGCCGACCGCGGCCACGAGCCAGACCTCGTTGCCGAGGAAGAACGGCCCCACCGCGTTCAGCGCGGCCCGCCGCGCCGCCGGGGTGGCGCCCCAGGCCAGCAGCAGCCCGACGCCGTAGTCGTAGCCGCCAAGCACCAGGTAGGTGGCGAAGAAGAGGCCGAGCAGGGCGTACCAGACGAGTTCCACGGCGGGGCTCCCTCAGGCGAACACGGGGTGGGGGTGGTGGTCGGTGTCCGGCGCGGGTGGGCGGCCGAGCGCGGGGTCGTGCGCGCCCCGGGCGGCGTGCCGGGCCAGCAGCACCCAGTTGGTGACGGCGAGGGTGCCGAGCAGCAGGGTGAAGCCGATCAGCGAGGTGAGCATGAGCCCGCCGCTCACCGGCGAGACGGCCTGCCCGGTGGGCAGCAGCCCGTAGGCGACCCAGGGCTGGCGTCCCACCTCGCGGGCGATCCAGCCGAGGAGCACCGCGACGAACGGCAGCGGCACGGCGAGCAGCACCAGCCAGAGCGGGAACTTCAGCCGGATGATCCAGTCCCGCCAGAGCAGGGGCAGCAGCAGCCAGGCGCAGCCCAGGGTGAAGCCGATCAGGATCATGAAGCCCAGGCCGACGTTGGACAGCACCGGCGGCGTGTAGTCGCCGGGGCCGAACCGCGCCGTCCACTCGGCGACCAGCGCGTCGCGGTCGGCCCCGCCGCCGAACTTGGTCGGCTGGAGTTCCCCGACCGGGCCGAACTGCGCGAAACCGAAGCCTTGGAGCGTGGTCACCGCGAGCGCCGCGGTGATCAGCCCGAGCCGCAGCGACTTCCGGAAGAGCAGGAAGTCCGGGGTACGCCGCAGCAGGTGCCCGGCGCTGACCGCGGCCATCAGCATTCCGCCGGTGACCAGGCCGGCCGAGACCACGTGGCCGAAGGCGAAGCCGAGGGTGGGATTGGTGAGCAGCGCGCCGAAGTCGGTGAGGTGGGCGACGCCGTCGCGCACCTCGTAGCCGACCGGGTGCTGGAGCCAGGCGTTGGCCACCATGATCCAGAACGCCGAGGCGTACGCGGTGAGCGCGACGCCCCAGAGCAGCGCCAGGTGGACGCCGCGCCGCAGCCGGTGCCAGCCGAAGATCCACATGCCGAGGAACGTGGACTCCAGGAAGAAGGCGACCAGCGTCTCGATGGCCAGCGGCGCCCCGAACACGTTGCCCACGTAGCGGGAGAGGCCGCTCCAGTTCAGCCCGAACTGGAACTCCATGACGATCCCGGTGGCGATCCCGAGCACGTAGTTGATCACGTAGAGCTGGCCCCAGAAGCGGGTCAGCCGCTCGTAGACCGGCTTGCCGGTGACGAAGCCGGCCGTCTGCAGGCCGACCAGCAGGGTGACCAGGCCGAGGGTGACCACCACGAAGAGGAAGTGGATCGAGGTGGTCGTGGCGAACTGCAGGCGGGCGAGGAGCAGGGGATCCATGGCCGTCCTCCCACGTGTTGACTCGCTTGTCATAGGGAGCCTACACGTAGCCTGGCTACCTATGCGGTCCGGTGGCGACCCGGGTGGGCTTCTCGTCGGTCAGCTCAGGAAGAGGGAGGTCGGCAGGGCGACCAGGAGGGTCGCGACGGACAGCGCGGTGGCGCCGAGCACCCGCGGCGGCCGGTCGGCGACCATGAGCCGCTGCACCCGTACGTCGAGGTCGCGGTCGCCCAGGCCCAGCGTGCCGGCCGGGGTGACCCGGTGCCCCGCGGCGGCGAACCGGCGCAGCGCCCCCGCCAGAGGTGCCCCGGCGTGCAGCTCACGGGCCTTGTCGTCGGCGCGCATCTCGACCAGCAGCGCCACCCGCTCGTGCGCGTCCCGCACCCAGCGGAACCAGGGCAGCGCCCGGCAGAGCGCGGTGAACGGCAGCAGCACGAGATCGTGCCGCTCCTGGGCGTGCGCCCGCTCGTGGGTGAGCACCGCCGCCAGCTCGGCCCGGTCGAGCAGGCTGAGCGTGCCGGCGCTGACCACCACCCGCGGCTTCACCCCGGGCAGGCAGTAGGCGGCCGCGCTCGGGTGGTCCAGCACCAGCGCGCCGGGCACCGTGGGGTCCCGCCGGGCGACCAGGCTGAGCAGCTCCCGGTGCCGGCGCTGGGCGCGTACGGTGCCGTGGATGCTGCGCACGGTCGTGGTGAGCAGCACCGCGCCGATGCCGAAACCGACCCCGACCAGGCCCAGGTGCAGCGCGCCCAGCCCGGCCGGCAGCGTGCCGTGGATCAGATCGTCGACGAGGGTCAGCAGCGCGCTCCCGGTCGGCAGCTCGTACGCGCTCAGGCCGAGCGCCATGGGCAGCCCCATGGCGGAGAGGCCGAGCGCCAGCCCGACCGCCTGCCAGCAGACGATCGCCACCCGCGGGGCCTGCCAGGTCCACCGCGCGGCGGCCAGGACCTGCGCGGTCAGCCAGCAGGCCAGGATGGTCGCGGCGAAGTGCAGGGCGTACGCCACGGCGGCCGCCCTACCGGTCCGTCGCCTCGTCGAGCGCCGGGCCGCCGGCCCGCGGGTCCTCGACCCGGTCGGTCAGCCCGGCCTCGGCGCTGAGCGCGGCGCGCAGCACGTCCGCCTCGGTGCCGGTCACCGAACGGGCGAAGCGCACCAGCGCGGCGTCCCGGCTGCCGCCGAGGTCGAGGGCGTCGAGCATGAGCTGGGCGATGTGCGCCTCGCGGGTGGCGGCGGGCCGGTAACGCCAGGCCCGCCCCTCCCGCTCGCGCTGCACCATGCCCTTGCCGGCGAGCCGGTCGAGCACGGTCATCACCGTCGTGTAGGCCAACTCCCGCCCGTCGAGGGCGTCGGCGACCTCGCGTACGGTCACGCCGTCCGACGTGCCGGGGACCGAGTCCCACAGCACGTCCATCACCGCACGTTCCAGATCACCGAGCCGAGTCACCCCGTAATCCTACCTCGCGTAGTAGAAGAGGCTCACACGCCCTTGGGGTGCCAGACCGTCTTGGTCTCCAGGAGCGTGGTCATCCGGGTGATGCCCGGGTCGGCGTACCAGTCGTTGTCCGCCGGGGCCGGCCGGAGCACCCGCTTGAGGTTCTCCGCGGCCTTGACCTCCAGCTCAACGGCCAGGTCGGCGTCGGCGACCCCGGTCAGGTCGATGGCGTTGACGTCCATGTGCGCGGCCAGCGTCGGCACGGTCTCCGACAGCCGCCCGGTGAGGATGTTCACCACCCCGCCCGGCAGGTCGGAGGTGGCCAGCACCTCGGCCAGGGTTACCGCCGCCAGCGGCGCCGACGGCGAGGCCGCGACCACCACGGTGTTGCCGGTGACGATCGCCGGGGCGATCACGCTGACCAGGCCGAGCAGCGCCGGGGACTCCGGGGCCACCACGGCCACCACGCCGGTCGGCTCGGGCGCGGAGAGGTTGAAGTACGGCCCGGCCACCGGGTTCGCCCCGCCGTAGACCTGGGGGAGCTTGTCGGACCAGCCGGCGTACCAGACCCAGCGGTCGATGGCCGCGTCGACCTCGTCGGCGGACGCGCCGAGGGCGACGAACTGGTCGCGCCGGCCCTCCAGCATCTCGGCGACCCGGTAGAGGATCTGACCGCGGTTGTACGCCGTCGCCCCAGCCCAGCCCTTCACGGCGGCCCGGGCGGCGAGGACCGCGTCCCGCGCGTCCTTGCGGGAGGCCAGCGACACGTTGGAGTCCTGCACGAGATACGACCGTCCCGACTCGCTGCGCGGGAACTTCCCACCGATGAAGAGCTTGTACGTCTTGCGTACCGCGACCCGCTCAGACATTGAGGTACGCCTCCAGCCCGTGCCGGCCGCCCTCGCGACCGTAGCCCGACTCCTTGTAGCCGCCGAACGGCGAGGTCGGGTCGAACTTGTTGAACGTGTTGGCCCAGACCACGCCGGCGCGCAGCCGGTCGGCCATCCACAGGATCCGGGAGCCCTTGTCGGTCCAGATCCCGGCCGACAGCCCGTACGGCGTGTTGTTGGCCTTCTCCACGGCCTCGGCCGGGGTGCGGAAGGTCAGCACGGACAGCACCGGGCCGAAGATCTCCTCGCGGGCGATCCGGTGGGCCTGGGTGACCCCGGTGAAGATGGTCGGCGCGAACCAGAAGCCGCGGTCCGGCAGCTCGCACGGCGGCGACCAGCGCTCGGCGCCCTCGGCGGCGCCGGCCTCCGACAGCTCCCGGATCCGGGCCAGCTGGGCGGAGGAGTTGATCGCGCCGATGTCGGTGTTCTTGTCCAGCGGGTCGCCGACCCGGAGCTGGGCCATCCGCCGCTTCAGCGACTCCAGCACCCGGTCGGCGACCGACTCCTGGACCAGCAGCCGGGAGCCGGCGCAGCAGACGTGCCCCTGGTTGAAGAAGATGCCGTTGACGATGCCCTCGACGGCCTGGTCGACCGGGGCGTCGTCGAAAACGATGTTGGCGGCCTTGCCGCCCAGCTCCAGGGTCAGCTTCTTGCGGGTGCCGGCGACCGCCCGGGCGATGGCCTTGCCGACCTCGGTGGAGCCGGTGAAGGCGACCTTGTCCACGCCCGGGTGCTCGACCAGCGCCCGGCCGGTCTCGCCGGCGCCGGTGACGATGTTGACCACGCCGGCCGGCAGGTCGGCCTGCTGGCAGATCTCGGCGAAGAGCAGCGCGGTCAGCGGGGTGGTCTCGGCCGGCTTGAGCACCACGGTGTTGCCGGCCGCGAGCGCCGGGGCGATCTTCCAGGCCAGCATGAGCAGCGGGAAGTTCCACGGGATGACCTGCGCGGCCACACCGAGGGGGCGGGGATTCGCGCCGAAGCCTGCGTGCTCCAGCTTGTCGGCCCAGCCCGCGTAGTAGAAGAAGTGCGCGGCGACCAGGGGCAGGTCGACGTCCCGGGACTCCTTGATCGGCTTGCCGTTGTCCAGCGACTCCAGCACGGCCAGCTCGCGGGAGCGCTCCTGGATGATCCGGGCGATCCGGTACAGGTACTTGGCCCGGTCCCGGCCCGGCATCGGACCCCAGACCTTCTCGTACGCCTCGCGGGCGGCGCGGACCGCACGGTCCACGTCCTGGCTGCCGGCCTCGGCGATCTCGGCCAGCACCTCCTCGGAGGCCGGGTTGATCGACTTGAAGCTGGCGCCGTCGGTCGGGTCGACGAACGTGCCGTCGACGAAGAGCCCGTACGAGGGCTTGATGTCCACCACCGAGCGCGACTCGGGGGCGGGGGCATATTCGAACATCGGGCTCAGTCCAGGGTGAAGTAGTCGGGGCCGGCGTAGACGCCGGTCGTCAGCTTGGTGCGCTGCATGAGCAGGTCGTTGAGAAGGCTGGACGCGCCGAACCGGAACCAGTCCGGGTCCAGCCAGTCGGCGCCGACGGTCTCGTTGACCATGACCAGGTACTTGATCGCGTCCTTGGTGGTCTTGATGCCGCCGGCCGGCTTCACGCCGACCTGCCGCCCGGTGGCGGCGCGGAAGTCGCGGACCGCCTCCAGCATCACCAGGGTCACCGGCAGGGTGGCCGCGACCGGAACCTTGCCGGTGGAGGTCTTGATGAAGTCGCCGCCGGCCAGCATGGCCAGCCAGGACGCCCGGCGCACGTTGTCGTACGTGGCCAGCTCGCCGGTCTCCAGGATCACCTTGAGGTGGGCGTCGCCGCAGGCCTCCTTGGTGGCCACGATCTCGTCGTAGACCTCGGAGTACCGGCCGGCCAGGAAGGCCCCCCGGTTGATCACCATGTCGATCTCGTCCGCGCCGGCCGCGACGGCCGCCCGGGTGTCGGCGAGCTTGATCTCCAGCGGCGCCTGGCCCGACGGGAAGGCGGTCGCCACGCTGGCCAGGTGCACGCCGGACCCACGCAGCACCTCGGCCACGTACGGGACCATCGCGGGGTAGACGCAGACCGCGCCGACGTGCGGGCAGGACAGGTCGGCCGGGTCGGGGCGCAACGCCTTGGCGGCGAGCGCCCGCACCTTGCCGGGGGTGTCGGCCCCTTCGAGGGTGGTCAGGTCGACCATCCGGATCGCCAGGTCGATGGCCTGGGCCTTGGCGGTGGTCTTGATGGAGCGGGTGCCGAGCTGTGCCGCCCGCTGCTCCGCGCCGACCTGGTCCACGCCGGGCAGGCCGTGCAGGAAGGTCCGCAGAGCGGTCTCGGATCGTCCCAGCTCGGAGAGGTCCGACCGGGCCGACGTCGCTGTCGCCGTCATGCCCCGAATACTACGCACCCGCGCGCCGAGTGATCTTGGTCACGCTCCACCGGTCGGCGGTGCCGCACGTGAGCGGCGTCGCTGGTCCGCACGCACCTGCGATGCGCCCGCCCCGGGACCGGTAGGTTGAGCGATCGTGGACGTACACGTCATTGACCACCCGCTCGCCCAGGCGCGGCTGACCGCCATGCGGGACGCCCGGACCGACTCCGCGTCGTTCCGGGCCGCGCTGCACGAACTCACCACCATGCTGGTGTACGAGGCCGCGCGCTCATTCCCCGTCGAGAAGTACCCGGTGCAGACCCCGGTCACCGCCACCGAGGGCACCCGGCTGGCGAACCCGCCCCTGCTGGTGCCGGTGCTGCGGGCCGGTCTGGGCATGGCCGACGCCGCGCTCGGCCTGCTGCCCGAGTCGTCGATGGGCTTCGTCGGCCTGGCCCGCGACGAGGAGACGTACGAGCCGCGGGCGTACATGGAGTCGCTGCCCCGGGACCTGAGTGGTCTGCCGGTGCTGTTGCTCGACCCGATGCTGGCCACCGGCGGCTCGCTGGAGCACAGCTGCCGGCTGCTCGCCGACCGCGGCTGCACCGACATCACCGTGCTCTGCGTGCTGGCCGCGCCGGTCGGCATCGAGCGGCTGGAGCGGTCCGGGCTGCCGTTGCGCCTGGTCACCGCGTCGATCGACGAGGGCCTCAACGACCGGATGTTCATCGTCCCGGGCCTCGGCGACGCCGGGGACCGCCAGTTCGGCGGCATGCCCCGCTTCTGACTCCTTTCCGACGGGCCCACCGCCCCGGCCTGGACCGGGGCGGTGCCCGTGCGACGCCCTCGGGCCCTTCCCCGCCCACCGGTAACGATCCGCCCCGCCCCTGACACATACGTGGTGTCTCTGTCAGGAACTCCGGTCGGGAGAGCGATCAGATGAAACCCGTGGGTGAGCGGGGTGAGGTCTGGTTCACCAGCCTCTACGCCCGGCACTACCCGGCCATCGTCAGGTACGGCCTGCGGCGACTTCCGGACGCCGACGCGGCCGCCGAACTCGCCCAGGACGTGTTCGTCGTCGCGTGGCGGCGGCGGAGCGAGGTCCCCGAGAACCCTCTTCCATGGCTCTACGCCGTCGCGCGCCACACCGTGATGAACCGGTGGCGGCACGGGCGCGTCGCTCCCACTCTGGTCCCGCTCGCCGCGGCGGATCACATCCCTGCGGGCTTCGTCGAGCCCGACGCCGTGGCACCGGTGCTCGACCTGCGCCGGGCACTGGCCGAATTGCCCGAGGCCGACCAGGAGATCCTCCGGCTGATCGGTTGGGAAGACCTCAGCGTCGCGGACGCGGCCGTCGCCCTGGGGTGTACCCGGTCCGCCGCCGCAGTCCGGCTGTTCAGAGCCCGGCGTCGACTGCGTTCCGCCCTGGCCGCCCGCCCGCCGCTGCGCGACCCCCGGTCGGCGTCCGCCCATGTCTGAGAGGAGCACCATGCACACGCAGCAGCAGGTCCGGGGCCTCCTGGGCCCGGCCGACCCGGCGCGTGGCGTCGTCGTACCGCCGGCGCCGCTCTCCGCGCACGACGTGATCGTCCGGGCGGAGACTGACGCGTCGCCCGCGCCGGTGCCGCCTCACCTGCGGACCGGCCGGCGTACCTTTCTGGTCGGCGCAGCCGTCGCGACGGGTGCGGTCGCCTCCGCCGGCTTGGTGCCGGCCCTCCGGCACGCCACGGCGCCCACCCGCTCGACGCCGCCCCAGCCGGTGGACGGGACCGTGCTCCAACCGGTGACCTACGAGATCGCCGCCGACGCCGAACCGGCCGGGCCGCACCTTCGGGCGCTCGCCCGACGGGCCACGGACGCCCCCTCGGACTGGGCGACTGGCCGGTACGCCTACCACCGGGTGAAGTCCTGGGGCGGCATGGTCCAGGAGTCGCCCGAGGGTTACCTGGCCAGTTTCGTGGAGGAACGCCGGAGCTGGGTGACGCCCGACGGTCGTCGGTGGTCGGACACGACAGTGCTGGACCTGGAGTTCCCCGATGCGGCGTCCCGCGACTACTGGACGAAACAGCTGTCCGCGCCCGCCGCCGGCCGGTCGACCCCACCAGATGGAGGGCCGGTCGAGGAACCGCAGGATCCGAACGGGGGCCCGTTGCCCACCGACCGGGCGGCGCTCGCCCGCCTGCTCCGGATCGACCAATCGGCCGGCGACGTGGCCAAGGCCGTGTACGACCTGTACGTCCGGCACCTGGTCCCGCGGCGGACCCGTGCCGACATCCTCACCACCCTGGCCGGAAAGCCCGGCTTCGTGTGGCGCGGACGGGTCGTCGATCGGGCCGGTCGCTGGGGTCTGGCCGTCACCGCCGACCTCACCCCACCGGCGGACCGGCCGCAGGATCCGCAGCGGGCGCAGATGTTGCTGGTCTTCGATCCCAGCACCGGCGAGCTGCTCGCCCACGAGTACCTGGAGCTGGCTCCCCGGCGCCGCGTAATGCATTACGGGCTCCTGCTCCAGGCCAGCCGCACCGACACCCTCGGCTGACCGGACGGGGGATGCGGGCCGGCGTGGGCGGGGCACGTGTTTCGGCCACGCCGAGGTCGGCACGCCATCGGCGGGGAGTTCGTGCGCGGGATGCGCGTACCCGCTAGCGTCTGCGGCCATGACTGGTGTTGCGCTCGCCGAAGAGCTGCTGCTCCTCGCCTATGACGACGAAACCGGCAAGGCGACCATGCCGCGGATCAGCCTGGACCTGGGCATGGCCGCCGCGGTGCTGGTCGAGCTGGCCCTGGCCGGCCGGATCGCGTACGCCGACGGGAACCTCGCGGTGCTCGACCCGGCGCCGACCGGCGAGCCGATCGCCGACGAGGTCCTCGCCCGGATCGCCGCCGACACCCCGCACACCCCGTCCTCGTGGGTGCAGCGGCTGCGGCACGGCCTGCGCGACCGCATCCTCGGCGACCTCTGCGGCCGGGGCGTGGTCCGGGACGTCGACGAGACCGAGCTGGGCTTCATCCACGTGCACCGCTACCCGGTCGCCGACGCCTCGGTGGAGGCCGACATCCGGGGGCGGCTGGCCGAGGCGCTGACCGTCGGGCAGCTCCCCGACGAGCGGACCGCCGCGCTCGCCACCCTGGTCGCGGTGCTGCGGATGGAGCCGGCGCTCCGCCTGACCGGCGCCGCCGCCGACGACGCCGGCAAGCGTCTGGAGGAGATTGCCACGGGCGCCGGCTTCTCCGGGACGGTGAGCCTCGACGACAGCGTCGTCCGCCCCAGCGTCAGCCTGGTGATCGCCGCCCTGGCCCAGGCCGTGGACGCCGCCCTGGGCAAGCGCCCGTAAGGAAGGGCCCCTGCTTACGGCTGGCTAGAGGCCGAGGGCTGAGGCGATCTCGGTGCGGAGGGCGGCTACCGCGGTCTGGGCGCGGTGGCGGGCCGCGGGCACGTCGCCGTCCGTCACCGGCTCCACCACCTCCAGGTACGCCTTGAGCTTCGGCTCGGTGCCGGAGGGGCGGATCACCACCCGGGCGGCGTCGGTCCGCAGGATCACCACGTCCGCCTCGGGGAGCAGGTCGGACACCTCGGTGACCGGGTGCCCGAGCAGGGCGGTCGGGGTGGCCGCCCGGACCCGGCTCATCATCTCGGCGATCACCCGCAGGTCCTCCACCCGCGCCGAGAGCTGGTCGGTGTGGTGGACGCCGAACTCGGCGGCCAGCTCGTCCAGCCGGTCGGTCAACGTCCGGCCCTCGGCCTTGAGGCCGGCGGCCAGCTCGGCGACGGTCAGCGCGGCCGTGATGCCGTCCTTGTCCCGGACGTGCTCCGGCGCGACGCAGTAGCCGAGCGCCTCCTCGTAGCCGAAGACCAGCGGCTCCCGACCGCCCCCGGCCCGGACGATCCACTTGAACCCGGTCAGCGTCTCGTCGTAGGGCAGGCTCCGCGCCGCGGCCATCGCCCGGAGCAGGCTGGAGGAGACGATCGTGGTGGCGTAGAGGCCGGTCACCCCGCGCCGCATCAGGTGGTCGGCGAGCAGCGCGCCCACCTCGTCGCCGCGCAGCATCCGCCAGGTCCCGTCCGCCGGCACGGCCACCGCGCACCGGTCCGCGTCCGGGTCGTTCGCGACGGCGATGTCCGCGCCGGTGCTGCCGGCCAGCGCGACCAGCTTGTCCACCGCGCCCGGCTCCTCCGGGTTGGGGAAGTTGACCGTCGGGAAGGCCGGATCGGGCTCGGCCTGCTCGGGCACCACGCCGGGCGTCGCGAAACCGGCGCGCGCGAACGCGGCGGTCAACACCGCGGCGCCCACACCGTGCAGCGGCGTGTACGCCACCTTCAGGTCCCGCGGGCCGGCCGGGTCGACCACCGCGGCGGCCCGCTCCACGTACCCGGCGACCAGGTCGTCGCCGAGCACCTGGCCGGCCGGGCCGAGCGGCACCTCGGCCAGCGGGCCGACCGCCCGGATGGCCGCCTCGATGCCGGCGTCGGCCGGCGGCACGATCTGCGCGCCCGCGCCCAGCTCCCCGCCGAGCTGCGCGCCCAGGTAGACCTTGTAGCCGTTGTCCTGGGGCGGGTTGTGGCTGGCGGTGACCATCACGCCGGCCACCGCCCCGAGGTGCCGCACCGCGAAGGCCAGCACCGGGGTGGGCAGCGGGCGGGGCAGCAGCAGCGCCGGGCGACCCGCGCCGGTGGCCACCTGGGCGGTGCGCTCGGCGAAGGCCCGCGAGCCGCGCCGGGCGTCGTACCCGATCACCAGCGGGCCCTCGCCGCCCTGGGCGGCGAGCCAGCCGACCAGCCCGGCGGCGGCCTGGGTGACCACCGCGAGGTTCATCCCGTTCGGGCCGGCCCGCAGCGGGCCGCGCAGCCCGGCGGTGCCGAAGGTCAGCGGGCCGGCGAACCGGTCCGCCAGCTCGGGCGCGCTGCCCGGCAGCCCGGCGAGGACGGCGCGCAGCTCGTCCTGGTCGGCCGGGTCGGGGTCGTCGTCGAGCCAGCGCTCGGCCCGGTCGCGAAGGTCGTCAAGGTCAGTGGTGTCCGCCGCCATTGCCTCATGAAAGCATGGCGGCGGATCACCACCGGCCGTCGGCCTCGACTCAGTTGGCTCCGGTGAGTTGGAACGACCGCGCCATCGCCTCGAAGATCGGCTTGCTCTCGGCGAACTTGGCGTCGGTCGAGGAGAGGTAGAACGAGTAGACCTTCCCGTCCTTCACCAAGCCGCGCCACATCCCGTGCCGCATGGCGTCGCCCTCGCCGCAGGTGTATTCCAGCTGGGCCGCCCCCTGGCCGGCCAGCTGCTGTTCCGAGATCGCCAGCTCGGTGTACGGCTCGGGGCAGTTCTTGCTCTTGGTGCTGTTCTTCTTGAGGTTCCGCGAGGCGAACTCCGCCCAGCTGACCGGGGTGCCGTTCCATTCCTCCGCGATGACCCGGACCTTGCGGCCGCTGTCCTGGGGGTCGACGAAGTCGACGTAGAGGCCGCCCGTCTGCCGCTGCCAGCCCTTTGGCACCTGCACGTTGACGCCCTTGACCGACTGCGCCTGCATCTCCACGGGCGGCGCCTCGGCCGACCCCGAGGGCAGCGCGCCCACGATCGGCGGGGGCTCGTCGTCGCCGCCGCTGGTCAGCGCGATCACGCCGACCAGGAGCAGCACGGCCACGCCGGCGGCGGCGGCGAGTTGGACCTTGCGCGGCCAGCCCTTGACCCGGCCGACGAGCTGGCCGCCGACGCCCTTGGCCCGGCCGAGCGCGCCGCCGTCGGCCGGCGCGGCGCCCGGAGTCGTCGTCCAGGGCTGGCCCGTGCCGGGCACCGACCACTGGTTGCCGCCGTAGACCGGCTGGGTGGTGTCGGCGCCCCGGCCGTAGACCGTCTGGGTGGCGTCCGGGTGGCCGGGCACCCGCTGGGTGGCGTCCGGCCCGGCGGTCTGGCCGAGCCGCTGGGTGGCGTCGGGTGAGATGCGCTGGGTGGTCTCCGGGGCCGCACCCGGCCCGGACATCGCCCCGGTGGGGGTGTGCAGCGGGCCGGCCAGCGCGTCGGCGCTGGTCTCGTCGAGCGCGGCGGCACCGGCCGCCGTGGGTTCGGGCCGCTCGCCGCGGCGCAGGGAGGCGAGCCGGTCGGTCAGCGACTCGCCCGGGCCGATCATCGCCCGGCCGCCGATCTGGCCGCTCGGCTTCGGCTCGGGCGTGATGATCGCCGGCGGCGTCGACGGCCGCTGCACCGGCACCACGGCGTACGGGTCGGTGACCGAGTTGACCGCGGTGGCGGTGCTGGTCAGCGGGCCGGCGAGCAGCTCGCGTAGCATGCCCCGGGCGGTGTGCACGTCCAACCGGCGGGCCGGGTCCTTCTCCAGCAGGCCCATCAGCACTCGGGTCAGCGGGCCGCTGCGCTGCGGGGTGGCCGGCGGGTCCTCGACCACCGCGTGCATGGTCTCGATCGGGTCGCCCTTGTCGAACGGGGGACGCCCCTCGACGGCGGTGTAGAGCGTGACACCGAGCGAGAAGAGGTCGCTGGGCGGGCCGAACTCCTGACCCATGGCCCGCTCGGGAGAGATGAAGTGCGGCGAGCCGAGCACCATGCCCGGCGTGGTGAGCTGCACGTCGGTGGGCATCCGGGCCACGCCGAAGTCGGTCAGCACGCACCGGCCGTCGGTGCAGATCAGCACGTTGGCCGGCTTGACGTCGCGGTGCAGCACGCCGATCGCGTGCGCCACCTCCAGCGCGCCGAGCAGGGCGATGCCGATCTTGGCGACCGCGCGGGGCGCGACCGGCCCGTCCTCGATCACCATGTCGGCCAGGCTGCGGGCGTCCAGCAGCTCCATCACGATCCACGGGCGGCCACCCTCGGTGACCACGTCGTAGACCTGGACCACGGCGGGGTGCTGGATCGCGGCGGCCGCGCGGGCCTCGCGGAGAGTCCGTTCGTACATCGCGTCGCGGTCGCTGGGGGCGAGCCCCGGCGGGAGGACGACCTCCTTCACCGCCACGTCGCGGCGCAGCAGCGTGTCTGTCGCACGCCAGACCGTGCCCATGCCGCCGTTGCCCACCGGCGAGCGCAGCGAGTAGCGGCCACCGATGGTGGTGCCGGGTGCTGCGCGTCCAGTGGGGGGACTGGCGGGTCCGCCGCTCCACGTCGGGATCTGAGTCACAGAAAAGCCACCGGGGGATATCGAGGGGGCTGGGACACAACCCCCCTATCTTGCTGGTTCCGACGGCCGATGCGAAACCCGACGCGGCGGACGTTTACCTACTCGACGGTATGTGGCCAGGTACTCACCTCCGGTCGATGCGCCGTCGCGGTGTGCGGTATCCCTCACCCAACGAACGGCGGCCGCGTCCTACCATCCGGTAATGAGCGAAGCGCGGTCAAGCGAGTCGGGTTTCCCGATCAAGGGCCTCTACACGGCGGCCGACCTTCCGGAGGACCTGGACTCCCGGCTGAGCGGCCCGGGCGAATACCCGTACACCCGCGGGGTCTACCCCACGATGTACACCTCCCGTCCGTGGACCATGCGGCAGTACGCCGGCTTCGGCACCGCCACGGAGAGCAACGCCCGCTACCACCAACTGCTGCGCGCCGGCACCATGGGCCTCTCCGTCGCCTTCGACCTGCCCACCCAGATGGGGTACGACTCCGACGACCCGATCGCGCACGGCGAGGTCGGCAAGGTCGGCGTCGCCATCGACTCCATCGAGGACATGCGGACGCTCTTCGACGGCATCCCGCTGGACAAGGTCTCCACCTCGATGACCATCAACGCCCCCGGCTCGGTGCTGCTCCTGCTCTACCAGCTCGTGGCCGAGGAGGCCGGGGTGCCGGGCTCGGCGCTCAACGGCACCATCCAGAACGACATCCTCAAGGAGTACATCGCCCGGGGGACGTACATCTTCCCGCCGAAGCCCTCGCTGCGGCTGGTCGCCGACACCTTCGCCTACTGCCGGGCCGAGGTGCCGAAGTGGAACACCATTTCCATCTCCGGCTACCACATGGCCGAGGCCGGTGCGTCGCCCGCGCAGGAGATCGCGTTCACCCTGGCCAACGGCGTGGAGTACGTCCGGGCGGCGCTCGCCGCCGGGCTGGCCGTGGACGACTTCGCGCCCCGGCTGTCGTTCTTCTTCGTGGCCCGCACCACCCTGCTGGAGGAGGTCGCCAAGTTTCGGGCGGCCCGGCGCATCTGGGCCCGGCTGATGCGCGACGAGTTCGGGGCGAAGAACCCGAAGTCCATGATGCTGCGGTTCCACACCCAGACCGCGGGTGTGCAGCTCACCGCCCAGCAGCCGGAGGTGAACCTGGTCCGGGTGGCCGTCCAGGGCCTCGGCGCGGTGCTCGGCGGCACCCAGTCGCTGCACACCAACAGCTTCGACGAGGCGATCGCGCTGCCCACCGAGAAGGCGGCCCGGCTGGCGCTGCGCACCCAGCAGGTGCTGGCGTACGAGACGGACCTGACGGCCACCGTCGACCCGTTCGCCGGGTCGTACGTGGTGGAGGCGATGACCGCCGAGCTGGAGACGGCCGCCGACGAGCTGATGCAGCGGGTCTTCGACCACGGATCGGCCGTGGACGCCATCGAGGCCGGCTTCCAGAAGCGGGAGATCGAGCAGTCCGCGTACCGGATCGCCCAGGAGATCGACTCGGGTGAGCGGGTGGTGGTCGGGCTCAACCGGTTCCAGATCGACGAGGAGGAGCCGTACGAGCCGCTGCGGGTGGACCCGGCGATCGAGGTGGGCCAGGCGGAGCGGCTGGCCAAGCTGCGCGCCCAGCGGGACTCCGGGACGGTCGAGCGCGCTCTGGCCGAGCTGCGGGCCGCGGCCGAGGGCGACGCCAACGTGCTCTACCCGATGCGGGAGGCGCTGCGCGCCCGGGCCACCGTCGGTGAGGTGTGCGGGACGCTGCGCGACGTGTGGGGGATCCACCGGCCGAGCGACCGGTTCTAAGTCGCCGACGGCGGCCCCGCCGGCACCCCGCACGGTGTCCGGCGCGGGCCGCCGTCGTGTTCCCGACCGCTCTGACCTGGGCGAATGCCGTGCCACGGCGTACAGTCAGTGGTCTCCCCGCACGCGGCGGGGGCGGTGACGGCTCGGTGCGGATCCTCCCCGGGCGACGCCGCCCGGGCGCCGCTCCCGGAGCCGTCGGGCAGCGTGGCCGGAGCCGGCGCGCGTGTGCGGATCGGGATTGCGGGTAACCCGGTCGGGTGAACGGGACGGACAGCCTGTGCGGTCGTACTCCGGGCCGGCATGTCACCGTGAGGAGTCGTCCGACAGCCGACCGTTGTCGCGCAATTGTCCGAGCGGCAGTTAATTGTCGCGACTAATGCGACAATTCGGAACGACGGCCCGCGATTTGGTGACCGTTGAATCGGTTACGCGTTGTAGGAGGTGTGGGGCAGATGACGGCGTTCGACCGCGATCTACCTGCTGTCCCGCAGATATTCGGGCCCTCCCACCAGGGCATTCGTGACGCTGCGCGGTCCGACCGCTACGCGAAAGATGTTGCGCAGCGTCACCGCCGGAGGTCTAGGCTGTCTGCTGTTCTCCCCGATGATCCATCCATCTCTAGTGATCGAGAATTCGACGTGACGAGTGCGTTGACGCTGCCCTCGGGCAGCCCGCTGGCGTCGTCCTGGCCGGAGGCGCCGACCGGGTCCCAGCCCCTGCCCATGGAGCTCGACCATCTGCTCGCGCTGCGCGTACCCGGCCTCATCGCCACCCGCCGTCACATCCACTCCCACCCGGAGCTGTCGGGCGAGGAGTTCGAGACGGCCGCCCTGGTGCACCGGGAGCTCTCCCTCGCCGGCCTGAAGCCGCGCCTGCTGCCGAAGGGCAACGGCGTCATCTGCGACATCGACGGGCGCCCGGACGGCCCGGTGATCGCGCTCCGCGCCGACATCGACGCGCTGCCGCTGAGCGACCCGAAGGACGTGCCGTACCGGTCCACCGTGGATGGGGTCTGCCACGCCTGCGGGCACGACGTGCACACCACCGTGATGCTCGGTGTGGGCATGCTGCTCGCCCAGCTCGCCGACCTCGGCCAGCTCGACGGCCGGGTGCGGCTCATCTTCCAGCCCGCCGAGGAGATCCTGCCTTGCGGCTCGCTGGAGGTCATCGAGGCCGGCGGCCTCGACGACGTGGTGCAGATCTTCGCCGTGCACTGCGACCCGAACCTGCCGGTCGGCAAGGTCGGCCTGCGGGTCGGCCCGATCACCGCCGCCGCCGACAACGTCACCGTCCGGCTCACCGGCCCCGGCGGGCACACCGCCCGCCCGCACCTGACCGTCGACCTGGTCGACGCGCTCGGCCGGCTGGTCACCGAGGTGCCGACCCTGGTCAGCCGCCGGGTGCCGGCCAACAGCGGGCTGCTGCTGGTGTTCGGCCACGCCTCGGCCGGCACCCGCTACAACGTCATCCCCTCCGAGGCCTGCGCCGCCGGCACCCTGCGGGTGATGGACCGCGACACCTGGGACCAGGCCCCGAAGATCGTGGCTCAGGTGGTGCGGGACGTCCTCGCCCCCACCGGCGCCACCGTCGACCTGGAGTACCTGCGCGGCCGGCCGCCGGTCACGAACGACGCCCGGGCCATCGGCGTCCTCACCGCGGCCACCGCGGCCGCGCTCGGGCCGGAGGGCATCGCGGAGACCCCGCAGAGCATGGGCGGCGAGGACTTCTCCTGGTACCTGGAGCACGTGCCCGGCGCGCTCGCCCGCCTCGGCGTCGGCCGGAACGGGCCCAACGTGGACCTGCACCGGGCCTCGTTCGACGTGGACGAGCGCGCCATCCCGGCCGGCGTACGCCTCATGGTCCAGACCGCGCTGCGGGCACTGGCGGCGGCCCGCTAGGCACCGGACCGTCCGGCAGCGCCGGGCCGCCCGGCGGCGTACGACGACCCCGCCGGCGGGCCAGGGCCAGCACGAGCGCCACCGGCACGCCGATCGCCAGCGCGAACGGCAGCACCGCGCCCAGCACGGTGAGCGCCACCCGCAGCGAGCCCAGGAACGCCGACCAGCCGCCCCGCAGCCCGGCCAGGAAGCCGAGGTCCTCCTCGTCCTCGGTGGCCGCGGCCTCCGGGCCGACGAAGGTCACCGTGATGGTGGAGAGCGCGGTCAGGTCGGCGAGCCGCCGCTTCTTCGCCTCCAGCGAGGCCAGGTCCGCCTCCCGGCGGCCCACCTCGTTCTCCAGCGTGACCAGGTCGTTGATCGAGGTGGCCCGGGCCAGCAGCCGCCGGGCGCTGTCCACCCGGGCGCGCTGGGTGGCGATCCGGGCGTCCAGGTCCACGGTCTCCTCGGTGACGTCCTCGGTCCGCACCTCGCGCCGCTCCTGCTCGCCGAGCTTGACCAGCGCCTCCAGCACATTCGTGAACCGGTCCGCCGGCACCCGCAGGATCAGTTCGGCCCGGGCGTCCGCCGAGTCGCTGTTGCGCTGGTCGCCGCCGACGAAGCCGCCGGCCGCCGTCACCGCCGTGCTCGCGTCGCGGGCCGCCCGCTCCACGTCGGCCACCCGCACCTGGAGCGTTCCGGTGTAGATGATCGCCCGCTGGTCGACCCGCAGGTCCGCGCCGCCCGCACCGGGCTGCGCCTTTTCCGGCGCCCCCTGGTCCCGGTCCGCCGCCCCACCTGCCACCGCCTGCGGCTGCGCGACCGAGCCCGAGTCGTCGGTCCCGCCGTCCGCGCTGCACGCCCCGGCACCCAACACCACCAGCAGCCCGGCGGCCGCGAGCGCCCGGCCCCGGCGGCGGCTGTCCCGTATCCTCATGTCCCGGCTCCGATCCTTCGACGGTCCCGCGGTGGGACCGATACGTCGGACGCGACGCGACACCGCGCCGGTTCCGGCAGACTGCGCTGAGGACGTCACGATTCGATAATCGAGGAGTCACGATGCACCTCACCAAATACGCCCACTCCTGCGTCCGGCTGGAGCACGACGGGGGAGTGCTGGTCGTGGACCCCGGAGTCTTCAGCGATCCGGAGGCGCTGGACGGGGCCGACGCGGTGCTCATCACCCACGAGCACCCGGACCATGTGGACGTCGAGGCGCTGACCCGGGCGCTGGACCGGCGGCCCGTCCGGGTGCACGGCCCGGCCTCGCTCGCCGGGGTGCTCGGCGACACCGCCGAGGCGCTGACCGTGGTCGCGCCCGGCGAGTCGTTCACCGCGGCCGGCATGGCGGTCCGCGCGTACGGCGGCGAGCACGCGGTCATCCACCCGGACATCCCCGTCGTCCCGAACCTCGGCTACCTGTTCAACGACGTCGTCTACCACCCCGGCGACGCGCTCGTCGTCCCCGACGACGTCCAGGTGGACACGCTCTTCGCCCCGATCCACGCGCCCTGGTCGAAGTTCTCCGAGGTGGTCGACTTCATCCGGGCGGTCGCCCCGCGGCGGGCGTTCGCGCTGCACGACGCGTTGCTCAACGCCAACGGCTTCGGCGTGCTCGACCGCCAGTACACCGCGCTGTCGAAGACCGAGTACCGGCGCCTGGAACCGGGCACCCGGATCGACGCCTGAGCACGCATGGCCGGTCCACCCCCCGACCTGGTCCAGCGGCTCTACGCGACGCCGCCGGACCGGTTCGTCGCGGCCCGGGACGCCGCGGTCGCCGAGGCGCGCCGGGCCGGCGACCCGAAGGCCGCCCGGGAGATCGGCAAGCTGCGCCGGCCCACCGTCGCCGCCTGGCTGGTCAATCTGCTCGCCATCAAGCGCCCGGAGCTGGTCGCCGACCTGGCGCAGCTCGCCGAGTCGCTCCGCTCCGCCCAGCGGGACCTGCGCGGCGGCAAGCTCCGTGAGCTCTCCGCGCAGCGCCGGGCGGTCGTGGGCGCGCTCGTCGCCGAGGTCCGCAAGCTGGCCGCCGCCGAGCCGGCCGCCCCACCGGTCGGGAAGCTGCCGCTCGGCGAGGTCGAGGCGACGTTGAACGCGGCGCTCTCCGACACCGAGGTGGCCGAACAGGTACGCGCCGGCCGGCTGCTGCGGTCCACCCACTACGCCGGGTTCGGCGAGGTGCCCCGGCCGCAGCTGCGGCTGGTCACCGGGGGTGGCGAGGAGGAACCCGCCGTACCCGACCGGGCGGCCGAGCGGGCCGAGAGCCGGCGGACGCGCGACGAGCGGGCCGCCGAGCGGGCGGCCCGGGCCGAGCGGGCGAAGCGCCGCCGGGCCGTGGAACGCGAGCTGGCGAAGGCCCGCGACGACCAGGACCGGGCCGAGTCGGAGCTGACCGAGGCCACCGACGCGGAACGGGACGGCGGGGCGACGCTGGACCGGATCGAGACGGAACTGGCCGAGCTGGAACGCCGCCGGGCCGTCGCCGAGCAGGAGCTGAGCCGGGCCAAGCTGGCCCGTCGCGGCGCGGAACGCGCGCTCACCGCCGCCCGCCGGCGCACCGGTGAGGTGGAGGCCGCCTTGGAGGCGCTGGACGCCGAAGAGGGGGATGCCGCGGAGGGTGGTCACGAGGCAGACTGATCGTGATGGATGACCACGGTGGACGGACGGTGGGGTGCCGCCGATGACCCCGGAGCAGGTCGCCGCCGCCAGCAAGCCGCTGGTGCTGGAGCTCGGGGAGGCGTTCTCCCGCTGCCCGTCGACGCTGCGCCGGGCCCGGCTGCTCGGCATCTCCGGCTGGGCCTTCTACATCACCGGCCGCGCCGGCGCGCTCGGCGACGTCCGCGCCGAGACGGTGGCCGCCGCGCTCGGCTTCATCGCCCCGGAGGCCGTCGCCGACGGCTGGGACGCCGCCGTGCGCACCGTCCCGCCGCTGGAGGTGGCGGGCGCGAACCTGGCCGAGTGCTGCCGCTGGGGCGCCACCAACCTGGGCGACGCCCCGGAGACGTCCCGCCTCGCCGCGCTGCTGCGCCGGACGGTCGACGCGGCGGACGGCAGCGGCATGCCGCTCTTCGCCGCCTGGCGGGCCATGCCGGTCGACGACCCCGCGCCGGGCGCCCGGGCGGCCGTCGCGCTGCTGCTGCTCCGCGAGCACTTCGCCGGGGCGTACCTGCTGGCGGTGCGGGCCGCCGGGATGACACCGCTGGAGGCGGTGCTGGCCGGGCCCGAGGGGGACGCCGGAGCCGCGGCGTGCGGCTGGTCGCCGCCGTATCCACCGGTGGGGCCGCTGGTGCGGCGGCGGCTCTGGGCCGAGGCGGTGACCGACCGGCTGGTGTCCCCGGCGTTCCGGGCGCTCGGCCCCGGCGAGGGCGCGGAACTGCTCAACCTGCTCACCGCCGCACGGCTGCACGTCCGCGGCGGATAAATGGGGAGCGCCGCCGCCGGGGCGGCTGCCAGGATCGGCCGCGTGACGCTCCCCGCCGGCTGGATCGCCCGCCGACCCACCCTCGACGACGTGCCCGCGATCCTGGCGGTGGTGCACGCCGCCGACACCTTCGCCGTCGGCTACCCCGACTTCGACGCCGAGGACGTCCGGGACGCCCTGACCGCGCCGTTCGTCCACCCGGCCCGGGACTCCTGGCTGGTCACCGACCCGGACGGCACCGCGGTGGCCTGGACGATCCTGAGCAACCCCACCGGAGTGGGCCGGGAGTGGGTGGACGTCCTGGTGGACCCGGACCGCGCCGCCGACCTGCGCGCCCCGCTGCTGGTCCGGCTGCTCGACCGGGTCGCCGAGCGGGCCGCCGAACGTGGCCTGCCCGCCCTCACCGCCCGGACCGGCGTCTTCGCGCCCGAGACCCGCTGGGCGAAGGAGCTGTCCGAGGCCGGCTTCACCCGGATCAAGCGGTACATCCGGATGACCCGCTCGCTGGCCGACCTGCCCGCCGAGGCGCCGCCGCCCCCGGCCGGGGTGACCGTCCGGCCGCTGCGCGTCGACGACGAGGCCGACCTGCGGCTGTTCCACCGGATCTTCGACACCGCGTTCCGGGACACCCCGGACTACGAGCCGGTCAACTTCGAGCGGTGGCGCGAGGCGCTCCCCTCGTCCGGCAAGGTGTGGGACGAGTGGTTCGTGGCCGAGGTCGAGGGCGCGCCGGCCGGCGCCCTCCAGTCCTCCGATCAGGCGCTGGACCAGGACATGGGCTGGGTCCGGACGCTGTCCGTGCTGCCCGCGTACCGGCGGCGCGGGGTGGGGGCGGCACTGCTGCGCCGGGCCTTCGCCGTCTACGCGGCCAAGGGCCGGACCGAGGCTGGTCTCGGCGTCGACCTGGCCAACCCGACCGCCCCGGTCACCCTCTACCGCTCGGTCGGGCTGGCCGAGGCGCGCTGGACCGACATGTACGAGCGGAGCGTCCTCGCCGCGGGTGTGTGATACGCGACCCGCCGCGGGGTCGCCGCCCCGTCAAGGAACCGGCCGGAGCAAACTGGAGTCGTGGGATACGCGCTACGCGGACGCGGTGCCGGTGGGGCGGGACCGCAGCTCGGTGACGTAGTCGTCCGGCGCGCCCGCCTTCTCCGCCGCGTTCGCGATCTCCGACAGGTACCACGACGTCGGCAGGCCACCCTCGTAACCGTCGAAGACGTAGACCCAGGCGGTCACGTCCCCGTCCAGCGTCGAGACGCGGACGGTCAGCTTGCGGTACGTCCCGGAGGTCACGCCCTCGATCTCGTCGAGCTGGGCCGCGTCGTACGGGTGGATGTCGTAGAGCGCCACGAAGACCCGGTCACCCGGCGACTCGACCACGGTGCTGACCGAGCCCTCCCAGCCGATGACGTCCTCGCCCGCGAAGGTGAGCCGCCACCCCTCCAGCCAGCCGGTTCCCACCATCGGCGAATGCGGACAGTAGGCACGCATGCGGGCGGGGTCCAGGTTTGAGCCGTAAGCGGCGTAAAGACGCACGGCGATGACGATAGCCCCGCCGACGGGTGGGGGAGAATACGACGGTGCGTGTCGAGCGCGACGGGGAGAAGAAAGTCACTGTGAGCACTGACGAGGGGCGAGCGCTGTGAGCCAGATCGTGATCATCGGCGGGGGGCCGGCCGGGTACGAGGCGGCGCTGGTCGCCGCCCAGCTGGACGCTGATGTGACCGTGGTCGAGGCGGAGGGGGCCGGCGGCGCCTGCGTGCTCTCCGACTGCGTGCCGTCCAAGACCTTCATCGCCAGCTCCGAGGTGGTCACCGGCTACCGGGACACCGAGGAGTTCGGGGTGCACTCCGACGGGCTGGAGGCGGTCACGGTCGACGCCCGGACCGTGCACGAGCGGGTCAAGCGGCTCGCCCTCGCCCAGTCCGCCGACATCCACGCCAAGCTGGTGAAGGCCGGCGTCGAGTTCGTCGCCGGCTCCGCCCGGCTCGGCGAGGACACCCTCGGTCACACCCACCGGGTGATCGTCACCCCGGCCGACGGCGGCGCCGAATACTCGATCGCCGCCACCACCGTGCTGATCGCCACCGGCTCCACCCCGCGCCAGCTCCCCACCGCCGTGCCCGACGGCGAGCGCATCCTGACCTGGCGCCAGGTGTACGACCTGCCCGAGCTGCCCGAGCACCTGATCGTGGTCGGCTCCGGCGTGACCGGCGCCGAGTTCGCCAGCGCCTACCTGGCCATGGGGGTCGAGGTCACCCTGGTCTCCAGCCGGGACCGGGTCATGCCGCACGAGGACGCCGACGCCGCCTCGGCCATCGAGCGGGTGTTCCGCAACCGGGGCATGACCATCCTCAACAACTCCCGCGCCGAGGCGGTCCGCCGGATCGGCGACGGCGTCGAGGTGGTGCTCGCCGACGGCCGCGTGGTGGCCGGCTCGCACGCGCTGATCGCGGTCGGCTCGATCCCCAACACCGCCGACCTGGGTCTCGCCGAGTACGGCGTCGAGCTGGCCCGGGGCGGCTACGTCACGGTCGACCGGGTCTCCCGGACCAACGTCCCCGGCATCTACGCGGCGGGCGACTGCACCGGGGTGCTGCTGCTGGCCAGCGTCGCCGCCATGCAGGGCCGCATCGCCATGTGGCACGCGCTCGGCGAGGCGGTCCGGCCGCTGCGGCTGCGTACCGTCGCGGCGAACGTCTTCACCGACCCGGAGCTCGCCACCGTCGGCGTCTCGCAGGACGAGGTCGACGCCGGCAAGGTCCCGGCCCGCCAGGTGATGCTGCCGCTCTCCGGCAACGCCCGGGCGAAGATGGCCGACCTGGCCGACGGCTTCGTCAAGCTCTTCTGCCGGCCGGCCAGTGGCCAGGTGATCGGCGGCGTGGTGGTCGCGCCGAAGGCCAGCGAGCTGATCCTGCCGATCACCATGGCGGTGGAGAACAACCTCACCGTCAACGAGCTGGCCCAGACCATCACGATCTATCCGAGCCTGTCCGGCTCGATCACCGAGGCCGCCCGCCAGCTCATGCTCCACGAGCTGGAGTGACCTCGCGGTCCCGCAGCACCACCCCGGCGATGTGGCGGTGTTCCCAGGCTCGGGGCGCCGCCGCCTCGCGGGTCCGGCGCCCGGCCAGCGTGGCCGCGACCACCGCGAGCAGGGCGACCTCGGCGAGGATGAGCAGGCGTTCGGCGAGGCCGATCAGCAGCCGGTCGCCGGGGTAGGCGGACCAGACCATCGCCGCGGCCAGCACGAGACTGGTCAGGGCGAGCCCGCGCACCCACCCGGCGGCCCGCCCGCCGAGCCGCCGGGCGAGCAGCCAGCCGGCGACGGGCAGGGCCAGGAAGGCCACCACCGAGGCGTACCGGTGCAGGTAGGCGGCGGTGTCCATGGGCAGCCCCGGCTCGTTGGTGGGCACCACCGCGGCGGCCATCAGTCCGGCCGACCAGGCCACCAGCAGCAGCCCGGCGAGCCGGCCCGCGCCGGCCCGGCGCAGCGCCGGCAGGAGGACGACGGTGGCCGCGGCGAGCACGGCCATGGCTGTGTCGATGACGCCGCCCCGTTCGGAGACGGCGAAGTCGCTGACGGTCAGCGACCAGGGATTCAGGTCGTCGTTCACCTCAAGGTGACCGAGGACGGCGAGCACCGCCGCCACGGCGATCCCGCCGAGGGCCAGCAGACCACTGCTCCGGGTTCCAGGCATGCCTCAGCCTGTCGCCGGAACCGCCCGAAACGGATCCGGGACCACCACCCACTTCGATCCGGGGGTCGCCCCCTACCGACTGTCCGGGGGTGGGCGGGACTCAGGCCACGTCGAGCTGGATGTTTCCGACCCGGGCGACGATGTCGAGACGCCCGCCGAGGCCCGTCACGTAGGCCTTCAGCGTCTCCAGGTTGCTGCTCTCCCCGTTCTCGATCTGGCTGATCCTCGCGGGCGGCAGCCCCGCGGCCTCGGCCAGCTGCGCCTGGCTCATGCCCAACTGCTCGCGGATCTCGGCGAGCTGCACACCGCTGACCGAGGCGAGCATCTGCTCCCGCAGATGGGCACGCCGAGCCACGCGATCGGGCTCGTCCCAGGTGGGGTCGACCTTCGTGGCCCTGGCTCTGGCGTCGCGCGGGTTCGCTTCGTGGGTCATGGCTGGTCTTCCTTCAGGCTGATGAGGTGTTCCGGAAAGCGTGCGTCCGCCAGGGGGACGGCCGTCGCCTCGCCGGCCGTGCGGGAGTGGCGGGCGCTGATCACCGTCATCGCCCAGCCCGCCGCCGCGAACCCGGCCGCCGCCGCCCCGCCGATCAGCAGGAGCCGCCACGCCGATTCGGTCAGCGCGGCGCCGCCGAGGTGGCCGACCAGCGTCCCGTACGCGGCCCAGCAGGTGGCCGCGGCCGCCTCGTAGAGGACGAAGAGGCGGTACGGGTAGCGGCTGCGCCCGGCCGAGAAGCAGGCCGCCATCCGGCCCCCGGGCACGAACCGGCAGAGCAGGATCACCAGCGGCCCCGGTTCGCGCAGCCCACGGGTGACCCGGGCGGCGGCTCGGCGGGCCCGTCCCGGCGTCGCGTGTCGCGGTTCGCGGCGGGTCGGGGCGGTGCGCCCCAGCAGGTAGCAGGCGAGGTCGCCGGCGAAGACGCCGACCGCGCCGACCGCGATGGTCAGCGGCAGGCTGAGCCCGCCGTAGACGGTCAGTGCCCCGCTGGTGATCATGACGACCTGAGTCGGCACCACCGGCACGAAGGCGTCGGCGACCAGCAGTGTGAGCAGCACCGCGTACGCCCAGGTGGGCGACGCGACGTCAGAGATGAGTTCGGCCACGACCGCCACCTCGCCGGAGTTCCCCGTTCGACCGCACCGAGCCTGACGGCATGTCCCGCGTCACCGCGAGGAGCCCTGCCCGGCGGTGACGGCCGACACCAGCAGGCCACTGGTGTTCAACGATGCAGCGCCGCCGAATGTGACGACCTGCCGAGGCGTCGCCGGCCACCGGGGCGGGCGGCGGATCGCCGATCGGCGGCGTACCGTTGTCGGCGCGCGGCTCCGGAGACGTCGGGTCCCCCGTTCCCGACGGCCGGGCCGCCGCGGGTCGCCGGCAGGTCCCGTGCCGGCGACCCGCCCCCACCGCACCAGGTTCAGGTGCGTCGCGAAATCCAGGTGCGTCCGCCGCGTCGCCGCGCGTACCGTCGCCGCATGCGCAGCGCGGTGGTGACCACGACGCCGGGTATCCCCGGCGTGCCGCACTGACGTTTCCGTCGACGAGGCCCCGGGGCGATCCGCTCCGGGGCCTCGCGGCGTTCCGGGTCAGCTCGCCTCCGGGTCGTACCCGATCAAGGAGAGCGACATGATCGACCACCGCAGGCTCGGCCGGGACCTGGAGCTGTTCGTCTCCGACCCGCTGGCCGGCGCCGGGCTCCCGATCTGGCTGCCGGCCGGCGCCGCCGCCCGGCACGCCGTCGAGGAGTACGTGCGGGAGCTGGAGCGCCGGACCGGCTACCGGCACGTCTACTCGCCGCCGCTCGGGAAACGGGAGCTGTTCGAGCTCTCCGGTCACCTCGGCTTCTTCGCCGACGACATGTTCCCGCCCATGCGGCTGAGCGCCGACGACGAGTTCGTGCTGCGCCCGGCGCTCTGCCCGCACCACGCGCTGGTCTTCCGTGCCCGGGGCCGCTCCTACCGGGAGCTGCCGCTGCGGGTCGCGGAGATCGGCGGGATGTACCGGGCGGAGCGCTCGGGGGTGCTGGGCGGGCTGTCCCGGGTGCGCGCCATCTCGCTCAACGACGCGCACAACTTCTGCGCGCTGGAGCAGGTCGGCGACGAGGTGCGCGAGATCCTCCGGCTGATCGGCGAGGCGCACGCCGCACTCGGCGTCCGGTCGGCCGGGTTCCGGCTGTCGCTGCGCGGGCCGGGGGAGAAGTACGTCGGCGACGACGCCGACTGGGCGCGGGCCGAGGAGCTGCTCCGCGCCGCGCTCGACGGGGTGGACTACCACGAGGGCCCCGGCGAGGCCGCCTTCTACGGCCCGAAGATCGACATCCAGATCGTGGACGCGGCCGGCCGGGAGTCGACCATCTCCACCATCCAGCTCGACTTCGACAAGCCGGAGCGGTTCGACCTGTCGTACACCGACGCGGACGGGCGCCGGAAGCGGCCGGTCATGGTGCACCGGAGCCTGGTCGGCAGCATGGAGCGGCTCTTCGCGTACCTCATCGAGGTGCATGCCGGCGCCTTCCCGGCCTGGTACGCCCCGGTGCAGCTGGTGCTGCTGCCGGTGGACGACGGGCAGGCCGACGCGGCCATCGAGCTGGCCCGGCGGGCGGAGGCGGCCGGGCTGCGGGCCGAGGTCGACCTGGCCGGCTCGCTGGGCGCCCGGATCCGCGACGCGGCCCGGCGGAAGGTGCCGTACGTCGGGGTGATCGGCCGCCGGGAGGTTGCCGACGGATCGGTCGCCCTGCGCCTGCGTGACGGGCGCGGGCTCGACCCGATGCCGGCGGCCGACGCGCTGGGGCTGGTCGGCGCCGTGGTGGCCGCCCGCTCGGCCGGCCTGCTCCCGCCGGCCTGACCGCCGGCGTGCCGGTCCGGCCGGGTCGCCGCTCGTGGTGTCCACGTCAGCGCCCGGCCGGCGCGGCCGCTGGCTTCCCGGGCGGTCCGCCACCGGGCCCTCCGGGCGGTCCACCGCCGGGCCGCCCGGGGGGTCCACCGCCAGGCCGTCCGGGCGGTCCGCCGACCGGCAGCGGCGCGGCAGCCTCCTCGTCGACCACCGCGGCGGAGAACTGCGACCGGTAGAGCTCGGCGTAGGCGCCGTTCGCGGCGACCAGCTCGTCGTGCGTGCCCTGCTCGACGATCCGGCCCTGGTCCATCATGAGGATCAGGTCGGCGTCGCGGATGGTGGAGAGCCGGTGTGCGATGACAAAGCTGGTCCGCTCGGTGCGCAGCGCCGCCATGGCCCGCTGGAGCAGCACCTCGGTGCGGGTGTCGACCGAGCTGGTCGCCTCGTCGAGGATGAGCAGCGACGGCTCGGCGAGGAACGCCCGCGCGATGGTGATGAGCTGCTTCTCGCCGGCACTGACGTTGCTTCCCTCCTCGTCGATCACGGTGTCGTAGCCGTCGGGGAGGCTGCGCACGAACCGGTCCACGAAGGTGGCCCGGGCCGCGGCCAGGATCTCCTCCTCGGTGGCGGCCGGCCGGCCGTACGCGATGTTGTCCCGGATGGTGCCGCCGAAGAGCCAGGTGTCCTGGAGCACCATGCCGATCTTGCCGCGCAGCTCGGCTCGCTTCATCGACCTGATGTCCACCCCGTCCAGCGTGATCCGGCCGGCGTCCAGCTCGTAGAACCGCATGACCAGGTTGACCAGGGTGGTCTTGCCGGCGCCGGTCGGGCCGACGATCGCCACCGTGTGCCCGGGCTCGGCCACCAGCGAGAGGTCGTCGATGAGCGGCTTGTCCGGGTCGTAGCGGAAGGAGACGTGCTCGAACTCGACCCGCCCGGTGACTCGGGGCGGCGCGGGCCGGTCCGGGGCCTGCTCCTCGGCGTCGAGCACCTCGAAGACCCGCTCGGCCGAGGCCACCCCGGACTGGAGCAGGTTGGCCATCGAGGCGATCTGGGTGAGCGGCTGGGTGAACTGCCGCGAGTACTGGATGAACGCCTGCACGTCGCCCAGGCTCATCGACCCGGAGGCCACCCGCAGCCCGCCGACCACGGCGATCGCGACGTAGCTGAGGTTCCCCACGAACATCATCGCCGGCATGATGATCCCGGAGATGAACTGGGCCCCGAAGCTGGCCCGGAACAGCTCCTCGTTCTTGGCCGCGAAGGCGGCCTGCGCCTCGCGCTGCCGGCCGAAGACCTTGACCAGCTCGTGGCCGGTGTACGTCTCCTCGATCAGGCCGTTCAGCTCACCGGTGTGCCGCCACTGGGCGATGAACCGGCGCTGCGACCGCTTGGCGATCTGCTGGGTGACGACCACCGACAGCGGCACCGCCACCAGGGCGACCAGGGCCAGCAGCGGCGAGATCCAGACCATCATGGCCAGCACGCCGACCACCGTGAGCAGCGCGCTGAGCAGTTGGCTCAGCGTCTGCGACAGGGTCTGCGAGATGTTGTCGATGTCGTTGGTGACGCGACTCAGCAGCTCGCCCCGGGGCTGCTTGTCGAAGTAGGGCAGCGGCAGCCGGTTGAGTTTCTCCTCCACCTCGGCGCGAAGCCGCAGCACGGTCCGCTGCACCACCCCGTTGAGCAGCCAGCCCTGCCACCACATCAGCAGGCTGGCGCCCAGGTAGAGGGCGAGTGCCAGGGTGAGCGTGCGGCCCAGCGCCGTGAAGTCGATGCCCGCCCCGGGCACCACGTCCATCCGGGCCAGCATGTCGGCGAAGTTGTCGTTGCCGGCGGCCCGGGCCGCCGCCACCGCCTGCTCCTGGGTGGTGCCGGCGGGGATCTGCCGGCCGACCACCCCGGCGAAGATGATGTCGGTGGCGTGCCCGAGGATCTTCGGCCCGATCACGCTCGCGCCGACGCTGGCCACCGCCAGGGTGATGATCGCGGTCAGCGAGAACCGGTGCGGCCGGAGGCGGCCCAGCAGCCGGCGGGCGGACGGTCCGAAGTTCATGGACTTCTCCGCCGGCATGGCGGCGCCCATCCACGGCGGCCCGCCGCCGCCGCGCCGTGCGGCCGCCGCGGGCAGCCGCTGCGGCGGCCCCCCGTCGGCCTTCGCCTCCGGCGCCGGCTTCTGCCCGGGTACGGCGGTCATGCCGTCACCTCCGCCGTCTGCTGGGACGCCACGATCTCGGCGTACGTCGGGCAGGTCACCAGCAGGTCGTCATGTCGTCCCATCCCGACGATGCCCCCGTCCTCGAGCACGATGATCTGGTCGGCGTCGACGATCGTGGAGACCCGCTGCGCCACGATCACCACCACCGCGTCCGCGGTGACCGGCTTCAGCGCGGCCCGCAGCCGGGCGTCCGTGCCGAGGTCGAGCGCGGAGAAGGAGTCGTCGAAGAGGTAGATCTCCGGCTTGCGGACCAGCGCGCGGGCGATCGCGAGCCGTTGCCGCTGGCCGCCGGAGACGTTCGTGCCGCCCTGCGCGATCGGCGCGTCCAGCCCACCCGGCATCTCGGCGACGAAATCCCGGGCCTGGGCGATCTCCAGCGCCGCCCAGAGCTCGGCATCGCTCGCGTCCGGGTTGCCGTAGCGGAGGTTGCTGGCGACGGTGCCGCTGAACAGGTACGGCCGCTGCGGCACCAGCCCGATCCGGCGCCACACCTCGTCGGGTTCCAGCAGCCGCACGTCCACCCCGTCGACCAGCACGGCGCCGGCGGTCGGGTCGACCAGCCGGGGGATCAGGGTGAGCAGGGTGGTCTTGCCGGCGCCGGTGGAGCCGATGATGGCCGTGGTCCGGCCGGGCGTGGCTCGGAACGAGATGTCGTGCAGCACCGGCGCGCTCGCCCCGGGGTACTGGAAGGCGACCCGGCGGAACTCCAGCTCCGCGCGGCGGGTCATCGCGATCATCGGTTCGATCGGCGGCACGACCGACGACTCGGTGTCGAGCACCTCGACGATCCGCTCGGAGCAGACCGCCGCGCGGGGCACCATCATCAGCATGAAGGTGGCCATCATGACCGCCATCAGGATCTGCATCAGGTATTGCAGGAAGGCGGTGAGCGCGCCGATCTGGATCTGGCCGGAGTCGACGCGTTCGGAGCCGAACCAGAGCACCGCGACGCTGGAGACGTTGAGCACCAGCATCACCACCGGGAAGATCAGCGCCTGGAGCCGGCCGATCCGCAGGGCGGTCGCGGTCAGGTCGGTGTTCGCCACCCGGAAGCGTTCCGTCTCGTACGGCTCGCGGACGAAGGCCCGGACCACCCGGATGCCGGTGATCTGCTCGCGCAGCACCCGGTTGACCGTGTCGATCCGGGTCTGCATGAGCCGGAAGCCCGGGACCATCCGCCGGGTGATCAGGCCCAGCGTGATCGCCAGGACCGGCACGCAGACCAGCATCAGCCAGGAGAGCCCCACGTCCTCCTGGAGCGCCATCACGACGCCGCCGACGCTCATGATCGGCGCGGCGACCAGCATGGTGCAGCTCATCAACACGAGCATCTGCACCTGTTGGACGTCGTTGGTGTTCCGGGTGATCAGGGAGGGCGCCCCGAACCGGGCCACCTCGCGGGCGGAGAAGCTGTTGACGTGCGCGAAGATGCCGGCCCGGACGTCCCGGCCGAAGCCCATCGCGGTCTTCGCGCCGAGGTAGACGGCGACGATCGAGCAGGCGATCTGGAGCAGGCTGACGAGCAGCATCCAGCCGCCCGTACGCATGATCTGGTCGGTGTCGCCGCGGGCCACGCCCCGGTCGATGATGTCGGCGTTGAGGCTCGGCAGGTAGAGCGACGCCATCGTGCCGACGAACTGGAAGGCCACCACCGCGGCCAGCAACCGCCGGTAGGGGCGCAGGTGGGTACGGAGCAGGCGGATCAGCACGGACGGCTCCCCGGTGGGTCTTCGGTGTCGGACTCGCTGTCCCGGTTCAACCGCCGAAGGTCCCCGTCGGACATGCTCGTGATGATTTCCGTGAGGAACTCGCGGATCACCGCCTGCTTCGCCGGGTCCGCGTCGACCGAGGTCAGTGGCCGGTTGCTGTGGATCAGGTCGATGATGGCGAGGGCGTGCTTCCGGCCCTTGTCGGTCAGGCTGAGCTGCACGCTGCGTCGGTCGTGGGGATCCCGGTTGCGGGCCACGAAGCCGTCGCGCTCCAGCGTGTCGACGATGCCGGTGAGGGTTGCCGGCCGGACGAAGCACCGCTCGGCCATTTCCCGGTGGGTGCTGTCGCCGGCCCGCAGCAGGACGAGCAGCACCCGCATGCCGGCGGAGGTGAGCCCGTGGTGCTCGGCGAGGTAGCGGCCCCAGTGCTGTTCGACGATGTGCCCGGCGATCGAGATGAGCCGGCCGAGCGGCGCGTGCTGCAGCGCGTCGGGAAAGCGGACGAGCGGTCCCATGTTCACGGGCGCTAGGTTAGCCCCCGAACGGTCAGGCCCCAAACTAATTTCGCGGTGTCGCCGGCAGAGGCATCTTGTCGATGGCAAGTTAGGGTGGTGCGCGTGACCCAGTCCCGCGCGTACCACCACGGCGACCTGCGCCGCGCCCTGCTCGACGCGGCGGTGGAGGTGATGGCGGAGTCCGGCCCGGCCGTGCTGAGCCTCCGCGACCTGGCCCGCCGGGCCGGCGTCTCGCACGCCGCCCCCGCCCACCACTTCGGCGACAAGGCCGGGCTGCTCACCGCGCTCGCCGCCCAGGGCTTCGAGCTGTTGGCCGAGGCGCTGCGCGACGCCGGCGACGAACTGGTCGACACCGGGGTGGCGTACGTGGGGTTCGCGGTCCGGCACCGGGCGCACTTCGAGGTGATGTTCCGCCCCGACCTCTACCGGGCGGACGACCCCGAGGTGGTGGCCGCCCGGACCCGGGCCGGCGAGCTGCTGCGCACCGGCGTGGCCCGGCGCACCGGGCGGGGGCCGGACGTCGACGCGCTGGCGGCCTGGTCGATCGTGCACGGCTTCGCCACGCTCTGGCTCTCCGGCGCCCTGCCGCCCCGGGTCGGCCCCGACCCGGAGGCCGCCGCCCGCGCCGTGATCGGCCGGCTCTTCCCCTGACGGCCGGGCCCCTCGTCCCGCTGTGGCGAGGGCCCGGCCGCCGGGGTCACCAGCTCGTCGGCAGCGGCATGCCCTCGGTGTAGCCGGCGGTGCTCTGCACGCCGACCAGCGCCCGCTCGTGGAACTCCTCCAGGTTGCGCGCGCCCGCGTAGGTGAACGCGCTGCGTACCCCGGAGATGATCTCGTCGATCAGGTCCTCGACGCCCGGCCGGGCCGGGTCCAGGTACATCCGGGCGGAGGAGATGCCCTCCTCGAAGATCGCCTTCCGGGCCCGGTCGAACGCGCTGTCCTCGGCCGTCCGGGCGCTCACCGCGCGGGCCGAGGCCATGCCGAAGCTCTCCTTGTAGCGGCGGCCGTCGGCGTCGGTGTAGAGGTCGCCGGGGGACTCGTAGGTGCCGGCGAACCAGGAGCCGATCATCACGTTCGAGGCGCCCGCCGCCAGCGCCAGCGCCACGTCCCGCGGGTGGCGTACGCCGCCGTCGGCCCAGACGTGCCGGCCGAGCGAGCGGGCCGCCGCGGCGCAGTCGAGCACTGCGGAGAACTGCGGGCGGCCCACGCCGGTCATCATCCGGGTGGTGCACATGGCGCCCGGCCCGACACCGACCTTGATGATGTCGGCGCCCGCCTCGACGAGGTCGCGTACGCCGTCCGCGGTGACCACGTTGCCGGCCGCCACCGGGACCCCGGGGTCGAGCTTGCGGACCGTCCGCAGCGCCGAGATCATCCGCTCCTGGTGCCCGTGCGCGGTGTCCACCACCAGGGTGTCCACCCCGGCCTCCAGCAAGGCGGCCGCCTTGCCGGTCACGTCGCCGTTGATGCCCACCGCGGCGGCGACGCGCAACCGGCCCCGGTCGTCCACGGCCGGCTTGTAGAGCGTGGCGCGCAGCGCGCCCGACCGGGTCAGCACCCCGACCAGGCGGCCCTCGGCGTCCACCACCGGGGCGAGCCGCCGCCGGCCCGCCGAGAGCCGGTCGAAGCCGGTACGCGGGTCCGCGTCCGCCGGCACGGTGTGCAGTTCGGTCGACATCACGTGCCGGAGCTGGGCGAAGCGGTCCACCCCGACGGTGTCCGCCTCGGTGACCACGCCGAGCGGGCGGCCGGCCTCGTCCACCACGACCACCGCGCCGTGCGACCGCTTCGGCAGCAGGTGGATGGCGTCGCCGACGGTGTCCGTCGGGCCGAGCGTGATCGCGGTGTCGTGCACCAGGTGCCGCTGCTTGACCCAGGCGACGACGTTCGCCACCACCTCGATCGGGATGTCCTGCGGGATCACCGCGATGGCCCCGCGCCGGGCCACCGTCTCGGCCATCCGCCGGCCGGCGACCGCGGTCATGTTCGACACCACCAGCGGGATGGTGGTGCCGGTGCCGTCGGCCGCGGCCAGGTCGACGTCGAGCCGGGAGCCCACCTCGGAACGGTTGGGCGCCATGAAGACGTCGTTGTAGGTCAGGTCGTGCGCGGGAACCGCGCCATGAAGGAACCGCACCCGGCCATCATTCCTGCTCGCCGCCGGTCCTGCCGCCGCTGGTGGCCCAAACCACCCCGGCCGGCGGGACCGCCGCGGACGTCAGGAGATGGTGCAGATGGCGGCGCCGGCGGTGATGACCGCGCCGACCTCGGCGGACAGGCCGCTGATCGTGCCGGCCTTGTGGGCGTGCAGGGGCTGCTCCATCTTCATCGCCTCGAGGACCACCACCAGGTCGCCCTCGGCGACGGTGTCCCCGTCCGCCACGGCGATCTTGACGATGGTGCCCTGCATCGGCGAGGTGAGCGCGTCGCCGCCGACCGCGGCGCCGGCCTTGGCGCCGCCGCCCCGGCGGGCCGGCTTCTTCCCGGCGGGCGCGGCGGCCACCGTACCCCCGCCGAGGCCGGTCGGGAGGGTGACCTCCAGCCGTTTGCCGCCCACCTCGACCACGACGGTCTCGCGCTCGGCCGGGCCCTCGACGGCGCCGGCGGGGGCGGTGAAGGCCGGGACGGTGTTGTTCCACCCGGTCTCGATCCACCGGGTGTGCACGGTGAACGGCTCGGCGGTGAACGCCTCGTCGCGGACCACCAGGCGGTGGAAGGGCAGCGCGGTGGCCATGCCCTCGACGACCATCTCGTCCAGCGCGCGGCGGGCCCGCTCCAGCGCCTCCGTGCGGGTCTCTCCGACGATGATCACCTTGGCCAGCAGCGAGTCGAAGTTGCCGCCGATCACGTCGCCGGCCGAGATGCCGGTGTCGACCCGGACGCCCGGGCCGGTGGGCAGCCGCAGCGCGGTGATGGTGCCCGGGGCGGGCAGGAAGTTGCGGCCCGGGTCCTCGCCGTTGATCCGGAACTCGATCGCGTGCCCGCGCGGCGTCGGGTCCTCGGTGAACCGGAGCTTCTCGCCGTCGGCGATGCGGAACTGCTCGCGGACCAGGTCGACGCCGGCCGTCTCCTCGGTCACCGGGTGCTCCACCTGGAGCCGGGTGTTGACCTCCAGGAAGGAGATGGTGCCGTCCGCGCCGACCAGGTATTCCACCGTGCCGGCGCCGTGGTAGCCGGCCTCCCGGCAGATCGCCTTGGCGCTGTCGTGGATCTGCCGGCGCTGGGCCTCGGTCAGGAACGGCGCCGGCGCCTCCTCGACCAGCTTCTGGTGCCGGCGCTGGAGCGAGCAGTCGCGGGTGCCCACCACGATCACGTTGCCGTGCTGGTCGGCCAGGACCTGCGCCTCGACGTGGCGGGGCTGGTCCAGGTAGCGCTCGACGAAGCACTCGCCCCGGCCGAACGCGGCGACCGCCTCGCGGGTGGCCGACTCGAACAGGTGCGGGATCTCCTCCATGGTGCGGGCCACCTTGAGGCCGCGCCCGCCGCCGCCGAAGGCCGCCTTGATGGCGACCGGCAGGCCGTGGTCGACGGCGAAGGCCATCACCTCGTCGGCGTTGCCGACCGGGTCCGGGGTGCCGGGGACCAGGGGCGCGCCGGCCCGCTGGGCGATGTGCCGGGCGGTCACCTTGTCGCCGAGGTCGCGGATCGCCTGCGGGGTGGGGCCGATCCAGGTCAGCCCGGCGTCGATGACGGCCTGGGCGAAGTCGGCGTTCTCGGAGAGGAAGCCGTAGCCGGGGTGCACCGCGTCGGCGCCGGCCTTGGCGGCCACGTCGATCAGCTTGTCGATCCGCAGGTAGCTGTCGGCCGCGGTGTCGCCGCCCAGGGCGTACGCCTCGTCGGCGAGAGTGGCGTGCAGGGCGTCCCGGTCGGAGTCCGCGTAGACGGCGACGCTCGCCAGGCCGGCGTCGCGGCAGGCGCGGATGACGCGAGCGGCGATCTCGCCGCGGTTGGCGATGAGTACCTTGCGCACCTTGGTGGCTCCTCCCGAGGTCGTTGCCGGGAGTGTATCGGCCGGGGATTCGGCCCTAACGATCGCTCAGTGTGGGATGCCGCACTGTAGTCAAATTTGGCTATTACGCTTGTCCGGTGTCGGCAACACGGATGATGATTCTGGGCCTGGTGCGGTGGATGCAGCCGGTGCACGGCTACGACGTACGCCGTGAGCTGCTCAGTTGGAGCGCGGACAAGTGGGCCAACGTGCAGCCCGGTTCGATCTACCACGCGCTGCGCAAGCTCACCGACGAGGGGCTGCTCCGGACGGTCTCCGTCGAGCAGGTCGGCGCCCGCCCCGCCCGCACCACCTACGAGGTGACGCCGAAGGGGGACGAGGAGTTCGAGACCCTGCTGCGGGCGCAGTGGTGGCAGCTCAACGAGCCGCCGGATCCGTTCGCGGCGGCCTTCTCGTTCCTGCCGGCCATGCCGCGCGACGAGGCGGCGGCGGCGCTGCGCAACCGGGCGAACCTGATCCGCGCCGGCGTTGAGTCGATGCGCGCCTCGTTGGAGTCGGACTGGGTGCGCAACCGCAAGCCGGTGCACGTCGGCTGGATGTTCGAGCTCTGGCTGGCCCGGGCCGAGGCGGACATGGCCTGGTGCGAGCGGATCGCCGAGCGGATCGAGTCCGGAGTGTCGTACCTGCCTGCTGGGCTGGAGCAGGCCGAGGGGTGGTCGGGCTGGACGGACGGCGCCACCGACGCGGAATAATCAACGTTGACCACAAGAGTTATATCGCGTTACTCTCTGCGCGAGCCGTGGGGAAGCCGTGCGTCCTCCTCGCGGACCATCGGCGGCCGGTCGCGTCCGGCCCGGAGGACCAGGAGCAGACATGATCGAGACCAGGGGGCTGCGGAAGTCGTTCCGCTCCCGCGCGGGTCGCGAGACGAAGACCGTGGACGCGGTCCGTGGCGTCAACCTCGAGGTGGCCGAGGGGGAGATCTTCGGCTTCCTCGGCCCCAACGGCGCCGGCAAGACCACCACCCTGCGGATGCTCGCCACCCTCATCGAGCCGGACGGCGGCGAGGCCACCATCGCCGGGGCCGACCTGCGCAAGGACCCGGCCGAGGTGCGCCGGCGCATCGGCTACGTGGCCCAGGGCGGCAGCACCTGGGACGAGTCCACCGCCCGCGAGGAGCTGGTGCTGCACGCCCGGCTCTACGGCATCGCCAAGGCCGAGGCGAACCGCCGGGCCACCCGCGCCCTGGACGCCTTCCAGCTCAGCGAGTACGCCGACCGCAAGTGCAAGACCTACTCCGGCGGCCAGCGCCGGCGGGTCGAGATCGCGCTCGGCATCATCCACGAACCGAAGATCGTCTTCCTGGACGAGCCGACCACCGGCCTCGACCCGCAGAGCCGGGCGCACATGTGGGACGAGATCCGCCGGCTGCGCACCGAGGGCATGACCGTCTTCATCACCACGCACTACCTCGACGAGGCCGACGCGCTCTGCGACCGGATCGCGATCATGGATCACGGCGAGGTGGTCGCGGAGGGCACCCCGGCCGAGCTGAAGCGCGAGATCTCCGGCGAGGTGGTGCTGGTCGGCCTCGACGCGGCCTCCACCCCGCAGGCCGCCGAACTGCTCGACACCGAGGCGTACGTCAGCAAGCTGGAGACCGCCGACGAGGGCGGCCTGCGCCTCTACGTCGACGAGGGCGCCACCGCCATCCCGCAGGTGCTGCGCCGCCTCGACCACGCCGGGCTGGAGCTGCGCTCGATCGAGCTGCACCGCCCCAGCCTCGACGACGTCTTCCTCACCAAGACCGGCCGCTCGCTGCGCGAGTCCTGAGCATCGGGAGCACTGTCATGAAACTCGCCCGCGACACCTGGCTGATCTTCCAGCGCCAGATCCAACTGCTGCTGCGCAACCCCGTGTGGGTCTTCGTCGGCGTCTTCCAGCCGGTGATGTACCTGCTGCTCTTCGCCCCGCTGCTCAAGCCCGCGCTGAACGCGCCGACCCAGGCCGAGGCATACAAGATCTTCGTGCCCGGCCTGCTCGTGCTGCTGGCCATCTTCGGCGGCCTGTTCCAGGGCTTCGGCCTGATCGCCGAGCTGCGCGCCGGGGTGATCGAGCGGTCCCGGGTCACCCCGGTCAGCCGGCTCGCCCTGCTGCTCGGTCGCTCGCTGCGCGACGTGGTCTCGCTGGTCGCGCAGGCGGTCATCATCACCCTGCTGGCGCTCCTGTTCGACCTGCGCGTCTTCATCGGCTACCTGCTGCTCGCGTACCTGATGTTGGCCCTCATCGCACTCATGACCTCGGCCGTCTCCTACGGCGTCGCGCTCAAGGTCAAGAGCGAGGACGCGCTGGCCCCGCTGATGAACACCGTGGCCCAGCCGGTGCTGCTGCTCTCCGGCATCCTGCTGCCGCTGACCTTCGCCCCCGGCTGGCTCCAGGGCGTCGCCAAGTGGAACCCGTTCTCCTGGTCCGTCGACGGCGTCCGGGCGCTCTTCGCCGGTGACCTGAGCAACGACAAGGTCTGGCAGGGCCTGACCATCATCGCGGTGCTCGCCGTCGCCGGGGTGGTCTGGGCCGCCCGGCAGTTCGCCCGCAGCGTCCGCTGACCCGACGAGAGCTGCCTCTCAACCGGGGCGGGGTGCCGGCCGGCCGCGCGTACCGTAAGGCCGGTGCCCCGCCTCACCCGTGACCGGACGACCTGGCTGAGCTATGCCCAGCTGGGATTGTGGGGCTTCTTCCTCTACGGGTTCGGTCCCGTCGTACCGCTGCTCCGCGACGAACAGGGCACCAGCGCCGCCGTCGCCGGCCTGCACAGCACCGGCATCGCGGTCGGGGCGCTGGCCGGCGGCGCGCTCTTCGCGCCGGCCGCCCGCCGCCTCGGCCGCGGCCCCGCCATCTGGTTCGGGCTCGCCGGCGTGGCCGCCGGCGTCACCGCGCTCGGCCTGCTCCACCCGCTGCCCGCCACCATCGCCGCCGTCGCGGTGATCGCCACCTTCGGCATGATGGTGATCAGCGGGGTCAGCGTGGTGCTCACCGCCCACCACGGGCTCGCCGCACCCGCCGCGCTCACCGAGGCCAACGCCGCCTGCGCCGGCATGGGCATCCTCGCGCCGCTGGTCATCGGCACGACCGTGGACGCGGGCCTCGGCTGGCGGCCGGCGATGGCCGCCGAGGTCGGGCTGATCACCGTGGTCGCGCTCGCCGCCATGACATTCCGGGTACGCCTGGCGAAAGCCGCCCCCGCTACCGCGGCTGCCGCCAACCCGCCCACCTCCCCGTCCGCTCCCTCCGCACCCCCGATCTCGGAAACTTTCCGTTCGCCTCGCACGGAAACTGTCCAAGATCTCCCTCGTCCGGCAGCGATGGAGGCGGCGGCGAGGGCAGGCGTCGACCCTGCCGGCCGCGCGATGTCGGGGCGGCTGCCGCGGGCGTACTGGATCGCCTGGGTGCTCATGTCGGTCACCGGCTCGATCGAGGTCTGCCTGTCGCTCTGGACCGCCGACGTGCTCCGTACCCACGCCGGCCTCAACGCCGGCGGGGCATCGGCCGCGGTCGCGGCGATCGTCTGCGGCATGTTCGCCGGCCGGCTGGCCGGCGGCCGGCTCGCGCTGCGCTGGCCGCCGGTGCCGCTGCTGCTCGCCGCGCTGACCATCTCGCTGGCCGGGTTCGCGCTGTTCTGGTCCGCCCCGGTGGGCTGGCTGGCCGTCACCGGCCTGGTCGTGCTCGGGCTGGGCAACGCCCTGCACTACCCCCTGGCGATCTCCATCGCCCTCGCCGTGGCCGGGCCGGCCGCGGACAAGGCGGCCGGCTGGGCGTCGTACTCGATGGGGGTGGGCTTCGGGATCGCGCCGGTCGCGCTCGGCTGGGTGGCCGACGGCGTCGGCCCGCACCTGGCCTTCCTGCTCCTGCCCGGCTTCATCGCCGCGGCCATGCTGCTCACCGTGCGCCTCGGCCGCGCCCTGCGCCTACGCGCACCCACCGACGACCGCACCCCGGTCTCCGCCGCCGCGTGATCGCCTGATCGAACTCCGCTCGGAGTGGTGGCGGTGTCCGAGCCTGCTGGACACCGCCACCTCGGCATGCTTGCTCAGAGCACCCGGGCCAGGGTCACGCCGTCGGCGATGGGAAGCATGACGACCTCGACGCGGACGTCGGCGAGAATCTCGTCGTTGAAGGCGGCGATCGCGCGGTCGTCGGCATTCTGCGGGGCGAGCACCCGCCCGCCGCGCAGCGTGTTGTCCACCGCGATCACCGCGCCCGGCCGCATCCGGGGCACCAACTCGTCCCAGTAGACCGGGTAGCCGACCTTGTCGGCGTCGATGAACGCGAAGTCCAGGTAGCGCTCCTGCGGCAACTCACGGAGGGTGTCCCTGGCCGGGCCGATGCGCAGCTCGATCCGGTCCTGGACGCCCGCGCGGGTCCAGTACCGCCGGGCCACGCCGGTGTACTCCTCGGAGATGTCGAAGCAGGTCAGGCGGCCGCCCTCGGCAAGGCCCCGGGCGATGGCCAGCGAGGAGAGCCCGGTGAACGTGCCCACCTCCACCGCCTGCCGGACACCGAGCAGCCGGGTCAGGAAGGTCAGGAACGCGGCCTGCTCCGGCGCGACCTGCATGTCCGCCTGGGCGGGTAGGGCGGCGCGGGTCTCCTCGGCCAGCTCCCGGACGATCTCGTCCGGGGCGGATCCGTGCGCCACGAGGTACGCGTGCAGTTCCGGGGTCAGCGGCAACGGCTTCGTGCTCATGATCGGACGTTAGCCGAGATGTTCGATCTGTTGGCCCCCTGGCGCGACCTTCGTCCACAGGTCGGTGATGTTCAGCTCCAACTGGGCGAGGAGACCACGCAGCAGCGGCAGGGAAAGCCCCACCACGGTGCCCGGGTCGCCGTCGATGCCGGTCAGGAACGCCCCGCCCAGCCCGTCGATGGTGAACGCCCCGGCCACCGCCAACGGCTCACCCGTCGCCACGTACGCGGCGATCTCCGCGTCGCTGATGTCGGCGAAGTGCACGGTGGTCGAGGCGACCCCCTCTGCGCCGGACTCCTGCACGGCGTCGAGCAGGCAGTGACCGGTGTGCAGCACCCCGCTGCGCCCGCGCATCCGCCGCCAGCGCCGGGTGGCGTCCGCCGCGTCCGCCGGCTTGCCCAGGATCTTCCCGTCGAACGCCAGCACCGAGTCGCAGCCGAGCACCAGCGTCCGCTCGTCGGGGTTGGGACGCAGCCGGCCCAGCACCGCCTGCGCCTTCAGCCGGGCCAGCTCCAGGCACAGCTCCTCGGCGCGGTCGCTGACCACCTGCGACTCGTCAACGCCGCTGACCAGCACGTCGGGTTCGATCCCGGCGGCCTGGAGCAGCTTGCGGCGGGCGGGACTCTGCGAGGCGAGCACGAGGCGGAGCGGCACGGAGGTCGACACCCCACCGACGCTACCGGCTGATCCGCGGCGGCGGGTCGTCGCCACGTCGACGCCGGCGCCAGACCAGGTAGCCGACACCCGCCGCCAGCAGCACGCCCAACGTCGCCAGGCCGCGCGCGGTGGAGTCGTCGTCGTTCTTGTTCCCTGCCGCGGTCGCGGGAGGCGCGGTGACTGACGGCGTTTCGAAGCCGAGTGGAGGAACGTCGGCGGTGAGGGCGGCGACCAGGTCGATGACCCCGTAGCCGTACTCGTCGTCGCGGCCGGGTGGGCCCTTGTCGATCGCGGTGGCGGTCAGGCGGTGCGCGACCTCCTGGGCGGGGAGGTGGGGGTATTTCGATCGGATCAAGGCGGCGGCACCGGCCACGATGGCAGTGGCATCGGAGGTGCCGGTGCCGACGCGATAACCACCGTTGATTCCCGTGCTGTAGATGTCCACCGCCGGCGCCACCACGTCGATTTCCGGCCCGGTGACAGAGATGGCCGCATGGTTTCCGTTTCGGTCGACACCGCCGACGGCAATAACGCCAGGCTCACTTGCAGGGTACCCAACGAACGACGACCTCGTCGTATTTCCTGCCCCGGCTACAACGATGATGTCTGCCTGAATCGCTTCTTTGATAGCTCGTTGGAGCCGTCTTTCTGCCCCGCCGGCGGCCGAGATGCTTATGACGTCTACGTGCCGGGACACGGCGTACTCGACGGCTTCGGCTAGTGCCTCTGAACTTCCATCCTGATGGGGCGGAGACGCGTAGATTGGCAGTATCTTGGCCCTTGGAGCGATGCCGATAGTCCCCTCCCTGACGCCGTGGCCGTGAGCGGCAATCAGCCCGGCCATGCCGGTCCCGTGCCCGTCTTCGTCGCGGCGGCCGTCGCCTGCGCCGCCTGGAATGACGTCGATTCCAGGCAGGACATTGTTGCTTAAGTCGGGGTGGCTGGCGACTCCGCTGTCTGCTACCGCAACTACAACGCCGTCGCCCTCAGCAACGGCGTGTGCTGCGCCCACTCGTAGATACCCGACGTGCCATTGAGCATCTCTACTCAAGGCGGCATCGGACTGGCCAGGCGCAAAGAGAACTGTTGCCGTAAGTGCAGCCACCGCAGTACCGAAGCGGTAACCCGTCAGATTCACCTGTCAAATCCGATTGCAGGGCCCGGATCGATCGGCCCCTCTTCCTCTGGGGCGCGGACGACGGGCGGCACACCTTCATCAGTCTTCCAGGGGTCATTGGGATCCCAGTCGAGCCCCTTAATTTCGTCGCCCGACTTCCTTGCGGGTCGACCCAACGGGCCGAAGGAGTTGGTTCCGGTTGCGCTAGGACTGCCGCCGATCGGGTGCAGCCCGCCAATGTTGGCGTGTTGGGAGTATCGACCTGTACCTGGTCGGGAGCCTGCAGCGCCGGCTGGAGCCGTGCCGGCCGCGCCGCCACCAATCACGCCACCGACGGGATTGACTCGACGAGGTGAAGTTCCGCTGGTCGGCTGGTTTAGTCCTGAATAAGGACCGCCGATTAGGCCGCCAGATGGCACCGACCGCGAGGGAGGAGGGGGTGTCGTAGACCTCTCGCCGCCGCCACGAGCGACTCCGCCTCGAGGAAATCCTGGCGTAGGCAGTGACTTTGCTCCTCCGGCTACCGGAGGCGGCGGTCCGGTAACACCGACTGCCGGCGGGGTGTTGGCAGGTGTTGACGGGGTAGGCGTGACGGTCAGCGGCGGCGCTGGGGCCAAGCCAGCGCCCGTCCCACCCAAAATTGGGCCGACGCCGGTCGCTTGAGGCATCGGTGTCGGCGCTGCGGTAACACTAGGTCGACCGGCAAAAGATGACTTTTGGACCGACATCGGCACAGGAACGATCGGTGGAATCAGCGGTGTGGTGCCGTCGATCCCTGACGTCTGGATGTTCTCGTCCACCTTCGGAACCGACCTGGGTGGAGGTTGGCGGAGCATGACTTGGGCTTGTTGGAGTTCGCCGCTCAATCCCGTCATCAACCCGCGCGCCCGCACGTTCAACTCTTCGAGATCCGCGTCCGTCACCGGCGGCTTCTCCGGCAGCCGGCTTCCCGCCACCGCCTTCGGGTCGGCGAGCACCGTCTCGTACGCCCGCTTTCGCCGCACCTTCTCCGCGTACTCGTCAAAGAGCGGTTTGAGTTCGGCCCGGGTGCTGCCAATGGCGCGGGTGGCGGCGGCGAGCGCGTCGTAGTTCGCGGCCGCGGCATCGTGGGTGCGCTGGACCTGGTCGATGAGCTGGTCGAGTTCGGCGAGGTACGCGCGCGCGGCGGCGTTGGTCTCCGGCGGCCACGCCTCGGCGAGCCCGCGCCGGTATTCGCGCAACCGGCTGACGTGGGCCAGGGCGAGGTCGCAGACCTTGCGCCAGCCGGCGACCTGCTTCCACTGGCCGGTGGTGTCCTGGTCCTGGAGGCACGCCCACATGCTGTGCACGTCCATGAGGCGCCAGTCGGTGAGCCCGGAGGTGCGCCCGCTGCCCCGTTCGATCACGGCAGGACCACCCGCCCCTGCTCGGGTGCGGTGGGGTCGGTCAGCGGCGGCACCGGGCGGGCGGTCGCCGCCGACGGCGCGGCCAACGCCCGTTCGACGTCGGTGACCCGGGCCGAGGAGAAGGCGTCGGAGTCGTCGTAGGCGGCCGCGATGTGGCCGGCGGCGCCGGCCAGCCGGCCGGTGGCCGGGGCCAGGTCCCAGACCATGGTGACCGTGGCCTTCTGGGTCTCGTGGTGGGCCTGGAGGAACTGGACCAGCTCGATGAACGCGTCGGCCGGGTTGGGGATCGGGGCCTTCATGTCGTCGGCGATGTACGACAGGTGGGGGGCGTAGTTGCGGGTGACCCCGTCCTGGAGCCGGTCGGCGAACTCGCGCATCCGTTGGATGTCGGCCTCGATGCCGCCGTAGTCACGCAGCCAGCCGGCCGGCTGGTTGTCCTCCGGGATCATCGACCCTCCCTGCCCGTCACCGCACGGTTTCCCTGAGTGAGGTTAATCGCTCGGCGCGGATCCCGGCAGTCCTGATGCGGGGGTGCGTACCCGGGAAGGGTCAGCGGGGGAGGCCGGAGGCGCGCCACGCGCCGGGGCCGGCGGCCGGCGCCGCGCCGGCCGGACGGGCGCTGCGCGCCCACTGCGACACGGCGGCCGGCGCGGGGGCCGCGGCCGGTCGGGTCCGCACCACGATCGCGCCGACCAGGGCGGCCAGTTCCTCGGCGGTGGGCACGCCGCGGACGATCCGGAACAGCGGCTCTTCGGCAGACATGCCGACAGGGTACGCGTCCAGAACTTGACCTTCACCGCACAGTGGCGTGCCGCCGGTGTACGCGTCGGGGCTGCCGGGTACGGTTTCAGCGATGTCTAACCCGCTTCCTCAACTCGTCGCCGACCGGTATCGGCTCATCTCGCCGCTCGGCCAGGGCGGCATGGGTCGGGTGTGGAAGGCGCGCGACGAGGTGCTGCACCGCGACGTGGCGATCAAGGAACTCGTCCCGCCGCCCAGCCTCACCCCGGAGGAGCGCCGCGAGATGCGGGAACGCTCGTTGCGGGAGGCCCGGGCCATCGCCCGGCTCAACAACGTCAACGTGGTCCGCATCTTCGACGTGCTGCGCACCGACGGCGATCCGTGGATCGTCATGGAGTACGTGGCGTCGAAGTCGTTGCAGGACACCATCGCCGAGGACGGCCCGGTCACGGCGGCGAAGGCCGTGGAGATCGGTCTGGGGGTGCTGGGCGCGCTGAAGGCCGCGCACAAGGCCGGCATCATGCACCGCGACGTGAAGCCGGGCAACGTGCTGCTCGGCGACGACGGGCGCGTGGTGCTCACCGATTTCGGCCTGGCCACCATCCCGGGCGATCCGAACGTCACTCGCACCGGCATGGTGCTCGGCTCGCCCGCGTACATCGCGCCGGAGCGGGCGAAGGACGGCACGGCGGGGCCGGAGGCCGACCTCTGGTCGCTGGGCGCCACGCTCTACGCCGCCGTCGAGGGCAAATCGCCGTACGCGCGGCCGTCGGCGATCGCGACCCTGGCCGCGCTCGCCACCGAGCCGCTGCCGCCGCCGAAGAACGCCGGGCCGCTGAAGCCGGTGCTCCAGGGCCTGCTGCGTAAGGACCCGGAGGAGCGGATCACCGCCGAGGTCGCGGAGCGCATGCTGCGCAAGGCCTTGGGGCGGCGGGCCAAGGGCATCTCGCTGCTGGACGGCGTACGCCGGCCGGGGCCGAACGGTCCGCGCGGGCCGCGCCCGCCGCTGGTGCCGGCGCCGCGTCCGGCCGACGACCAGGCCGAGCCGCCGGTGGCCCCGGCGCCGCGCAAGCCCGAGGGGGGTACGGCCGCGGCCGCCGCCGCCGGGATCGCCGGCGCCACAGCAAAGGTGCCGGCCGGCGCGGACGCCGCGCCCACCGCGAAGGTGGCCCCGCCGGTCGCCGAGCCGACCACGAAGCTCGACGCCGAGCCGGTGGTCGACGACACCCGGGTGGACGGTCCCGACCCGGCCCTGGACGAGACGCGGCTGGACGGCGAGCCGGTGGTGGAGCCGCCGGCCCCGCCGAGGAACCCCACGTCGGTGCTGGCCGAGCCGGTCAGCCCGGCGCCGTCGGCCGGCCGGGCGGCGGTGATCCCGGGTACGCAGCCGGAGCGCAACCGGCGCAACCTGCTGATCGGCGCCCTGGTCGCGGTGCTGCTGGTCGGCCTCGCGGTGGCCGTGCCGCTGCTCAACTCCGGTGACAACGACAGGAACGGCGGGCAGCAGGCCGCCGCCACGACGTCGGCCGCGGCCCCGCTCGCGCCGGGAACCAGCGCCGGGCCGACCTCGGCCGCGCCGAGCAGCGCGGCGCCCAGCGCGACCCCCTCGGCGACGCCGTCGCCCACGGCCTTCGTGCTGCCGGCCGGGTGGACTCTCTACGAGGGCCCCATCGGCTTCAAGGTGCCGATCCCGAACGGGTGGAAGGCGCGGGTCCGCTCCGCCGACAACTCGGTGGTGCTTTACGAGGTGGGTGGCACGAACCGGGTGCTGCTGATCCAGTGGACCAACTCGCCGGAGAAGGACGCGTACGCCGACTGGAAGAGCAAGGAGCCGGACCGGCGGAGCCGGGTCACCGCGTACCAGTACGTCAGCATCAAGCCGTGTGACTGGTACCGGACCTGCGCCGACTGGGACTGGCTGGAGACGCGGGACAGCGGCGTCCGCTTCCACGTGCGCAACCGGGGCGTGGCCACCGCCAGCAACCGGGGCTACGCCCTGCGCTGGGAGGTCCCGGCGGACGCCTGGGACGCCAACCTGGCCAATTGGGAGATCATCACCAAGGGCTTCCAGCCCGATCGGTCGAACTGACCCGGCGAATCCCGCCGTTGCGAAACTGACTCGCATGGCCTTCCGTCCTCCGGGGTAATGAGACCCGCGACGACGGAAGGAGGTACGACATGGGTTACCGACACAAGGACACCGGCCCCCGGCTGGCACTGTGGATGCTCGTCGCGCTCGGGGACGTGGTCCTGCTGCTGGTGAGCGCCGGCCTCTCCGCGCCGGTCGCGGTGCTCGGTGTCGTCGCCCTCACCGTCGCGGGGGTGGCGACGTGGCGGCTGGCCCGCCGGACCACCCTGGCCGGGCGGGGCGCGGTTCCCGTGCCGGTCGGCTCGCGACGCAGGGCGTGACCTGGACGGTCAAGACGGCAGTGGCGGCAGCCGGACCAGCTATCGACCTCGGTCGTAGCCGATCCCGCTGCCGCCGACTGGCGACCGTGGGGGATGGTCAGGTGTTGTTGGCCAGGGCGATCAGCCGGGTCCGGTCACCGTTCCAGTAGTTGCGGTCGACGTTGCCGCTGATCCCGGAGACGGCGCCGGTGCTGGTGTACTGCCAGAAGCTCCAGAACGGGGCGCCGGCCGGCAGGGTGCCTACCGTGCTGGACCACCGGGCGACCCAGAGCGGGTGGTTGGCCCACGGGGCGGTCCAGCTGCCGGTGCACTGGTTCCACCAGCTGGTGGTGGTGTAGATGACGGCGTACCGGCCGGTGCGGGACCGGTAGGTGTTGAGGAAGTCCTGGACCCAGTTGCGCATGCCGGTGGTGGTCAGGCCGTAGCAGTAGCCGCCCGCGTACGGGTTGCCCTCCAGGTCAAGTGCGGCGGGCAGGGTACGGCTGTCGGCGGACCAGGCGCCGCCGTTGGAGGCCAGGTAGTTGGCCTGGGTCGAGCCGGCGGAGATGTTCGGCCGGGCGAAGTGGTACGCCCCGCGGATGACCCCGGCGTTGTACGCGTTGACGTAGTTCGCGTTGAAGTTCGGGTCCTTGTAGCTCGTGCCCTCGGTGGCCTTGATGAAGGCGAACTGGATGCCGGCGTTCCGCACGCTGGTCCAGTTGATGCTGCCCTGGTAGCGGGAGACGTCGATGCCGGGGGTGGTGGCCGCGGCGGCCGGTCCGGCGGTCGCGACGAGGGCCGCTGCCGCGGTGGCGGCGACGGTCAGGCCGGCGGCGAGCAACCGGCGCACGGAGAGTCTGGTACGAGCCATCGATGCCTCCCAGGGGCGTCAACTGATTGACGTCAATCTTTGGAGGTAAGTGCCCTAGATCGCAAGAGGGCTTAAAGAATTTTTCATTGACGATCGTCGTCGCCTCAATGGCCCTCGCGGGACGGTTCAGCGGAGCGCGCTCGGGTCGATCGCCCAGCGGAAGGGATCGGTGACGGTCAGTGTCTCGCCAGCCTTGGCGACCCGGTCCTCGACGTAGTGCTCCCCGTCCAGCCGGTGCAGCCGTAGCGAGTGGCTGTCGCCGTCCTGCTCCACCAGCAGGTACCAGGGGATGCGGGCGATCGCGTAGAGCTGCATCTTGAGCAGGCGGTCGGCGGCGGCGTTGCCCGGTGACACGATCTCTCCGACGAGAAACACCCGGTCCGCGTCGAGGAACGTGCCCTCGTCGTCGGCGTCCGTGACGACGAGGTCCGGGATGACGATCCGGTCGACCCCGAGCCGGACGTTGATCGCGTCGTAGACCGAGAGCCCCTCCGGCTCCGCGGCCACCTCGATACTGTTCGCCAGTCGTCGCGCCACCCGCTGGTGCCGTCGGCTCGGGGCAGGGCTCACGATCAGGCTCCCGTCGAGCAGTTCGATCCGGTCTGGTGTCTCGCCCAGGGCGAGATAGTCGGCCTCGGTCCAGAGGCCGACGTGCTGCCCGAAGGGCTCCAGCGGAGCGGCACTCACCGGCATTCACCTCCCGATCCGATCGCCACCCGATCAGTCTCACAGCTTACGAGGCTGCGCTCAGCCAACGACACAGCTCAGGCCGGTAGGCTCCCCGCTCATGCCCCTGATCGACGGCCTCACCACCCTCTGGGACAAGCTGCTCGGCGCCCAACCGGACCCGCCGCCGCTGCTGGTGCTGCTCACCGCCGTCGTGGCGGTGGTGGTGGTCGCCACCCGGCTGCCCTGGCGGATCGCCCGCAACGCGGTGACCATCGCCCACGAGGGCGGCCATGCGCTCGTGGCCCTGCTGACCGGCCGGAAACTGCGCGGCATCCGGCTGCACTCGGACACCTCCGGACTCACCCTCTCCGCCGGCCGCCCCTCCGGCCCGGGAATGATCCTCACCCTGCTCGCCGGATACGTGGCCCCGTCCCTGATCGGTCTGGCGGGGGCGTGGCTGCTCGCCGGCAACCGGATCACCCTGCTGCTCTGGGTCGCGGTGCTGCTGCTGCTGGCCATGCTGGTGATGATCCGCAACGTCTTCGGCGTGCTGTCGCTGCTGGTCACCGGCGGCGTGGTGCTCGCCGTCTCCTGGTACGCCTCGCCGCAGGTGCAGGCCGCGTTCGCCTGGACGTCGGTCTGGTTCCTGCTCTTCGGCGGCGTCCGCCCGGTGATCGAGCTGCAACGGCTGCGGAGCCGGGGGCGGATGCCCGAGTCCGACGCGGACCAGCTCGCCCGGCTCACCCCCTTCCCGCCGCTGTTCTGGGTGACCGTGTTCCTGCTGGTCAGCCTGGCCGCGCTGGGCGCCGGCGCGCTGCTGCTCGCCGGCCCGATCCTCACCGACGCCGGCCTGACGATCTGAGCGGCACCTCCGCCCGCCCGGAGCGCCGCTAGGCTGCGCCCGCATGGACGAGGTGACCGCCCGGAACCGGGCCGCGTACGACGGGATCGCCGCCGACTTCGCTGCCCGGAACCCCGAGGTGCCGGGCACCTACCGTGAGCTGGCGGAGGAGTTCCACCGCCGGCTCGACGGGCCGTTGCTCGACCTGGGCTGCGGCCCGGGGCGGGATCTCACCTTCTGGGCCGACCGTGGCGCGACGCCGGTCGGGCTCGACCTCTCGGCCGGGATGCTGCGCGAGGCCCGGCGGCGGGTGGCCGTGCCTCTGGTCCAGGCCGACCTGCTGCGGCTGCCGTTCCGCGCCGGTGCCTTCGGCGGTGCATGGTGCTCGGCGGCCCTGCTGCACCTGCCGAAGGCTGCCGCGCCGGCGGCGCTGGCCGGCGTCCGGCGGGTGCTCCGACCGGGCGCTCCGCTGCTGCGGGACGTCACCGACCTGGGCCAGCGGTGGCTCTGCCACCTCGGCACCGTGGCCTGACCGGGTGACGGCCGACCGCCACTCGCCGAGGAGGCCCACGGACACGCAACCTGCCCGATGTGGAGTGGATCACCCGGCGGGCGGGGCCGGGGCGGGGCAGAATCGGACGGATGCGATACGTGATCATCGGGGCGGGCGCGGTCGGCGGCACCATCGGCGTACGGCTGGCAGAGGCCGGCCGCGACGTGACGCTGGTGGCCCGCGGCGCGCACCTGGACGCGCTCCGGGAGCGGGGCCTGACCCTGCGGACGCCCGACGGCACGGTGACCAGCCAGCTGCCCGCGGTGGCCGGGCCGGACGGCCGCCCGCTGCCGGCGGACACCGTTCTGGTGCTCACGGTCAAGTCCCAGGACACCGCGGCGGCCCTGGCGACCTGGGTGGACACCCCGGTCGAGGGCGGCGGCACGGCGGGTGAGCGGCTGCCGATCGTGCTGGCCCAGAACGGCGTCGCCAACGAGCCGGCCGCGCTGCGGCTGTTCGCCCGGGTGCACCCGGTCTGCGTCTGGCTGCCCGCCACCCACTTGGAACCCGGCGTGGTGGTGGCGAACGGGTACCCGCACCCGGGGATGCTGCACCTCGGCCGCTACCCGTCCGGCGCCGACGACACCAGTCGCGCGGTCGCCGCCGACCTGACCGCCGCCGGGTTCGTCTCCCCCGTCCGCGACGACGTGATGCGCTGGAAGTACGGCAAGCTCCTCGGCAATCTCGGCAACGGCCTCCAGGCGCTGCTCGGCCCGGACGTGCCCGAGCCGCTGGCCGCCCGGGTCCGCGCCGAGGGGGAGGAGGCGCTGGCCGCCGCCGGCATCCCGCACACGACCCGCGAGGAGGAGGCCGCCGAGCGGGGCGAGCTGGTACGGCACCGGCCGGTCGACGGCGAGGAGCGAGCCGGGGGCTCCACCTGGCAGAGCCTGGCCCGGGGCGCCGGCTCCGCCGAGGCGGACCACCTGAACGGCGAGGTCGTGCTGCTCGGCCGGCTGCACGGGGTGCCCACCCCGGCCAACGAGGCGGTCCAGGCCGCCGTCCGTCGGGCGGTCCGTGAGCGCATCCCGGCCGGCGGCTTCCCCCTCGCCGAACTGGAGAAAATGGTCGGCTGACCGGGCAACCGGACGCTGCGCGCCACGCGTGTCCCCTGCGAACACGGGGAGGTGGCAGGTGCCCGACAGCGACGGATTCGACGAGTTCTACCGGGGCAGCCGACAACGACTGCTGGGCTTCGTCTACGTGCTCACCGGCAACCTGGCCGAGGCGCAGGACGCCGTGCAGGAGGCGTACATCCGGGCCTGGCAGCGCTGGTCGACGGTGCACGGGTACGACGACCCGGAGGCGTGGGTGCGGGTGGTGGCCAGCCGGATCGCGGTGAGCCGCTGGCGCAGCCTGCGCAGCCGGGCCCAGGCCCACCTGCGGCACGGGGCACCGGAGAGCGTCCCCGCGCCGAGCACCGAGACGCTGGAGGTGGTGGCCGCGCTGCGCCGGCTGCCGGAGGCCCAGCGCACCGCCATCGCGCTGTACTACCTGCTCGGGATGCCGGTGGCCGAGGTGGCCCGGGAGACCGAGGTGCCGGTGGGCACCGTCAAGGCCCGGCTTTCCCGGGGGCGGGCCGCGCTCGCCGGGCTGCTTGCCGTCGTGGATCTGGAGGAGGAGGCCGCAGATGCGTGACGATGTGACTTTCGTCGAACTGTTGCACCGGGACCTGCGGGAGGTCCGCTGGCCGGAGCCGGCCGAGATCCGGGCCGCGGCCCGGCGCCGCAGCCTGCGTACGGCGGCCGCGGCCGCGGCGGCGGTGCTGGTGGTCGCCTCGGTCTCCGCCGTCGTCGTGGGGCGGGCCGGGACCCCCGGGCCACCGCCCGCCGCCACCGCCGGCGGACGCGCGGAGATCCCAGTGGAGGCGATGCTGACCCCGGCCGATGTGCCGGCGAAGAGTGATGAGCGGCTCGGCGACACGGGCCTCGGTGAGCGGGTACGGGTGGACGACATCCTCCGTGCCTGCGGGCAGGAGCGTGGGCTGCCGGCGGATGACACCGCTTCGCTCTACTCCCGTTCGCAGACGCTGATGGGCACGGTCGAGGTGGACGGCTTCGCCCCGTACCGCAGGCCGGTCGTCAGCCAGGACGTCTACCGGGTGGAGGCCGCGGCGGCGGGTCAAATCTTCGCCGACCTCGACCGGCTCGCGGCGGCCTGCGCAGGGTGGCAGCAGGTGAGCTCGGTCCAGGGAGACGCGGGGACGGTCACCGCCACGGTGGTGCACCACTGGGCGGTGGCCGCGAGTGGCTTCGCTGGTGACCAGGCGATCCTGCTCCGGCACAGCATGTCCGTGCAGGTGGACCCGGCGACCGGCGAACCGGTCGGTATCCCACCCCGCCCCGAGGAGCGGCTGGTCGTCCGGGTCGGCGACCTGGTCACCGTGCTGGTGCCGGAGGAGCCCCTGCAGCCTGACGTGCCGGGTAGCACGGTGAACCAGGCGCAACTGCTCGACGTGGCGCGCACTGCGGCCCACCGGATGTGTGTCGCCGCCAATCCCGGCTGCTGACGCGCCGAGGCCCCCACCGGACATCCGGCGGGGGCCTCGGCGGGACCGCTACAGCGGGATGTTGCCGTGCTTCTTCGGCGGCAGGGTCTCGCGCTTGGTGCGCAGCACCCGCAGCGCCCGCACGACCTGCGTCCGCGTCTCGTGCGGCGGAATCACCCCGTCGACGTACCCACGCTCGGCGGCGATGTACGGGTTGGCCAGGGTGTCCTCGTACTCGGCGATCTTCTCGGCGCGGACGGCGGCCGGGTCCTCGGCGTTGGCCAGCTCCGAGCGGTAGAGGATGTTCACGGCGCCCTGCGCCCCCATCACCGCGATCTGTGCGGTCGGCCAGGCGAAGTTCAGGTCCGCGCCGAGGTGCTTGGAGCCCATCACGTCGTACGCCCCGCCGTACGCCTTCCGGGTGATGACGGTGACCTTCGGGACGGTGGCCTCGGCGTACGCGTAGATGAGTTTCGCGCCGCGGCGGATGATGCCGTCCCACTCCTGCCCGGTGCCGGGGAGGAAGCCGGGGACGTCCACGAAGGTCAGCACCGGGATGTTGAAGGCGTCGCAGGTGCGCACGAACCGGGCCGCCTTCTCGGAGGCGGCGATGTCCAGGGTGCCGGCGAAGTGCATGGGCTGGTTGGCGACCACGCCCACCGGGCGCCCCTCGACCCGGCCGAAGCCGACCACGAGGTTCTGCGCGTAGAGGGGCTGGACCTCCAGGAACGCGCCGTCGTCGAGGACGTGCTCGATGACCCGGTGCATGTCGTACGGCTGGTTGGCCGAGTCCGGGATCAGCGTGTCCAGCTCCCGGTCTTCGTCCGTGATGTCGAGATCCACATCAGCGGAGAAGACCACCGGCTCGTCCAGGTTGTTCGACGGCAGGTACGACAGCAGCGCCTTGACGTACTCGATCGCGTCCTCCTCGTCCGTGCCGAGGTAGTGCGCGTTGCCGCTGCGGGCGTTGTGGGTGCGGGCGCCGCCCAGCTCCTCCATGCCCACGTCCTCGCCGGTGACCGTCTTGATGACGTCGGGGCCGGTGATGAACATGTGCGAGGTCTGGTCGACCATCACGGTGAAGTCGGTGACCGCCGGGGAGTAGACGGCGCCACCCGCGCACGGGCCCATGATCAGCGAGATCTGCGGGATGACGCCGCTGGCCCGCACGTTGCGGAAGAAGATCTCGCCGTAGAGGCCGAGCGAGGCGACACCCTCCTGGATGCGTGCGCCGCCCGAGTCGTTGATGCCGACGACCGGGCAGCCGATCTTCATGGCCAGGTCCATCAGCTTGACGATCTTCTCGCCGAAGACCTCGCCGAGGGAACCGCCGAAGACGGTGAAGTCCTGCGCGAAGACGCAGACCTGCCGGCCGTCCACCGTGCCGTAGCCGGTCACCACGCCGTCCCCGTACGGGCGGGTCTTCTCCAGCCCGAAGTTGGTCGAGCGGTGCCGCGCGAATTCGTCCATCTCGACGAAGGAACCCTCGTCGAGGAGCATCTCGATCCGCTCCCGAGCGGTCTTCTTGCCCCGCGCGTGCTGCTTCTCGACCGCGCGCGCCGACCCGGCGTGCACCGCCTCGTCGAGCCGTCGCTCCAGGTCCACCAGCTTGCCGGCGGTCGTGTGGATGTTGATCCCGGTCTCGGTAGTCACCCAGGGAATATAACGATGGTTCAGGTGGGTGACGCTGTGCAGTGCGCCTCACCGCTTCCCGGCGACCGGCCGGCGTGCGGGCCGTAGGCTGGCGGGATGCCCGGCTCGCCGTACACCGATCTGGACCGCCCGCCACTGTCCGCGGCCCGGCTGCGGCGCGCGCTGGTCGCGCCGAACGGGCCCTGGCGCCGGCTGGAGTTGCGCGCCGAGACCGGCTCGACCAACGCCGACGTGGTTGGGGCCGCCCGGGCCGGTGAGCCGGAGGGCCTGGTGGTGGTCGCCGAGCGGCAGACGGCCGGCCGGGGCCGGCGCGGCCGCGTCTGGCAGTCGCCGCCGCGGGCCGGCCTCGCCACCAGCGTCCTGCTCCGGCCGGGTGAGGCCGACGCGGAGCGCGGCTGGTCGCCCGTGCCACCGCAGGGGTACGGCTGGCTGCCGCTGCTGGCCGGCGTCGCGCTGGTCGAGGCGGTGGCCCTGCTGGCCGAGCTGGACGCCCGGCTCAAGTGGCCGAACGACTTGCTGCTGGACGGTGCCAAGTGCGCCGGCGTGCTCGCCGAGGCGGTGCCCGGTGCGGCGTCGGACCAGCCGCCCGCGATCGTGGTGGGCATCGGCCTCAATGTGACCCTGCGTGCCGACGAGCTGCCGGAGAACCCCACCGGGCTGCCGGCCACCTCGCTCCAGCTCGCCGGGGCCGCGGCCACCGACCGGGACCCGCTGCTGCGCGCCCTGCTCCGCTCGCTCGCCGACTGGTACGAGCGCTGGCGGGACGCCGGGGGCGACGCGGTCGCCAGCGGCCTGCGGGACGCCTACCTGGCGGGCTGCGCCACGGTCGGCCGGGAGGTCCGGGTGCTGCTTCCGGACGGCCGGGAGGTACGCGGCACTGCCACCGGCGTGGACCCGGACGGGCAGCTGCTGGTCGCCGGCCCGGAGGGCGAGCTGCGCCTCGCGGCCGGCGACGTGCTTCACCTGCGGTGAAAGGAGGGGCCCCGGTTAACGCCTCCGGTATGGGAGGGGGCCCTCCCAACACCCGCCGCCCGGCTGATCCGGGGACGTGCGCCGACCGGTTACGGTCAGCGCGTCCTGTTCTGCGAGGAGGTTCCCGTGGCGTTCCCCGAAGACGTGCTCACCGAGGACGAGCACGTCGTGCTGCATCTCCACCCGCACTGGAAGGCCCTGATCCGGCCGATCCTGGTGCTGGTGCTCGCCGTCGCGGCGGTGGTCGCGGGCTGGGTCCTGCTGCCCGAGGGCGACGGCGGCACCATCGCGCTCTACGTGATCGCCGTGCTCGGCCTGGTGCTGGTGTTCTGGCTGGGGCTGTGGCCGTTCCTGGTCTGGCGCACCACCCACTACCTCTTCACCAACGAGCGGGTACTGCTCCAGGAGGGGGTGTTCTCCCGCAACCGGCGGGACCTGCCGCTGACCCGGATCAACGACCACGCCATGCACCAGAAGTTCCTGGAGCGGATGCTCGGCTGCGGCACGCTGACCATCGAGTCCGCCGGTGAGCGCGGCCAGTCGGTGCTCAGCGACGTGCCGCACGTCGACAAGGTCCAGACCAAGCTCTACGAGCTGGTCGAGGCCCACCACGACCGGCACAGCCTGGGCGACGGCGAGATGCGCGAGATCCTGGCCGACATGACCGAGGGCAAGCCGCTGCGCGACCCCTCCGCCTGACCCCTGGCGTGGGGGGGGGCCCCCCCCCCGGGGGGGCGCCCCCCCCGCGGGGGGGGGGGGGGGGGGGGGGGGGGGGGGGGGGGGGGGGGGTGGGGGGGGTGGGGGGGGGGGGGGGGGCGGGGGGGGGGGTGGCGGGGGGGGGGGGGGGGGGTGG